>CACXXT010000039.1:0-24794 GCA_902771725.1 uncultured Bacteroidales bacterium
AGATTGCCGAACTGACAGGACTGACGGAACAAGAAATCGAACTCCTATAGTAGTTCTGCGCATAAGTTCATTACTTGATATTTGTCCAGATTCCCAGTGAACACCGAAGGGTCAATGCAGCATCCCGCATTGGCCTTCGTGTTACACTGAGCAGTTACAGAAAAAGGAAGGGCGAAATGCAGAAAATCGTCAAAAAAGACCTAATCATAGTGGAAGAAATGTAGTTTTTTTACTTTTTTGTCTTTTATAAAAGATAAAAGGGCTATCTTTGCCGCAAATTTCTATTATAAAAGACATGAATGCAATCATTAGGCAGAGCTATCTTGACAAGATTGAGAAAGATGAGTAGAAAAAAGGTGCGCAGGTTCCGGATGAAGGGAACCTGCGCACTTGGTTTATGGTGGCTGCCAAATGCAGCCGGGGGATGGCGATGCTATCAGGCGGCAACGGCGCTGCCAGCCATGTAGACGAGGGCTACGGAGACGATGGCGTAGAGCTCGGGGAACACGGCGAGCACGAGGGTGTTACCGAAGAGGTAGCTGTGGCCCTGGGCAATACCGGCGATACCATTGGCACAGACCTGACCCTGGCGGATACCGGAGAAGAGGCAAGCCAGACCGCAGGCGAGACCGGCACCGAAGACGGTGGCAGCCTGGATGGCGGTGATCTGGGGCGTCAGCAGGTTGAACATGTTCTGGCACATGTAGAAGCCAGCGAAGCCGTACAGACCCTGAGTACCGGGGAGGGCGGTGAGCACGAGGGCGTTACCGAAGATCTTGCTGTCTTTCTTCAGGCCGCCGACGGCAGCGTTGCCAGCAATGGTGACTCCGTAGGCGCTGCCGATTCCGGCGAGGCCTACCATGATTGCGATGCCAAGATAGGCAATGAGGAGGTTGAGATCCATAATGTTTTGTTTTTTTGATTATTTGTTGTTTTATTGTTTGTTATTTGAAGGGGTTGTAGCCCGTGCCGCCTCCTTCGTAACCGGCGTTCTTGAAGAACTCGACGAAGGTGAGTCGCATGGGGTGTACGAATGCTCCGAGGACGTTCATGAACATATTCAGTGCATGTCCGACGACGAAGATGAGCACTACGACGATGGGTCCGAGGATGACGTTGTCCGGTGCCAGACCTGTGGCGAGGCTGTCGAAGACGGTGGCGAGGATGCCTCCGGAGAGTCCGAGGGCAAAGAGGCGCACGTAGGACAGCATATCGCCGAGCATGCCGGTGGCGGTGTTGTAGGCATCCCAGAGGCCGGAGCCGACGTTAATGAGCAGTCCGGTGACGGGGTTCTTGCGGTAGAGCTCGGGGCTGTTGTAGCAGAAGGCGAGCGCGAGTCCTGCATAGGTGAACCAGCGGGCGACGGCAGCGTAGTCGGGCAGGAACATCGAGACCGCGAGGGAGAGGATGATCATGATCCAACCGATGGTGCTCAGGGAGTAGCCGAAGCCGAACTGGATGGTGCGGTTGTAGGCCTTCAGGATCATACCGAAGATAATCTGTATGAAGCCGAGAATGAGCGAGAGGTTGAAGAGCTGGCTGTTCTCCAGATGTGCGACGCTGCCGATGCTGTCGAAGAGCGGTACGCCGAGATTATAGAGGTTGAAGCCGAAGAATGCTCCGGAGAGGAGTCCGCATACCATGGCTGAGATGCCCATGGTCAGCAGCAGGTTCAATGCAGCCCGCATGGCCTGTGTCAGATCCTTCTTGATGAACTTCACGGCGAGTACCAGCAGGGTGATGAAGAGTCCGTAGCCGGAGTCTCCGAGACAGAGTCCGAAGAAGAGGATGTAGAAGGGTGCAAAGAAGGGCGTGAGGTCCAGTTCGTTGTACTTCGGGAGCATATAGAGCTCGGTAATCATCTCGAAGAGGCTGAAGAAGCGGTTGTTCTTCAGGCATACGGGGACGTCATCGCCGGGTTGGGGGCTGGAGATCTCGTACCAGGCAGCACTATCGGCGAAGGCGGCAGAGATGTCGGACTCCTTGTCGGCGGGAATCCATCCGCGGAGCACCATGAGGTGGTCGTCAGCGGCGGTCTCGGTGGTGGTGCGCACGTAGTCGAAGGAGAGGCGCTGGGCGAGC
Organism: uncultured Bacteroidales bacterium; assembly: GCA_902771725.1. GTDB lineage: Bacteria > Bacteroidota > Bacteroidia > Bacteroidales > Bacteroidaceae > Physcousia. The sequence goes on from CACXXT010000039.1 coordinate 2,083, forward strand.
TGGTCGCGCAGAGCTGTGAGTTCGGCGGTGCTGGCATCAGCGAGGGTGCGGAGCTGCGACAAGGTCGTGGCATGGTCTGTCACCGTCTGGTCGTGCTCGGTGCTGAGGGCGCTGAGGGCGGCAAAGGGTAGGGTGACAGGCGTAGCGGGGATGGATGCTACTGCACTGGCGGAATCGGCGGATGCCTCTTCCTCGGGAGTGTCCACGGAGTCCGCCGGTGCGATGCGAGAGATGGCAACGAAGTAGGTGGTGCCTTTCTGTTCGCTGATGACCTCTACGGGGTAGTTGGGGGCTATCTCCTTGCGGAAGGCCTTGGTGGGGGCTGTGAAGAAGTGCATCTCACAGCCGGCGAGGGCCATTTGTTCCTGCACGTAGGCGGGGTCGAATTCGCCCCAGGGAGTGAGCTGGTCGATCTGTGCGGCGAGTTCCTTCTCGCGTGCGGAGAGGGCCGCAGCGCGGTCGAGGAGTGTCTCGAACTCGGCGGGGAGGTTGTCGGCAGCGGCTCCGGATGCCGAACCCTCAGCAGGCGATGAGGATGCAGCGGCAGGTTCGCTCTGGAGGAGGTCGGCGGTACGCTTCAGGAGGTCGTTGACGCGATGTAGTTCTGCGAGGTCTGCATTGACAGCCTCGGACTGGTTGTCGGCGACGGCTCCTCCCTCGATGTGCATGACACCGAGGTCTTGCAGCTGGTGCAGGAACTGATCATACTCCCTGTGGTAAACCAGGAAGTTGAGTTTCTTCATTTTCTGTATCATGCGTTACCTCCTTCCTTATTTTCGGTCGCAGGGGCGCCGGTGGCTTCCTCTTCCTCTTCGGCCTTGCGTTTTTCCTGCAGGGATTTGAGGATCTTCTGGCTGGACTTGGACAGGTTCTCCTCGTCCTCCATGAATCGCTTGATCTTGCGCACGGCTTCCTGGAATCCCGGGATCTGCACCTTCTCGAAGAGGTTCACTTTCTGCGTGGTCTTGCGGCGTGCGTGGTCCAGCAGGTCGCATTTGGCAACGGCGAACTCCCTCTCTACAGCGGTCTTGGCGAGTCCCTGTAGGAGGTTGATGCCATCGAAGTACCATTTGGGAGCGCTGAAGATTCCGAAGGGCTTTGCCTCGAGTACTATATTTAAAAGTACGGGTACGCGCACGCCCGCAATCTTCTTCACACTCATCTGGACGTCCTTCAGTTCCACCAGCGATGCGTCGAACTCTCCCCAGAGGGCGTACATCGACTCGTAGCCGGCGATTTGTTCTTGCAGCTTCGCCTCCAACGCAGTCACCTCTTCCTTGCAGCGCTTGACCTCGAGGCGCAGCGCCGTCTCCTTGCTCTTGATGATGGGCAAGGTGCGCTGTCGCATCTTCAGCTGTTTCTCGATCTGCTGGAGCGATGTCTTGTTGTATTGAAACTTGATTGCCATTTATTTCCAGTAAATATCGGTGAACTCCTTCTTGATGTTGACCTCTTCGAGCTTGAAGTACTTGCGGAAGAGTGCCCAGGTGACGTCGAGCATCTCGGTGGTGTCGACATTGACGTCGATGGCAAGGATGGCCGTGGCGTAGTCCTTGGCGAAGGCGAGGCATCGGTTGTCGTAGTCTGTGAGGTCGAAACCGTTCTCGAGCTTGGTCTTTGCGTTGGCGGCATCGGAGTAGAGTCGGATAGCAGCGTTCATGACCTGGCTGTGGTCCTTGCGTGTCTTCTTTCCGGCCACGAGCTGCTTCAGACGTGAGAGTGAGCGGAAGGGGTCGACGATGACCTTGCCGACGTCGGAGTCACGGCGCAGGTAGAGCTGACCCTCGGTGATGTAACCGGTGTTGTCAGGCACGGCGTGAGTGATGTCGCCTCCGGAAAGGGTGGTGACGGCGATGATGGTGATGCTGCCGCCTCCGGCTTCCTCGGGGAACTGCACGGCCTTCTCGTAGATCTTGGCCAAGTCGGAATAGAGGGAACCGGGCATAGAGTCCTTGGAGGGAATCTGGTCCATGCGGTTGGAGACGATGGCGAGGGAGTCGGCGTAGGAGGTCATGTCGGTGAGCAGTACGAGCACTGTCTCGTGCTTCTCCACGGCGAAGTACTCGGCAGCCGTCAGTGCCATATCAGGCACGAGCAAACGCTCCACAGCAGGGTCCTCGGTGGTGTTCATGAAGCAGATGATGCGGTCCAGCGCGCCGGCGTTGGAGAAGGTGTTGCGGAAGAAGTAGTAGTCATCGTTGGTCATACCCATACCGCCGAGGATGATCTTGTCGACCTTGGCGCGGAGGGCCACCATGGCCATGACCTCGTTGAAGGGCTGGTCGGGGTCGGCAAAGAACGGGATCTTCTGTCCGGAGACGAGGGTGTTGTTCAGGTCGATACCGGCGATACCGGTGGCGATGAGCTCACTGGGCTGCTTGCGCCGCACGGGGTTCACGCTGGGACCTCCGATGGGCACTTCCTTGCCCTCGATGGCAGGTCCGCCGTCAATGGGCTGACCATAAGCGTTGAAGAAGCGTCCTGCGAGCTGGTCGCTGACCTTGAGTGACGGAGACGTTCCGAGGAAGACGACCTCGGCGTTGGTGGGGATGCCACCCGTGCCCTCGAAGACCTGAAGCGTGACATCGTCGCCCATGATTTTCACCACCTGGGCCAGTTTGCCGTTGATGGTGGCCAGTTCGTCGTAGCCTACGCCTGTTGCCTTCAGCGAACAGGTGGCCTTGGTGATCTGGCTGATCTTGGTATAAATTTTTTGAAATGCTGTAGCCATAACTATTATTAGACCTACCTCCTGCCCCTCCCTTGCAGGGCGGGGAGTAGATACTTTTGCTATTGGTTCTTATTTGTATTCATTTCTTGACGAGTGACCACCCCTCCCTACAAGGGAGGGCGGGGGGAGGGTCTTACTTGATGAACTCTTTTATTTGCTTCTTGAAGTTCTCGTACTGCTCGCTCTTGTAGGTGGAATAATTCCACTGCTTGCAGAGGTTGATGAGCTTGCGGAAGAAGTCGGTGACTTCCAGGAAGTTGTCGAAGTGGAATTCACGCTGACAGATCTCGGTGACGAGGTTGAGGATTTCTTCCTGGCGCGAGAGGGGTGTCACGGCATCGACCTCGTCGAAGGCGTCCTGCTGGAGGATGACGTAGTCGATGACCTCGGACTTCCAGAAGGTTACGTGGTAGTCAACGGGCACGCCGTCGTCGCCGAGGATGTTGATCTGCTCTGCAATCTCCTTACCACGCTGCATACGCGTCTTCAGGTCGAGCACTTTGGGAATCCAGGTCTCGTTGATGTGCTCCTTGATGTAAGCTGCGAACTCGGGGTATTCGAGGTACTTGGAGTAGGAGTCGATGGGGTTTACGGCGGGATAGCGTTTCTTGTCGGCGCGCTCCTGCTCGAGTCCGTAGAAGCAGCGTGCCACCTTCTTGGTGCTCTCAGTGACGGGTTCCTTCAGGTTACCGCCGGCGGGGGACACGGTGCCGAGGAAGGTGATGGAACCAGTCTGGCCGTTGTTCAGGTAGACATAGCCGGCGCGGCCGTAGAAGTTGGAGATGAGGGCGGAGAGGTCCATGGGGAAGGCGTCGGGGCCGGGGAGTTCCTCCATGCGGTTGGACATCTCGCGCAGAGCCTGTGCCCAGCGGCTGGTGGAGTCGGCCATGAGGAGCACGCGCAGTCCCATGGCACGGTAGTATTCGGCCATGGTCATGGCGGTGTAGACCGAAGCCTCGCGGGCAGCGACAGGCATGTTGGAGGTGTTGGCGATGATGATGGTGCGTTCCATCAGCTTGCGGCCGGTGTGGGGGTCTACGAGTTCCGGGAACTCGGTGAAGATTTCCACGACCTCGTTGGCACGCTCACCGCAGGCAGCGATGATGACGATGTCGGCTTCGGCCTGCTTGGAGATGGCGTGCTGAAGCACGGTCTTACCCGTTCCGAAAGGTCCTGGGATGAATCCCGTGCCGCCCTCGACGATGGGGTTGAAGGTGTCGATGGTGCGGACGCCCGTCTCCAGAAGCTTGAAGGGACGTGGCTTCTCGCGGTAGTTCGTCATGGCGAACTTCACAGGCCAGTGCTGGATCATGTTGACGTCGAGGTCGGTGCCGTCCTCGAGGGTGAGTGTGGCGATGGTGTCCTCGACGCGGTACTGTCCGGCCTTGGCGATGCTCTTGACGGTGGCTGTTCCCTGCATCTGGAAGGGAGCCATGATCTTCAGGGGCTGGGAGTTCTCCTCGACCTTTCCGAGCCATGCGCTGGCCTCAACCTTGTCGCCCACCTTGGCGATGGGTTCGAAGTCCCACAGGCGCTCGCGGTCGAGCGGGTCGGTGTACTGTCCGCGACGGAGGAACACGCCCTCCATCTTGTCGAGGTCATTCTGCAGACCGTCGAAGTTCTTACTCAGCATGCCGGGTGCGAGCTGCACCTCGAGCATGTGTCCCGTGAACTCGGCCGTTGCTCCGACCTTCAGTCCGCGGGTGCTCTCGAAGACTTGTACGTAGACGTCCTGTCCGACGACCTTGATGACCTCGCTCATGAGCTTGTCACCACCGGTCTCGATGTAGCAGATTTCGCCTTGCCTGACGGGTCCGTCCACGCGAAGTGTGACCATGTTTGCGATCACGCCTCTAACTGTTCCTTTTGTCATATATTCGGTTGAATGTTAAATGTCGAATGTTAAATGTCAAATGTCGGTTCCACCCGCCGTTCATCGGCGGATGAATTCCTCGGGTACCTTGACGCTTCCTCGCAGGTCCTCGATAATCCGTGTGAACCGCTGCCGTCCCTGTTCGGGGTCGAGCAACGCCCATCGCTCGAGGATCTCCGTACGGACGAGGTAGGCAAAGAGTGCCGTGATGTCGAAGGGTTCGAAGAAGGTGCGCTCGTCCAGCCAAGCCCAGCGGAGGGCATCGATCTGGCGCTCCTTGTCCACGGGATCCGTGGTCTCGGCAGCGCGCATCAGCGGCTGCACATAGTCCAGTTCAGCACCGAGCCCGAAGTCGGCCTGCACGCTCTGCTTCAGCAGTGCGTTGACCACCGGTCCGCTGCCCTGCACGTAGTCTGCCAGGACCCAACCCTGACGGCGGGCGATGAGGGCGGTAAGGATGTTGAGGATGTTGAAGTTCAGTTCGTACCAGTCCGCCATCATCGTGTTGGGGCACTGGCGGGCGTAGTCGTAGTAGGCTACCATCATGACATCGCGCGCGAACCACTTGTAGTCGTTCTGATGCACGTCGTAGGCACGCACGAAGTCCGCCATGAATGCGGGGAAGCCTTTGACGGCACCGTCGGTAGCCCTGGCTTCCTCCACGAACTGCTTCATCGTGGGTCGGTCGTAGAGGGCTGCCTTGTTCCACCTCTCTTCGTCTTCAGTGAGAGGCAGCACCTTGGACGGGTCTACGATGATGTCGTAGGGGCTCTTGCGCCTGCTTGCTTCCAGCATGTCTACCAGATTCTCGCAGTCGAAGCGGAGGAAGTAGGTCTGGAGCAGGCGTTCGTCCTGAGGCTCCAGGATGCCTTCCAGTTCCTCCTTCATCTGGAGCAGGGAGTGCCGGGGCTTTGCGTCGGTGAGCTTCACATCGGGCAGGCCCGCCATTAAGCAATAGTAGTTTGCCATATCTTGGATTTAACGATTTAATGATTTGTGATTTAATGATTTTGCATTCTTGTCAGCGGGTGTTCTCCGAGAGGGAACCATCCGGGGGTCAATCCTGCAATATAAAACCTTTAAATCCTTAAATCAGAACAGCATGTCAATCAGTTGAGGGCGGAGGAAGTTCTTGAAATAGGCTTCCAGCTCTTCCTTGCCAAAGTCCACACGGTAACTGCCGTCGGCAGGCTGCACGCTGAATAGAGTCTGGTGGCCATTGACTTTCTCGATCTTGACGCCCTTGTCCAGCAGCGCCTTTGCCTCGCGGGCGAAGTATGCCTTGAGGGCTTCTGCATCGGCAGCGGAGATGACGATTTCCTGTTTCTTGGCCCATTCCGTGGCGATGGCCACTGCAAAGCGTCCGAGGAAGTCCTTGTCACCGGTCAGTGAGCTGACGCTCTGTGCTACTACGCGGTCGGTGACGACGTTCGTGATTTCGCTCTTCAGGGCGTTCAGAGCCTGGCTGGTATAGAGCCGGAGCTCGCTTTTGGTGTTCTGGTCGAGTTCGGCAGCATCTTTCTTGGCTTTCTGGGCGATGGCCTCGGCCTGTGCTTTGGCATCAGCCACGATTTTAGCGGCCTGCTGCTTGGCTTCTGCAACGATGCGTGCAGCTTCCTCCTGGCCTTTTTCTACGCCTTCGCGACGAATTTTGTCGGTGAGTTCTTGAATCTTTTCCATGTGGGTGTTATGATGTTTTTATGTGATAATCCTTAAAAAACGCGTGCAAAAGTAGTCAAAATCTTGCAGATAGCAAAATCTTTTCTCACCTTTTTGGGCTTTTCGTCAGAAAAGAGCAAAGAAAAGGTGAAAAGGAACCTTCTGCGCACCGTTTGAGTTGTGGGCAGAAGGCTATTTTGTGTGTGAAAGGAGGGAAAAACTACTGTTCAGGATCGAGCACGAAATCGAGTTGTTTCTTGTCGAGATTGGCCCGGGCCACACGTACGCGGATGGGGTCGCCGAGGGTGAAACGGCGGTGGTGGCGTTTGCCCCAGAGCTGGTAGTTGCGCTCGTCGAACTCATAGAAGTCATCGTCCAGGTCGCGTAGGGGTATCATTCCCTCACAATGGTTGTCGTTGAGTTCCACATAGATACCGAATTCCGTGACTCCGGAGATGATGCCGTCGAAGGGCTTGCCAATCTTGTCGGCCATGAACTCCACCTGCTTGTACTTGATGCTGGCTCGCTCGGCCAGGGCGGCAGTCTGCTCGTTCTCGGAGGAGAGCTCGCACAGCGCCTCGTACTTCTCAGCGTTGGCACTGCGACCGCCCTCGGCATAGCGCGAGAGCAGGCGGTGGACCATCAGGTCGGGATAGCGGCGGATGGGCGATGTGAAGTGGGTGTAGTAGTCGAATGCCAGACCGTAGTGCCCGATGTTGACTGTGGAGTACTTGGCCTTCATCATGGCGCGCAGAGCCACCATCTCCACGAGGTTCTGCTCCTTGGATCCGTGGACATCGTGGAGGAGTTTGTTGAGGTTGCGGGATATCTCGGTCTTGGTGCCTGTGTACTTCAGTTTGCGCCCGAACTTGGTGACGAACTGGCTGAGGTTTGCCAGTTTGTCCTGATCCGGCTGTTCGTGGATGCGGTAGGGCAGTACCTTGGCTTTCTTGCCCTTGGGCACACGTCCGATACTCTCGGCCACGGTGCGGTTGGCCAGCAGCATGAATTCCTCGATGAGCTTGTTGGCGTCCTTGGCAACCTTGATGTAGGTGCTCAGGGGCTTGCCGTGTTCGTCGATTTCGAAGCGCACCTCCGGGCGGTCGAAGTCCACGGCTCCTTTCTGGAAGCGTCGCTGGCGCAGGAGTTTGGCGAGTCGGTTCAGGCAGATCAGCGCTCCTTCCAGTTCTCCGAGCGGTGAAGCCTTCTGTTCTTCCGTGAGGTTATCGAACCAGGGCACTTCCCCGTCGGGTGCCTTTGCCTGCGGTCCGTTCTGCAGGTCTTCGGGGCTGGCCTCTCCGCGTGCCTCGAACAGTGCCTGCACTTCCTCGTAGGCGAAGCGGCGGTCACTGCGTGTGATGGTGTGTGCCAGGTGCCAGCGCTTGACTTCTGCCTTGTCGTTCATCTCGAAGATGACGCTGTAGGTCAGTTTGTCCTCGTCTGGGCGCAGGGAGCAGATATAGTTGCAGAGTCGCTCAGGCAGCATGGGCACGGTGCGATCCACGAGGTAGACGCTGGTGCCTCGCCGCACGGCTTCCTTGTCGATGACCGAGCCCTCGGTGACATAGTGGCTGACATCGGCGATGTGGACGCCTATCTCATATAATTTACTATTCGGGGATTTTCCGTTGGGTATTTCGCGGAAGCTCAGCGCATCGTCGAAGTCCTTGGCGTCGCGCGGGTCGATGGTGAAGGTGAGGCGGTCGCGCATATCCTCGCGTCCGGCGATGTCTGCCGGCGTGATCTGGTCGCTGATCTGGTTGGCGGCATCCTCTACGTTCTTGGGATAGGTGTAGGGGAGATTGAACTCGGCAAGTATGGCGTGCATCTCCGTCTCGTTGTCTCCGGCACGTCCCAGCACTTCCACGACCCGTCCCACGGGGTTGCGTGCTCCCTCCGGCCAGTCCACGATGCGAGCTGTGACCTTGTCTCCGGTCTTTGCTCCTCGGAGTTGGTTCTTGGGGATGAAGATGTCGCCTCCGAGCTCGCGGTTGTCGAGGAGCAGGAAGGCGAAGTCCTTGCGGACGTCCATACGTCCGACAAAGGTCTTCTGCATCAACTGCTGTCGGCGCTCGTCGGCTTCCTTCTGCTTGCGCTCCTGGGCTGTGGGCTGCCCCGTGCGTTCGTAGCGTAGCGGCTCTCGCTCGGCGAGGAATTCCTGCATGACCAGGTCGTCGAGAACATCCATGCAGAGGAGTTTGGCAGGATGTGTGTTCAGACCGAGGGTTCGGAAGAGGTTGCGGACATCGACGAGTTCTCCGTTGTGCTGCGAGAAATAGTCGATGACCATCTGTGCAAGCTGTGGCTTGCGAAGATGGCGTGTGTTGCCATGTTTCTTTCCTTTAGACATACGCGTAATAGGTTAAGTTTTGGTGCAAAGATAGGAAAAAGTTGAAAAAATAAAGTGGAAAGCGCACTTTTTTTGTGTTCAGGAGGTGTTTTTTGCTGCATTTTCCGTACTTTTGCACTCAAATTTATAAAAAAAGCATGCGAATACTCGTCACAGGAGCCTCTGGCTTCATCGGAAGTTTCATTGTCAGCGAAGCGCTGGAGCGCGGCCACGAAGTCTGGGCCGGCATCCGTCCTACCAGCGATTTGCGATACCTCATGGATGCACGTATCCATTATCTGGAACTGAACCTCAGTTCTCCGGATCAGCTCCACATGCAGTTCTCTGCCGTGAAGGAGCAGATGGGCAGCAACTGGGACTATGTCATCCATGCCGCTGGTGCAACCAAGGCACGCCGTCCTCAGGACTTCTATCGCACGAATGACGAGGGAACGCGCAACCTGGTCAATGCCCTGTTCGAGGAGGAGATGATGCCTCTCCGTTTTGTCTTCCTCAGTTCGCTCAGCATCTTCGGAGCCATCCACGAGGAAGACTACAGCCCCATCCGCGACACCGATACCCCGCAGCCCAACACCCACTACGGCAAGAGCAAGTGGAAGGCCGAACAGTGGCTGCAGGAGCAGATGGACGTGCCCTGGATTATCCTGCGGCCCACGGGTGTCTACGGTCCCCGGGAGCGTGACTATTTTCTGATGGCAAAGAGCATCAAGCAGCACGTGGACTTCGCTGTGGGCTATCGTCGCCAGGAGATTACCTTTGTCTATGTCCGCGACGTGGTTCAGGCCGTGTTCCTCGCTTGCGAGCGTCCGGAAGAGGATGTGGTGCACCACACGTTCTTCCTTTCCGACGGGGAAAGTTACAGCAGCCGTGCCTTCAGCGACCTGCTGCAGCAGGAGATGGGCACTCGCAACGTGGTCCACATCAAGGCTCCACTATGGTTCCTCCGCGCAGTCTGTGCAGTCAATGGAACCCTGTGCAGCTGGATGGGCAAGCTGACCACCCTGAACATGGACAAATACCACATCCTGGCGCAGCGCAACTGGAACTGCGACATCGAACCTGCCCGACGACTTCTGGGCTTCGAACCCCAATGGGGGCTGGAAGCTGGTGTGAAGGAGACGGTGGCCTGGTACAAAGAAGAGGGCTGGCTCTAAGCGGCCAGCCCCCTGGAAATACTGCTTATTATAGTTCAGGTGTGTTCTATTAGTTAATAAATTCTCTATGTATTATCTTTGTCCGACATCTTCGTCTCCAATCCCTTGAACCATAGCCCGCTACGCTTCTGCGGTCTTGAAGACAAATCTGCTCGAAAATAGTCTGAAAGCAATACAAAGCTAATTCATAGAACCCACCTTTAATCTTCATCGTCGTCGCGTCCGCCGAAGAAACGGCGGCGGGCTTCCTGGCGTGCAGCCCGGTCGTTGCCTTTCGAGCGGAAATCACGGCTGCCTCCACCCCGGCGTCCTTTGCTGTCGCCGCGTCCTCTGCCGTCGCCGCGCTCGGACGAATCTCCGCGGAAGGAACGTCCGCGTTCACCACGATTGCCGCGTTCACCTGCTTCGCCCTTGAACCCACGTCCGCGCTTGGAGTATTTGTTGAAGCGATGGTCACCTCCGCGTTCCTCACGGTCGTCATCGCGGTCGTCGCGTTCGTCGAAGCTGCGCTTGAAGTCCTCGCGATGCTGCTTGAAGCGTCGCTTCTGAGCCATCTGCCTGCGCTCGTCGTCCGTCTTCACGGTGCCGCCTGCTGCGCGGTGGGATTCCAGTCTTCCGTCGAAGAGCACATACTTGCGCAGCTCACATTCCAGCGAGCCGTTGAAGAGCGGAGTCTTCAGCGACGGCTTAAGTCCAATCTGTTCGAAACATTCCTCGCGGTAGCTGAGCACCCAGGCTTCACCACCCGTATGCTCGCGCTTCAGTTTTTGTCCGATGGTGCGGTAGAGTCCCAGCAGGTCGGGGCTGGAGATACGTTCGCCATAGGGTGGGTTGGTGATGATGAGGGGAGCTGCCCCGCCAGGTACGGCCAGAGGGCATTTGGTGAAGTCGGCCTCCTCGATGGTGATGTCCTTGGAGAGTCCTGCAGCACGCACGTTGCGCGAGGCAATGCCGACGGCCTTGGGCTCGATGTCGCGTCCATAGATATGGTGGCTGAACTCGCGCTCCTGGCTGTCGTCGTTGTAGATTTTCTCGAAGAGGTCGCGGTCGAAGTCGGACCATTTCTCGAAGGCGTAGCTCTGGCGGAACACTCCTGGAGCTATGCCGCGAGCGATGAGTGCTGCCTCGATACACAGGGTTCCGCTGCCGCAGAAGGGATCCAGGAAGTCCGTCTCTCCACGCCATCCCGTCATCAGGATGATACCTGCTGCCAGGACCTCATTCAGAGGTGCAGCCACGGTCTCCTGGCGATAGCCTCTCCGGTGCAGGCTCTCGCCGCTGCTGTCCAGTGCCAGGGTGGCATCGTACTCTGAGATGTGGATGTGCAGCTGCAGGTCGGGGTTCGAGACGCTGACATTCGGGCGCTTGCCGGTACGCTCGCGGAACTGGTCCGCGATGGCGTCCTTGACCTTGTAGGCCACGAACTTCGAGTGGTGGAACTCGGGCGAGAATACCACGCTGTCCACGGCGAAGGTCGTCTGCTCCGTCAGGTATTCTGTCCAGTCGATGGCCTTGACGGCGTTATAGACATCGTCGGCGCTCTTGGCCTTGAAATTCTTGATGGGTTTGAGGACACGGATGGCGGTGCGCAGACAGAAGTTGGCACGGTACATCATCTCCTTGTCACCCGTGAAGGTGACCATGCGGCGTCCTATCTGGATATCGCTGGCGCCCAGCTCCGTGAGCTCCTGGGCCAGCAGGGGTTCAAGACCTTGGAAAGTCTTGGCGATGAGTTCGGTTGTCATTTATAGATGAGGGGGGTTAGTGGCAGTATTTATTCTGGAGGATGCGGGTGCCGGGAGGCACGTCCTCCGTCACCCAGATGTTACCTCCGATCACGGCATCGTGGCCGATGGTGATGCGTCCGAGCACGGTGGAGTTGGCATAGACGATGACGTTGTCCTCGAGGATGGGATGGCGTGGGATGCCCTTGATGGGATTTCCCTGATTGTCGACGGGGAAACTCTTGGCACCTAAGGTGACGCCTTGATAGAGCTTCACTCCGTTGCCGATGATACAGGTGGCTCCGATGACCACGCCCGTTCCGTGGTCGATGGTGAAGTGGTGGCCGATGGTGGCTGCAGGATGGATGTCTATGCCCGTCTCGCTGTGTGCCATCTCGGTGATGATGCGTGGAATGAGAGGCACCCCCAGCGTCAGCAGCTCGTGGGCGATGCGGTAGTTGGTGATGGCCTTGATGACAGGATAGCAGGAGATGACTTCTCCATAGGTCTCTGCGGCGGGGTCTCCCAGATAGGCCGCCTCAACATCGGTAGCCAGGGTCTGTCGCAAGACAGGCAGTTTCTGCACGAAAGCCTGCGCCAGTTCCGATGCCTTTCCTCGGCGCGAGTTCTGTGCCGAGACGTAGGTCTCGCCATATGCCTCGGCCTCGCCCCAGCCCGTGGAGAAACATAGGCCGGCCTGGATCTGCTCACAGAGGATGCCGTAGAGGCGCTCCATAGCCACACCGATGTGGTAGATGAGATTCTGGGTGTTCACGTTGCTCTTCCCATAGAACCCCGGGAAGAGAATGCTGCGGCACAACTCCATAGCCTCAGCCAACTCTGGCTGAGAAGGAAGCGGGTCGCCGTCACGATGCTCGTGGAACAGGCCGCACAGTGACTCCGGGCTGGCCAGCTCTGTGGCCACCGTCGTCAGTAGGGATTGCGTAGAACGATTCATTTTTCGGCGCAAAGGTAGATATTATTTTACGACTTCAAGTAAAAGGAATCCTTAAATTATGCTAAAAGTTTGCCTCCTGCGTGTTGTTTCGCTTTTCTGGCACGTTCGGAATCACATTTTATAGCTAACTTTGCCCTCGCAGAACAGAAGAAACGTATCTCAATCACCTATTTCGTATTTATGGCAGAACAAAACCTACCGACCATCGAGGAGGTTTTCGCGTGGATGCGAAAACTCTATGACGAAAGCTATTCGGGGCTCACCGCCACCGAAAAGAGCGAGCAGCACATGTACGGCACCATGGTCACCACACCTACGGACAAGAAATTCATCGTCCGCATGCTCGACGAGACCAGCCAGGTGCGCGACACCCAGAAGCTGGCACTCCGTGTCAAGGAACTCATTGACCAATATGGCATCCCCAAGTTCCTCGACTCCACGGATCATGCCCTCTTCTGGATGTACCAGAAGTTCGCCTACCTCCCCCTGTTCAACTGGATAGCTGTGCCCATCATCAAATGGCGTCTGCGCCGCGACACCAGCCGCGTGATCATCAACGCCGCTCGCCCCAGCCTGACCCGCCACCTGGCCACACGCTTCCGCGATGACATCGGGCAGAATGTGAACCTCCTGGGCGAGGTCGTTCTCGGCGAGGCCGAGGCCGACAAGCGCTACCACTCCTACTTCGAGGCACTCAAGGAACCCGATATCAACTACATCTCCGTGAAGATCTCGGGTATCTACGCTCAGACGCACGCGCTTAATTATAAGGAATGCTATCCGGAACTCATCCGCCGTATCTCTGCCCTCTACCAGGCTGCCATAGACCATCCCTACACGGACGCCAACGGCGTGACCCGTCCGAAGTTCATCAACCTCGACATGGAGGAATACAAGGATGCCCACCTGACGATGAAGGTCTTCAAGGACGTACTCTCCCTGCCGCAGTTCAAGAACTACGAGGCAGGCATCGTGGTGCAGGCCTACCTGCCCGACGCCGAAGGCTTCCAGACGGAACTGCTGGAGTTCGCCCGCAAGCGCGTGGCAGAAGGCGGTTCGCCCATCAAGATGCGCATCGTCAAGGGCTGCAACCTCGACATGGAGAACATCGTCAGTGACCTGCGCGGATGGCCCAACCCCGTTCGCAAGAGCAAGACCGAGGTGGATGCCAACTACCTGCACCTCATCGAGCGCGGCCTCAAACCCGAGAACGCCCGTGTGCTCCACATCGGCATGGCATCCCACAACCTCTTCACCATCAGCTATGCCTACCTCCTCACCCAGCTCTACCAGACCCCAAAGGACTGCTTCTGCTTCGAGATGCTGGAGGGCATGGCCAACCACGTCTGGCGTGCACAGAAGAAACTGGGCAACCACGTCATCCTCTACACTCCCGTGGTGAAAAAGGAGAACTTCCTCAACGCCATCAGCTATCTCGTACGCCGCATGGACGAGAACACCGCACCCGACAACTTCCTGACGCACTCCTTCTCCCTCCGTCCCGACACCAGGGAATGGAACGACCTGCAGCAGCAGTTCATCGATGCCTACAACCTCAAGGACCACCTCGACCATACTCCCACCCGTACCCAGGACCGCAACCAGCCCTATGCAGGACAGCAGCCTCAGGACGAGTTCCACTTCGAGCCCGGCACCGACTTCGACCGCTTCTGCAACCAGGAGTGGGTGGAGAAGATCTTCAGGAAATGGCAGCCTTCCACCCTGGAGAGTGCTCTCCGTTCGACAATCGAAGGGCTCTCCGCTGCCCTGACACCTGCTCTGGAGAGTGGACAGAAGGGCAGTCTCCCTCTTGTGGCAACTATCCTCGGAACCATGCGTGCAGACCTCTGCGGATGCCTCTGCACCACGTTGGGCAAGACCATCGAGGAGGCGGACGGCGAGGTCTCGGCAGCCATGGACTACTGCCGCTACTACGACCTCTCTGCCAAGTACTACCAGCAGCTGGACGACGTCGAATACAAGCCCCTCGGCAACATCGAGGTGACAGCCACCTGGAACGCTGCCTGTGCTGCTGTCGTCGGACGCATAGCAGCAGCGCTGGCCACAGGCAACACCTGCACCCTGAAGGCCGACGTCAAGGCTGTTCACGTAGCACGTCTCGTGGCTGAGGCGTTCTATGCTGCAGGCATCTCGCAGGAGACCCTGAAGCTGGATATTGAAACGCCCGTGGAATTCAAGTACCCCGAAGGTACCAAGACCGCCATAATCCTCACCGCCAAGGGCGACCGTGCCCATGCCATCATGAACGCCTGCCACTCCGCATTCTTCGGAGCCGGACAGAAAGCAGGTTCCTGCTCGCTGCTCATGGTGGAGCGGTCGGTCTACGAGAGCGACGACTTCTTCGAGAAACTGAAGGACTGCGCATCGTCACTGATGTGCGGACCGGTGACCAACACGGGCAACGTCGTCGGTCCCATGATTTCCAACAAGAATCCCCTGCTGGAGCGTGCACTCATCCTGGATCAGGGCGAACGCTGGCTGCTCTCCCCCACTTTCGTGGACAACGAGCACTTCATCATGCGTCCTGCCGTGAAGGTAGGCGTACAGCCAGGCTCCTTCACGTTCTGCACACCCCTCTTCGCACCCCTCCTGGCCGTGACGCCCTACGACAGCCTGGAGGATGCCGTGGACCTCATCAACTCCCTGGGCTACAGCCTCGCCAGCGGACTGCAGTCGCTGGATGAAGAGGAGCAGCGCTACTGGAAGAACAACATCTGTGCCGGAAACCTCTACATCAACCGTACAACCACGGGTGCCGTCGTCGGACGTCAGCCCTTCGGAAGCCTCAAGACCTATGAGAACTACGAACCGAAGACTGGAGGTCCCAACTTCCTGCCTCATCTCATGACCATCACCGACAAGGCTGGTTCCCGCGCGGACTACAAGACCTCCTATGCCGAGTGGTACGAACGCGAGTTCCGGCATGCCCGAAACCTGCATCCTGAAATCCGTGGCGAGCAGAACATTTTCCGCTACCGGCCGCTTCCCATAGGGGTGGTGATGCGTCTCTGCGGCGACGAGAACTGGGAACACGTGCAGATGGTGATGCAGGCCGCCCAGACCGTAGGCACGCCCCTCGTCATTTCTTCGGACGAGCACAACCCCTTCGTGAAGCAGTTACAGGCCTGCCTGCCCGCCAAGGGAGTGGAACTCCGCTTGGAGACCCTGTCGGCTTTCCTCAATACCATGCCCAATTACGACCGCATCCGCAGCCTCACGCCCAGCACGCCGGAGGAAATCCTGCGTGTGGCAGATGTGAACAACAAGTTTGTGGACTGCGCCCTGCCCGTGAGCAACGGCCGCGTGGAACTCCTCCATTTCCTCGCAGAGCAGTCCATAGCCAACGAGTACCACCGCTACGGTTCGCAGATCGAGGTGCCGCCCGTAGAATAATTCCCCAATCGGTCAGACTTTATCAATCCGGAACAGCTTGTCGCTGGGCCGGATTTTTGCTTCCACGCGGAAACTGACATTAGCCCCCTGCCGTGCTACTTCCACCGGGAGGTTTGTGTCGTCGTGCATTTCCTCAATGGTGCCGTAGAGCGCACCCGTCGTGGGACCCGTGACCAGGAACCTGTCGCCCACGTGCAACTCCGTGGCCTCGATGTGGAACTCACCCAGCCCCAGACGCGAGTAATACTTCGTGCCGCGACCCACATAGACCTTGCGCTCCGTGGCCTGAGAGCCGTAGGTCTGCGACCATTCGCCCAGGCGCTGTCCCTGATAGTAGCCATCCCAGAAACCCCGGTTGAAGACCGTCGCCAGCCGCGCGTCCAGTTCGTCGAGGAAACCTTCCACCTCGCGGGAGGCATCGCCGGAGCTGTCCCTGATAATCTGTTCCAGCCGCTCACGGTAGCATTCCACCACCGTACGCACATATTCAGGGCCTCGCGCACGTCCTTCTATCTTAAACACGCGCACGCCCGCGCCTACGAGCTTGTCAAGGAATCGGATGGTTTTCAAGTCCTTGGGCGACATGATGTAGGGACCGTCCACCTCCAGCTCTGTTTCCGTCTCCTTGTCGCGGACGACGTAGCTGCGGCGACACAGCTGCATACACTCGCCGCGGTTGGCAGAGCGTCCGGCATTCATCAGCGAGAGGTAGCACTTGCCGGACACAGCCATGCACAACGCCCCATGGCAGAACATCTCGATGCGGATGAGCTCGCCGCCAGGACCACAGATGCGCTCCCGCTGGATGGCATCGTATATCTCCCTCACCTGCTGGATATTCAGCTCCCGCGCCAGCACTACCACGTCCGCGAATTGGGCGTAGAAGCGCAGCGCCTCCACATTCGAGATATTCAGCTGCGTGCTCAGGTGGACCTCCAGCCCGATGCAGCGGGCATAGGTCATCACCGCCACGTCCGAGGCGATGACGGCACTGATTTCCGCCTCCTTGGCAGCATCCAGGATTTCGCGCATCAGCGGCAAGTCCTCCCCGTAGATGATGGTGTTCACGGTCAGGTAGCTCCGCACACCATGCTCGCGGCAAGTGGCTGCAATCTCCTTCAGGTCGTCGATGGTGAATGCCGATGCCGAGTGCGCCCTCATGTTCAGGCGTTCGATACCGAAATAGATACTGTCTGCCCCTGCCTGCAAGGCAGCGGCCAGGCTCTCCCGCGAACCTACGGGGGCCATAATCTCAAATTCTTCGCGTTTCATGGCGCAAAAGTAGTGTTTTTTTTGCAAACCGAACACGTTTTGAGAAAAAATCACTACTTTTGCACCGCAATGAAGATAGGAAATATTGATTTGGGCGAACGGCCAGTGCTGTTGGCGCCCATGGAAGACGTGACAGACATCGGCTTCCGCCTCCTGTGCCGGCGCATGGGAGCGGCTATGGTGTATTCTGAATTTGTGGCGGCCGACGCCCTGGTGCGCATGGTCAACAAGAGCCTTCGCAAGCTCGAAGTATGCCCCGAGGAACGCCCTGTGGCCATCCAGATCTACGGCAAGGAACCGGGTCCCATGGCCGATGCCGCTCGCATCGTCGTCGAACAGGCACACCCCGACGTGCTGGACCTGAACTTCGGCTGCCCCGTGAAGAAGATAGCCACCAAGGGAGCAGGAGCAGGACTCCTGCGCGACATCCCCAAGATGCTGGACATCACCCGCGCTGTGGTCAACGCCGTAGGCTCACAGGTGCCGGTGACCGTCAAGACACGCCTCGGATGGGACCACGAGCACAAGATCATCGTTGAACTCGCAGAACAGCTGCAGGACTGCGGCATCGAGGCACTCACCATACATGGCCGCACACGCTCACAGCTCTACTCCGACCAGGCGGACTGGACCCTCATCGGCGAGGTCAGGAAGAATCCCCGCATGCACATCCCCATCATCGGCAATGGCGACATCACCTCCGCCGAGCGCGCTGTGGAAGCCTTCGAACGATGGGGAGTAGACGCCATCATGGTGGGACGTGCCACCTTCGGCAGGCCTTGGATATTCCGGGAGATTGCGGAGAAAATCCACCCGCAGTCCTTCCCTCCGCAGAAGCTGTCTGCCGAGGAGCTCCTGGACTGGAAACTCGACATCCTCAAGGAGCAGGTACTCACCTCTGTCTCCCGTTCCAACGAACTCAGCGGCATCCGCCACATCCGCAGGCACCTCGCTGCTACGCCCCTCTTCAAGGGCATCCCCGACTTCCGCCAGACACGCATCCGTATGCTGCAGGCCGATACCGTCGACGAACTCTTCGAGGTCATGGAGTACACCCGCACCCTCCTGCACCAGCTTTCCAAGTAGGGAAGTACGCATGTACCTTTGCGCCGCAAACCCAGAATCTGATTGAACGGCTTTCCGCATACCAATATACTGGTATACTGGCGCGCCGCAAAAGCCACCCGCCTCCGCCCTCCCACACAGCCTGCTCCTCCACCACTCACAGATAGCTCCTCCACCACTCACAGCCTGCTCCTCCGCCACTCACAGCAGACTGTATAGAACAGAAGTAGTGGTAATAGGGTACATTCTATGTTCTGCAGCATAAAAGAGCAAAAAAGTGAGACCTTTCTGTAATGTTTTCCCTACGATGTGTGTATAAGAGGATGTACAATTCCTCACACATTAAAAACAAGAAAGAAATGAAAAAGAACTTGCTTTGGGCAGCTACGGCTGCCTTGATAATGACTTTTACGCTGCCCTCGTGCGGCGATGATGACAACGTCGAACCCAATACAGACCATCCCCTGGACAACAACGACAACAACGTCGAGCCCAATAAGGACAATCCCCTGGACAACACCGACAACAAGTGGAAGCCCATCCAGCTCACTGCCGAGCAACGACAGTTGGTGAACCGGAGCAACGACTTCGCCTTCAACCTCTTCCGCCGAACCACACTGGGCGGTCCTGCCGGACCTTGCTTCGCCACACCGCAGAGCACCATCCTCTCCCCCATCAGCATCACCTACGCCCTCGGAATGCTGAACAACGGCGCTGCCGGCGAGACGCAGCAGCAGATCAACCAAGTGCTTGGCTTCGGAGAGACGGGAGCCGACGGCATCAACGCGTTCTGCCAGAAGATGCTCTCCGAGGCACCCCAACTGGACAAACTCACCAAGGTCATGATTGCGAACACCATCTACATGAACAAGGACTACCACCTGCTGCCCTCCTTCGTCCAGCAAGCCAACGACTACTACGGCGCACAGCCCGAGACGCGCGACTTCGCCGACGGAAAGACTTGTGACGTCATCAACCAATGGGCCAGCGACCACACCGAACACATGATCAATCAGGTGCTGACGGAGAATGAGTTCAACCCCCAAGCCGTCAGCTACCTGCTGAACGCCATCTACTTCAAGGGTGCCTGGACAGAGAAATTCGACAAGGACAACACCCGCGACGAGGCCTTCGAGGGACGGGAGCAGAAGGTGCCGATGATGCATCAGGAGCACGAATTCAGCTACTCCGAGAACGAGCTGTGCCAAGCACTGCAGCTGCCCTACGGCAACCGAGCCTTCGCCATGACCATCCTGCTGCCGCGCGAGGGCAAGACGTTGGCAGAAGTGCTGCAGACGCTGAATGCCGAGAGCTGGGAGCAATACCGATGGATGAACGACGCCATCGTGGACGTGAAGCTGCCGCGCTTCGAGTCCCAGAGCAATGTCAACCTCGTCGGCATCATGTCCGACCTCGGAATGCCCAGAGCCTTCACCGACTCTGCCGAGTTCCCCAACTTCTGCAACGTACCGACTTTCATTAGCATGATGAAGCAAGTGGCACGCATCAAGCTGGACGAGGTGGGCACCGAAGCTGCTGCCGTCACCGTCATTGGAATGGAAACCACAGCACTGCCTTCCGAACCCCAACGCGTCAACTTCCATGCCAACCGCCCCTTCCTCTACGTCATCAGCGAGCTCTCCACCGGCACCATCTTCTTCATCGGTCAGTACTTAGGCGACTAAGTCCGACAAAGTCACAATATCATACGAAGCGCAGAGGCACGGAAGATAGTACTCCGTGCCTCTGCGCGTATGTGTAATAAAAAAGGTGTAGCCTACTTGTTGTACTCTTCGGGCTGCAGGCTGAAGATGCCGTGGATGCGCTGCATGTCGAACTTCTCGGTGCGGTCGAAGTTGTAGACGCCGTTCTGCTCCTGTTCCACGTCGGTCAGCTGAGTGTAGCAGAATCCGCAGATGTAGTCGAAGCTGATGATGGTGCGCGTGAGTTCCTCCAGGCGGGCATAGAGCTCATCGAGGGTCTTGGGTCCTTCGCCGTAGCCCCAGGTGTTCTCTGCAAACTGCTGTCCGACCACCCACTTGATGCCTCCGTACTCGTCGAGGAAATAGGGCTGTCCGCTGTAGCGTGCCTCGTAGTCATTGAGCTGGGGTGCCTTGCCGTCCTTCCAGCGGAGCACCTCTGCGAGGTCCTTGCCGGACTGCGAGTAGTTGTGCAGGCTCCAGATGTCTGCCACAACGTGGTTGCCGCCGCTGCAGTCGTCGATGGGACGGTAGTCGAGATCGTGGGTGAGGTAGAAGACGTCGCTGACGAGTCGGTCGTGCTGGCGGGCTGCCTCGCGGTCGCGACTGCGGCTCCAGGTCTCGTTGTAGGGTGTCCACATGATGATGGAGGGGTGGTTACGGTCGCGCACGACGACTTCCTTCCACTCGGTGAGGTAGTTGCGTGCGGCCGTGATTCCCTGCATGTTCATTCCCCAGCTGGCGCTCTCTGCGGAGACGAGGTATCCGAGTTTGTCTGCCCAGTAGAGGTAGCGCTCCTCGAAGACTTTCTGGTGGAGGCGGGCACCGTTGAAGCCTGCCTTCAGACCCAGTTCCACGTCGCGACGGAGGTCGGCATCGGAGGGTGCTGTCCAGACGCCCGTGGGATAGTAGCCCTGGTCGAGCACGGTGCGGAGGTAGACGGGGCGGTTGTTGAGCAGGAGGCGGTTGCCCTCGATGTGGATCTTGCGCATGCCGGCATAAGAAGTGACGTGGTCGAGGACGGTGCCGTCCTGCGCACGCACGTTCATCTCTATATCATAGAGGAAGGGGGACTCCGGCGACCAGGTCTTGACGTTCTTCAGGGTGAGGATGACGTTCATGGGCGTGGCAGCTCGCTGCTGCTGGCGGGCGACTACCTTCTGCCCGTCGCGCACGATGACCTCCAGAGTCTGTCCAGCCTGGAGTCCGAAGAACTCGGGCTGCACGACGAATCGCTTCTCGTCCAGCTCCGGCACGATGTAGGCACTCTTGAGTCCAAAGGGGCTGACGGCTTCCATCCACACCGTCTGCCAGATGCCAGTCACGCGGGTGTACATGCACCCGGAGGAGGCGAAGTCGTGGGCTTGCTTGCCGGTGGTCTGCTCGCTGGAGCGCGTGGCGTCCTCCACACGGACGACGAGGTTGTGGTCAGCGCCGTCGGCCACGGCGTCGGTGATGTCGAAGCTGAAGCTGCTGCTGCCGCCCCAGTGATGACCGATGAGGGCTCCGTCGATATATACAGCGCAGAAGTAGTCCACGGCACCGAAGTTCAGGCGCACACGCTTGCCTGCCCACTCGGCAGGCCGGCGGATGATGCGATGGTACCACATGCCTGCGATGAAGTCTTTGTATTCCACTCCGGAGAGCTTGCTCTCAGGGCAGAAGGGAACGGTAATCTCGCTGCCGAAGCCGTGGCTGTTCTGCAGTCCACGGCTCATTCCGGAGAGTCCGAAGTCGAACTCATAGGTCCACTGTCCATTGAGGTTCTGCCAGGCTTCGCGCACAAACTGCGGACGGGGATACTCGGCACGGGGGAGGGCATCGGCATGGGCACAGAGCACGAAGCTCACCATCGCCAGCAAGAAGAGGGAGAATCTTTTCATAGTATGCCAGTATTATGGAATCAGAGCACTCGCTTGATAGCCTTCTGCACGAGGGGCTCCATGACGTCGTAGCCGGCTTCGTTGGGATGCACGCTGTCCGTCTGGTAGCGCGGGTCGAGTTCACGCTTCTCGCCGGAGACCATGGCTCCATAGTAGTCCACGTACTCGAAGCTGTTCTTTTCGGCATAGCGGCGAATGCGTGCATTCAGGCTTGCAATCTTGTCAGCAGCGTCGGTCACCTCGGGGCGCCATCCGAATTTGTCGGCAGGCAGCACACTGGTGAGGATAACCTTGATGCCGTTGACCTTGGCCAGAGTGGCCATAGCCACGATATTCTCGAAGGTACGGCGCTCGGAGTAGGGATGGTTGTTGATGGCGATGTCGTTCGTGCCGGCATTGATGACCACGGCTGCGGGCTTCAGATTAATGACGTCCTCCGTGAAGCGCAGCAGCATCTGGTAGCTGGTCTGTCCGCCGATGCCACGGCTGATGTAGCCGTTGTCGGCAAAGAACTGCGGGTGCTTGCTTATCCATCCTTCCGTGATGGAATTGCCCATGAAGACCACACGCTTGCCATTGTTCGGCTCAGCAGCCAGACGCTCGTTGTCGGCCTCGAAGCGGCCATAGTTTCCGAAATCCTGTTGTGCTCGCATGGAAGTTGCTGTCGCAAGGACGAGCAACATCAAAGTGAATAGTTTTTTCATTACTGTTAGGTTTTAATAATTGTATGATAAGTGTTAGTTCTTGGTGCATCTACACAGTGATAAGACGCATTTTCCGTCTTTCTGGTTGCAAAGTTAGGCAATAAAAACGAGAAAAACGGAAAAATACTTGCCATTTTTACGCATCTTCTTCCATATATCGAAAAAAAAAGCGAACTTTGCGCCCGAAATATATAAATAAGGTAACAAATATGGAATACAACTTCA
>CACXXT010000039.1:24831-39763 GCA_902771725.1 uncultured Bacteroidales bacterium
CATCAGCGATGGGTGGCCGGACAAACGTATAACGTCACCGAGGACAAGAACCGCAAGAAGTTCTACGTCCTGAATATGTTCCCCTACCCCAGCGGTGCGGGTCTGCACGTGGGGCATCCCCTGGGCTACATCGCCAGCGACATCTATGCCCGCTACAAGCGCCTGCAGGGTTTCAACGTCCTGAACCCCATGGGCTACGATGCCTACGGCCTGCCTGCCGAGCAGTATGCCATCCAGACGGGTCAGCATCCAGCTATCACCACCGAGCAGAACATCAACCGCTATCGCGAGCAACTGGACAAGATTGGTTTCTCCTTTGACTGGAGCCGCGAGGTGCGCACCTGCGAGCCCGGCTACTACCACTGGACACAGTGGGCGTTCCAGAAGATGTTCGGCAGTTTCTACTGCAACAAGTGCCAGAGCGCTCAACCCATCGAAAAACTCATCGAGCACTTCGAGCACGAAGGTACTGCCAACCTCGATGTGGCACAGAGCGAGGAACTCACCTTCAGCGCCAACGAGTGGAACGCCATGAGCGACGTGGAGAAGCAGCAGGTGCTGATGAACTACCGCATCGCATACCTCGGCGAGACCATGGTCAACTGGTGTCCCCAGCTGGGAACCGTGCTGGCCAACGACGAGGTCGTGGACGGAGTGTCGGAGCGCGGAGGATTCCCCGTGGTGCAGAAGCGCATGAAGCAGTGGTGCCTGCGCGTCTCGGCCTATGCACAGCGGCTGCTCGACGGACTGGACACCATCGATTGGACCGAGTCCCTGAAGGAGACGCAGCGCAACTGGATCGGGCGCAGCGAAGGCACGGAGATGCAGTTCAAGGTGGCCGGATCCGATATCGAATTCACGATCTTCACCACCCGTGCCGACACCATCTTCGGCGTCACCTTCATGGTGCTGGCGCCTGAGAGCGAGCTGGTGAAGCAGCTGACGACACCCGACCAGCAGGCTGCCGTGGACGAATACCTGACCTACGTGAAGAAACGCACGGAGCGCGACCGCATCAGCGACCGCAAGGTCACGGGCGTCTTCTCCGGCAGCTACGCCATCAACCCCTTCACCGGCGACAACATCCCCGTCTGGATTTCAGAATACGTGCTGGCTGGCTACGGCACAGGTGCCATCATGGCTGTGCCCGCCCACGACTCGCGCGACTACGCCTTCGCCAAGCACTTCGACCTGCCCATCATCCCCCTCATCGAGGGAGCCGACGTCAGCGAGGAGAGTTTCGACGCCAAGGAAGGCACGGTGATGAACTCTCCAGCCGCCGGCAAGACCGCTCTCGACGGCTTCAGCCTCAACGGCCTCAGCGTGAAGGAAGCTATCGCCGCCACCAAGAAGTTTGTGACCGAGCACCAGCTGGGGCGCGTGAAGGTGAACTTCCGCCTGCGCGATGCCATCTTCTCGCGCCAGCGCTACTGGGGCGAGCCCTTCCCCGTCTACTACAAGGACGGCATGCCGCAGATGCTGCCCGAAGAATGCCTGCCGCTGCAGCTGCCCGAAGTGGACAAGTTCCTGCCCACGGAAACCGGCGAACCGCCCCTCGGCAACGCCAAGCGCTGGGCTTGGGACACCAAGACAAAGACGGTGGTCGACAATTCCCTTATTGACAATGAAACCGTCTTCCCCCTGGAACTGAACACCATGCCCGGATTCGCCGGCAGCTCTGCCTACTACCTCCGCTACATGGATCCCCACAACGACCAGGCTCTGGTCTCGCCCGAAGCCGACGAGTACTGGCAGTCCGTGGACCTCTACGTCGGAGGCTCTGAGCACGCTACAGGTCACCTCATCTACAGCCGTTTCTGGAACAAGTTCCTCTTCGACCTCGGCGTCAGCCGCAAGGAAGAGCCCTTCCAGAAGCTCGTCAACCAGGGCATGATCCAGGGACGCTCGAACTTCGTATACCGCATCAAGGACACCAACACCTTCGTCAGCCTCGGGCTGAAGGACCAGTACGACGTCACTCCCCTGCACGTGGACGTGAACATCGTCAGCGGCGACGTGCTCGACCTCGAAGCCTTCAAGGCCTGGCGCCCGGAGTACGCCACCGCAGAGTTTATCCTCGAAGACGGGAAATACATCTGCGGATGGGCCGTGGAAAAGATGTCGAAGTCGATGTTCAACGTCGTCAATCCGGACATGATCGTGGAGAAGTTCGGCGCCGACACGCTGCGCCTCTACGAGATGTTCCTAGGTCCTGTGGAACAGGCAAAACCCTGGGACACCAACGGCATCGACGGCAGCCACCGCTTCCTCAAGAAGTTCTGGAATCTGTTCTGGAACAAAGAGGAGTTTGCCGTGACCGACGACGAACCCACGGCAGCCGAGATGAAGTCGCTGCACAAGCTCATCAAGAAGGTGACCGAGGACATCGAGGTCTTCTCCTACAACACCTCCATCCCGGCATTCATGATTGCCACCAACGAACTCTCTCAGCTGAAGTGCCAGAAGCGCGCTGTGCTGGAGCCCATGGTGGTGCTCATCGCTCCCTTCGCACCCCACATCGCCGAAGAACTCTGGGAGTCTCTCGGGCACACGACCTCCGTCTGCGACGCCCAGTGGCCCGCCTTCGAGGAGAAATACCTCGTCGAGGACACCATGAAGATGATGGTTGCCTTCAACGGCAAGACACGCTTCAGCATCGATTTCCCCGCCGATGCCGACAACGCCACTATCGAGGCTGCTGCGCGCAGCCATGAGCTCACGCCCAAGTACCTCGAGGACCGACAGATCATGAAAGTCATCATCGTGCCCAAGCGCATGATCAACATCGTGATGAAATAACCAGCACAGGCACATCAGCTAATCCCCAAAAAACGTAGAATCATGGCTATCAACAAAAGTATGATTTTGGACGAAGTAAAAGATTACTTCTTCATCTCCATGGGCTGTGCCATCTATTGTGTCGGCTTCTGCCTGTTCATGCTGCCCTATGAGTTCACTCCGGGCGGCATGACCGGTGTGTCGGCCATCATCTACTATGCCACAGGCTTCCCCACACAGTACAGCTATTTCATCATCAACGCCATCCTGCTGGCCATCGGTCTGAAGATACTGGGTTTCAAGTTCTTCACCAAGACCATCTACGCCACCGCCAACATCACCTTCTTCCTGGGCCTCATCCAGAATATCATCCGGCAGGCCGACGGATCGCTGCCGCAGGTGGTGGGTGACCAACCCTTCATGGCGGCAGTGCTGGGTGCCTGCATCGAAGGCGCTGCACTGGCACTGGTGTTTGTGAACAACGGTTCCACCGGAGGCACGGATATCATCGCAGCCATCGTGAACAAGTACAAGAACTTCTCGATGGGGCGCATACTGATGTGGCTGGACTTCATCATCGTCAGCACCAGCTTTTTCGTCTTCCACGACTGGAACAAGGTCGTCACGGGCTACGTCATCCTCATCATCTCCATGATCCTGCTCGACTACACCATGACGTCTGCCACCCAGAGCGTGCAGTTCACCATCATCTCCGACAAACATGAGGAGATAGCCCAGAAAATCAACGAGGTCGTGCGTCGCGGCGTCACGGAACTCTATGGCGAAGGATGGTATTCCAAGCAGGAGCGCAGGGTCCTCATTGTCATGGCTCGCCGCCGCGAGAGCCAGCAGATATTCCGCCTCATCAAGCACATAGACAACAAAGCCTTCGTCACGATGACCAAGGTCGTGGGTGTCTATGGCGAGGGATTTGACCATATAAAGACTTGAGAACATGAAACTGGTCTTTGCCACCAACAATGCCCACAAGCTGCAGGAAGTGCGGCAGATTCTGGGCGACAGCTTCGAGGTAGTAGGACTCCGCGACATAGGATGCACAGAGGATATCCCCGAGACGGCGGAGACGCTGGAGGGCAACGCCCTGCAGAAGGCACGCTACGTCAGGGAGCACTACGGACTGGACTGCTTCGCCGACGACACAGGGCTGGAAGTGCGCGCCCTGGACGGAGCGCCTGGCGTACACACGGCTCGCTACGCTGAACTCTTCGGCACAGGAGAGACCCACGACAGCAATGCCAATATGAACCTCCTGCTCCACAATCTCGAAAATAAATCCGACCGCCACGCAAGATTTCGCACCGTCTTTGCGTTATTATATCACGGAGAGGAACATCTCTTCGAGGGTATCGTGGAAGGAGAAATCCTGCACGAGCGCCACGGGTCGGAGGGATTCGGCTACGACCCCGTATTCGAACCCGAAGGACGAGGCATCAGCTTTGCCGAGATGACGGCAGAGGACAAGAATGCCATCAGCCACCGCGGACGCGCCACCCGCAAGCTCGTGGAGTTCCTGAAGACACTCCATGCCACCAACCGTTAGGAGCCAGAGAGTATTTACCCCATAATCATTTCGCCCGATGCACAGACTCATCTCACTTCTCGCTGCTGTCGTTCTATCAGCCACACAAATTCCTGCTGCCCCACTCACTCAGGGAGAGGAGCAGACAAGCGGGTCTGCCATCGGAAGCTGGCAAATCTATCCGGCATACACCGTCTGCACCCGCAACATCCCTGCAGGCAACCGCATCTACGCACTCATGGAGAGCAAACTCATGGCCTACGACACCGAGGACGAGACCATCAGCACCTTCGACTGGCAACGGCAGCTCAACGACGTCAGCATCGCCTACGTACACTACAGCGCCGAAGCACGCAGGCTCATACTCATCTATGACAACGGGAACATCGACCTCCTGTCCACGGAGGACGACAACGACGTCATCAACCTCTCCCAACTGAAGAACAGCACCCTGCAGAACAAGCAGGTGCAGAACGTACAGGTCGCAGGCACCATGGCCTACGTCTGCACGGGATTCGGACTCCTCTGCGTGGACATGCAGCAGGGCATCATCACCAACACCTACAACCTCCAGCTCTCCGTCAGTTCCTGCGCAGCCACGGAGAAGGCCATCTACCTCGGCACATCCACCGGCATCTGGCGAGGCGACATCTCCAGGAACCTGCAGGAGAAGGCTGCCTGGGAGCTCGTCAACGCCAACCTGAAGCCCTCGCGCATGGAATACTTCGGCCAGAGGATTTGGGCTCAGAACGGAGGAACACTCTTTGTCTCCGATGCCGACATCAGCAGATTCGCCAGTGCCAAGGTTCTGGCTGCCACCTACATGAACATCTCTGACGACTGCCTCATCTACGGAAACAGCACAGACGTCACCATCTTCACCGACGCCGACAACTCAACCTCCTACTCCGCCAATGGCAAGTGGACGGACCTCCACAAGAAAGGCAACACCTTCTGGGCCAGCGACGACGCCGACGGGCTGCAGTCCTACGAGCTGGCAGACAACACCTTCCAGCTGAAGACATCCAAGCTGCACCCCAACAGTCCCCTGCACGACTACAGCCTCTACTTCAACCAGCAGCCCGAAGGCATCTACGTCGTCGGCGGCAACCGCAACTATTCCACCGACAAGCGACCGGGAACCGTCATGCTGCTCACCACGGACAACGAATGGGTTAACTTCGACGCCGCATCTGCCACCAGGAAATTCCCTCGCGAACGATTCATCGACGTCACCGGCATAGCCAAGGATCCCGACGACGCCACACATTATTATATAGGTACTGCGCGCAGCGGAATCTTCGAATTCAAGGAACAGGAGTGCACAGGGCACATCGGACTGGAGAACAGCCCCCTGCAGTCCATCCTCCCCACGAATGCCAATGCACAATACTTCGTCGTTGCCGACGGCATTCAGTTCGACGACGAAGGCAACCTATGGGTGCTCAACGACACACAGGGACGCGCAGACACCACCGTCCGCGTACGCCTGAAGAACGGCACCTGGACCGGAATACCCTGTCCTGAAATCAAGGAAGCAACCACCGTGGACAAGATATTCTTCGACAGCCGGGGATGGGCGTGGCTCAACAGCCGCCGAATGGAACAGAGAGGTATCTTCCTGCTGGACTACAACGCCACCGTCAGCCGCACCAACGACGACAAGCGGCAGCTGCGCTCCTCCATCACAAACCAGGACGGCACCACCTACAACCCCAATGAGTTCTACTGCATCACCGAGGATGCCCAGGGACAAATCTGGATAGGAACCAACGACGGACCCTTCCTCATCGCCGAACCGCAGAACTTCCGCCAGAACGACTTCCACTTCGAACAGATCAAGGTCTCGCGCAACGACGGCAGCGGACTCGCAGACTACCTCCTCAACGGAGTGCCCATACTCAGCATCGCCATCGACGGGGGCGGGCGACTCTGGTTCGGAACACAGAACAACGGCGTATACCTCATCAGCGCCGACTATCAGGAGGAAATCCACCACTTCAAGGCGGACAACTCACCCCTCATCTCCGACAACGTCTACGACATCACCATCGACGGGCTGACCGGGCGTGTCTATTTCGCCACCGACAAGGGCATCTGCAGCTACCTCTCCGATGCCACCACACCTGCCGACGAACTCTCCAAGGACAACGTACTCGCCTACCCCAACCCCGTCTCGCCAGATTACAGCGGACCCATCGTCATCAAAGGGCTCGTCTACGACTCCGAAGTGAAGATCCTCTCCTCCTCCGGACGCCTCATCTGGAGCGGACACTCCAATGGCGGCATGGCCACCTGGAACGGATGCAACAAACAAGGACGTCGCGTTGCCTCCGGCGTATACCACGTCGTCGCCAACGACCCCGACGGCAACTCCGCCATCGTCACCCGCATCGTTGTCATCCGCTAATTCCCCTCACAAATCACAATCCCCGTCGAAGCTCACAGACTCCCTGTTCTGCGAGCGCACCCGGATTTGTGCCTGACCCGAGTCGTACACATCCACCACATAATCGAACACCTCATCCAGCTGCTTCACCTGCACCTCCGCCCTGAAGAACTTGCCCTTCGGACGACTTACCCGATAACCGCGGATGGGTGCCTCGAAATCCAGACCGTTAGAGGAATAGAACCCCGACTGGTACACACGCCCCACGTAGGGCAGGTAACTCACCAGCGTGTCCCCCTTCACCTCCAGGCAGTAGCCGTCCGACATCCTCCGCGTGCCATAGCGCGCAGAGTGCATCGTCGAGATGCGGATTCGCCAGTGCCGGCCTCCCATCATCTCGTTCACCGCCGACTGCAGCTGCGCCTGTCGCGCTGCCCGTTCCTGCGAAGTAGCACACCCACTCCACGTCACCACAGCAGCCACGACTGCCACCACCCACATTCCCAGCCGGCCTCCATGGGCATTCATCAACCTTCCTGCACTCATAGTACTTCCATTTAATCTCATTAACCTAATCAATATATCCCCCGCCGGATGTCCTCCGCACGATTGACGAGCCCCTGACGGTCACGGATAACGGAATCAGAGAAGCCGGAAATGACAGCAGTATCGCGGTCTACTTTCAGACCTGCGACACGGGCGTCCCATTCTTTCATCCGTTCTAACTGGAAATCGAGGTTGGGTTCTGAATAGGGAATCAGTGGACGGTTGGGATCGCGACCCATCAGGCTGCGAGGACCATGGTAGGTAGGACGGAGGTTCTTAGGCTGACCCTTTCGGTTGGCTGGCGGCAGGTAGCATTCCATACACAGACCCGTACCATAGCAGTAGCCACAAGCCCGGCGGAAGGCACGCGAGGGGTTGAAGACCGTGAATTGCCGACTCGCCGGCGTTCCTGGTTGAAATGCCGAAGCCACGGTACCCATGCCTCCGCAGTGAGGACATTTATGAGTGTCGTGGCACGAGGGGCAACGCCGCTCTTTGGCCCATTTCACTTCCCACTCCCCAAGGACCTTTCCCTTCTGATCCAGGATGGTTGCTATGTCGCCCTTTCCCCACTCCCAACCCAGGGTGTCGCCATTCACGTCCAGCGACTGACCTGCATTGAGCTTCAGGTTCTGGTAATGCCAAATGGTATCCCCCTGCGAGCAGTAGAGCTGGAGGCTGAATATCTCACTTTGCAGCCAGTTGTCACATTCAATGAGTAATGACAACGTGGGAGCCTTCATAGCCTGTTGAGGCTGAATCCAATGGAATCTTGCTTTCAGTGACATCGTATTTGAATTTTAGAATCTCGTTGCAAAGATATGCGCTAAGTCATGACAATCATGCAAACCGCCTCATATTTATAGAATTGGGAATGACGAATTAAATGTATTTAACGATTACCTTACTTCCATATTGGTTCGTTTCGCCAGTTACCTGTGAAGCCTAATTTGTCATAAGGAATATCCTTGCTATTATTCAGCAAGGAAAGAATCTTTGCCTTGATTTGGTTCTCAGAATATACGGCATTGCAAAGATAGAGCATAGCCATGATAACTCCATAAGGTTTCTTTTTCTGATTGTCTGTAAATGGAGTGTTCAACCATTTATTACGATGCCCTTTGATGTTCATAGGCTGCTTGGCAAGGCTCCTGTTCCAAAGACGTGAATGATGGGCAATGATGTTGCGTAGAACGGATATTGCCTCTAACCAGCTTGATAGTTCCTTTGCAGAATATAGCCCAAACTCGTTAGCAATGATTGCTCGTTGGGGTAACTGGCTCTTCAGGTTCTTGTACATCTTTGAAAGTGTGCCGAATGTGGCAACCTCAAGAATCATCCATGCATCAGGATTATCTCCTTCCATTGATTCACGATCCCAATTGGTGTGATTGGCAAGGTATTCTTTGGCAAAGGGCTCTGTACTACGCTCAAACTCATACTTGAGGTCAAGAACAAAGTCCTCGTAGAACTCCATCTTTTCAAAGAGAGATTCATCCAGATACCAAAGCCCACTATCCCTTGCCTGTGACAGATGGTTGATAATCTTTGCCCTCAGTGCTACCTCAATAATTTCAATGGCATCAAAGAGAATCAGACGGAGGCTGCGGTCAAAGTTGTATCGGGCTATCACGTCATCAAAAGAAGCATCTACACGGAAGTCATGTTCCGTTTCTTCATCAATCATATCTGTCCAATAGTTTTTCAGACGGAAATAACTGATATGCGACAGGCATTCCTTCGCATATTCCTCACTGCTAAACTGCATCCCTCTTGAACGGAGCAACTTGATTTGCTCTTCTATTGTGCGTGGTTTCTGATTGCTCATTGCTGTCTATATAAAAAGGTGACCCGCCAGCAGATCTACGGGATGCCGACGGGTTCTGTTATCGTTTGATTCGGACTATCTTATCCGAGAATCTTCTTCATTTCGGGTGCAAACATAATGCTTTTTCCTTTATTATGCAAGATTTCGATTAGTTTTTTTGCGAAATAGCATAGAATTTACTGACTTTTTTGTATTTTTCCACCCGTGATTCTTAAATCACAGACTTTATTAGCTCACTTTCCCACTACGAACTTGCACTTTCATCGCTTGTCAAATGGTATTCGAATAGCTAATTCTTGAAGTTCACCCAACACCTCACGCTTTTCGACCTCAATCCGATGATTATCAAAGCCATACAGAAAAACAACACCTCACGAACACCTCACAACACCTCACGAAGACCTCACGCAAGAAGGCAAGAGCAGATTATCCCCCTCGAATTCGAGGGGCTAAAAATGAACCGCCTGTTCCTTGCAATATCTGAAGAACTCATCGCGCGTCTTGCAGAAGCCTCGGAAAGCAGGCTTTGGCACTCCGAATCTTGCGGGATGCTCCAGTGGAGTCCAGTCTGCCACATCAAATAAAATTCGGATAGGATAATCAGCATCGCTGACATGTTTTAGGCTGGCCCGGACGACTTTATAATAACCCTGAATATAACCTCCTGGTTTAAAGGGGGCTATGTAGCGAACAGCTTGAATATCTTCGGTTTCTTCCATTCCTTTCCTACCCATAATGATTGACGAGGCAAGTCCATTAATAATCGACTCAAAGCCTTCGTTCACCTTTCCGTCGATGGCCAAAATCATGTACACGGCATCCTTCGGCTCCTCTTGTGTATAGTAGAGCCCCTTCTGAGGAATACTGTCATCAAGGATGTCTGCAGAAGCCCTGCCTATCAGGCCCTGAATAAACTGCTCCAGCAACTTCCGGTTTTCCTCGTCTTTAGGCCGAAGTGGAAAAGCACCAATATTCACCTCGCTGATGGCTTTATAGAACTTCGACACCTCAATCTCCGCCCTTTGCCCATCACCGGGAAACAGGATGTAACCGCCAATGACCTCTTTCTTCAACTCCTTGGAAGAATGTTCCCTGTAGTAGATAGCATCGCGATAGCGGTGCATCTGGTTGATAGCATCGTCCGGTGGCGTATCCACCCCCTCGCTGGTTCTGTCGCTGATGCGGTATTTGGCATCAAACAGATAGGTCATCTTCATCCCCTTCAGGAGATCGTTCTTCGTCAGTTGCAGCACAATATCAGGCTTCTGTGGAACGGTTCTGCTCTCCACGTTCGTCAAGCCCATATCTTCGTTCTCGGTATCGGTATGCTTGGGATTATATACTAGTTCTGCCAGTTCTACCCCATCCTTCCGGAACAGTATTCGCGAGTGCTCACCCTTGCCCAGTTCCCAAGTGAACACTCCGCTCATTTCCATGCGATTGCGATGGTCAACATCCACATCCGTGCCCAGCTGTTCTCTGACGATATGGCTCACCTCGATGAAGCACCATATCTCGTAGAGCGTAGCAATATCCTTCGTCTGCAGTCTGTACATACCGTCGTACAAAGAATAGGCACGCCTCAGCAACTGCCAGGTCCGATAAATCTGACTATAGCCTGTGGCTCTTTGCAGCACCAGGCTTTCCTGGTTCAACCCCTTGAACCGACCCACGGTTCTGAAGAATGGATGTCGCTTCAGGTGGGTTAGCGTTTTCTCCACCACCTCCATCTCCTGTTTCATCACGGCGGATGTATTCTGAATGGATTCTATTCTCCGCTTCAGTTTCTCATATTTGCCGGAAATCTGGTTCAGCGCATATTTCAGGAAGCGGTTCTCCTGTGTGTCGTTCGATTGCAGATGTTCTTCCACCCGATACAGGTGAGCCTGTTCTCGCCGGTGTTCTGCCAGTTCATTCTCAATGCAGACAGGCACTCGCTTCAGCTTATCGGCTCTCAAGTACATTTCATGTCCTCTCAGCTTATGACGCGGTCGCTCTATGATATTCCGACAAGCCTTGATAAACTTCTCCTGCTCGCCTGCAAAGATGCTCCACCAAATCAGTTCCGGCGTATCCCCCTTAGCATCAGGCGAGAAGCCATGAAACGTCCGTTTCATATAGTCGAGCGACAGCATCCGGTACTCCGCCTCAATGTCCTCAACAATCTTCTTCCAGTGCTCGTGGTAGTTCAGCTTCGTGCTCAGCACTTCGTAACCCAACTTGAAGTGCCGTTGTTCCCTACCTATATTATATACCAGTTGTAGCTCGCTCCGCCCTATCTCGTTTCCGTAGTTGATGAAACCAGCCAACGTATGACCTCGGAAACTGAAACGGTCGTTGTCCGCCTGAATTGCAGAGCCGAACTGTGCCTTGCTCACATGCGTGCCAAAGTCCACCCAGACGGGATATTCCGCGTTGTCGAAGAACACCGCCCTCGCCTGACAACCATTCTCAAGAGGCTCATCGCCAAGCGTTGCTGACGTTACTCCATCTGTCCAAGTGTAGGTCGTAAGCAGGTTCTCGCTGCCCACATTCCTTACAGCCTTGTTCCAAATGGCTTCATACTTCGAGCACTGCACATACATCGTGAAGTCCTCGTGGTGTATCGTCAGCAGATCCATAATCATTTAGCTCCAGAAACTGGTGTAGCCCGAATCCAGGCGCTTCATCATTTCGTCCAACTTAGCAAGAGAGACCGATTTGTAGACATCTTCGTCTTCCTCATCAAAGATGTCTTCAAAGACCTCTTCCAGCCCATCGTGAATGGCATCTTTAAGACTATTCAGGAAGTCTTTGCTCACCTTGGACTCATCACCCTCTATGCGCGACAATATCTTCATATTGGTGATTTCATCCAAGGCACGAGCTACGACAAACTCTTCTTTATAAGTAGACTCCTCGTCTCCTTCTATCTTGTTGTATGGCAGATTATTGACCACATACAGCAGCACTTCGTTCCTCGTTCTATAGGCAATCTTGAACGGAGTGCCCTCCAGCTGATCATTGACTTTCTTCAAGTAGGCTATTGCCGTATCGCAAACATCCTTATAGGCAGCATATACATCCACTCCCTCAACGGCGGTGCCTATCAGCTCGGCCTTTCCGAGCTTCCCAATCATTTCGTGTCGGGAATCAAGGCCGCCCTCCAAATCCACCTCGTTCATCTCTATCGTCATAGCTCTGTCCAGCACCTTGCGGGAGAACGAGAACGTCGTTTCGTCCATATTTACGGTACCAACTACGATAAGGTTTTGAGGCAGACAGATGCCATCTTCGAGAAAACGGTTTCGTACATCGTCATCGTCTGTCAGTTCTCCCGTCAGCACGCGATACCAGTCCTCCTTGCTCTTCTTCAGAATCGGATCTGTCGTGATATTCCCCTCAGCATCAGCCTTCCTGCTTTCCACTACGCTCAGATACTCTGCGAAATATTGCTCCACGGGAGCCAAGTTCATTTCGTCCAGGCAAAGGAAGTATGGCACTTCAGGATTCTCCCAAGCCTTAGCCACGAACTTCAGGAAGTCACCTGCCACAAACACAGGATTTCCACTTACGCGGCTCACATAACCTATCAGCTCGCTCGAATCATGCCAGTTCGGTTTTACCTGCACCATCTCGAAGTTCCTCGGCTTCTGTGCCTCGTACTCTTCAGACTCATAATCCCAGCAAGCTCGTGCCAACTCTCGAACAATGCGCGATTTGCCTGTGCCGGAGATGCCTGCAAGAAGAAGGAATGGCTTGGATTTGATGGCGGTGATGTAGGGGCGGTAGGGGATAGAAATAATCTCTTGGTTTATCTCTTGGTATGAGTTTTGTTTGAGATTGATTTTATCCTCAGATGGTATTAATTTAATCCATTCATTTCGCCTTTCAGAAGAATTATTATAGGTAACAGATTTCCCTTCGTCTACAATAACTGCAGACATATGCAACTCATCTTGATTATAAATCTCAAAATTGTAAATGAACCAGCAAGCATCCTTTGACAGTCCTAATGAAGCTCGTGCCTGGTTTATAAATATTTGATTAGAAAACTGTTCATGACTATACTTATACAAATTCTTATCTGAATACTTGATGCTCTTCCGACCAGAATGACTATCAGAATTTTCCTTTACAAGAACCATAACAAAAGGATAATTAATCCTTATTCCGTTGATATAGACCTTTCGGAAGAGTGCAGCCAATTGACATTCTTCCAATTCTGATGCTTGATAAATTCGTCCACCTTTTCCTAAAGGTAAACTAACCGTTTCCAAAGGAACCGAACAATATATCATGCCAATTAATATAGTTTCTGCCCCCGGGTATGTAAATTTATAATCTGGTTTTGACTGCCCTAACGCTGTTCCCCATGAAGGGGTTCCTGCACCGGATTGTAGGTAAGAGCCAAATGCAAAAGAGCCTAAATCTATGTTCATAATATCTGACTAAAAATATGATTTAATAATATCCCTACCAAATTGAC
Source organism: uncultured Bacteroidales bacterium (assembly GCA_902771725.1). Classification (GTDB taxonomy): domain Bacteria; phylum Bacteroidota; class Bacteroidia; order Bacteroidales; family Bacteroidaceae; genus Physcousia. The sequence continues at coordinate 38,381 of CACXXT010000039.1, forward strand.
ATCCCAACCATTACCTGCTCTTGTAGAAAGCTGAGAATATGATTGTCCTGCATAATTCAGTTCTCCATCTTCAAATCCCATAAATCTGAATTGTTCATCAACAGACATCTTTCTTACAATCTCCAGGCCATCTTCTTTTGGTACTTCTATTACACGTAAGCTATTGTGTTCTGGCTGAGTTATTGTAATACTTAATGCATTGGTCTTTATTTTTTTGTTGTAAACGTCGAAACATAGAGGCTCCTCAACCACGAAAGAGTCTATGTGGTGTTTCTCTTTGAGATGAGCTATTTGTGCTTGAGAGAGATAAAGATAAGCAGGAGCATGAGCATCCAAAAAATCTCCAAACCTTTTTGTTAGTTTGATTTTAGGAGGAACCATATTAAAATCTTGTGGAACTCCCCCCTTCATTGCAAACATCCAGAGTCTTTCCCGATTCTGTGGTATACCATAATCACATGAGTTTAGTATAGCATATTGAAGTTCACCATAACCTAATTCGCGCAAAATCTCTTTAATTCGATTTCTTGTTGGCTCAAACTTTTTTGCAGTGAAGCCTTTTACATTCTCTAACAGCAAAAAGCTAGGCTTCTTTACTTTCAATATTCTCATTATCTCGTAGAAAAGTGTACCTCGACCATATCGGTCTTCTTCTCCCATCTGCATTCCTGCCGAAGAAAAGGGTTGACATGGAAATCCACCTGTAAACATATCAAAATCAGGAAGCTCCTCAGGATTAATTTTGGTTATATCTCCCCAGTTTTTTATATTAGGAAAATTCGCTTCAAGCAACTTGCTAGCAAAAGGATTAAACTCTGACATTCCGATGACTTCATAATTCAAGCCAGAACGTCTTAACCCAAATGAAGCCCCACCATATCCAGCAAAGCCTTCAAAAACTCTTATAACATCATGCTTCGGTAATTTGTGCTTTACTACACTTTTCTTCTTTGCCACAAAAAAGCCCTCCTTTCGTTATTTTGAAAAGGGGGCGTGGTTGAGTTGTGTTTAACCAAGGCTTAGGACAGCCCACATCAGACAACAATCTATATGTCCACGCCCCAATGAGCGTAAACATCCAATTGCTTGTCCGACTGATGTGTTTCCTGAGGTCCTAATTCTGGTTAATCAGTCAAATCTAGGATGAAATCAAACTCTGTAATCTTTTCTTTTTGTTGTTTTTAATTCGTTTATAGATTATCACTATCAACATAAAAAAAGTGGATGCCGAACTCTATTGTTCGCTATCCGTGGCTTACCACAGCCATGCCAATGAACAATCAGAGTTAACATCCACTTTGGAGTATATAGTACACCCGTAAAGTGTGCGTGAGGGTAACTCGTACCCTCGCAGCACACTACGGACGTGCATATACAACACCT
>CACXXT010000040.1:0-23854 GCA_902771725.1 uncultured Bacteroidales bacterium
GTCAGCCCATCTTCGGGTAACACTTATAAGGTGGTGTTCCGAGGCCCCAAATCGCCGTGGAACTACTGCGACTGCATGGATTTCAAGACCTCGCAGCTCGGAACATGCAAGCATGTGGAGGCTGCGCGGCAGTGGATTGCCGAGCACCACAAGCGCATCCACCGCGACCTTCCTGCCTATACCAGCGTTTACTTGAGCTACCGCGGCAACGACCGTCGGGTGAAGATTCGTGTGGGTTCGTCGGCCTCTGAGGCTTTCCGCAAACTCATCCGCCAGTATTTCAATGACTTCGATGAGCTGCAGCCTAATGTGTATGAAGCTTTCGACACCTTCGTACGGGAGGCTCGGGCTTTGGATCCGACCTTCAAATACTACGCAGATGCGGAAGACTACGTGCTTGCCGAGCGAGAGGCCATCCGGCGCCGCAAGGTCGTCAGCACAAAATACGATGATGCTGCGCTAGACAGTCTGTTGCAGACGCGGCTTTATGACTACCAGAAGGAAGGTGTGCGCTTTGCAGCCAAAGCCGGGCGTGCTATAATAGCCGATGAAATGGGTCTGGGCAAGACCGTTCAAGCCATAGCCACAGCTGAGTTGCTGCGCCGCGAACGCTTTGCAGAACAGGTGCTGGTGCTGTGTCCGACCACACTGAAATTCCAGTGGAAGCGTGAAATAGAACGCTTCACGGGCAATGAGGTGCTGCTGGTCGACGGCACTCCCGAGCAGCGTCGCCAGCTGCTGACCACCCCTGCCCCATACAAGATAGCATCCTACAACAGCATCGCTCAGGACTTGAAGGAGATGAATTCGCTGCAGACCGATATGGTTATCATGGACGAGGTGCAACGATTGAAGAATTGGAACACACAGATTGCCAAGGCTGTGCGCCGCATTCGCTCTAACTATGCCCTTGTTCTCTCTGGCACTCCGTTGGAGAATCGTCTGGAGGAACTCTATAGCATTGTGGAACTGGTAGATCAGTTCCTGTTATCACCTTACTATCAATTCCGCGACCGCTATCTTGTGACGGACGAGACGGGGCGCACCGTGGGCTATCGGAACTTGCAGGAGGTGAGCAAGCGTATTCGGCGTGTGCTCATCCGCCGCAGCAAGCAAGACGTGGCATTGCAGTTGCCTGCGAGAATTGATAAGAACCTATATGTTCCGATGACTCAGGAGCAGCTGGATGCCCACAACGAACTTAAACAGCAGGCAGCTCGTCTCGTGGCCAAGTGGCATCGAATGCATTTCCTCTCCGAGATGGATCGCAAGCAATTGTTACTGACACTTTCTCAGATGCGTATGACCTGCGACAGCCTCTTTGTTCTAGATGAACGCAGCCGTGCAGACACGAAGGTGGAGGAGGTGATGAATATCCTCGACGAGGCGGGGGTGCTCTTGGGCTCCAGCACCCAGAAAGTGGTCATCTTCAGCCAGTGGGAACGAATGACGCGTCTGGTGGCTCAGGAACTGGATCATAACGGGGTGGAGTACGCCTACTTGCACGGCAATGTGCCTCCCCGCGAGCGCAAGGAACGGGTGGACATGTTCTGCTCTTCGCCCACAGCGCGTGTGTTTCTGAGTACTGATGCAGGCAGTGTGGGACTGAACCTGCAGGTGGCCAGCGTGGTTATCAACCTCGATGTCCCTTGGAATCCAGCAGTGCTGGAGCAGCGCATCGGTCGTGTCCACCGTATCGGCCAACAGAACGGAGTGGAGGTCATCAACCTCATTTCTGCCGGTACCATAGAGGAGGATATGCTCTCGAAACTGCGCTTCAAGGCTTCGCTCTTCGAGGGTGTCCTGGATGGTGGTGCCGATGCCGTCTTCCTTGGCGACGACCATTTCGAAGGTTTGCTCAGCGGACTCAGCAATTATATGGAAGAAAGCGAGACGGCCACAGCAGAAGCTATCTCGCAAGCTGATGAGGAAAAGCCTGTGCGACGAGAACCTGTGCAGAAGCTACTCTCTTTCGATGAGGGGGATGGTAGCAAAGCTGCTAATAGGGCTCAAGAGGACAATGGAACAGATGAGGCTCATGAGGATAATGAGGTTGCTGAGACTCCAGAGGAACCACAGCCGTTGCTGCAACGCTTTGCCTCCAATCTCTCGGAGCTGTTATTGGCTGACGAGGAGACAAGGAAACGGGCTGCCCTGTTGCTATCCTCATTGAACATCAACCACTAAACTTTCAACTTTAGAATCTAAGCATGACTTACGACTTCGACCGCACCATCGACCGAACGGGCAGTGGTGACGTGAAACATAGCAAACTGAAGGAGTTTTTCGGGCGTGATGACTTGCTGCCCTTGTGGGTGGCAGATATGGAGTTTGCCACACCACCTTTCATCATCGAGGCACTGCGGCGCCGGCTGGATCATCCCATACTGGGTTATACCGTGGTGCCAGAGGAACTGTGGAGCTGCATCTGCCGATGGTTGCTGGATCGTCATGGCTGGCATGTGAAACGTGATTGGCTGGCTTTCATCCCAGGAATCGTGAAAGGTATTGGTATGGTTGTTCATGCGTTTGTCGGCCACGACGAGCGCGTCATCATCCAACCACCAGTCTACCATCCCTTTCGCCTCGTGCCGCAGGACAATGGACGCGAGGTCGTGATGAACCCGCTCATTGAGCAACATGACGATGAGGGGCAGCTGAGTGGCTATGCAATGGATTTCGAGGGATTGGAAGCACTTGCACGCGACCCGCGTAATCGTCTGCTCATCCTCGCCAACCCTCATAATCCAGCAGGGCTGACGTGGGATGCCCAGACGCTGCGCCACGTGGCAGACATCTGTGCTGCCAACGATGTGCTGGTCATCAGCGATGAGATACACTGCGATATGGCGCTCTTCGGTCATCATCATATCCCCTTCGCCTCAGTCTCAGAGGCTGCTGCCCAGTGCAGCATCACGTTCAGCGCTCCCTCCAAGACGTTCAACATCGCGGGTGTGGTGAGTTCCTATGCGGTGGTGCCCAATCCTCAGCTGCGCGAGCGTTTCTTCAGTTGGATGAACGCCAGCGAGTTTGCCGACCCTACGCTCTTTGCGCCTATAGCCACGATAGCTGCCTTCAGCGAAGAAGGCGAGGTGTGGCGCAGGCAGCTCATCGGTTACCTTGAGGATAACGTCCGTTTTGTGGAGGAGTATTGTCGCAGGCACCTACCGATGATTCATCCCCTTCGCCCCCAGGCCTCCTTCCTCATCTGGCTGGATTGTCGTGGCCTTGGAATCAGCCACGAGGCACTCGTCGACCTCTTCGTGAACGGTGCCCGGCTTGCGCTGAACGAAGGGGCAATGTTTGGGCTGGAAGGACGTGGCTTCATGCGCCTGAACATTGGCAGTCCGCGTGTGATGCTACAGCAGGCGATGGAGCGGTTGTGCACAGCAGTGAAGGAGGTCGGCAGCCAAGGCTGAGGCCAGCGGTGAGGTCTTCCATGGGAGGATGAAAGAAATGGGTGTCGCCGCGACCAACGCGACGACACCCGGGTGAGAGTATTCGAAGAAAAAGGTGCTGTGTGAATGATTAGTGAATCGAGTTGCTTGTTCAGTCGCCGCAGTAGGCTCCGGCAAAGAAAATCAGGCCCGAGGAACGTTCGGTAATGAAGTAGAGGAAGGGGTGGTCGGCTCGGAAGACGATGGGAGAAACAGGGTCAGGGTCATTTCCCAAATCTGTAACTATAAATTCAGCTTTGCTTGTCGCAGCGGCCTCACAGCCTTCTTCGTCCACCTTGATGCGGGCTTTCTGAATCATATTTGAAACATAAAGTTTTTCAGGCGAGATTTCTGTGAGGTGGGCTTTCTCGGGGTCGAAGATACTCTTAATGCCGAGGCTCTGAAGTTGTTCTATCAGTTGGTCGTTTGTTGTCTCGATGCTGAAACGTGGTAGGTACAAATCAACAGGGACTCGTTGCTGGTTTGTGTCAAAGTTATGGAGTCTGTGAACGAGATCCGTTCCTATACCATCCTTAATAAGTTGTTCTACTGACCATTCTTCCTTGGGGAGTACAATTGTCATATTAAAAGCGCCGTTGGCTAATGGAAGTTGCACCAACTCCTTGCGGTTGTCTGATAAGTACAACAGTGCGTTTTCTTGGTGCATCATTTGAACTTGGGTTTGGGTGCCTTCTGCGCAAGTGAAGTTTCCCGGTTTTGTATTGTCCTTATTAAATGGTAGTGCCCATGGTGCTCGGAAGTAAATGGAATTCAGCAGGTAAGCTACCGCCAGGGGACTCACTTCGTCCAGAATCTTTGGGACTAATCCTTTGGTCTTCTGGTTGCTCCAGGCATTGATGGTTTCCAGTGCAGAAGGCGAAGTGAAATCCAACATGCCATAGTCCGCATGGTAGGCTTCGGCAATGTAATTCACGTATCCGCTGTAAAGATCAAAACCCTTCCGTGAGAAGAAGGCGTTGGCGATGGAGAAATCCACCCTGTGGTCACAATTGTTTGCTTGTTCAATAACGGTCTCCAGGAGTTTATTCATGGGAGTTTCCCTGAATTGCAGTCCATTGAGGGAGGAATAAGAGGTTGGATGCCAATTTCCTTCCAATGCAATAAGTATCTCCTCAGCCGGTTGCACAGGGCTGTTCCTATCGGTACCACATCCACAGGCAATCATTGCGAGCAAGTAAGCAACGCTGAGTGGTGAAGTTACGATGCTCTTGGTTTCCGAGGAAAGCATGGCGTGCAAAAGGTTTATTTGAAAATAATTGTTAAGGAAGCTGCACTGTTTTAATTCATCCGTTAGAGAGATGGGATTTGTGTACGTCAGGTTGGCGTTGTTCAGGGAGGCGAGGTCTTTATAAACAACCATTACGTTTGCAGCCCATTGCGAACTAGTTCCGTTACCTGCTAGTACGGCTACTCCCGGACCAATATGCCTGACTGGGATTCCATTAATCCAAAAGTCGTTCACGGCTCCCTCACTGCTGAGTGTGTGGCTGAAGATGATGGTGTCGTTCTTGATGACATCGTTTCCCCAGTGAATCACGACTTGCTCGTTCTTGAATTCTGTAGCACCATCCAACTCTCCAAAGAGCAAGAAGTCGTTCTGCTTTTTCAAACCGTAGAAGTCTGGAAGATACGAACGCGAAGATTCTGGGCGGACATTGCAATAGTAGCGTTGACCGCGAAATTCGGCGTAGGTATTGATGAGGTTGGTGTAGGGCAAAATACTATGGCCTAGTGGTGAAAGGACTAGAATACTGAGGACCAGAGGGGCGTATTCTGCGGTGATAGGAGCCGCATCGGAATTAGTTGTCGGCTCGGGTTCCTCTTTCTCGATGCTGCAACTGGTGGCTGTGAGTAGGGCCATGCCGCATAGCAGCGGACAGATTTTTGTGGAAAACTGTTTCATGATGTTCTATATTTTGCTATTCTCTTATCTTTTAGATCGTCCAACGGAATCCGAAGGGGATTGCGAAGGTCAGTGGGTGTTCACTGCGGTAGGTTTTGATGGCACTGCCCGTCGGGATATACCATTGCAGGGACGGTTGTACGAAGAGGGCTGCGTGCTGGCTGAGGTTCAGCTGTGCGCCCAGTCCTAAGACGGGAGCGAACTGCACCGGAGCAGAAAGGTGGTTGATGGTGGGGGAACTGCTGCCGTAAGGCGCCTGCTGGGTGATTTCTGCTTTGGCGCTGATGGGGAAGTCCACTTGCAGGCCAGCCAGTCCGTAGAGGCGCCAGCGGTTACGACAGATGAAGCTATAGTGTAGGTGCATGGGTAGTCCGAGGTAGTGTAGGGTTTGCTGGGTATGCTGATAGAAGGTGACGTTGCCGTGGTCGAAGGTGGAGCGTAGGAGTGAGTAGCTCAGTCCGGTTTCGAGGGCAAGTCGTTCAGTGAGTGGAATGTTGACCATCAGCGAGGCTGTGAAGGGCAGGTTGTGCTTGCTCTTGTTGAGGGCTTGTGCTGTTTCGACGCGGCGGAGTGGGGCAGAGCGAGTGCTGCCGGAATGGTCGTTGCTGCTGGTGGAAGATAGTTCGGCGTAGGTGTAACCGTTGCCTGCGGGGATGTAGTATTTGTTGTCGTAGGTCACGGTGTTGTCACTATAGGTTGCGCTCGGTGTTGGGGCGAGATTTTCGTAGGAAGGGTACCTATATGTCTCGTTGAGGGCGAGGTCGGTGCCAGTGGCAGTGGGGGAGAAGGTGAGGGTTATGTGGAGATTCAGAGGTGAGGAGGCGGCGAGGGAGGGGGTGTCGGCGGACAAACCGCCGACCACAGGGATGGGGGTGGATTCTGCCAGAGGGGCGTCTTCTGATAGCGTGGCTGCGGTGGCTTCTGAAGTTTGGACAGCGATGGCTTCTGAAGTTTGGTCAGCGGTGGCTTCTGAAGTTTGGACAGTGATGGCTTCTGAAGTTTGGTCAGCGGTGACTTCTGAAGTTTGAACAGCGGTGGCTTCTGATAGTGTGGCTGAGGTGGATTCTGACGTCAGGGCTGCAGCGGCTTCCGATTGTGGAGTCCTGATGTTTGAAGATTGGTGCTTGGGTGCTTGGGCAATTAGGGGGCTCCCTGAAGTTTGGGCAATCTCCTGGTTCTCTGAAGTTTGGGGATTCAGGAAACTCTCTGAGTGTGTAGCATCCAGAGGGGATTCGGGTGTCTGGGCTACCTCTTCATGCTTCGGGTGCTCATGGATGAGGCTGGGGAGGCTGATGAATAAGGCTGCGATGACCACTGCAGCCGCTCTCATGAGCCAGGGCTGCAGGCTGCGTGAGCGCGTGGAGCCTGATGTGTCGGCATTTGCAGCAGGCTGCATGTCCAGCTGCTCCTGCATCTTTTCGGCGAACCCCTCGGGCAGCTGTGGAAGTGCTTCGTTCCGCAGCTGCAGGGCACGCCGTAGGGCGGCGTCTTCGTGGCGCCAGCTTTCGGGAGATCTGTGCTCTTGGGGTTTCATAGTTGTGGATTCTTTTGGATGAGGTGATAGAGTTTTTGTCGGATTCGGTGGAGGCGTGTGGCGATGGTGCCAGGTGGTGCCTCGATAATGTATGCGATGTCGTGCAAGGGCAAGTCGTCGTAGTAGAAGAGGTGCACCAGCGTCTGTTCGTCGGGCGGTAGGTGGTCCAGTGCTTGGAGCAGTTGTTCCACTCGGTAGTTGGTGTCTTCGCCAAAGAAAGCGCTGAGTTCTGAGTCTGAAGGTATGGTGCTTTCGGGTAACTCTTCGAGGTAGATGGCGGTACGGCGATGGTCGCGGAGGTGGTTGATAGCCAACCGGTAGGCGATGCGTTGCACCCAGGTGGCGAGTGTGGCTTGGGCAGAGTCGTAGCGATCTATACTTCGGATTGCTCGCAGCAAGGTGTCCTGTGTCAGTTCCTCTGCGTCCTGCTGATTGTCCACGATGCGGACCACAAGTTGAAAGACACCCGGTGCATACTGCCTCAGGAATTGCTTCTGGGCAGCAACCTCTCCGCATCGGAGTTTCTCGGCTATGAGGCGCTGGTCGGCACCGAGCTGTAGGGCGTTTCCACTGTTTGAACTCACGTGGTCTTTCGATTGCTTTCTACTTCCATATACACGTATCGGGGCCGAAATATTACATTCCGCCCCGATAATTAGCTTTCTTTAACAAATCATACCAGATCCACCACGGTGATTCCTGCACCTCCGAATTGCACGTGTTCATCTCTCGCGTCTGTGACCGAGGGCACTGTGCGTAGGTATTGGCGGATAAGTTGTCGCAGGATGCCTGTACCGGTGCCGTGGAGAATACGCACGCGTGCCATGCCCACTTGTGTGGCGTCGTCGATGAAATGCTGCACAGCATTCAAGGCCTCGTCGCCACGCATTCCACGAACGTCGATATCCTGCTGGAAATGTAGCTGCTTCTCACGCATCGCATTCTGTGTCTCGCGGCTGAGGAAGCTCGCGCTCGCGTGTGTTTCTTCTTTCTTAGGTTCGCGCGCTGGCACGAGACGGTCTATTTTAACCTGTGTGCGCATCTGCCCGAAAATCACGGTGGCCGTCTTGCCGTCAATGCTGAGCAGGCGTCCTACGGAGGTCTGCCCCTTGATTCGGACAAATGATCCACCCTCTACCCCTCCCGTTAGGGAGGAGAGGGGCTGCGTTGTCTGTGAGTTTGTGAAGCCGGAGGCATCTCCTCCCTGATGGGAGGGGGCGGGGGTCGGTCTGTTCTTCTTCCTTTCCTGTCTCCTCCTGATCTTCTCCATCTTGCGCTCGATTTCCTCGTCGTGTTCTCCCTGCTGGCTTTCTACCTCCTGTATGCGGAACGTGTCGAGTTGCTGGCGGGCACGGCGTGTAGCTTCCTTCTCTGCTTGCGCCTCGCGGATTTCGCGGATGGTGCGTTCAATTCGTGCATTGGCTTCCTGCACCAGCTGCTCGGCCTCCTCCTTTGCGCGGCGAATGATCTCTTTGCGCTGGCGCTGTAGTTCGGCCACCTCTTCCTCGTACTTGCTGATGGTCTCTTCCATCTGTTTCTCCCGGCTGTGGATATTCTGGCGTTTCTGCTCCCAGTAGCGTTTGTCACGCACGATGTCCTGTAGCCATTTGTCTGCATTGATGTAGTCGCGTCCGACGATGTCGGAGGCATCGCTGATGACCTCTTCCGGCAGCCCAATCTTGCGGGCAATCTCCACGGCGAAACTGCTGCCCGGCTGCCCAATTTGCAATTGGAACAGCGCCTGCATCAGGTGGCGGTCGTAGAGCATGGCTCCGTTGACCACGCCGTCCGTCTCGTCGGCGAAGTGCTTCAGGTTCTGGTAGTGTGTAGTGATGATTCCGAAGGCTCCTCGCTGCACGAACCGCTTCAGCACAGCCTCGGCAATGGCACCGCCAATTTGAGGCTCTGTGCCGCCGCCAAATTCATCGATGAGTAGCAGGGTGGCAGGGTCTGCTGCACGCATCATTTGCTTCATATTCAAGAGGTGAGAGCTGTAGGTTGAAAGTTCATCTTCAATGCTTTGCTCGTCACCGATGTCAATCATGATGCTCTTGAAGATGCCCAGCCTGGAGCGTTCGCCCACAGTGATGGGCAGACCGCACTGGAGCATATATTGCAGCAGTCCCACAGTCTTCAGACACACCGACTTTCCTCCCGCATTGGGACCCGAGATGAGCAATATACGCTGGCGTCGTGTCAACTCTATTTCCAGTGGTACTACCTTCTTTCCATGCTTGGCCAGGGAGCGCTGCAGGAGTGGGTGTACGGCCAGCGTCCAGTCTATCATTGGCGCATCGGCAATCTGAGGTTCCGTAGTGGTGAAGGCTCCCAACTGCAGAGCCAGATGGGCCTTGGCGCGGACGAATTCCACATCGGCCAGCATCTCGTAGCTCATCAGCAGTCCAGGGGCCAGAGGACGTAGTTCGTCGGTGAACTCGCGCAGGATACGGATCACCTCGCGCCGCTCATCGGCCTCCAGCTCGCGGATGCGGTTGTTTGCCTCCACCACTTCCTGCGGCTCGATGAACACCGTTCGTCCCGTGGCGCTCTCGTCGTGAACGATGCCTTTCAGTTTGCGCTTCAGGGCTGGTGCCACGGGGATGACCAACCGGCCGTCGCGCACGGTGGGAGCCACATCCTGTGCCACTGTTCCTTCCGCCTGCGCGTTCCTTAATATATTATTGAGAATTCGGCTGATGCTCCCCTCAGTGCTCGCCAGTTCGCGACGTATGCGTGCCAGCTCGGGCGAGGCCGAGTCCTTCATGTGGCCGAATTTGTCGAGAATTCTATCAATGGATTTTATCACGGAGGACACAGAGAGCCCCGAAGGCGCCGATTCACCTTGTTCATCCTGGCAGAGTCGCTGCTGAATCATGCGTGAGAGGGCTGGATAATTTGTGGCCTCGGTATCTTCTGTCTTCTTGGTGAAGTCTGTGATAGTTCTGATTGTTTCCAGCGACCTTTTTAGGGAGAACATCTCTTCCACCTCGATGTAAGTTCCCTCGATGCGGATGCGGCGCAGGGTGGGGCGCAGGTCATAGTAGCCCTGGTCGGGGAAGTTGTCCTCCTCTGCCATGAGGCGTACGAATTCGCCCACCTGTTGGTGCATTTCGCGCAGTTGGGCGCCATCCGTGAGGAATGACATCTCCTCCTCGCGCTGCTGACCAAGAGGGCTGAGGCAGTGGCTGCGAAGAAGAGAGCGGATTTCAACCATCCCTATTTTGTCTTCGTATGTGTGCGGGTATATCATTGCATTCTTCGTTTTTGAGACTGCAAAGGTAAGGATTTGGCTGTTGAAAAGTGAAAAAGGAAAGTGAAAAATAAAAAAAGAACTGCTTTTCGTGACATTTTGATGGACTAAAGACAAAATATATCAAGAAAAGAAAGCTACGAGAACAAAAACTTTCAACTTTCAACACGGAACTTTCAACTTTTATGTATCTTTGCAAGCGAAATAAACAACGACCCCCATTTTAATTACTTTTGCAGCATGAAAAAGACATTGAAGAAGGTACTGGTGCTCGGCAGTGGTGCCTTGAAAATCGGGCAAGCGGGCGAGTTCGACTATTCGGGCTCCCAAGCCTTGAAGGCTCTGCGTGAAGAAGGAATTCAGAGCGTTCTCGTCAACCCCAACATCGCCACAATTCAAACATCAGAGGGCATCGCCGACAAAGTTTATTTCCAACCGGTGACGCCCTATTTTGTAACTGAAATCATCAAGAAAGAGCGACCCGACGGCATCTTGTTAGCTTTCGGCGGACAGACCGCGCTGAACTGCGGCACGGAGCTCTATTTAAATGGAACGCTGCAGGAGTATGGCGTGGAAGTTCTCGGCACTTCGGTTGAAGCTATCATGAACACTGAGGACCGAGACCTCTTCGTCAAGAAACTGGCTGAGGTGGACCTCAAGGTGCCCGTCAGCCATGCCGTAGAGAACATGGACGACGCCCTGAAGGCTGCCAGACAGATTGGGTTCCCCATTATGATTCGGTCTGCCTACGCTCTCGGAGGACTTGGCAGCGGTATCTGTCCGGACGAGGAGAAGTTCGTGGAACTGGCCGAGTCGGCCTTCACCTTTGCCCCGCAGATCCTTGTTGAGGAGAGCCTCAAAGGATGGAAGGAAATCGAGTTCGAGTGCATCCGCGACGCCAACGACCGCTGTTTCACTGTGGCTTCCATGGAGAATTTTGATCCCCTGGGAATCCACACAGGTGAGAGCATCGTTGTCGCTCCCACCTGTTCCCTCACCGAGGAGCAGGTGAAGATGTTGCAGGACATCACGATCAAGTGTGTGAAGCACCTCGGTATCGTCGGCGAGTGCAATATCCAGTTCGCCTTCAACGCAGTGACCAACGACTATCGCATCATCGAGATCAACGCCCGTCTCTCACGCTCCAGCGCCCTGGCTTCCAAGGCCACCGGCTACCCCCTTGCCTTTGTTGCCGCCAAGATAGCCCTGGGCTATACCCTCGACCAGATTGGCGAGATGGGTACAACCAACTCTGCATACGTAGCTCCTTCGTTGGACTACATGATTTGCAAGATACCGCGTTGGGATCTCACCAAGTTCGCTGGCGTCAGCCGCCAGATTGGCTCTTCGATGAAGTCCGTTGGCGAGATTATGTCCATCGGCCGCTCGTTCGAGGAAATGCTGCAGAAAGGCTTGCGAATGATAGGTCAGGGAATGCACGGATTCGTTGGCAACGAACACGTACACTTCGATGACCTCGACGATGCCCTCGAGAATCCCACAGACCTCCGTATCTTCGCCATTGCCGAAGCGCTGGAGCAGGGCTACACGGTCGAACGCATCGAGCAGCTGACCAAGATCGACCCATGGTTCATCTCGCGAATGAAGCACATCGTGGATCTCAAGCACCAGCTTGAATCCTACAATACGCTCGAAGACCTGCCCGATGCCTTCCTGCTGGAGGTCAAGCAGGCTGGATTCAGCGACTTCCAGATTGCACGTTTCGTCCTCAAACCCGAGGGAGGAAGCCTCGAAAAGGAGAACCTCGAGGTACGACGCCATCGCAAACAGCGCGGCATCCTTCCCAGCGTGAAGCGCATACCCACCGTAGCCAGTGAGCACCCCGACCTCACCAACTACCTCTACTTCACCTACACACACATCCCTGCCTTCCAGGACGCCTTCACCACAGGCTGCGTGCCTGGCGGTTCTTCCGCAGGGGAATACACTCCCGCCCACGACATCCCCTATTACCACAACGACAAGTCTGTGGTCGTCCTTGGTTCTGGTGCCTATCGTATCGGTTCCTCGGTGGAATTCGACTGGTGCTCCGTCAACGCCATCAACACGGCTCGTCGTCTGGGCTACAAGAGCATCATGATTAACTACAACCCCGAGACTGTTTCCACGGACTACGATATGTGCGACCGCCTCTACTTCGATGAACTCACCTTGGAGCGTGTGCTCGACGTCATAGACCTCGAGCAGCCGCGTGGTGTCATCGTCTCCGTCGGTGGACAGATTCCTAACAACCTCGCCATGAAACTTCATCGCCAGGCTGTTCCCGTTCTGGGCACCTCTCCCGTGGATATCGACCGCGCCGAGAATCGCGATAAGTTCTCAGCCATGCTCGACAAACTCGGTGTGGACCAGCCTGCATGGCGCGCCCTGACCTCGCTTGACGACATCAAGGAGTTCGTCAGCGAAGTCGGCTACCCCGTGCTCGTGCGTCCCAGCTACGTCCTCTCCGGCGCTGCCATGAATGTCTGCTACGACGACGAGGAACTGGAGCGCTTCCTGAATATGGCCACCGAGGTCTCCAAGGAGTTCCCTGTAGTGGTATCCAAGTTCATGACAGAGACTAAGGAAATCGAGTTCGACGCTGTGGCCGACAAGGGCGAAATCGTCGAGTACGCCATTTCGGAGCACATTGAATATGCCGGTGTCCACAGCGGTGATGCCACCATGGTCTTCCCCGCCCAGCATGTTTACTTCAGCACTATCCGTCAGATGAAGAAGATTGCCCGCAAGATAGCTGACGAGCTCAATATCAGCGGACCCTTCAATATTCAGTTTTTGGCCAAGAACCGCGAGGTGAAGGTCATCGAGTGCAACCTGCGTGCCTCTCGTAGCTTCCCCTTCGTCTCGAAGATCCTGAAGCGCAACTTCATTGAGACCGCTACGAAGATTATGCTCGACGCCCCCTACCAGCGCGCTGAGAAGAGCGAGTTCGACATCGACCGTATCGGCGTCAAGGCCAGCCAGTTCAGCTTCGCCCGCCTGCAGAATGCCGACCCGGTTCTGGGTGTCGATATGAGCAGTACCGGTGAGGTGGGTTGCCTCGGCGATGACCTCAACGAAGCTTTGCTCAATGCGCTCATTTCCACGGGCTATCGTCTGCCCAAGAAAGCCGTCCTCATCAGCAGTGGCGGTGCCAAAGGCAAACTCGACCTGCTTGAGCCCGCCCGTCAGCTCGTGCGCAAGGGACTTGATGTCTATGCCACCGCAGGCACAGCCGCCTTCCTCAATGAAAATGGCGTCTTCGCCCGCAGCGTCAGCTGGCCCGACGAGGAGGATGAGGACAACGTACTCCATCTCATTGCCCAGCATCGCTTTGACCTCATCGTCAACGTGCCAAAGAACCATTCCAAACGTGAACTTACCAACGGCTACCGTATCCGTCGTGCTGCTATCGACCACAATATCCCCCTCATGACCAACACCCGTCTGGCCAAAGCCTTCATCCAGGCTTTCACCTCCATGGAGCTCGAGGATATCAAGATCAAGTCCTGGCAGGAATACAACTCATAAGGATACTTCCGGTTCTCGGAACTCATTAATACGTTGCCGGGGTGGAGCACTTGTTCCACCCCGGCAATGCTTTATTTGCCATTCTGTTATTCTACTACGAAGTCCAGTGCCTGCAAGTCCTTGTCGCGCGATGAGGTTCCATAGAGGATTTTGTAGTTTCCTGGATGAACGGTCAGTTCATCGATCATCTCGTCGTAGTATTCAAACGCCTCACCGTCCAGAGTAATCGAGGCCGTTCGGGTCTCGCCAGCTTTCAGCGTGAGTTTCTGGAATCCTTTCAGTCCTTTGATGGGTGCACCGGCATCATTGAGGCGCTTGATGTACACTTGAACGGTCTCTGTACCCGCTCTTCGGCCAGTATTCTTCACGGGAACATTCAGGGTCACCTTGCCGTCTTTCTTCATCGACTTGGCTGACAACTTGCCCTTGCCCACCTCAAAGGTCGTGTAGGACAGCCCGTAGCCGAAGGCAAATTGCGGTTCGCCTGTGAAGTAGCGGTAGGTGCGGTTTTCCATGGAGTAGTCAAGGAAATCTGGCAGGTCGTTGTTCGACCTGTAGAATGTGACGGGAAGCTTGCCGCCAGGGTTGTAGTCACCGAATAGCACCTCAGCCAAAGCCTGGGCACCACCCTGGCCGGGATACCAAGCCTGAAGCAGTGCGTCGTACTCTCCTTCCACGCTGCCGAAGGCAATGGCCGAGCCGGAGCAGTTCACGAAGACCACCGGACGTCCTGTCTGGTGCATGGACCTGAGCAGCATCTGCTGCACCTTCGGCAGCTCGATATCCTGCTTGTCGCCGCCTTCGCCTTCCATGCGTGCCGAGATGCCGCCGATGATGATGATGGCGTCGGCTTGCTTCACCTCGTTGGCGAGGTCTGTGAAGTCTGCCAGCTTGCGTTCGCAGATATCACCGCGCAGCATGGCGAACTGTCCGTTGCCGTGACGGTACTCGATGATGACATCGTACGTCTTGCCATCTTCCACGGGGAATGATTTGTACTCCACCTGACGGCGGAAGCCGCGGCGGCCACTGGGTTTGCCCTCTTCGATGACTTCGCCGTTCACCTTGATGATGTAGCCGTTGTCGGTGGAGAGCGTGTATTTCATCTCGCCTGTGAAGGTCGACCGGTACTGACCACTGACGCGGACTGAGAGGGTGTCGCGATTCACCCCTTGTGCGAACCCCCAGGCACCGAAAGTCGAGAAGTTCAGTTCGTTGTAAAATTCGCTCTTGGCAGGCTCGCCGGCCAGTTCCTTATTATTGAAGAACTCCACGAGCACACCCTTTCCGCCATTGAAGTCCTGCAGGTGATGTATGGTCTGGTATTCATCGTTCAGTTCGCAGGCTTTCTGATAGATGATCTGTGTGCCCTGCAGTGCGCGCCGAATCCCCTCGAGCAGCGAGTGCTGGTGCTCCTTGGTGGGCGTGCCGCCGTAGTTTCCGTTTAGCAGGTCTATGTCCTCGGCATTTGGACCAACGACGGCCAGCGTCTTCAGCGTCTTCGGCAGTGGGAGCACGTTCTCTCCCCATCGTCCGTTATCAGTCTTCAGGGGGCCGTTGTACAGCAGTACCATCGATTCGCGTGCAGCCTGCGTTGCCAGTTCGTTGTGCTCCTCGCTGCTGATGACCTCCGGTGCAAGTTTTGCCCAGGGCAGCATTTCGGCGGGGTCGAACATACCCAGTTCGAAGCGGCCCATCAGGGTCTTGCGGAGATGTCCGTCGAGGTCGCTCTCCTGAATTAGCCCTTTCTTCAGTCCTTCGGCCAGGGACATGAACACCTTTCCGCACTCCAGGTCGGTGCCGTTGAGCACCGCATCCACGGAAGCCGACAATGGGTCGTTGTGCGTTTCGTGCTGTCCTCGGTTGAAGAAGTTGTTGATGGCGTCGCAGTCCGTCACCACCAGTCCGTCGTATCCCCATTTGTTGCGCAGGATGTCGATGAGCAGGCGGTCGCTGGTGCAGCAGGGCTTGCCTTCGAAACGCTGGTAGGCACACATCACCTCACGCACGTTTCCTTTCTTCACCAGGGCTTTGAAGGCTGGCAGATACGTCTCCCAGAGGTCGCGGTTCGAGGGATTCACGTTCATGGAGTGGCGCAGCGGCTCGGGTCCGCTGTGGACAGCGTAGTGCTTCGCACATGCGTGCGTTTTGAAATAAAGGTCATTATTGCCCTGCATTCCCAACACGGTCTGCACGCCCAGCACCGCATTCAGGTAAGGATCCTCGCCGCAGGTCTCCTGCCCCCGTCCCCAGCGGGGGTCGCGGAAGATATTCACATTCGGACACCAGAACGAGAGTTCCGGATTGCCCGGATAGTAGGTTACACCCTGCGGCACGTTGAAGATGGCGTGGTCGGAGCGGTTCCAGTTGGCACGAGCCTCGTCGCTGACCTGCGAGAAGACATCATAGACCAGTTGTGCATTGAAGGCGGCTGCCATGCCTATGGGCTGCGGATACACGGTGTAGCCTCCTTGGCGGACGCCGTGGCAAGCCTCGCTCCACCAGTTGTAGCTGGGAATGCCTAGTCTGTCGACCGATGCCGATTTGTTCATCATCAGTCCCACCTTCTCGTCGGGGGTGAGCAGCGACAACAGGTTTTCCACACGTTCTCTCCTCGATAGCGTAGGGTCTTGGAACGGATACTTTTCTTGAGCCGACAAGGTGGTGGTCAGCAGGAATAATGAAAATAGGACTTTCTTCATAGCTTGAAACTTTGATTTCGCCGACAAAGCTACAAAAAAAACTTCAAAGCATGTTCATTCGAGGCCTTATATTTGCTGTTTTGCCTCTTTTTCCGCGTAGATGAATCATAAAACAAAGAAAAACGATACTGAAGAGTGGGGGAAAGCTGTTCTCTTGTCATACGAACAGCAGTCAGGCAATTGATTGTCCGTTTCTGGACACATGAGTGTCCGATAATGGACAGTAATCAACGGGATGAGTGTTCATTATCAGCACTTTGTGGCTTTGGCATTATTCTTGCTAAGACAAAGGTGCATAGTAATAAGGAAATCATGAAGCATCATTCATCATCCAATTCACGTCATCCGTTATACATCTTTCTCCTGCTGTGTTTCATGCTCTCACCAAGGGTCTTGGAAGCAGAAGAGACGATGCGGCTCACGCTCGCAGAATGCATCACGATGGCGCGTCGGCAAAGTGTGGACGCTGCGGTGGCGCTGGGAGAGCTGCGCTCAGCCTACTGGCACTGGCGCAGCTATCGTGCCGACCTGCTGCCCGAGGTGTCGTTCTCTGCCACCGTTCCCAGCTACAACAAACGTTATACCTCCTACCAGCAGGCTGATGGTGGTCTGTCCTTCGTCCGCAACGACTACCTCGGACTTAGCGGTTCGCTCTATGTCAGCCAGAAGATCTGGCCCACGGGTGGAACGCTTTCCGTGGAATCTTCGTTGGACTTTCTTCATCAGTCGGGTGGGGGAGCGACGGCGAATCAGCTGATGTCGCTCCCGGTGGCAATCACTCTTTCCCAGCCTATCTTTGGAGTGAACCACATGAAATGGAACCGCCGCATAGAACCGCTACGCTACCGCGAGGCCAAGGCACGTTTCCTGACGGAGACGGAGCAAGTGGCTATGCAGGCCATTAGCCTCTTCTTCAACCTCCTGCTGGCGGGCGAACAGGTGCGTATAGCCCAGCAGAACCTCCAGACGGCAGAGAAACTCTATGAGGTTGCACAGGCCAAGCGCGAGATGGGTACCATCAGTGAAAACGACGTCCTGCAGATGCGGCTGAACACCCTCTCGGCTCGCAGCACCCTGACAGATGCCGAAAGCTCGCGCCAGGCACGGCAGTTTGCCCTCCGTTCGTTCCTGAATGTGGAGTCAGACATAGATCCCGTCACTCCGTCCGTCAGTATGTCCGGCGGTTTCTCTGTTGCCACCCCGTCTGACAGTGTGTCCGGCGGTTTTCCCGCCGAAACCTTCCGTCTCGACTACGAAGAAGTCCTGCGCCGTGCTTTGGAGAACAACGCCTTTGCCACCACCATGCGGAGGCGACAGCTTGAGGCCGACTATTCGGTGGCCTCTGCACGTGCTGCCCGCCAGAGTATCAACCTCTACGCCCAGCTGGGCTATACCGGGACCGGTGATCACCTGGGCGGTGCCTATCGCGACCTGCTGAGCAAGGAGGTCGTGCAGGTGGGCTTCTCGGTGCCTCTCCTTGACTGGGGCAAGCGCAAAGGGCAGCGCCGCATGGCTGAGAGCAACCGCGAAATCGTGCAAGGGCAGTTGCGGCAGCAGGCACAGGAGTTCCGCCAGAACATTTTTGTCCTGACAGAGCAATTTAATAATCAGGCAGAGCAACTGCGCATCGCATGTGAGGCAGACACCATCGCACGAAGGCGCTACAATACGAACGTAGAGACATTCAAGATTGGCAGCATCTCCACGCTGGAACTCTCCGATGCACAGACGGCTAAGGATGAGGCGCGCCGCGCACGCATCCTTCAGCTATTCAACTATTGGTATTACTATTACCAGATCCGCAGCATCGCCCTCTGGGACTTCATGAAGGGAGAGGAAATCAATGCAGACTTCGAACAACTTATAAAATAGACAGACAAGATGAAAGCAGATAATCAAACGATGGACCGGCAGATACCCCTTCGTGTCCAGCGACGTAAGAAACTGATTCGGGCTGCCAAGTGGTTGGGCGGCTTTCTCGTGGTGATGGCCGCTGGAGCCTGGCTCGGTTCTCAGATGCTGACGACCTTAGACCGAAAGGCGCTGGTCATCTCTGAGGTGGACCGAGGCACCATCGAGGTGAGCGTCACGGCCACGGGACGCATCGTGCCCGCCTTCGAGGAGGTCATCACCTCACCCATCAGTTCACGCATCCTGGAAGTTTATGCCCAAAGTGGCGACAGTGTCGATGTGGGAACTCCCTTGCTGCGACTGGATCTTCTGTCAACTGAGACCGAACTCGCCAAATCGTTGGACGAACGCGAGATACGGCATCAGCAGATGGAGCAGTTGAGGGCAAACATAGAGACACAACTGTCCGACCGCCGGATGCAAATCGAGGTGGAAGAGATGAAACTCTCGCAACTGGAAGCCCAGCTGCGCAACGAGCTCTACCTCGACAGCCTCGGCTCGGGAACTCGTGACCGAGTGCGCCAGGCCGAGACGACCTTGCGCACAGCCCAGTTGCAACTCCGGCAGCTGCGACAGCAGTATGACAACGAGGTGCGTGTGAAGCAGGCCGACCTGAGGATGCAGCAGCTCCAGAACGGTATCTTTGAGAAAGGTCTGGCCGAGAAACAACGAACCCTCGCCGAGGCAGCCATCTGTTCGCCACGACGTGCTACACTCACCTACATCACCAACGAGATTGGTGCCACCGTAGGAGCCGGGCAGAAGGTGGCCATCGTCAGCGACCTCAGTCATTTCAAGGCGGAGTGTGAGATATCTGACACCTACAGCGACCGTGTCCTCGTGGGCGGCGAAGCCCTGCTGCGCATCGGCAAGGAACGGCTGCCGGCCACCATCGCCACCGTCACCCCGCTCAGCCAGGGCGGAGCCATCACCTTCACCGTCCAGCCGCAGAATCCCAGCCACCCGCGCCTGCGCTCTGGTCTGAAGACCGAGGTGTACGTCATCACCAGCATCCGCGACGATGTCCTCCGCATCCGCAACGGATCGTTCTACGCTGGACCGGGCAAGTACACCTTATTTATATTTAAGGACGACCGCACCCTCGTACCGCGTGAGGTGCAGCTTGGAGAATGCAACTACGACTACATCGAAGTCATCAGCGGACTCTCCGAGGGCGAGGAACTCGTGGTCAGCGATATGGCCAAGTACAAAGGAAAGGAAAAGTTAAGAGTGAGGAACTAAAGGCAAAAAACGACGGACGAGACGTTAAAGTAAATGAAATTGTAAATCGTAAAGCATCAAGCCCGAAATTAATTACTACCTTTGCACTCGCAATCCGAATGACTTTAAGCTTTAAATTTTAAACAATAAAACCGCGGCAAAGCCGCTCCCTCATGATATTAGTTGTAGATGACGATAAGACCATCCGTTTCACGCTGAAACTTGTCCTGGAGCGTAACGACTACACGGTGGCACTGGCCGATAACCCCAAGGAGGCCATCACTGTCGTGCGAAGCCATCCGGAAGTGGAATTGGTTCTGATGGATATGAACTACGACAATTCCACTACCGGCGACGAAGGCCTCACCCTGCTCAAGCAGGTTAAGGTCTTCCGTCCCGATCTTCCCTGCATCCTCATGACAGCCTGGGGTACCATAGACCTTGCCGTGCAGGGGATGCGTGCCGGCGCCTTTGACTTCATCACCAAGCCTTGGGACAATGGTGTGTTGCTGGATAGGATTGAGACCGCGAGGACCCTCTCCCTGCTCCCCCGTAAAGGGGGAGAGCCTCGCTCCGCTCGAAAACTTTGTGAAGAATCAACTTTTGCCAGAGCTCTCCCCCCCACGGGGGGAGCGGGGAGAGGGGCCATCCTTCCCTCCCTCGCTTCAGTATATTCTACCATCTCCCGCATCGCTCCCACCAATGCACCCGTCCTCATCACGGGCGAGAGCGGTACGGGCAAGGAGCTTATTGCCGAGGCCATTCACCGGCAGAGCCGTCGTGCCGCAGGACCTTTCGTGAAGGTGAACCTCGGAGGTATATCGCAGTCGTTGTTCGAGAGCGAGATGTTTGGCCATAAGAAAGGTGCCTTCACTGATGCAAAAGAGGATAGGGTAGGGCGATTCGAACTTGCCAAGGGAGGCACCATCTTCCTCGACGAAATCGGAGAACTCGACCTTGCCAGTCAGGTGAAGCTGCTCCGAGTGCTTCAGGATCAGACCTACGAGGTGTTGGGCGACAGCCACACACGCCGCACCGACGTTCGCGTCATCTGCGCCACCAATGCAGACCTTCCCTCCATGGTGGAGGAACACACCTTCCGCGAAGACCTCTTCTACCGCATCAACCTCATCAGTCTCCACCTGCCGCCCTTGCGCCAGCGCCGCGAGGACATCCCCATCCTTGTGGATTTCTTCCTGCATCAGTCCACGCTCTCCACCGACATTGCCATCACCGCGGATGCCATCTCCTTCCTCCAATCCCTCCCTCTCCCCGGCAACATTCGCGAACTGAAGAACCTGGTGGAGCGAACCGTGCTGATGGCAGAAGGAGAAGAACTCACCGCTGCCGACTTCCGCCAGTCCCTGTCACCCTCTTCTCATGAGTCAGTGTTCCCGTCGGTTTCCCCGACGGGTCCATCTCCCACCCTTGAGGAACTCGAGCGTGCCGCCATCGCCGCCTCCATCCAGAAGCACGCCGGAAACCTCTCCCTCGTGGCCAAGGAACTTGGCATCAGCCGAGGTGCCCTCTACCGCAAAATCGAGAAGCACGGCCTATGAAGCTGAAGTATTCTTTCACCATTCTTGTTGTGGGCATCCTCCTGCTGGCGGGTGTGGCTCTGTTCGCCACCTTCCAGAGTCACTCTTGGCTCTTCTACACGACCGAGTGCTTCGTTGTCCTGCTGCTCCTCTATCTTGTCTATTTCTATCGCCGTACCCTTCAGCCCTACGACACCCTCATCAGCGGAATGGAACTCGTGCGTGACCTTGACCTCACCACACGCCTTGCCCCGTCAGGACAATACGAGACGGACATCATCGTCCGCACCTTCAACGACCTGCTCGCACGCCTGCGTACCGAGCACCTCAGCCTCCAAGAGCAATACACCTTCCTCAGTCTCCTCATCGAGGCTTCACCCATGGGCGTCGTCCAGTGCGATCTCGATGGCAACATGACCTCCATGAATCCTGCTGCACGCAGGATGATGACCCCCATCATCTCCGAGGCCATGCAACGCCTGCCCCTCGGCAGCGAGACCACTGTGCGCCTGACTTCCGAACCTGGTATCTTTCGCATCAGCCACCTCTCCTTTCCCGACCGCGGCTACCAGCATCCTTTCTACCTCATCGAATCCCTCACCTCCGAGGTGCGACTGGCTGAGAAAGCGGCCTATGAGCGCGTCATCCGAATGATAGCCCATGAGGTCAACAACAGTGTGGCGGGAATCGTTGGCGCATTGGACAATACCGCTTTACGCGAACGGCTCTTGGCCATGGCCTCCTTCGTCACACGCTTCGCCGAAGTCGTCAAGATTCCAGCGCCGCAGCTGCAGCTCTGCGACCTCAGCGAAGAAGTCGAGGCCTGTCGACCCTTCCTCGAGAACCTCTGCCTTGCTGCCAACGTCCGTCTCGACTTCCACCTGACTGACGATGCCATCCCCGTCCACCTCGACCCCGTCCTCTTTCAGCAAGTGCTGGTGAATATTGTTAAGAACAGCGTGGAAAGTATAAAGGACTCTCCTCCCGAACCAGTCCAGGCGGAACACTCTGTTCCGCCTTCCTGGCATCCTACAAGGGAGGGAGCAATTACCGTCGCTATTCAGAAGTTACTGCCTTCAAATCATTATGCTCCCTCCCTAACAGGGAGGGCGGGGGGAGAGTCTTCCCTTACCATCACCGACAACGGCCGTGGCATCTCCCCCGAAGCAGCACGGCACCTCTTCACACCCTTCTTCTCCACCAAGCCCCAAGGTCAGGGCCTCGGCCTCCTGCTCATCCGTGATATCCTCACCGCCCACGGCTGTACCTTTACCCTTCAGACTGACCCCTCCGACCACCTCACCCGTTTCACCATCCTCTTCCTCGCCGCTAAGCCTTGATTGTCCATTTCCGAACACGCTGAGTGTCCATAAATGGACAATTGTTTTTTAAGGTATAGCTCAGAATCAGTGAGTTATACGTTTGGCACGGAAATTGCAAGGGAATGGGTGTATAATCATTCGTAAAATTCGTTATAGAAAGATGAAAGAGTTTATGTATATTCGTCAGGCCTTGGCCAGGATGCGAGAAGAGAAACTGTATTCTGCAATGTACGTGGCGGGCACGGCGCTGGCCATCGCTTTCACGATGGTGATTGCCGAAATCTATTACGTGAAGACGGCAGACATCGCGCCGGAGGTCAACAGGAGTAAGACGTATACGCTGGGACAGACCTCTCTGAAAAACAGGAATGGAAATGATACTATTCCTTATTGGATGGGCATCAGTCATGAGATGTTCCGCGACATGTTCCAGAAGATGCAGACGCCCGAATGTGTGAAGGCAGAAGTCTCGACTTGGACGCTGGGCAATTGGTACATGAAGCTGGCAGATGGAGTACACGACCGTGCTGTGGTGGTCAAATTGACAGAGCCGAACTACTTCCGTTTCTATCGGTTCCGCTTCACCGAAGGAGCCCCCTTCACACAGGATGACTTCGTGGGCGAAAGGCGTGTGGCGGTCATCACCGAAGAAATCCGTGAGCAACTCTTCGGCAAGGAAGAGAGTGGGGTTGGGAAGACCATCAGGGTGGAAAACCGAGAGTACCACATTTGTGGCGTGGTGGAGACACCAAGTATGTTGACTGAACAATGCTGTGCTGACATTTGGTTTCCCTACTCAGCCGATGGGTTGCTGCAGGATAAAGGCAGAAACTACCGGACTGAAGACCTCCAACTCTCTTTTTGCGTGACTTCTGCCAATTTCATGGCATTCAAGCAAGAGTTGCATGAAGTGGAAGCGCGCTACCATGCTGCACACAGGGATTACGACCTGGATATGGTTGGAGGTCTTGATTCCTATTATAACGACGTATGGACGCATACCTACGAGGTGTTCAACACTTCTCCCGATACAAAGAAAATGTACTGGTATGTCTTCATTGCCATCT
Source organism: uncultured Bacteroidales bacterium (assembly GCA_902771725.1). Lineage (GTDB taxonomy): Bacteria > Bacteroidota > Bacteroidia > Bacteroidales > Bacteroidaceae > Physcousia. Next base: position 23,438 of record CACXXT010000040.1, read on the forward strand.
TCCTGCTTCTCTTCGTGCCAGCCCTGAATCTGAGCGGCATGGTGGTAAGCCGCATGGAACGCCGCCTGCCCGAAATGGCCATCCGTAAGGCTTTCGGTGCCAAACGCCGCACGCTGCTCGGGCAGGTCGTCATGGAGAATCTGGTGCTCACGCTCATCGGCGGCATTATCGGCCTATGTCTGGCCTGGACGGCTCTCTACGTCTGGCGTGAGTGGGTGTTCTACATATTCTTCTCGTTCACCAATTGGGGCCTTTATGGCCGCGTACCTATCATCGAGGGCGAAATGCTCTTTGCCCCTGCCATCTTCCTGCTTTCCCTGTTGGTCTGCTGCATACTGAACCTTCTGGCTGCAGCATTGCCCGCATGGCTGAGCCTGCGTAAACCTATTGTGGAATCAATGATGGAGAAGCAATAGA
>CACXXT010000040.1:23881-39627 GCA_902771725.1 uncultured Bacteroidales bacterium
GATTAATAATATTATTATGAACAAATTATCACCCAGTCAAATACTAACCACTCCCTCCCTCACAGGGAGGGTGAGGGGTGGGTCTTCCCTCTGGCTCTCCCTCGAACTCATCCTTGTCACCATTGTCTGTTGGTGGACATTCGCCCCGGTGTTGGAGAATACCTATATTTTCCACCTCCCATTCGGCTATGATCCAGACAGAATGGTGAGAATCGAAGTGGCAAGCACCCTGAACACGACAGAACGGATGAACAGAAATGAGGAGATTTGTAAAGAAGAGGAAATGCTGCTCCAGAAAGTTCAGGAAATAGAGGAGGTGGAGGTCGCCTTTCGTTCCTTAAATTCTGTCCCGGGCTTTGATTCGTATTTATTACATTGCAAATTAAGAGACAGCACTTGGATCCGGTTCCCCGCCATCTATTTCCAACGCGAATCTCCGATATTCAAAGCCTACGGCATCCAGTCGCTGACGCCCAAAGTTCCCGCCAGCGAACTGACAGAAGACTGCGAAGAAGGCAAAACCATTATCCTTTCGCGAACGTTCGCGATGGCTGCTTTCGGCACCACCGATGTGGCAGGACGAACGATTAAAATATACTTTTCGGCACAAGACGAGGAGATAGAATACCGCATCCGTGCCATAGTAGAGGATGTGCGCCAAAACAGTTGGGACGCCAATAACACCATCTGCTACATCTGCTCGACGCTGGGACAGGCAACCAACCTGCCCATCATCCTCCGCCTGCGCGAAGGTGTCAGTGTGGAGCAATTCAGGGAGAAGTGCGAGCACGAACTGCAGCACAGCCTGATGACCGAACACTGCTATATCCGCAAGATTGAAACCGTCAGGGAACTAAACGATTTCAAGACGGGCCGACAACAGGGACGTCTCATGAACCGTAACCTGCTCATCGCAGCTTTCTTTGCCACGAACCTGGCCTTCGGCGTCTTTGGCACCCTGCTGATGTATATGCGCCAGCGCAGAGAAGAAGCCGGCGTGCGGCGGGCGTTCGGTGCCACGCGGTGGAGCATCTTCTGGGGCTTCATCCGCGAGGCCTGGCTATTGACCACCGTCAGCGTCGTCATTGGTTGCATCATCTACTTCCAATACCAGATTTCGGGCGATTTCTACGAGAAGGGAATTTATGACAATCCTGCCGTCCATCATTGGTTCGACAGCTTCGGCACCCACTTCCTCGTCGTCTCCGCGTGCGTGTACCTTATTATATTAGGCACCGTGCTCGTGGCTACAGCCATCCCGGCGTGGAGGATTAGCAGGACGAGGATAACGGAGGCGATAAAGGAAGAGTAGAAAGCCTCACCCCCAGCCCCTCTCCGAAAGGAGAGGGGAGTGGCCTCACCCCCGACCCCTCTCCGAAAGGAGAGGGGAGCTATGAGGGGAGTTATTAGTTTCAAGAATAGAATTATTAACTAAATAAAAGGAAATTATGAACACTGAAAAGATTTTTAACGACCAGAATCAACCGAGTCAAGATGTAACCACTCCCCTCTCTTTTCGGAGAGGGGTAGGGGGTGAGGCTGTTATCCGCCTTACCGGCATCAACAAGATCTACCGTACCGACGAAGTAGAGACACAAGCCCTCGAAAATGTGAACCTCGAAGTGCGCAAGGGCGAGTTCCTCAGCATTATGGGACCTTCGGGCTGCGGCAAGTCGACGCTGCTCAACATCATGGGCTTGCTGGATGAACCCACCAGCGGCGAGATTGAGCTGTGCGGCCAGCGCATAGACCCGAAGATGAGCGACAACCGTCTGGCGGAGATCCGCAACAAGACGCTGGGCTTCGTGTTCCAGAGCTTCCACCTCATCCCGACGCTGAACGTTCTGGACAACGTCATGCTGCCCCTCATCTATCGTGGAGTGGGCCGTAGCGAGCGCACACGTCTGGCCAAGGAAGTCATTGCCCGCGTAGGCCTCTCGCATCGCATGAAGCACCGCCCCACGCAGCTCTCCGGCGGACAATGTCAGCGCGTAGCCATCGCCCGTGCCATCATCGGCAATCCCGAAATCCTCCTCGCCGATGAGCCCACGGGTAACCTCGACTCGAAGATGGGTGCCGAAATCATGGAACTGCTGCACAAACTCAACAAGGAGGACGGCCGCACCATCGTCATGGTGACGCACAACGAGAAGCAGGCGGCACAGACCGACCGCATCATCAAGTTCTTGGATGGACGGCAGGTATCATAAAGAAGACCCCCTCCCCGCATTCCCGAGCAAGGCTCGCCTACCCGTAGCCTTTCCCCCTCAAGGGGGAGGGCGGTCACCTTTCAAGAATAGAAGATAATCATTAGCAATAATCATTCGATGAAAAAGAATACCTCCAGTCTAATACATTCTGCTCCCTCCCTTATAGGGAGGGCAGGGGGAGAGTCCGACTTTATTGCCTTTGCCATCTACATCGCGGGCACGGCGGTAGCTATTGCCTCGGCCATGGTAGTGGCCATCCTGCTAAATGTTAAGATGGCGAATATTATCCCGGAGACGCATCGCGACCGCACGTTGTATGTCACCGCCTTGCAATACAAAGACAGCGAGATGGGTGGTCCATTCTATTTAGGCTGCAGCACCTTGGCCGTCGATGAGTTGTTCAGTAAGCTGGAGTGCGTGGAGGTGGCAACGGGGATGTGTGTAGACCATTATCGGGAGATTACAGTTGATTCCATATCGGCAGTATCCAATAACCCCCAAAACTACGTGAAGGCCATATTCTGCGACCCACGCTTCTTCCAACTTTATGACTTCCAATTCCTCGAAGGCCGCCCCTTCAACGAGCAGGAGTTCCGCGATGGCGAGCAGGTGTGTGTGGTGACGGATAAGATGTTGGCAAAGATTGAGGTGCAGTCCGGCCGCCCCTCTTTTATTTACTTCAACAACCTTCCCTACCGCATCGTCGGTGTCATCAAGAGAACCAGTCCATTAATGGATACTTCATACGCAGAGATCTATGCCCCAAGCCTTGGCAAGAGTCTGAGCTTTACCGACTCTAACCCAACCAACTATCAAGGGAACCTCAGCGTGCGTGTGTTGCTGAAGAAAGGCTATTCGCGCGAGGATTTCTTGAAGGAGGTGGAGCCGCTTTGCCGGCGCTATGAGGCGGCCCAGAGTTCTGCTGAAGGCGAGCCTGTGCATTTCACGGTGGATGCAAAGTCGCATTTCTTCGTGTGCTTCAGTTACTTCCACTCCGATGATGAGTCCGCTTCCGATAAGGCCAAAAACCTGATGCCGCCTGCCATCCTGATGCTTATCTTCCTGCTGCTGCCAGCCCTGAACCTCAGCGGCCTCGTAAGCAACCGCATGGAAGCGCGGCGGGCAGAGATGGGTATCCGCAAAGCCTTCGGTGCCAAGCGGCGCACGCTGCTGCGCGAGGTCATTCGCGAGAACCTCGTCCTGACGTGCTGCGGAGGTCTCGTGGGTTGGGTGCTATCTTGGCTGTTCTACCTGGCCGTCCGTCATACGGCCATGTTCCAGGCGCTCATCCTCCGCGAGGGCAACCTCACAGGTGATATCACGTTGGACCTCAAGATGTTCGTCACGCCCACGCTCTTCCTCATCGTCTTCCTCTGCTGTGTCGTCCTGAATCTCATGGTCGCCCTTATACCTTCGTGGACTTCGCTCCGCAAACCTATTGTAGAATCGCTAAACCAGAAGAAATGATACTCAAGAACCTCTGGTCCCATCGCCGTCAGAACGGTTGGGTCTTTGCTGAGATTATCCTCATCACCGTCCTCAGTTTCTACTTCATTGACCACTTCGTCGTAACCACCTTCGACACATACTTTTGTCGTCCCGCCGGGGAGTTCGAGAAGGAGCACTTGTTGGTGGGGCAGACGGGAATCAAGGACTTCAGTCCCAATTCCTCTTCCGTGGGTGAGGCTTCTCTCTATGCCCTGCGCGACCAGATCCGTGCTCTGCCCGAGGTGCAGTATGCAGGCTTTGCCGGGCACATCATAGGCCAAGGTACCTACAACATCAGTTCCTATGCTTCCGAGGCGGATTCCACGCGCAGGTGCGGAGCCTACATGCAGGGGTTTCTGCTACATGAGCAGTTCTTCGAGACGCAGGGTCTGACGCCCATTGAGGGCAGCCCTTCGGCGAGAGTACTTTCCGAGGAATGTCCGGAGGGCGGCGTGGTCATCACCCGCAGTCTGGCACAGGCTATCTTCGATAGCGACCAAGTTGTGGGGCGCCGCATAGTGGAATGGGACTTCAGCGACCGTGCGCTGCAGGAGCAAGGCGGGCCTGTCATCGTCAGCCGCTACACCATCGCGGGTGTTGTCGAAGATTTCCGCTTGCAGCAGAATGATCGCTATGCCTATTCCATTCTGACTCCTGTAATCCAAGAGTATGCAACCCCGCAGATGCTCATCCGACTGAAGCCCGAAGCCGATGCAGAAGCCTTCATCAATCACTACCAAACCGTCAGTGTGCCCGTCGGTTTCCCCGACGGTCGAAGCAGCGCCTCTCTGCTACAAGCCGGCAATCACTTCCTCTACTCTCTCCAGACCTATAAAGATTGGCTGTCGTCATGGAGTGGCAACAGAGACTACAACCTCACCAACACCCTCCTCGGCATCCTCCTTGCCCTGTTCCTGCTGAACGTCGTCCTCGGCACCCTTGGCACCTTCTGGCTGCAGCTGCGCAAGCGCACGGAGGACATCGGCATCATGCGCAGTTTTGGCGCCAAGCGGCGCGACATCTTCTGTATGGTATGGGGCGAGGCCGCGCTGCTGACCCTGCTGGCCTGCATCGTCGGCCAGCTCATCTGGTTCCAGTTCGCCATCAACATGGACCTCTCCGATGGCCTAAGCATGAGCGGCACGGGACGGGAGCGCAATTGGGTGGAAATCTTCTGGCTCCACTACCTCATCATCTGCGCCATCCAGTACCTCATCCTCCTCGCCGTCGTCACCCTCGGCATCCTCGTCCCCGCCTGGCGAGCCTGCCGCAAGCGACCCGTCGAAGCGCTGCAGCACTTGTAACTTAAGCGCTGTTGGTGACAAATTCTGCATGAAATGAGGTCATAATTGTACGAATTGCGGCCACAAAGGCACTTTTGGGGACTTGTTTTGTACGTGTGAAGGCAGAAATACCTATCTTTGCAGCGACAAACCTCCAAAAGTGCCTTTACTGACAATGTTCCACTCCCGTATCCGTTCATTTCTTCGTCTTTTGCTGCTCTTCTGGTTGTCTGTCGGCCCAGCAGCCGGTCAGACCATGCGCTTCGTTGATACCCGCAACGGTCTGTCGTCGATGTTTGTCCTTTCGCTGTATCAGGATGTGCGTGGCTTTGTCTGGGCGGGTACGTACAGCGGACTGAGCGTCATGGACGGCAACGGGTCGGCCGTAGCTTTCTCCGACCGCCCCGAAGTCAGGGCCGAGGCTGGAGTGATGGTGGCCGGTATCGATGGAACGTCATCGGGCGTGGTGTGGATGAAGACGAACTATGGTCTGGACTGTCGGGACATGACCTCCGGCCTCCGGGAGCATCATACGGAGTTCATCGGATACTACCGTGTGGCCGTGTGGCCGCGGGGCGACGTCGTGGTGCTGACACCTGACAAGGGCTACTTCGCCTACAACGCCCTCCAGCACCGCTTCCAGAAGCTGACCGCCGAGTTGGTGGCAGACAGGGACGTCCACGCCATGAGCATCGATTCGGCAGGCCTGTGGCGCGTCATCACGAGGACCCACACGCTGGAGGCCACGCTGGTCACGGAGGCCGACGGACGCGTCGTGACCCTGCCGCGCAAGGTGCCGCACGCCATGGGCCGACTGGTGACGGCCAAAGCCGACGCCGACCGGTTGCTGATGGTCGATGAACAGGGAGTCTTTTACGAGGGCGATGCCAGTGGGCGCGACGCTCGCGAAGTATGTCGACTGAGCCCGGAGCTACGGCGACGTGAGCCCTATGCCGCCATCCTGCGCGATGGCGACGACTACCTGCTGGGGTTCTATTCCGGTGGCGTATTCCGCCTGCGCCGCACGTCCGACGGCTACGTCGAAGAGCCCACGGCCGTCACCTGCGGCATCTTCGACATCCGGCGCGACCGCCAACAGGACATCATCTGGGTGGCCACGGACGGCGAGGGAGTCTGCTGCCTCGCGCGCGAACCATATTTATTTTATCATGAACTCTATGCTGATCTGCCCTTCAAGGTCTCGGCCCCGGTGCGCGCCATCTTGCGCGACAGCGGCGGTGACCTTTGGGTGGCCACGAAGGGCGACGGACTGCTGTGCTACGAAGGTTATATGCCCGTGCTGAAAGCGGGAACAGACGGCCTCGGTTTCTATCCACTCACCACCACGACCACCATCAAGGCCAACACGGCCTATCTGCCGGAAAACCGACAACTGATCATCGACCTCGCCACGCTCGACAGCCCGATGACGGGTGTCCAAGCGGCCGAAATGGTAAATGGTAAATTGTCAAATGGTAAATGTTACGACCTCAGTGGACGAGAAATGGTAAATGCTCGCTCGGCCAAGGAGGACGCTTCACGCTTGAAGAAATTACCTCAGGGTATCTACGTGACGAAAAAGAAGAAGTTTGTTGTCAAACCGTAAAGAGCCGATGAAAAAAACTATTGTCTTTGCACTGCTGTTTTGCTCACTCCTGCATGTTCCTGTGTGGGCAATGTCCTCAAACATTCCCGCCGCCACGAGTGTCGCAGGTTTCTTTGTCGTGGAGGGCATGGGGCGTAGCGTGTGGTCGATGAATCCCGGCTGGTTGTTGCATCGCGGCGATGTGGCTGACGGGGCGTCCATATCGCTCAACGATAGCGGCTGGATGCAGGTGAGTCTGCCCAATGGCATTGAACTGCTGCCGCAGGATGCCAGCGGCGGAAAGAACTACCAAGGTCCTGTCTGGTATCGCAAGCATTTCGAGGCTCCAAAGGATGCTCATGGAAAGAAACTCTTCATCCACTTCGAGGCCATCATGGGTCGCTCTGAGGTGTGGCTCAATGGCGAACGCCTCGTGGAGCACACGGGCGGCTATCTGCCAGTCATCGTTGATGTGACAGACCGCCTGCGCATAGATGGCGAGAATCTGCTGGCCGTGCGTGCCGACAATAGCGATGATGGCAGCTATCCTCCTGGCAAGCCTCAGTCGCAGCTCGACTTTGCCTACTTCGGCGGCATCTACCGCGACTGCTGGCTCATAGCCACCTCCAAGATTTACATCACCGACCCCAATGTGGAGCATGTCACGGCGAGCGGAGGACTGACGGTGAGCTGCGCCAACGTGTCCGGCAAACAGGCCGATGTCTGCATTTCCATGCACGTGCGCAACGACCAGCCAATGCGTTTCCGTGGAAAGGCGGAACTATGGTTAGAGTCACCCGACGGACACATGGCAGCCCGACTGAGCACGTCGCTCTCAATCCCTCAGGACAGCGCACAGACCATCTGCGGTGCGATGACCGTCCGTCAGCCCGCTCTCTGGACTCCCGAGGCCCCACACCTTTATAATATATACGTGCGCCTGAAAGATGCCAAAGGGCACATTGTCGATGGCTACCGTCAGCGCATCGGCATTCGCAGTGTTGAGTTTCGTGGTAATGACGGTCTGTGGCTGAACGGCAGGCCCTACGAGCCTAAGCTCATTGGCGGCAACCGTCATCAGGACTTTGCTGTCGTGGGCAATGCCATGACCAACAGTCAGCACCGCCGCGATGCCCAGAAACTGCGCTCCGCCGGCATGACCGTCGTCCGCAACGCCCACTACCCTCAGGATCCAGCCTTCATGGATGCCTGCGACGAGCTTGGTCTCTTCGTCATCGAGGCTACGCCCGGCTGGCAGTATTGGAACAGCGCCCCGGCGTTTGCAGCCCACGTCTATGACGACATCCGTCAGATCATAAGGCGCGACCGCAACCACCCCTGTCTGCTCATGTTCGAGCCAATCCTGAACGAGACCAACTTTCCAGACACCTTTGCCGTCAGTGCTGTCCGTACAGTGCATGAGGAATATCCTTGGGCGCACATGGCCTGTGCCTGCGATAGCCGACAGAGCGGGCGGGAGCACTTCGACGTCTGGTACTGTCATCCGCCTACGGGCAACCCCGGCTGGTCCGACAAGGAGGAGGACACCACCAAGACCTATTTCACCCGCGAGTTTGGCGATATCGTTGATGACTGGAATTCCCAGAATTCCATCGGCCGTGCTGCCCGGGCCTGGGGCGAGGTGCCGCAGCTGCTACAAGCACTTCACTACGGCAATCCGCCCTATCAGTACACCACCATCGAGACCCTCTGGCAGATGCCACGCAAACACCTTGGCGGCTGCCTCTGGCACCCCTTTGAATACCAGCGCGGCTACCATCCCGACCCGCTTTACAGCGGTCTCTTCGACGCCTTCCGTCAGGAGAAATACGCCTACTACCTCTTCGCCTCGCAGCAGCGGGAGCTCCCCATGGTGTTCATTGCCAACGAACTCACTCCCTTCTCGCCCGCAGACGTCACCGTGTATAGCAACTGCGATTCTGTACGCCTGACCATCCGCAAGGGCGGGCAAGTGATGACCCTGTGTCCCGACCGCGAGCATCTGTCTATGCCCAGCCCCATCCTCACTTTTCCTGACGCATGGAGCTACATCGACGATATGAACCACAGCCGTAACCGTGGTACTGACGACTACTATCTGGCCGAAGGCTTCATGGGTGGTGAGGTCGTGGCGACCCACAAACGTTTTCCTGCCCGCCGCCCCGCACGTCTGCAACTCCATGTTGATGATGGCGGTGAGCCACTGCAAGCCGACGGCAGCGACCTTGTCACCATCGTTTGTTCTGTCGAGGATGCTCACGGCAACGTGCGTCGGCTCAATAACGAACGCATCCTCTTCACCGTAGAAGGTGAAGGCCAACTTCTTGGCAACGAGCAGAATGGCGGCAACCCCGTCAGCGTCAGCTTCGGCACCGCTCCTATTCTGCTTCGTGCCACCACGACACCCGGCACTATCCGCGTGAGAGCACAGCTCGTCTATGAGGGCAACGCCAGCATAGCCCCCGCTGAGATTACCCTCGCCTCCGTAGCTCCAACCTTCCCTTTGCTTTATGATGTGCGAGCCACTCCCAATACCGATGCGCCTCAGACCACCGTGCGCCACATCAACCCTCACGCGTCTTCTGCGACGCAGGTCACTCGCGAACATCTCGACGAGGTGGAGCGCCAGCAAAAAGCATTTCAATAATCAACAGAACCTCATAAAATACACGAACTGCTTATGAACCTTAGGGCAATTCTCACCTATACCCTCCGTTTCATCCCTAAAATAAATTGATACCTGTATGTCCCCTCGGAACTACTTGCTCATGACATCATCATGGTTGTCTCTCATAGCAGCCACGGCTCAGCCACCAGCCTCGCTCGTGCCCGCCACGCCCTCCGCGGCCCCCGACTATTACTGCACTTGGAACCTACCTACAAGCATGCCAAGGCACAGACATGGAAAGTCAACAACGTCATGGCCCCCAACGACCGCTATAAGACCGCTGTTACGACCATCGCACCACAGAGCGGCGTGGTCAGTGGACTGGAACATGTCATAGGCGTGGAGTGATTTCAAAAAAAGGTTTTTTTATATGACAGCAACATTTCATCGCATATTGGTGACCATAGCCCTCGTTGGTGTCTTCACTCAGCGAGCATCGGCACAACAGGTTCAGGCCACCGAGGCTCTCTACCTCTCCGGCATCGACAAAGACCATCGTGTCGACTGGCAGTTTATGTGTACCGACGGATCACGTAGTGGTCAGTGGATGACTATCGCCGTGCCGTCGTGCTGGGAACTGGAAGGCTTTGGCCATTACAACTACGGCCACGACCGTCCGTCCCATCACGAGCAAGGCATTTATCGAACCCGTTTCACCCTTCCGCAGCAGTGGAATGACAAGCGGATATTCATCGTCTTCGAAGGTGTGATGACCGATGCCGAGGTTCGTGTCAACGGGCAGTTGGCAGGCCCCGTTCATCAGGGAGCTTTCTACCGCTTCAAATACGACATCACCCGGTTGGTGAACAGGCGACAGGTAAATCAGTTGGAGGTGACCGTCAGTAAAGAGTCAGCCAATAAAAGTGTCAACGAGGCCGAACGTCGTGCCGACTACTGGATATTCGGCGGCATTTTCCGACCTGTTTACTTAGAGGCGCAGCCCAATGCGTTCATCGACCATGTTGCCATTGACGCCCGTCATACAGGTGAGTGGCGGGCCGATATATGGACAGATGCGCCTGGCAGTAAACAGCTTACAGCCGATGTTGCCATCGTTGACGACCTAGGCCGTGTAATCGAACAGAGTCAGCGCGCCGACCTACAGTCCGATAGCGCACGGCTCTCGCTCAATATCAGCTCTCCAAAAGCTTGGACTTCAGAGACACCTCATTTATATACGGCTCGGTTCACGCTATATGAAGACGGCCGTCCAGTACATACGTACAACAAGCTATTTGGCTTCCGCACCATTGAGTTGCGTCGGCGCGACGGCTTCTATGTCAACGGTGTCAAAGTAAAGTTCAAAGGCGTCTGTCGTCACACTTTCTGGCCTGAAAGCGGGCGCACCATCAGCAAGGCACTTGCTATTGAAGATGTCAATCTCATCAAGGAGATGAACATGAACGCTGTGCGCATGAGTCATTATCCGCCCGACCAATACTTTTTGGATGCGTGTGACTCGCTCGGCCTTTATGTCATCAATGAACTGGCAGGTTGGCAGAGCGCTTACGACGACACCACATCAATACGTCTGGTGCATGAGATGATACGGCGTGATGTAAACCATCCCTGCATCGTCATCTGGAGCAACGGCAACGAAGGCGGTTTCCCTAAAGCCGCACGCCCTTGGTACAAACGTCTCGACATTCAGCAACGTCATGTCGTGGAGCCTTGGTCGCGCTACGACGGCGTTGACACCCACCATTATCCTCGCTATCAGCCTGCTCGCGAACGCGCCACTCGTGGCGATGTGGTTTATATGCCTACCGAGAGCTTGCATGGCCTCCACGACGGCGGCCACGGAGCAGGGCTGGAGGACTATTGGGAGATGGTGCGCTCTACACCTACGGCTGCCGGACAGTTTCTCTGGGACTTTGCCGATGAAGGTGTGGTGCGGCATGACCTGAACGACAGCATCGACGTCTTCAATGACAAGGCTCCCGATGGTATCCTTGGACCGCACCATGAGAAAGAAGGCTCTTTCTTCACGATTAAAGAGGTATGGTCGCCCATTCATGTAGAGAAACCTGATTTCGACCACTTCAACGGATCACTCACCGTCAGTAACCGCTATCATTTCACCAACCTGCGCGACTGCCGTTTCACCGCCACCCTTTCGTGCTATCCTGCTCCCTTGGATGCCAGTCAGGTGCAGCAGCGTATGTTCAGCGTGACGTCGCCCGATTTGGCTCCATGGACGGAGGGTGGGCGTCTCACCATCGACCTGCCTCCCGACTGGCGCGACAGTGACGTCCTCACGCTCACAGCCACAGGGCCAGACGGTCGCGAGGTCTGCACCTGGACTTGGCCCATCACCAAAGCGCAACAAATGACGGCGCGCCTCTTGCCGAAGAAGCAGAAAGCGCTCAAAGGTAAGAAGGCCTTAGCCGCCATTGATGCCATAAAGGCCATGCTGAAGCCCCGTTTCGTCGGCATCGACAGCACGCAAGCCTCACTGCAATGGACGGCCCTCGCCGACGGGTGGTTGCGACTGGACTACAGCTATACCCTCGATGGCGACTACGACGTGGCCGGCATCACTTTCAACTATCCCGAGGCTGATGTCACCCACGCCACACTGTTGGCCGACGCTCCTTACCGCGTATGGAAGAACCGACTGAAGGGCGTGACCTTCGACATTCATGAGAAGACTTACAACAACACCATCACAGGCCAGACGTGGGAATATCCTGAGTTCAAGGGCTATTACGCTCATTTCACTGCAATGCAGTTGCACGGCCGCACTCAGCAGCTGACGCTCCTCTCTGCCACCGACGACGTCTTCCTACACCTATTCACGCCCGAAAAGCCTAAACACATGAGCAAGAACGTCGATCCCGCCTTCCCCGACGGTCAGCTGTCGCTGCTCTCGTGCATCCCCGCCGTGGGAACCAAGTTCTCGCGAGCCGAGGAAGAAGGACCGCAAGGAGCCAAAGCGCATTTTGACAACCATACGATTAAAGGCACTGCCTATCTGAAGCTTGTTCCATTAGTAGCTCTTCCACCCCAACAATAAACCCTCAGGCAATTGATGTATTATATTTCAATTTATCTGATTTATCCAATAAAATCAGTCACTCGTTCACTCGGTATTGAGTACCACGTGATTAGGAGTGACTGATAGGTGTGATAGATGTGTGATTTAGTGATCGATGATGGGTCAGAAACGGGGTCGGACACAAAATACGCGGCCTGTGCTGAGGCGTTTGTATAGGAGTCCCTCGATGCTGCAGAGGGTGCGGCCGAAGGCTTGCAGGGAGGGTGCTTTGAAGGTGGCTCCGGCTTGCTGCTTGATGGCCATGAGCAGCGCGGGACTTGACATCCATTGGGCACCGGAGTCCGTGGGTTCCACCACCTCGAAGAACTCGTGGAAGAACTGCTCAGCAGTCGACAGCTGCTGGAACTGACGGTTGTGCTGCATGATGGCGGCCGTCTCCTTGTCGTCGAACCAGTAGCGGGCATTGGCTTGCAGTTCTGCCTGTGCCTGGGCGTAGAGTTGTGTGTAGTTAGGCGTCTGGCTGACGTCGATGTTGCCTGTGACCTCGATACCCAGGAAGCGGCGCGAGCCCGTGGGGTCGTGGAGCACATCGGGCATGTTGGTCGTGGCGATGAAGGAGGCCAGGCGCGGCACCTCCTCGGTGTGGCTGGCATAGGGTCGCTTCACCTTGACGGACGGCAGTTGCAGGATGTTCTTCAGGAAGCCCTGCTGCTTTTGTGGCGAGATGCGGTTGAACTCGTCGAGGTTGATGAGCAGCATCTGCGCCATGGCCAGGTGTACGGGCCGCTCCTCGCTGAGCGAGAGGTTGTCGGTGTAGCCCCATGATCGCAGCTCGGGTGGTAGCAGCATGCGGCAGAAGGCGCTCTTGTGCATGCCTTGTGCTGAGATGAGCAACGGCACGACGGCGTTGCCGTAGCGGCGGTCGCGCCCCTGCCACTGTGCCACCATGGCCAGGAACCACGTGTGGAACCAGTCGGCCCATAGCCCGGCGTTGCGCGTAGGCACGGTGCGGGCGAGGGCTCGGATATGGTCGCGGCCGTCCCATTGGCCGTCGACGTGGAAGAGGTAGTCGTCGATGGGGTCGAACTGACGGATGCGCGTGGAATGGACATACCGCCGCACGTCGCGGTCCCACACGTTGAGGCCAGAGAGCTGGAGGTCGGTGGTGAAGGTGTTGATGACCTTGTCTGTGACGGGAGCCCAAGGTGTGACCCACGTGTGGTTGGAACGGTATTCGGTGTAGCCCATGACCGTGTTGTGGCGGAAGCAGTAGCGGCTCTCCATGCGCCGTATGAGTTGTTGCATCAGCGGCTCGGCCGGAGCGTGAGGTGCTGCGGTGTAGCTGCTGTTCGCTTCGGCCTCGGTATACACCGCTTCCGTGATGCGGCGCACGAACTCCTCGGTGAGCCCTTCGACATCCTTGAATTTCAGATGGTTCCAGAGGTGGCATACCGTTTCCTCCTCCGGCCATCGCATCTCGCAGAGCGCTGTGGCCATGCCTGTGACATATTCCTTGAACCAAGCGTTGCTGCGGACGGGAGCCTGGCTCATAATCGGCCGGATGCGCTTCTCGGCCTCGGCGAATGAACGTTCGTAGTTCTGGTAGGCCGTCATGTCCATCTCCTGTTCGCTGCGTTGTTCGGGTAGTGCCAGCAGGTGCGCTTCGAGTTCGTCGGCGGCAGTTGTCTCGGCACCCTCGTTGATGTGGTAGGGTGCGGCGTTAGTGTTGACGCGCGGGCTCTTGTCGAGCGGCATGAGGAAGGTATGGCGCAGGTTGGGCTGGATGCGTGTCACTCGCTGAGGCAGCGAGGCGTCGTAGATGCGTGCTACGCGGTGGTAGGCCTGCGGGTAGAAGGCTTCAGCCTCCAGCTCGGTGGTAGGGAACGAGCCGTCGGCACGTGCCACGCTGACGAGTATGATGACTTCATGCCCCGTTGCTCCCGTGAAGGCGGCCAGCGTCATCGGCATTTCCATGGCAGCGCGCTTGATAGCCTCGCACGCCTCGGCGCTCATCACTTGCCGCACCTCCAGCACCACGAGGCCGTTGAACGCCGCCATGCCCAGTGCGCCGTTCTCCTGTCGGCAAAGTTCGGCGGTGGCACAGATGTGCGGCACCTCGCTGTAGCGGCGGTAGCGCTCCGGATGTTCGGGTGTGGCTTCCGTGCGCAGGAAGCTGATGATGAAGTTGTTGGCATCCGTTCTGATGCGCTCGAAGAACTTGCTTGAATCGAGCAGGAAGAGGCGCACTGCACCATTCTTCTCTGTCTTGATGCTCGAGAATTTCATACGATTATCAGGGAATTAAGGAGTTGCATTAATTGGTTTGTACTTCAGCCTGTTTCCGGTTTTGCCATAGGTGGCAAAACCCTCAAGATCCAGACGTATTTGGTTTTGCCATAGGTGGCAAAACTGCTAAGTTCTCGCTGGGAAAGTAGTACTCGGTAGTGATGCTGTCGAAGTGCGGCGGACACTTGAATCCGTGCTTGCTCAGGAGTTGTTCCACGCGCCTCTGCTGCTCTGGCGTGATGGGCCATTCGCCTCTGCGATAGCGGTAGTACTGCGATGTGCTGCCGAAGATGGCGTACAAGCCTTCGCGCAGTTTACTCAGCTCTCCGTGTGCAGCCCTGGGGAGCAGACGTTTCATGCCGTGGGCGAGCTGCACGGGCTCCTTCGAGGCGAAGAGTGAGCAATGGTCGTCCTGGCGTGCTGCAGGGAGTACGGTGGAGTGGTGGGTGAGGCCGGCGGGTGCCAGACATGCGATGGCGTAGCGCAGACAGGTGTCCTTCATGGGGCAGTCGTCTTGAAAGCAGATGGCCCAGTCGCGGGGTGCGAGGGAATAAGTAAGCTGTTGCATGTTTCTTTGAGTTTAAAGTTTTAGAGTTTAGAGTTTATAGATTGGGAGGGTTGTGATTTACGGCTGCAAAGATACAACATTTTTCTCAGGAATCCAAATAATATCAGGAAAAAGATGTGTTGTTTTCGGCATAAACGCGTTAATTTATATTAATTCAATCACTGTGTGATGTGTTATTAAGAAATCGTTCACTATATTAACTTCCAATAAATGAGGAAATAAAGATACATTGGTGATTGAGTGATTGATTCTTTCAAGAAAACCTCTAAGTTTAAAATATTATTCTGCAACTTGGTCTTCTGGATACTTGATGAACCTGTGGGTTGCGGTAAGCTCTTTTTTTCGGAAAAATCCTATAAAAGCGAGTCATATTTCCTGCTGTAGCTGAAGATTTGGGCGGGCTAAGATGATAAAATGATGTAGCGGCACCCTTTATTTTGGTATTATTTCAACAAAGTGCAGCGTGTTTTCAATTAAATATTGTATATTTGCCGCGGAAAAAGCAAACATACAAAATCCAACATACTAAAAAAACAATGAAAATGAAATCAATTAAATGTACCTTGTTGCTCGGTACCTTAGTCGGACTGTCGTCCTGCAGCATAGACATGCCCAAGGAGACTCAGTCGTCGTTTGAGACCATGAAAGTGGTGAAATCGG
>CACXXT010000041.1 GCA_902771725.1 uncultured Bacteroidales bacterium
GTACTCGCTGATACTCTCTTCGAAGCTGCCGCAGGCGAAGGCCTTCAAGCGCTGGGTGACCTCGGAGGTGCTGCCTCAGATTCGTATGACGGGCGGCTACATTCCCACCAAGGATGCCGACGGAAACATGCTCTCGGAGGAGGAAATCGTGGAGCGTGCTCACGAAATCATCGGCCGCACCCTGCAACTGCTGAACAGCAAGAGTGAATATTGCCTTACGGCGACACAGGTGGCTGCATCGTGGGGCATGGATGTGCTGTCGTTCAACAATCTGCTGGCAGGCATGGGAATCCAATATCGCAAGGGGGGACGCTGGCAGCTGAGCGACGAATTGCAAGGTTGCGGGCTGACCGAGACGCGCAGTTTCTTCTGCTACAGTCTCAAAGGCAAGGCTCGCATGAAGCGCTACCTGGTATGGACGCAGCAGGGAATAGACTTCCTCAACATGGCTGTCCGCAAGATGCCAAGAGAGGTGACAGCAAAAGTTCAACTAAATTTCAATTTCTAAACCATGAGCGTACACATTATTTATTACAAGGATGGGGCGAAACGGATGCGCCCCGTCCTCTCGCGCCCGGAGTACCTGGCGCTGAGGAACAGCGGAGACCAGATTGCCAATGTCGCCCGCATCCGCCAGGGCGAGGAGGCGCTGAAGCAGCGGCTGGTGCAGATGAACTACAGCTGCCTGCCGAACGAGGACGGCTCGCTGAAGGGCTCGAAGACGATGAGCTCGACGGTGGGCATGGACATCGACCACATCGTGCCGGAGGAGATGCTGCCGCTGCGCCAGCGCATCCTGGCGAAGAAGGACGAGCTGGGGCTGCTGATGCTGGAGATGAGTGCCCGGGGGCAGGGCTACCACCTGGCGTTCCGCCGCAGGGCGGGGATGAGTCAGGAGGAGAACCTGCGATGGGCGAGCGAGCTGCTGGGAGTGGAGTTCGACAAGGGCGCGAAGGACATCACCCGCGTGTTCTTCACCACGACGGCGAGCGAGGAAGACCTGATTTACCTGGACGATGAAATCTTTAGAGCAGACCCACCCCTCACCCTCCCTTGTAGGGAGGGAGTGGAATGTAATGAGCGGGCATCCGCCGACCAACCTTCAAAGACATCCCAACCTTCACAGGTATCTGCTCCCTCCCTAACAGGTGGTTCGAAGTCGGAACTATTAAGTGTTCCGAGTGGAGAAGCTGCGGGGGGAGAGTCCGGGGCGGACAGGCTGGGGGGAGAGTCTACTCCTTCCCCGGCGTCCCTTACCGCCTTCGACCTCTGCGCCCGGCAGGCGGGATTGAATGCCGGGGCGATGGATGTGTGGGGCGAGCACAACTGGCACACGAACCTGATGGCGGTGCTGTCGGTGGGTGTGGCCAAGCTGATGAGCCGCCAGCAGCTGCGGGCGGTGGTGGCCGAGCGGCTGCCGAACTACGCTGCCACCGAGGACTGCCGGAAGCTTATCGACTACTTCTACGACAAGTACGATGCCGACAAGGGCTTCATGAATGCCTCGCTGCGCGAGATCAATGCCAGGGCGCAGCGCCCCGCCCCCTCGCGCGACGGAGCGGAAGAGGCGGATATGGCCGAGGCGGAAGATGAGCTGCAGTCCTCGCTCAACTCGCTGCTCGCAAGGCGAAAGATGCCGATGGGGGTGAAGGAGAGTATTGATGCCGTAGGGCCCCAGCTGGCGATGCCCGTGGTGACGGCCATCTGCCCCTGCATCGGCGCGCTGGCGACGGGTGTGGTGCTCGACGTCCACAACCAGAAGAAGGGGCTGAACCTCATCAGCTACATCGCGGGCGACTTCGCCAGCGGCAAGGGCTCGATAGACCCCGTCGTCGATGCCTGGATGGGCGAGGTGAAGGCGCTGGACATCATGTACCAGCGGCAGGAGGACGAGTGGCGCGCCAAGAAACGCGCGGCGAAGAACAAGAAGGAACAGCCGGAGGAACCCAGGCTGCCGGTGAGGTGCCTGACGCTGAACAACACGGTGGCGAACCTGGCGGAGCGGCTGGCGAACACGGAGGGCAAGCACGCATTTTCCTTTACACCCGAGGCCGACACCGTGGCGCAGAAATGGAAGTCCGCGATGAGCGATTTCTCCGTCATGCTGCGCCAGAGCTACGACGGCTCGAGGTACGACCGCGAGGCACGCTCGGCAGAGGCCGTGAACGTGCACATCGAGCACCTGCTGTGGAACGTGACGATGTGCGGCACTCCGGATGCCCTGTACCGTGTGGTCTCGAACTACACCGATGGTTTCCAGAGCCGTATCGCCGTAGCCCGCACTCCGGACAACACCTTTGCTCCGCTGGAGGACAAGCCTCCCGTGCTGACCTCGCGCCAGCAGGAGCGCATCCAGCAGGTGGCTCATCTGCTGCCGCTGATGCAGGGCGAGGTGGTGCTGCCGAAGCTGGAGGCCCGCGGGCGCGAGTGGCTGGAGACCATCCGTCTGGAGACGATGAAAAACGACGACAAGGTGCGCGCCCGCCAGCGCTTCCGTGTCTGCGTGACGGCTCAGCGCATGACCTGCTGCCTGATGCTCTGCAAGGTCTGCGAAGGACTCATCCAGAAGCACGGCCTCAATGGTGCCGAGGCGCAGCTGAAGCAGAAGCCCGACCTCTGGCGGGAACTGCTGCTGAAGGCACAGACGCCGCAGATGCTGGAGGTCTTCGACATCATCGCCAATTCCCTGATAGAGAACGCCCTGTACTTCTTCCGCGAGCGCATAGAGAACGCCTTCGGCAGCAAGAACTATGCGGGTGGCGGCGAGCGCAGTCGTAGCAGCAAGAATGATTCCATCTTCGAGCGGCTGGACGTAGAGTTCAACTTTGACCAGGCTTTCCAGCAGAGTGTTGCCATCAAGGGGGCTGGCGTTTCGCGAAATAGCGTGCAGCAGATGCTGAAGAACTGGCGCCGCCAAGGGCTAATCGTCCAAACCGAGAAGTTCCGCTACAGGAAAGAGTCGGAAATAGTCATTAGTCATTAAGTCATTAGTCATTAAGGATTTTCTGATGATGATTGCAATCCAGAACACCCAAACGTGCTTCGTGCAGCTCTGGCTACGGCTGGAGCGCACGAGGCTCCTGCTGGCAGGACAGCACAAGCGGTTCTGCATCAGGAACTTGCTGCACTCGTGGTTCGGCCTCCGCGCCACGGAGGACTTCATCTGGGAAGTGTGCCAGTTGGCGGCCACGGACGATGAGGAGGAGGTGTGCGGATGGGACATCCTGCCGCCACCTCGACGCTACCCGCGCCGACATCGGGAGCTGCTGCGAGCCATAGTGGCCGTAAGGCTGGGGATTGGCAAGAGGCAGGTGTGCCTCCACGAATTGGATGCCGCCTACAGCGTGGCGTTCCCCGGGAGCACGGCGATCAATGTGAACAAGAAGAAGTTAGAAAATTAGAAAATTAGAAAATTGAACTAAAGACCACGGATTACGCGGATTACGCGGCTTTAAATAATTCTTCAGGCATGAGAATATGAATAAGGAAACCGCGTAAATCCGTGAAATCCGTGATCAAAAAAGAGACCACAGTTAGATTTTCGCCTGAATATTCCTCTATAAATAAAAGATAACTATGAAACTGACAGAACATTTTACATTAGCAGAGTTCGAGCGGTCGGCAACGGCCGCCCGGCTCCATATCGACAACCGGGTGCCGGCGGAGCTGGTGCCGAATATAAGGAATCTGTGCGAGCAGGTGCTGGAACCGCTGAGGGAACACTTCCAGGAGGCGGTGTACGTCACCAGCGGCTACCGATGCCCGCAACTGAACAGCGCCGTGGGCGGAGTGGCAAACAGCCAGCACATGCGCGGCGAGGCGGCGGATATTTGTCCATTAAGAGCTTGCCCCTCCCCCGACCCCTCCCCTGTTAGGGAGGGGAGAGGGGGATGCTCGACGGAGGCGGACATCTGTCCATTAAGAGCTGCTAGCCCCTCTCCCCTCCCTAACAGGGGAGGGGTCGGGGGAGGGGCTTGCTCGACGGCGGCGGTGAGGATGGTGCCGGACAGCACCAGCCCCGAGGCACGGAAGAAGATGAGGGAGTGGGCGGAGTGGATCATGGACAACTGCCCCTTCGACCAGCTGCTGCGCGAGCGGCGGGGACAGAGCTGCTGGCTCCACGTATCGCTGCGGCCATCGGGCGAGAACCGGCAGATGGTGAGGAAAATAGAGAGAAAAGAGAATAAAGGAAAAGAGAAAAATTAAGGGAAGAGAAAAGAGAGAAAAGGAAAAGAGAAAAATTAAGAAGAAAGAGAAAAGAGAAATCCCCGCTTGTCCAAGATGGACGGGCGGGGATGTTTGTATGCTAGGTTTCGCAGGGGGAGAGAGGTTTACTCCCACTCGATGGTGCCGGTGGGTTTCGGAGTGAGGTCGTAGAGGACGCGGTTGACGCCGGGAACCTCGGTGATGATGCGCTGGGTGATGTGGTGGAGCAGGGTGTAGGGAATCTCCTCGATGGTGGCGGTCATGGCGTCGCGGGTGTTCACGGCACGGATGATGACGGGCCAGTCCCAGCTGCGCTTGTTGTCCTTCACGCCGGTGGACTTGTAGTCGGGCACGATGGTGAAGTACTGCCAGACCTTGCCCTCGAGTCCGTTCTTGGCAAATTCCTCGCGGAGGATGGCATCGGACTCGCGCAGGGCCTCGAGGCGGTCGCGGGTGATGGCTCCGGTGCAGCGCACGCCCAGTCCGGGGCCTGGGAAGGGCTGGCGGAAGACCATGTTGTCCGGCAGTCCGAGTTCCTTACCTACCACGCGCACCTCGTCCTTGAAGAGCAGCTTGATGGGCTCGACGAGTTCGAACTGGAGGTCTTCGGGCAGGCCGCCGACGTTGTGGTGGGACTTGACGGGTCCGGACTCGACGATGTCGGGGTAGATGGTGCCCTGTGCGAGGAAGCTGATGCCCTCGAGCTTACGGGCTTCTTCCTCGAAGACGCGGATGAATTCAGCGCCGATGATCTTGCGCTTCTGCTCGGGGTCGGCCACGCCGGCAAGCTTGTCGAGGAAGCGGTCGGTGGCGTCGACATAGACGAGGTTGGCATCGAGTTCGTCGCGGAACACGCGCACCACCTGCTCGGGTTCGCCCTTGCGCAGGAGGCCGTGGTTGACGTGGACGGAGACGAGCTGCTTGCCGACAGCCTTGATGAGCAGGGCTGCAACGACGGACGAGTCTACGCCTCCGGAGAGGGCGAGCAGCACTTTCTTGTCGCCGATCTGAGCGCGGAGCTCCTGGATTTGTTCGTCAATGAATTTCTTGGCCAGAGCGGGAGTCGTTATGCGCTCCATATCGGCCGGACGTACATTACCTGTTGTCATATTCATGAGGTTTTATTAAAGTGAATAATATGTCGCTCAGTGTGTGTGCGGGGTTCAGAGGTTGCGTCCGTGGCAGTTCTTGAACTTCTTACCGCTGCCGCAGGGACATGGGTCGTTGCGGCCGGGCAGCTTCTCGGCGGTGAAGGGCGTGCGCGGCTGCTGCTCGCGGGTGTCCTGTGCGGCTGCTGCCTGCTGGGCGGGGTCGTTGAGGTCGGCGGGCTGGCCTCCGGCATAGTCAGGACGGGAGTAGCGGGGAGCGGCTGTGGTGGTGCCGCCGCGGCTGGTCTGGTACTGAGCCCGCTGGGCTGCAGCGGCCCGAGCACGGCGGCGTGCTTCCTGCTCTGCGGCGCGCTGCTGGGCGTCGTCCGGAGCCTGGGTCTGCTGCTCTGGCACGGTACCGCGCATGAGGATGCTGATGGTCTGGTTGTTGATTTTATTCACCATCTTGTCGAAGAGCTGTACGCTCTCGAGCTTGAAGATGAGCAGGGGGTCCTTCTGTTCGTAGGAGGCGTTCTGCACGCTGTGCTTGAGTTCGTCGAGCTCGCGGAGGTTCTCCTTCCAGGCTTCGTCGATGACGTGGAGCATGATGGCCTTCTCGAAGGCGGTGACGAGGGCTCGACCCTCCGTCTCGCAGGTGGTACGGAGGCTGACACCGCCGATGTTGTACACGCGGCGGCCGTCGAGGATGGGCACCATGACGGGGCGCTCGGCCCACTCCTGACCGTTGGGGCCGTCGTAGATGGGCTTGAAGACCTTGAAGACATCGGCGGCGATGCGGTCGGTCTTCTGCTGGAAGCGTGCGAGCACGGCCTGATAGGCTTTCTCCTCCAGGTCGGGGCGCTTCATCTCGGTGAGGTCGCTCTCGCTGAAGGGCACTTCCATGGCGAAGAGCTCGATGAACTGATCCTTCATCTGTGCGTGGGTGGCGCAGTTCTCGATGATGCTGCACACGCGGTCGTAGAGCATGTCGGCGATGTCCATGCCCAGACGTTCGCCCATGAGGGCGTGGCGGCGCTTCTCGTAGACGACGGTGCGCTGCTTGTTCATGACATCGTCGTACTCGAGCAGGCGCTT
Source organism: uncultured Bacteroidales bacterium (assembly GCA_902771725.1). Classification (GTDB taxonomy): domain Bacteria; phylum Bacteroidota; class Bacteroidia; order Bacteroidales; family Bacteroidaceae; genus Physcousia. The sequence continues at coordinate 6,390 of CACXXT010000041.1, forward strand.
GCGGACGCCGAAGTGGTTCTCCTCCACCTTCTTCTGGGCGCGCTCGATGCTGCTGTTGATCATCGGGTGCTCGATCATCTCGCCGTCCTCGAAGCCCAGGCGGTCCATGACCTTGGCGATGCGCTCGCTGGCGAAGAGGCGCATGAGCTTGTCCTCCAAGGAGACGAAGAAGACGCTGGAGCCCGGGTCGCCCTGACGGCCGGAACGTCCGCGCAGCTGGCGGTCTACGCGGCGGCTCTCGTGGCGCTCGGTGCCGATGATGGCCAGACCTCCTGCCTCGCGCACCTCGGGCGAGAGCTTGATGTCGGTACCGCGACCGGCCATGTTCGTGGCGATGGTGACGGCTCCGAGGCCGTTGACCGACTGACCGGCGAGGGCCACGATGTCGGCTTCCTTCTGGTGGAGCTTGGCGTTCAGCACCTGGTGGGGTATCTTGCGGAGCGAGAGCATACGGGACAGCAACTCACTGATTTCCACGGACGTGGTACCCACGAGGGTGGGTCGGCCGCTGTTGCGCATCTTCTCGATCTCGGCGATGACGGCGTTGTACTTCTCGCGCTGCGTCTTGTAGACGCGGTCGTTCATGTCGTTGCGGATGACGGGGCGGTTGGTGGGAATCTCCACGACGTCGAGCTTGTAGATGTCCCAGAACTCACCGGCCTCGGTGACGGCCGTACCGGTCATGCCGGCCAGCTTGTGGTACATGCGGAAGTAGTTCTGCAGGGTGATGGTGGCGAAGGTCTGCGTGGCAGCCTGCACCTTCACGTGCTCCTTGGCCTCCACGGCCTGGTGCAGTCCGTCGCTCCAGCGGCGTCCTTCCATGACGCGTCCTGTCTGCTCGTCCACGATCTTGATTTCTCCATCGACGATGATGTATTCCTCGTTGAGGTTGAACATGGCGTAGGCCTTCAGCAGCTGCTGGATGGTGTGGACGCGCTCGCTCTTGATGGCGTAGTCGGTGTAGAGCTGGTCCTTCTTCTGCACGCGCTCCTCGTCGGTGAGCGAGGTGTCGCCCTCGAGGGCTGAGAGCTGGGCGGTGATGTCGGGCAGGACGAAGAGGTCGTCGTCGTTGACCTGTGCGGCCAGCCACTGGTTGCCCTTGTCGGTGAGGTCTGCGCTGTTCATCTTCTCCTCGATGACGAAGTACAGGGGCTCCACGGCCTCGGGCATGCGCTTGTTGTTGTTCTCCATGTAGATCTCCTCGGTGGCGAGCATACCGCTCTTGATGCCGGGTTCGGAGAGGAACTTGATGAGGGGCTTGTTCTTGGGCAGTGCCTTGTAGGAACGGAAGAGCGAGAGGAAACCGGCTGCGGTCTTCTCCTTGTCGTTCTCGGCCTGACCCTCGGCGATGAGCTTCTTGGCCTCGGCCAGATACTGGGTGGCCAGCTGGCGCTGCACGCCCACGAGTTTCTCCACCAGCGGCTGGTACTCCTCGAACATCTGGTCGTCGCCCTTGGGCACGGGACCGCTGATAATCAGAGGCGTACGGGCATCGTCAATCAGCACGGAGTCCACCTCGTCGACGATGGCGTAGTTGTGCATGCGCTGCACGAGGTCCTCGGGCGAGGTGGCCATGTTGTCGCGCAGGTAGTCGAAGCCGAACTCGTTGTTGGTGCCGAAGGTGATGTCCGCCTGATAGGCACGGCGGCGGGCTTCGCTGTTGGGCTGGTGCTTGTCGATGCAATCCACGCTGAGGCCGTGGAACATATAGAGCGGGCCCATCCACTCGGAGTCACGCTTGGCCAGGTAGTCGTTGACGGTGACCACGTGTACGCCGTTGCCGGTGAGGGCGTTGAGGAACACGGGGAGGGTGGCCACGAGGGTCTTACCCTCACCGGTGGCCATCTCGGCAATCTTGCCCTGATGGAGCACGGTGCCGCCGAAGAGCTGCACGTCGTAGTGAATCATGTTCCACACGGTCTCGTTGCCGCCGGCCACCCAGTGGTTGTGGTAGATGGCGCGGTCGCCGTCGATGTCCACAAAGTCGTGGCGCGCAGCCAGTTCGCGGTCGAAGTCGGTGGCGGTGACCACGACATCCTCGTTCTGGGTGAAGCGCTCGGCGGTGGACTTCACGATGGCGAAGGCTGCGGGGCGGATTTCGTCGAGCACCTTCTCGTAGACCTCGAGGACGTCCTTCTCCAGCTTGTCGATTTTCTCGAAGACGGGCTTGCGCTCCTCGATGGGAGTGTGCTCGATGGTGGCTTTCAGTTCGTCGATCTGAGCGCGCAGGGGTTTGCCGGCCTCGCGGATGCGGGCCTGAAGTTCCTTGGTACGGGCGCGCAGCTCGTCGTTGGAGAGCGCCTGGTACTCAGGGTAGATCTTCAGCACCTCATCCACGAGGGGCTGAATCTGTTTCATATCGCGATCACTCTTGTTGCCGAAGAGCTTTCGCAGGAGTTGCATGAATTCCATATAGAGATTTTATGATTTTTACGATTTATGAATTATCTGTTTTCTCGAAATGTCGGAATGTCGGAATGTCGAAATGTCGGAACATCGACGGCAGGCCTTTTTCACTTGATGACCAGCGGCATCTCGCGGCTGCCGTTGGGAGCGCGGATGCGCAGGCAGCGGGCCAGCGTGGGAGCTACGGCCGCCGTGGAGACGGGAGCCGAGAGGCGCTCGACACGCACGTCGGGAGCCATGAAGAACAGGGGGTACGAGAGGTAGGGCTCGCCCTGGTTGACGTACTCCGAGCCCTGTTCGCTCTGGATGCGCCAGCCGGGGTTCACCTCGATGATGATGTCGCCGGAGCGCGCGCTGTTCCATCCCGAACGGACGCGGTCCAGACCCTTGACCCACGCACCGAGTGCCAGGCGCTGGGAGGTATAGACATCGCGAACGCCGTCCATCTGCGAGAGGAATTCCTCGGCACGCGCCAGGACGTCGTTGAGGTTCAGCTGCTTCTGCTCGATGAGCTTGTGGTCGAGGTAAATCTGCTGATTATAGGTGGCCTCCACGAACTGGGCTTGTCCGTAGAGGGCGGTGAGATACATGTTGAGCAGCATGGACGCACGCTGCATGGAGAAGGTGCCGGAGGGGATGCGGTAGCCTTTGAAGTCGATATCGTCCGCATCGCTGTCGGCATAGCCGGTGGAGGAGACCACGTAGAGCACATCCTCCCGACGCACTACCTGTTCCACGCTGGAGAAGATGTGCGCCAGCGCCTGATCCAGACGCACGTAGATATCCTGAAGCTCCGAGGGGGCACGGAAGATGCCCTGGTGCTCGAAGTTGCCCGCATAGAGGCCGATGTTCAGCAGGTCGGGCACTGCATCCTGCCCCACGCCGGAAGCCGAGAGGCAGCGGTCGAGGAAGAGAGCCACCTCCTCGTTGATGAGACCCGAGGTCTTCAGCTGCCGGTAGCGGCGGTCGCCCTTGAACTGGTGCTTGAAGTCGCGCCCGTCGGCATCGGCGGCATTCTGATAGTAGTGGAACGACTGGAGGGCGCCGTCGTAGTAGGGCGTCCACACTTGCTTGGAGATGCGCTTGGAGAGGGATTTCTGGCGCTCGTAGTCCTGAGCCCAAGCGGGGAAGGGACCGTAGAAAGCCGTGCCGCTCCAGGCACCCGTCTGATCGTTGAGCCAGAAAGCGCCGTCGGCAGCATGACCCGCCAGCAGGACGGCCATATCGCGCTCCGGACAGATGCTGTAGACGAGGGAGCGGCTGCCGGTGGCCATCTCCAGCTCGTCGGAGAGCGAAGTGGTCAGGAGGTAGCGCGGAGAGGTGCGCTCAGAAGTCTGATGCCCGGAGAAGGAGGGGTCGTCCACGCAGTAGACGGGCTGCAGCGTCTGGCGAGAGAGCCATTGACGAGAGGGGATGCCGTTGTCGTAGGGGATGGCACCTGTGCTGAGGCAGGCTGCTGCAGAAGCGCGGTCGGCTCCGCGGAAGGGCTGCTGGGCATCGGCGTAGTACTGCGACTGGGTCATCAGGCGCTTCAGTCCGTCCTCGGAATAGAGGGGAGCAAAGGCCTCCATGTAATCCGTACGCAGCTGGTCGATGAGAATGTTCACCACCAGACGCGGCAGCTCCGACGCCGCCTGAGCCTCCACGCCGGAGAGGGCAAGCAGGGCCACGAGGCTGGTCAGCAGACAGGTCTTGTTTATGGTCGTTGAGGACTTCATTTATTTTCGATAGACGAGCAGATGCACTACAGCACGACTCAGCAAAAGTAGTGCCAAAGGAAGGATCAGCTCACTGAAATCTTGGGGGATGATGCAATAGAGGACGAGGAAGGCGACGAGGACGACAGCCGCAAAAGCATGATAAATGCTGGGCTGGCGGCGTAAGTCGGACCGAACGACGGAGTACACGAAGAAGAGGGGAATGGGATTGAGCACCCACACCTGCCAATTTGACGCGACAGCGGGATGAACGGAGAAGAGCGCCATGAAGCAGAGCAAGATGCCAGCCAGCCCCTGGAGGGTCAGCAGCACCGCGTCCACAGGCCAGCAGATGCGGCCGCGCTTCCACTCGAAGAGCGCCAGACACAAACCGGCGGCAAAGAGAATCCATCCGAGCAGACGAGGACTGACGGGGAACGAAGGAAGGGCGGCGGCGGCAGCTTGCTGGCGCGAGGCATCGGCCTGAACGAGGATGCGGCTCTCGCGGACCAGGTCGCGGTAGTGCGAGCGACCGGCATCGATGAAGGCGCTGTCCACGTAGTTCATCAAGTAGAGCGGGGCAAACATCTCGTCGCGCTCGTTGATGAGGGTGTCCACGTCGGCACCCAGCAGCAGGTCGTTGCCTTCGCGGGACCAAGGGTGCCCCTCGGTGTACTCATCAAGGATGGTGCGGAACGTGTTGCGGGGAGCCCGCATGGGGTAGATGATGCGGCCGTTGATACATTTTTCTATAATATCACGCGCGCGCGTAGTGCAGTTGTTGCGGAAAATGTTGTAGCGATAGACGCGGTTTTCGGGCAGACTCTCCGTGCGCAGCGAGTCACTCAGCCGGTTGGCCTCCTCGGGAGTGAGATTCAGCACCTGCTCCCGAACCCAGGAGCCGCGGACCACGTACTGCACGGCGAACATCTCCAGGGGCTCGGCCCAGAGGAGGTAGTCGCACTCCCCAAGGATAAAGCGCCAGACGAAATGAGGAGCGCGGAAGTCAAAGGCACCGTAGTTGTAGACGGTGCCGGCAGGATCCTTGCTGCTGGTCACGCGCAAAGCCGTGTGGCCATAGAGTTCGTAGGTCTCCTCGCCCGGGGAACAGGTGAGCAGGCTGACCGTCACCGTGGAATCCAGAGCGGGCGCCGGGGAGGCGAGAAATGGGGGAACGGCGAGCGGCTCCGTCTCCTGCGCGAAGAGCGAAATCGGCAGAAAGAGGAGCGCCCAAAACATCATATAAGAAGAAAAATGTCTCATAAACGGCCGCAAAGGTACGCATTTAATTTTATTTTCACTTATTCATTCTTCTATTTTTTCATTTTTATGTACCTTTGCGGCCGAAAATGAAGCTAATTATCGACATAGGCAACACCATCAGCAAGTATTTTCTGTTCGATGGCGACACTCTTGAAGGTCACGGAAGCGAACTCGGCCACACACTCGACATCGTTCCGCAGCTGCTCCAGGGAACGGCCCCCGGATGCAACGGCGCGGTGATTCCCGAGGCGGCCATCGTCAGTTCCGTGGTAGACCTCTCCGCCGAGGCCGAAGCCAACCTGAGGCTACTACCCTGCCCCATCCTGCGCTTCACTGCCACCACACCCATACCCCTCCGCAACAGCTACCGGACACCCCACACCCTGGGAACCGACCGGCTGGCAGCTGCCGTGGGCGCATGGGCTTGCCGACCCGGACATCCGATGCTCATCATCGACGCAGGCAGCTGCATCACCTTCGACTTCGTGACCGCCGAGGGAGAGTACGTCGGAGGAAACATAGCACCCGGAATGCACGCACGACTGCGGGCCATCGACGACTATTTCCCACGGCTGCCACTCGTGGAACCCGAGGGACCCACGCCCGAACTGGGATACGACACCCAGACGGCCATACGGGCGGGCGTTATCGAAGGAATGAGACACGAGATTGAAGGCTATATTCACCACTTTAAGGCTAAATATCCTCAACTTTTGGTTTTTTTAACGGGCGGAGACGAATTAAATTTTGTCGACACAATAAAAAGTCGCATCTTTGCAGACCAATTTCTAGTTCCTCGCGGCCTGAACCATATTCTCAGCCACAATGAGGCCCAAAAACAGAGCAAAAATGAATCTGAAACATAGAATTCTCGTGGCCACTGCGGCCTGTCTGATATCTACCGCTGCGGCATTCGCCCAGACCAACGGCTCCAACTCCCCCTATTCCCGGTTCGGAATGGGGCTGGTGAACGACCAGTCCCAGGGGCCCAACCGTTCCATGGGCGGCGTAGGCCAGGGATTGCGCGTTGGCTCACGCGTCAACATGCTCAATCCGGCCAGCTATTCTGCCACAGATTCCCTGAGTTTCATCTTTGACATCGGAATGGGATTGCAGCGTACGCGCATGTCACAGAACGGCACCCACCAGGTAGTGAACAACACCACCTTCGACTACGTGAACACGGCTTTCCGCCTCTTCCCAGGCCTGGGAATGAGTCTGGGATTCGTACCATACACGAACATCGGATACACCTTCTCACAGGATTTCGAGGTCATGCACGATGACGTTTCCAACCAGTCAATCACCCAGAACCAGGCCTACACCGGGTCGGGAGGTCTGCGACAGGTGTTTGTCGGACTGGGATGGATGCCGCTGAAGAATTTCTCTATTGGTACCAACATAGGCTTCCTCTGGGGAGACATCGACCACGGTGTGACACAGTCCTTCTCGGAGAACGGGAAGAGCAACACATCCAACTACGGAGGACTCATCTCAATCTACGCCGCAAATCTCAGAACGTGGAAAGCGGACGTAGGTCTGCAGTACACGATGAAGCTCAACAAGGATGACGAACTCACCCTGGGCGCCACCGTGGGCATCGGACACAAAATCAAGAACGAGGCAAACATGCTGCGCATCTCGCTCAATGCCGACACCATCGTACGCTCAACAAGAAATGCATTCCAGCTGCCCATGACCTACAGCGCTGGTGCGGCGTGGCGCCACAAGCAGCAGTGGACCGTGGCTGCCGACTTCACCTTCGAACAATGGGCCGACTGCGTGACGCCACACATCGAGAGCAACAGCGACGATGCCAACGAAGCCAAGTACGTCGCCAGCAAAGGTACATACTCCAACAGATTCCGCATCAATGCCGGCGCAGAGTACATCCCCGACAGATACGGGCGCTCGTACCTGCAGCGAATCAACTATCGATTCGGCGGATACTACTCCACACACTACCTCAAAATCAACGGCCAGAACGGACCTAAGGAATACGGACTCACGGCCGGACTGGGACTGCCCCTGAACTTCTGGCGAAGCAGGTCGCAGGTCAACATCGGAGTGCAATGGGGGCAAAGGACGGCCTCCGCCGCCGGAATGATCAAGGAGAACATCCTACGCATCAATTTGGGAATCACCTTCGACGAGGCGTGGTTCATGAAATGGAAGATTGACTGACAGGATGCAAACCCGACGAACCACACGATTAACGCATTCCTCCTGGCTCATTGTCGTGATGATGATGGGATTCATGGCCTGTGACAACACCCACGAGCACATCGCACCGGCCGTAAACCCCGAGGATTCCCTGCCGTTCATGACCAGTCACGGAATCTCGAATCTCATCTCCGACTCCGGTGTCATCAGCTACAAAATCGTGGCAGAGGACTGGGACATCTACACCACACAGCCACAAAAATGGACGTTCCTCAAAGGACTATTCCTCGAGAAGTTCGACACCACCTTCCACGTGGAATGGCACGTGCAGGCAGACACAGCCTACTGCCACGACAACCGCGTATGGGAACTGCGCGGGCGGGTGGTCATCCTCAACCGCGAAGGAACACTGTTCCGCTCCGAAGAACTCTTCTGGGACATGGACGAGCACAAGATGTGGAGCAACCTCTTCATGCGAATCAACAAGCCCGACAGCGAGCAGCAGCTGGAAGGTGACCGCTTCCGTTCGAACGAGGAAATGACGGATTACCACATCACTTCCTCTTCCGGCTTCACACCCGTCTCGGAGTCCGAAGACCAGCAGCAGGCTCAGACACCCACCACCGAAGAGGTGACAAGAACGGACACAACCGTAGTCCGGGCCCCAAACAAACCCATCCCATCATCCATCCACAGACAATGACAACACTCATCATCCAGATTCTGCTCATACTGGCACTCTCGGCATTCTTCTCTGGAATGGAGATTGCCTTTGTCTCGAGCAACAAACTGCGCTTCGAGATGGAGCGCGCACAGAGCAGTGTCAGCGCGCGTCTGGCATCGACATTCTACGAGCACCCGAACAGCTTTATATCCACCCTGCTCGTGGGAAACAACATTGCGCTGGTCATCTACGGTATACTCATTGCACAGCTGCTGGAACCCACCATCATACGTCCGCTGGGAATACAGAACGAATGGGTGGCACTGCTGACACAGACCATCATCTCCACACTTATCGTGCTCGTCACGGGAGAGTTCATCCCGAAAACCCTGTTCAAGATCAACCCCAACCGCGCAATGACTTTCTTCGCGCCGCTGGCATACATCTTCTATATTGTACTATACCCCATCTCGAAGTTCACTGGAGGACTGGCAAAACTGCTCCTGCGCATGTTCGGACTTAAGGTGGCACAGACGGACAGCGACTCGGCTTTCAGCAAAGTGGATCTCGACTTCCTGATTCAGTCGTCCATCGACCAGACGGACAACGACGAGGAAATCGAGGACGAGGTCAAGATATTCCAGAACGCGCTGGATTTCAGCAACTGCAAGGTGCGCGACTGCATTGTACCGCGCACGGAAATCGTCGCCGTGGACATCACCGAAAGCCTGGAACAGCTGAAGTCCAAGTTCATCGAGAGCGGATGCTCCAAAATCATTGTCTACGACGACGACGTGGACAACATCCTCGGCTTCATCCATTCCTCAGAGATGTTCCGGCTGAAGAGCGGCGACAGCTGGAAAGAACACATCCGGGAGGTGCCTATCGTACCGGAAAGCATGAACGCACAAAAGCTCATGCAGACCCTGATGCAGCAGAAAATTTCCCTGGCTGTCGTCGTAGATGAATTCGGAGGCACAAGCGGAATATGCACACTCGAAGACCTCGTGGAAGAAATCTTCGGAGACATCGAAGACGAGCACGACCAGCAGTCATATACCGCAAAACGGCTGCCGAATGGAGAATTCGAGCTTTCTGGAAGACTGGAGGTCGAGAAGGCCAACGAACTCCTGGATATCGACCTGCCGGAAAGCGACGACTACCTCACCGTGGGAGGACTCATACTGCACGAAATACAGCGCTTCCCGAAGCTGAATGAAATAGTACACTTCAGCCACTTCGAATTTAAGGTAATTAAGAATACAAGCACGAAAATTGAGCTCGTTCGCCTGCGGATTCTGCCCGATTAGAGCCTTTTTTGCGTTCCAAAGCCCTTATTTCGACAAAATTCCGACGAAACACGTGGTGGTTTCAAAAATTCTTTGTACCTTCGTGCGCTTTTTGAGAAATATTTGAGAAATAAATAACAAAAATAATAAAAAAAACCAATTATGGCAGCATTACAAAAGATTAGAAGCAAAGGCGCTATCCTGCTCCTCGTAGTGGGTCTGGCCTTGTTTGCTTTCATTGCCGAAGAAGTTGTCCGTGCGCTCTCCTCATCACGTACAGAGAGCCGCCAGAGCGTAGGAGAAGTCTACGGCAAGAGTATCAACATTCAGGAATTCAACGACCTCGTGGACGAATACACCAGCGTCGTGAAATTCTCATCTGGCCTGGAGAACCTCACCGAGGAGCAGACCCAGTCCATACGCGACCAAGTGTGGCAGACCTATGTCCAGAACCAGTTGCTTCAGCACGAAGCCGAGCAGCTCGGCATCACCGTGACCGACGCTGAGATCCAGGACATCATCAACAACGGTCAGAGCCCTCTGCTCGCACAGACGCCCTTCAGCAATCCTCAGACCGGCGCTTTCGACGTCCAAACCCTGAACCAGTTCCTCACGAACTACAAGGCTATGAAGGATCAGCCCAACCAGCCCGCTGAAGCTGTGGAATATTACAAGCAGATCTACAACTACTGGAAGTTCATCGAGAAGAACATCCGAAACCAGCAGCTCTCACAGAAGTTCCAGAACCTCCTCGCTAAGAGCTTTATCGCCAACCCCGTCAGCGCTCAGAACAGCCTCACCGCCAGCAATAGCGAGAAGGACATCCTCCTTACCGCTATCCCCTACAGCAGCGTGAAGGACGACGAAGTGAAGATCGAGGATGCCGACCTCAAGGCTAAGTACGAAGAGATGAAGAGCCTCTTCCGCCTCTCCGAGCCCACTCGCGACATCAAGTACATCGATGTCACCATCACCGCCAGCAAGTCTGACCGCGAGCAGATTGAGAGCGAGATGGCTGAAGTGGCTGCTCAGCTCCAGGCCGAAGGCGCCGATATCGCAAACATCGTCCGCAAGAGCGGAAGCACCATCGCCTACAGCCCGCTGCCCATCCGCCGCAACGCCATCGCTCCGGACATCGCAAAGCAGCTCGACTCCATCGCAGTCGGCACACAGAAGGGTCCCTACCTCAATGCCGCAGACAACACCCAGAACATCATCCGTCTGATTGCAAAAACCACACTGCCCGACTCCGTGCGCTTCTGCCAGATTGGCATCGCAGGCATCGACGAAGCTGCCCAGAAGACTGCAGACAGCATCATGACTGCCCTGAACACCGGCGTTCCTTTCGACAGCATTGCCAAGAAGTACAACCAGACTGGAGAGGAGAACTGGATTACCTCCGCACAATACGAAGGTGCAACCCTCGACGAAGCCAACCAGGAACTCATCAAGGCCATCAGCACTCAGGCTGTGGGTACCACCCAGCAGGTGAAACTCCCCACCGCTATTATTATCACGCGCGTGACAGAGCGCCGCAACATGGTCGAGAAGTACGACGTGGCTATCGTCAAGCGCCCCTATGACTTCTCCAACGACACCTACAACAAGACCTACAACGAATTCTCTCAGTTTGTTGCCAGCAACAAGACAGCAGAGGAGATTGAGGCCAACGCCATGAAGAGTGGCTACATGGTCCAGCAGCGTAAGGGTATGTTTGCCAGCGAGCACAATGTTGCCGGCATCAGTTCCACACGCGATGCACTCCGTTGGATTTTCAACCAGGACACCAAGGTCGGTGAGATTTCCGAAATCTATGCCTGCGGCAACAACGACCACCTGCTCGTCGTCATCCTCGACGGCAAGAACGATGGCAAGTTCCGTTCGCTGGAATCCGTGAAGGACATGATTCAGACAGAAGTCAGCCGCGACAAGAAGGCTGAGGTCATTCGCCAGCGTCTGGCTGCTGCCAAAGACGTCGTTGCCGCATCCAAGGTGGCTGGTGCACTGCCCGTCGACACCATCAAGCACGTCACCTTCAACTCTCCCGTCTTCATCAGCAGCGTGGGTGGCAGCGAGTATAGCCTGAGTGGAGCTGTTGCCAAGGCTGCAAAAGGCGCTTTCGTCAATGGCATCAAGGGTCAGGCAGCCGTCTATGCTTTCCAGGTCACCAACGACCAGCCCAGCAACATCAAGGTAGACGACAAGAACAAGCAGTCGACCTACTCACAGGTCGCCAACCAGCAACTGCGTGGCGCATCGCGTTTCATGCAGGAACTCTTTGAGCGTGCCAATGTGAAAGACAACCGCTACATCTTCTACTAAAACGCACTTCCGCCGCTTCGCGCGCGCACGTATAATATAATAAGGTGTCTTCTCTGCAGCAAAATTGGCAGGGAAGACATCTTTTTTAGCCTTAGTTAAGTTAAAAAAGTTAAAACTTTGGCCAAATCCTTTCATGTGAACACATAAAGCCTTATCTTTGCAGTTGCAAACTGAAGATAGCAAAATTAGTTACCAATATGAACACCAACTTAATCCTGAAACGTCCCGTTCACGTTGCTCTCGAATCCCGTCGAGAGAAAGAATCCGTTCGCCGCCTGCTCACCTTCGAGCGATTCGCCCGCGACAACCAACTCTGGCAGGAAATGCTCACCTGCTACTTGCCTGATGCTACCGTGCAAGCGTCATGGTTCAAGGGGAGTGCCAAGGATTTTGCCGACGCACTGGCCGCCCGCACCGACCATATTCCCTACCACATCCATGCATGTCTCGTTTGGACCTATGGAAACCGTTCCATTGCCATCGTCGAGACAACCTTCCCCGTGAAGACAGAGATTGCAGGTACAACATTCAACCAGACTGGAGACTCGCAATACATCTATCGCCTCACACGCATCAACGGGGAATGGTACATCAACAGCTGCACTACCATCCTGGAAGAGCTGCCAGGCAAGAGCCGTCCGGAGTACCTGACAAAGTTGTACGAGGAAGCTGACCAATGGTTGCAGAAAGGATAACTCATCAGGATTGCAGGAACGACTTCAGTTCTTGCAATCTTTTTTTCGCATCCCTACGACCAATGTCATAAACCACCTGCATCTCAGACGGTTTATGACTGGTGTGTCTGATGGGCAGCGCATGCTCCGGGCGGAATACCATTGCCCGCCCCGCACGCTCTTCCTCCCAGACATATTCCAATTCAGCATTATACATATAATGTCTGTCCGCCAGAGCCTTAAGGAATCTGGGATAATTACGCAGGCCGCTCATGCGCATCAGCGGAAGAAGCTTATTCCTCCCCTTGATGTAATCTGCAGGTTGAGTCAGAACGACGACATTCTTCTCATATCCCTGCTGATTGAAGAATTTCAGAGGAATACTGTCGGATACGCCACCGTCCAGCAGCTTTAGACCATCCAGTTCAACCACACGCGAACACAGGGGCATGGAAGCTGATGCACGAATCCAGTCGTAGGCCCAGTCGCCACCACGATCTATTTTCTTGTAGACGGCGCCACCAGTCTCCACATCAGTACACACCACCCAGTACTCCATAGGATTACGCTCAAAAGTCTCATTGTCAAAGACATCAAGTTCATTGGGAACCGTATGGTAGGCGAACTCTGCTCCGAAGAGATCACCCGTCAGAAACAGGGAACGCAGGCTGCAATATCTCCAGTCTTTGGCAAATCGTTGGTTATAACGCAAGGGCCGACCTATCTGACGACTCTTCATATTACAACCGAAAGCGGCTCCTGCCGACACACCAACAAGGCCATCAAACTCGATGCCCTCCTCCATCATCACATCCAAGATGCCGGCGGAGTACAAGCCACGGAGTGCACCACCTTCGAGAACTAATCCTTGCTTCATTTTCTTTCCTTTTTCTGGGGTTTTTATGACTACATTTTCTTTTGTCGCTGCAAAGATAGGTATTATTTCACAATTCTATTGCACTTTTGGGACTTTTATTCAATAATAATTAGTATATTTGCGCCCAGATATGAAAAAAACACTCGTTTCCCTGCTTGCAGCCCTGCTGTTGACGGCGTGCAATGCTCCATCTGTCGACTTCTATGTCGATTTCCTGTACGACAACCTGTCGCTGCCCGACCGCATCGACTACCCTCGTGAGTACTATGTCGAACAAGTGCAACTCTCGTTGCAAGCCCGTTCGGAGATGCCCTGGGGAACCAGCGTTCCGGAGCGGGAGTTCCGTCATTTTGTGCTGCCGCCGCGTGTCAACAACGAAGACCTGGACACCTGTCGCGCCGTCTTCTTCCGTGAGTTGAAACCCCGACTGGAGGGATTGACGATGAAAGAAGCCATTCTGGAGGTCAATCATTGGTGTCATGAACACGTTACATATCGCCCTACGAATGCACGGACGCTCAGTCCCTTAGCCACTTACAACACAGCCTACGGACGTTGTGGCGAAGAATCGGTCTTCACCGTGGCGGCACTACGCAGTGTTGGCATTCCTGCCCGACAAGTCTACACCCCCCGATGGGCACACACGGATGACAATCACGCCTGGGTGGAAGCTTGGGCAGACGGACAATGGTGGTTTCTCGGAGCCTGCGAACCGGAACCGATCCTGAATATGGGGTGGTTCAACGAGAGTGCATCGCGAGGAATGCTCATGCACACCAAAGTGTTCGGTAATTACGACGGACCTGAAGAACTCGTAGTCCGGCAGCACGCACTCACGGAAATCAACGTGATAGACAACTACGCTCCCACTCGTCGGTTGACCGTTGCCGTAATCGACTCCATCGGTCAACCCGTAGCGGATGCCACCGTGGAATTCAAGCTCTATAACTACGCTGAATTCTTCACCGTAGCACGCAAGCAGACCGACAGGAACGGGCGTGCAGCTCTCACAGCCGGCTTGGGAGATATGCTGATATGGGTCAGCACCCCCACCGCCTTTTCCTTCCAGGAAGCCCACTTTGCCACAGACAGCCTGGTCACCATACAACTCGGACACCAGGCGGCCGACAACCTTTTCCACTCACTCGCCCTCGATGTAACCCCTCCGCCTGTCAGCACTTCATTACCTACCGTCAGCCCTGAGCAGCGGGCCGAAAACAATCGTCGGCTTGCTCTGGAAGACAGCATTCGTCGTGCCTATGAGATGACTATGCCCGACCAGCGTAGCCGAGGGAACCACATAGTAGTCAAGGCATTCCTCGATAGTGCAGAAACTATTGGGAATCAACATTTTGCAGAATCCCTGCTCGCAATTCTACCTGACAAGGATCTGCAAGACGTCACACTTCCTGTCCTTCTGGATAACCTTCATGCAAACATCATTTCGTCTAAAATCTATCCAGCTGAAATAGCACTACCCTACCTCCATTCACCACGCATCGAACGCGAGCGGCTTACAGCTTTCAAGGCACCATTGGCCAGCGCTTTTGCCGGCTACGACCTACACCGACTTATCACCTGGACACGCGACAGCATCCGCATCATCGACGACCAGAACCCACAGCATCTGCGTATGCAGCCACTCGGTGTATACCGAAGTCGCACTGCCGACCGTCTGGGACGTGACATCTTCTTTGTTGCCGTTTGTCGCTCCATCGGCATACCCGCCCGCATCAATGAAATAAACGGGAAGGTCCAATATTTTGACAAAGAGTGGAACGATGTCGCCTTTGATAGTACGGCTCCTGAAGCCGACGACCAGATGATTTCCGCTAAAAACGAAGGTCTGCTCCGTCTCTCCTACTCCCCCTCGACTCTCATCCCCGATGCCAAGTACTACACCCACTTCACCCTTTCTCGCCTTGATGAGCAGAACCAGCTTCAACTCTTGACTTATCCGGAAGAAGCCACTTTCAAGAGTACTTTCGCAGAGGGCGTTTCCCTGGATGCTGGAACTTATGTCCTGACGACGGGTATTCGACTTGCCGACGGAAGCGTACGCGCTCATCTTCAGGCATTTGAGATTCAGAAAGATTCCACCACCAGCGTTCCCCTCATCCTTCGCACAGCAGAGGATGCAGTCGTCGTGATTGGCTCCCTCAACGCCGAAGACATATATCTCCCCTTCGATGTCCTGACCATGAACTCGGGCGAGGGCACCTCACTGCTGTCGACTTGTGGAAGAGGTTATTACGCGCTCGGTCTCATTGCACCTAATCAAGAGCCCACGAACCACGCCCTGCGCGACATAGCACTCGCTCGGAAAGATTTTGAACATTGGGGAAGAAAAATGGTTCTGCTATTCGATGATATCGATGCAGCCAACCGTTTTAACTTCCACGAATTCACGGGTATCGGTTCTTCAGCACTACTTCCTTCCACTGTGGTATGGGGAACCGATATCGACGGACACATCAAGCAGGAAATCGTGGAACAACTCCACCTTTCCACCTCCTCCCTGCCCATCTTCCTCATCTGCGACAGCTTCAACCGCGTCGTCTTCGTCCAGCAAGGCTACACCATAGGCCTCGGCGAACAACTCATGAAGGTGATTCACCAGTTATAAGAAGGTAATTCACCAGATATTCGCGGATTCACTTTTTCCATTACTACTTGTCCGCTCATGAAAGTAGAAGTATGGACGCAGACAAAGTATAGTTTGGACTGCGAACGAGTAGTATTTTTGTACTTTCGTTCGCATTCATTCGCCAAATTATACAATAATGCATAAAAGTATCAAAAAAAGTTGTCTGTATGGAAAGAAAAAAGTATTTTTGCGAACTGAAAGGGTCTTTTTCAAGTTCCTTTGGCTCTTGCAGCCAACTTCCACTGACTAACACAAACAAATACATCATTATGAAGAGTTTCTTACTTCGAAAGTTACTACTTGGCGCCACCTTGACGCTGGGTAGCTCATTTTTGCCTACTTCTTCCATGTGCGGAGCGTCTTTATGGGACAAGTCAGACGATGGACTGATCATACGTTTTGTCGACTCCTCCGGCGCCCCCATTCTTCGAGCCAGTTCCACCCTGCCCGAGGTCATTCGCCTTCATGGCACAGGCGCCGAAACTGTTGTCACGGTATCAGCTACAGGACTGACCGAAGACATCAGCCTACGTGTGGGGGCGGGGTTCGAAGTATCTCCGACCTTCATCAAGGCTGGAACAGAATCCGCTCAGGTGACCATACGCCACATATCCACACTGAAGCATGCTGAGAGTCGGCTGATACTTCGTTCTGGCGATATTCGTACCTATGTGAATATCGTTGCCGAAGGTACACCGCTTCCGTGCAAGAACATTTCCGGATCGCCCGTTGGTGTGTTCGATGGAACAGCTGTCGAATCCCAGACTTTCGACGCCAGCGCCCTCTCCGACAAAGGCTATACCATTGAAATCAAGGCTCGTACGGACGAACCAAGCAAATCCGTCCTTCCCTACGCTGTGACCTCATCTGGACTGGGCTTCAAGAGCTATGTCCGCTCAACCTCCATGGGCCTGATGAACTCCAAGAGCGTCTTCGTCAGCGAGAAAGGCCTCTCGAATCCTGCCAACGGAGGAACCTTCTACAACACCGACGGCCAGTTCCACACCTAT
>CACXXT010000042.1 GCA_902771725.1 uncultured Bacteroidales bacterium
ACCCAGCAGGACGGCTCCTGGAGCATGGAACTGGCCTCCGGCGTCCCACTGTCCTTCACTTGCCTGGGATACATCAGCGAAAGGCATCCGGCCGTACAAGGCATGGAAATCACCCTGAGAGAAGACCTCCTTCCCCTCAGCGAGACCGTCGTGATCGGCTATGGATCCATTGCCCGGACGAACGTGACCGGGGCCGTATCCTCGCTACATGCGAACGATTTCGCGCACCGTACGATGCAGACCGTCGGCCATATCCTCCAGGGCAATGTCGCCGGCATGTTCGTCCAGAACTTCTCCGGCAATCCGACCGACGTCCCGTCCATCACCGTCCGCGGCGTGCCGTCCCTCAACGGGGGCGAACCGCTGGTCCTTATCGACGGAGTGGAAGGAGACATGGCGAAAGTCAATCCGGCGGACGTCGAATCCGTCTCCGTCATCAAGGATGCCTCCTCGTCCGCCATCTATGGCGCCAAGGCTTCTTTCGGCGTGATCCTGATCACGACGAAATCCGGTTCATCCTCCGCCTTGCGACCGACCATGAATTATTCGGCCCGCTTCGGGTTCGCCACCTCCACGACCCGGACGGACTTTGAGACCCGGGGCTACGATGCCGTCTACATCAGCGACCTGTTCATGAAAGAGACGACGGGCCGCAACTACACCTTCTATACCCGTGAAGACATGGCCCAGCTGCTGGCCAGGCGGAACGACAGGACAGAGCAGCCCGAACGCCCTTGGGTGCTCACGGGAATGCGCAACGGCCGGGAATCCTACATCTACTATGGCAACTACGACTGGTACCATAGCATGTACCGCGACTTCAACCCGATCCAGAGCCACAATCTGTCGGTCTCCGGCGGCAACGGTCCTGCCCGCTACTACCTGTCCGGCGGATTCGAGCACAAGGAAGGCACCTTCCGGGAAAGGGCGGAGAACTACAACCGGTTCACGATTCTCGCCAAGATCGACCTGGACCTGACGCCGGACCTGACCTTGTCCAACAAGATAGATTTCTTCAAGTCCCTCTACAAATACCCCGGCAACCGCAATCCGGACAACACTTTCGGATTCAGTTCCGTCCATGGACTGGCCTCCTTCCCGCTGAAGAACCCGGACGGGACATGGGTCTACAGGACCATTTTCAATGACTTCAACCTGGCCAACGGCTGCCACATCGAGCTCGGCGACGACGCCAAGCGCAACCAGGTAGACAACTACCAGTTCTCCAATACGGCCTCGCTGGTCTGGAAGCCGCTTTCCGGCCTGGCGCTCCATAGCGACATCACCTATTCTCTGGAAGCCCAAAAAGACTGCTTCCGCTGGGCGGGAATGGACTATTCCCTCTATCCCGGCCAGATCACCCATGAAGAGACCGGCCGGTTCATGAACCGTCTGGAGGACTTTGCCATCACCAGTCAGCTGATAGAAACCAGTCTGTGGGGACAGTATTCCACCACGCTGAAAGGGCGTCATCACCTCCGCCTGACCGCCGGTTTCAACGCCAAGGGTTTCACATTCAAGCATCTCTACACCTACGCCGACAACATCGGATCCGATACCGTCAGCGACTACAACCTCAAGGAAGCCGACGCCCAGGGCAATTTCCGCATGGACATCCTCGGAGGCCAGCTGGACCATACCACGGCCGGTTTCTTCGGCAGGGTCAACTACGACTTCATGGGCCGGTACCTTCTGGAAATAAGCGGACGTTACGACGGTTCCTCTTCCTTCCGGGAGGGGGCCCGCTGGGGCTTCTTCCCGTCCGCGTCGGCGGGCTGGCTTTTCACGGAAGAGCCGTTTGCCGCAAAGTTGAAACAGTTCATGGATTCCGGCAAGCTCCGCTTCTCCGTCGGCAGCCTGGGCAACCAGCAGGTGTCTGATTTCCAGTATCTGCAGACAGTGACCACCGCTTCCATCCAATACCTGTTCGACAACGAGGGCAGCCTGCCCGTCGGAGCCACCCTCAGCGCCCCGAACGCGGCGGACCTGACATGGGAGACCATCCGCCATTACGACTGGGGCCTCGATCTGACCCTCCTGCAGGGACGGCTCACGGCGACCGCCGACCTCTTCGTCCGGAATACCCTGAACATGCTGACGGAAGGCGAAGACCTGCCTTCTGTCTATGGCGCCCCCTCCCCGCTGGAGAACCGGGCTTACCTCCGTTCTTCCGGCTTCGAACTCGCGGTCGGATGGCAGGACAGGTTCCCCCTGGGCAGCAAGACATTCCGCTACGGCATTTCCGCCGTGCTGAGCGACTACACCACGAAAATCACCCGGTTCGGCAATGCCTCCAAGGTCCTCGGGTCCCACTATGTCGGCGAGACGCTCGGCGAGATCTGGGGATTCCGTGTCGCCGGTCTCTTCAAGGATGACCAGGAGGCCCGGTCCTATACCGATTACGCGTCCGGCGGGATCGACCAGTCCTACCTGGCCGGCGGCCTGAACGGCGGATGGCGCGGCGGCGACCTCAAATTTGAAGACCTCGACGGAGACCGCATCATCTCCAAGGGCGGTTTCACCGTGGACAATCCCGGTGACCTCCGTATCATCGGCAACCGACTCCCCCGCTACCAGTTCGGCATCACCCTCACGGCAGCTTGGGGAGGATGGGATATCACCGCCTTCATCCAGGGCGTTGGCCGGATGCACTGGTACCCCGGAGCGGACAACACCGCCTTCTGGGGGCCGTACAGCCGTCCGTACGGCACCTTCTATCAAAAGGACTTCCTGAAGAAATGCTGGAGCCCGGACAACACGGACGCCTATTTCCCCCGGACCCGCGGCATGATCGCCATGGAAGGGACGACCCAGCTCACCGAGCACAACGACCGCTACCTCCAGAACCTGGGATATGCCCGTCTCAAGAATGTGACCGTCGGATGGTCCCTGCCGTCCCCGGCCGCACGAAAAATCCATCTCTCCGCCCTCCGCATCTATTTCACGGCCGAGAATCTGGCATACATTTCCCCGCTTCGGAAAGTGACCCGCTATGTCGACCCGGAAATGATGTACGCCGACGGCGACTACGGATGGACATACCCCCTGCAGAGACTCACGACCCTTGGCATCGACATAACCTTCTAAACCCATGAAAACGCGCCTCTTCCTGTTCCTTCTCCTTCTTGCCGCCCTGCCGGGCTGCGAGGGGTTCCTGGATACGACGCCGAAGGACCGTCTTTCCGCCGACGAATTCTTCCGGACGGCGACCCAGCTGGAAGAGTATTCCTGCACCTTCTATGAAGATCTTTTCACGGGACCGTTCTACGACGCCGAGAACGACATCTGCTTCCGGACAACGCTCTCCCCCCTCGTCCAGGGCGGGAACATGCGCAGCGTACCTTCTTCCGGCGGCGGATGGACCTGGACGACGCTCCGGGAGATCAACATCATGCTGGACAGGCTGGACCGCTGCGAGGATGCCGACGTCCGGACTCGGTACGAGGCCCTCGCCCGCTTCTTCCGCGCATATTTCTATTGGCTGAAGGTTCGCGATTTCGGCGACGTCCCGTGGTATGACACCGAACTCTCCTACGATTCCACGGACCTGTACCGCCCGCGGGACAGCCGTGAGACCGTCATGCAGCACATGCTGGCCGACATCGACTTCGCCATCGAGAACCTGCCTTCCGAGCCCAGCCTCTACCGCATCACCCGCTGGACCGCTCTCGCGCAAAAATCCCGTTTCTGCCTGTTCGAAGGCACCTGGCGGAAGTATCATGGTTCCGAAGACCCTGTTTCGGGAGAACTGGCTATAGCCGGTGACGATGAGGTCGCCCATGTATACGCTCTCGAAGATGCTTCGCTGGATGGGGTGCACGGTGGAGAGGAAGCGGTTCATCTCCTGCACGCAGTTGGACATGAGCACCGCCTGGAAGTTGTCGCCGTACTTCAGTCCGCGGCAGATGCCTGCAGCGATGGCGTAGACGTTCTTCAGCACAGAGGCATACTCGATGCCGATGACGTCGCGGGAGGTGGTAGTCTTGACGTACTCCGAGGCGAGCATCTCGGCAAAAGCCTGCGCTTTGACCTCGTCGGAGCAGCCTACGGTGAGGTAGGTGAGTCGTCCCAGCGCCACCTCTTCGGCGTGGGAGGGTCCTGCGAGCACGGCGAGGTTCTCGTCTGGCACGTTGTAGATCTGGTGGAAGTATTCCGAGCAGACGAGGTTCTCGTCCGGCACGATACCCTTGATGGCCGTGATGTTGAACTTGTCGCGCAGGCGCACCTTCAGCTTCTTCAGGTGAGGCTTCAGGTAGGGCGATGGGATTACCCATACGAGTGTGTCGGCGCCCTGGATGACCTCATTGATGTCTGCCGAGAAGTGGATGCGGTCGACGTCAAAATGCACGCTGGTGAGGTAGGCGGGATTGTGGCTGAGGCGCCGGAATTCCTCGATGCGATCCTCGCGCCGCATGTACCACCAGATGCTGTCGTTCTTCTCCAGCAGCATCTTGGCGATAGCCGTGGCCCAGCTGCCGCCGCCCATCACGGCAATGACGGGGGAGGAAGACTCTGCCCCCGTACTCCCAGAGAGGGCCTTTGACTGCTTGTTACCGAATCCTAACACGATGATTCTATATTAAAATGGCAAATCTATAATCTCAAATTTAAAATCTCGAAATTCAAATCTGAATCTCAAATTACAAATTTCAAATCCATAATGAGTGCCAGTCAGACAATCGGCGTGCTCACTCGGCTGCAGCTGGTGCGGGCGGGAGGATTTGCTCCAGTTCCTGCACGCTGGGTTTCTCAATTTCCAGCTTATACTTCTTGATGATTTCCCCAATCTGCTGCTGCACCTTCTGTGCCTTCTGCCCTGCGAGGTCGCTGACGAGGTTGTAGCCACACTTGTAGAGTATAGGTACGATGTCTTCCTGGAATCCGAGTGCGGTGAATGCTTCGGGCTTGTCCTTGGGGATGCGCTTCTCGGGTTTCATCTGGGGGAAGAGCATAATCTCGCCGATGGCGAACTTGCCCGTCATGAGCATGGCCAGACGGTCTATGCCGATGCCGATGCCGCTGGTGGGAGGCATGCCGTACTGCAGGGCGCGTAGGAAGTCGTGATCGATAATCATTGCCTCGTCGTCGCCCTTGGCCGCCAGGCGCATCTGCTCCTTGAAGCGCTCTTCCTGGTCGATGGGGTCGTTGAGCTCGGAGTAGGCGTTGGCCAGCTCCTTGCCGTTGACCATCAGCTCAAAGCGTTCGGTGAGGCCAGGCTTGCTACGGTGCATCTTCGTCAGCGGGGACATCTCCACGGGGTAGTCGGTGATGAAGGTGGGCTGGATAAACGAGCCCTCGCAGAACTCACCGAAGAGCTCGTCTATGAGCTTGCCCTTGCCCATCGTCTCGTCGACATCCATCCCCTGCTGGCGGCAGAAGTCGCGGATCTCCTCCTCGCTCTTGCCTGTGCAGTCGAAGCCCGTCTTCTCCTGGATGGCCTCGAGGATGGGCAGCCGGCGGTAGGGAGCACGGAAGCTGATGACGTTGCCGTCGATTTCCACTTCGGGCTTGCCGTTGACGGCCGTGCAGATCTCCTCCAGCATACGTTCGGTGAAGGACATCATCCAGTTGTAGTCTTTGTACGAGACGTAGAGCTCCATGCAGGTGAACTCAGGGTTGTGGGTCTTGTCCATGCCCTCGTTGCGGAAGTTCTTGCCGATTTCGTAGACACCCTCGAATCCGCCTACAATCAGGCGCTTCAGGTACAGCTCGGTGGCGATGCGCATGTACATATCTTGATTAAGGGCATTGAAGTGAGTCATGAAGGGACGTGCGGATGCACCTCCGGCAATGCTCTGGAGGATTGGCGTTTCCACCTCCGTGTAGCCGGCTCCGTCGAGGATGCGGCGCATGGTGCGGAGGATGACGGCACGCTTCTCGAAGGTCTCCTTGACGCCCGCGTTCACCACCAGGTCAACGTAGCGCTGGCGGTAGCGCAGCTCGGGGTCGTCGAACGAGTCGTAGACGTTGCCGTCGGCATCCGTCTTCACGATGGGCAGCGGCTTCAGCGACTTGCTCAGCAGGGTCATTTCCATGACGTGGACGCTGATCTCGCCCGTCTTGGTGCGGAAGACATAGCCCTTCACACCCATGAAGTCGCCCAGGTCGAGCAGCTTCTTGAAGACCACATTGTAGAGGTCCTTGTCCTCGTCCGGGCAGATGGCATCGCGCTGCACATACACTTGAATGCGGCCCTTGGAATCCTGGAGCTCGGCGAAGGCGGCCTTGCCCATGATGCGCTTGCTCATGACGCGCCCGGCGATGCTCACCACGGGGCTGTTCTCCGGTGTGGCCGTCTCGCGCACGTCGTTGCCATCCTCGTCCTTTCCGACGATGGGGAGGTCTACGAAGTCACGTACGATGTCCGCGCTCCAGGCGGTGACGGGGAACTCAGCTGCGGGGTAGGGCTCTATGCCCATGGAGCGCAGCGCCTCCATATTCTGACGGCGAACAATCTCCTGTTCGCTCAGTTCGAGAACTTTCAAATCCATTCGTATAGCGTTTTTCGTTCGTTTATCATTTTTAGGCAACTTTAATGCGCCCTTTTCGGGGGCAAAGGTAGCAAAAATAAATGAAAGAAACGCTATCTGCCACCGAAAAAAGCATTTTTCTTGCTTTTTGTTTGGCCAATCGCAAGAAACTCTTTAATTTTACGCCGTAAAAAGAACAATCCACATCATTTTTTCACCCTTTTTAACCCTATTTGATTATGAAAAAGTATCTTGCAGAAATGGTGGGCACGATGGTGCTCGTTCTTATGGGTTGCGGCGTGGCCGTGAGCCTCGGTTGTAACAATGCAGATCCCGAAACCGTCATCGGAACGGCTATGGCATTCGGACTTGCCGTCGTTGCTATGGCATATGCCATCGGTGGCATTAGCGGTTGCCACATCAACCCGGCCATCACCCTCGGCTGCTACCTGAGCAAGCGCATCAGCGCCAAGGATTGCGGTATGTACATGCTCTTCCAGGTCATCGGAGCATTCATCGGAAGCGCTCTGCTGTGGCTGCTCACTTCCAATAGCGGACTCGAAGGCACAGGTGCCAACGACCTCCAGGAAGGCGTAAGCGTCGTGGGCGGCCTGCTGGCTGAAATCATCTTCACCTGCATCTTTGTCCTCGTAGTCCTCGGCACCACGGATGCCAAGAAAGGCGCCGGCAACTTCGCAGGACTCGCCATCGGTCTCTCCCTCGTGCTCGTGCATCTCGTCTGCATCCGCTACACCGGCACCAGCGTGAACCCCGCCCGCTCCATCGCTCCCGCCATTTTCCAGGGTGGCACAGCACTCTCGAACCTGTGGATTTTCATCGTAGGTCCCTTCGTCGGTGCCATCTGCGCTGCCGGCATCTGGGCTTGCATTGGCTGCGACTGCGACAAGTGCGAGAAGTAATCACTGACGTCTACCACTACTATTATTTCATATAAACGGGCTGAGGTGAGGAGCGTTCCCTGCCTCAGCCTTTTTCGCTATTTCTGCAACGATACTGATACATACGACATTATTCACAAACTATAATAACAACCTATGAAAGAAGAATTGATTCGCAAATCCTACGAGATTGCCCGCGAGCGCTATGCCGCCATCGGAGTGGACACCGACAAAGCCATTGAACTGCTGGAGCAGACACCCATCAGCCTCCATTGCTGGCAGGCTGACGATGTGGTGGGATTCGAGCGCAACGAAGCCCTCAGCGGAGGCATACAGACAACCGGCAACTACCCCGGACGGGCACGCAATATCGACGAAGTGCGCGCCGATGTCAGCTTTGCCAAGAGCCTGCTAGCAGGCAACCACAGACTGAACCTACACGAAATCTACGGCGACTTCGGCGGGCAGTTCGTGGATCGCGACCAAGTGGAAATCAAGCACTTCGAGAGCTGGATTCAGTGGGCAAAGGAACAAGGACTGAAACTCGACTTCAACAGCACCAGCTTCTCGCACCCCAAGAGCGGAGAACTCACACTCAGCAACCCTGACCCCGCCATCCGCGAGTTCTGGATTGAGCACACCAAGCGCTGCCGCCGCATAGCCGACGCCATGGGACGCGCCCAAGGAGACCCCGCCATCATGAACATCTGGGTCCACGACGGCAGCAAGGACCTCACCGTCGAACGCAAGCGCTACCGCGAGATATTTGCCGAAAGCCTCGACGAGATCCTTAAGGAAGACCTGCCCGGAATGAAGACCTGCCTCGAGGCCAAGCTATTCGGTATCGGACTGGAAAGCTACACCGTGGGGTCCCACGACTTCGTGGCCGGATACTGCGCCACACGCAAACTCATGTACACCCTCGACACGGGTCACTACGAGCAGACGGAGAATGTCAGCGATATGGTAGCTTCGCTCCTGCTCTTTGTTCCGGAACTGATGCTCCACGTCTCCCGGCCCATCCGATGGGATAGCGACCACGTGACCATCATGAACGACCAGACGCTGGACCTCTTCAAGGAACTCATCCGTGCCGACGCCCTCAACCGGGCCCACATCGGCCTCGACTACTTCGATGCCAGCATCAACCGCATCGGTGCATATATTATAGGTACGCGCGCGACACAGAAGTGCCTCCTCCAAGCCCTCCTCGAACCCCTTGCACTCCTGCGCAAGTACGAGGATGCCGGTCAGAACTTCGAGCGCCTCGCCCTCCTCGAGGAAGCCAAGTCGCTCCCCTTCGGGGCCGTCTTTGACTTCTTCAACCTCAAGAACAACGTACCCGTGGGCGAGGAATTCATCCCGGCCATTCAGAAGTACGAGAAGGAGGTGACAAGCAAGAGGTCATGATCCGGCAGTGTTTTATTATCTTTGCGTGCCTTGCTGTAGGTGAGCTGATAGTCTGGCTGACGGGAATCACTATCCCCAGCAGCATCATTGGGATGTTGTTGCTGACCATCCTGCTGCAGGTGAAAGCCATTAAGCTGGAGTGGGTGAAGGGGATGTCGGACTTCCTCATCTCCAATATGGGTTTCTTCTTCGTGCCGCCCGGCGTAGCCCTCATGCTCTATTTCGACCTCATCAAAGCAGAACTGCTGCCTATTGTTGTCGCTACCGTCGTCAGTACCGTTCTGGTGCTTGTCGTGACGGGATGGACTCATCAGAGGTTGAAGATGAAAAACGAAAAGTGAGATAGCATGGAGATACTGCAGAACAACCTCGTATTGCTGGCGCTGACATTCGGCATCTTCTACGGTGCACGCCAATTCCAGAAGTGGACAGGCTGGATTGTGCTCAATCCCATCCTGGTTACCATCGCGGTGCTCATCGTCTTCCTGACGCTGACGGGCATCCGTTATGAGACGTATGCGCAGGCCGGCGGATTCATTGAGTTCTGGCTCAAACCCGCTATTGTGGCATTGGGCGTTCCGCTCTATCAGCATCTCGGGCAGATCCGCCGTCAGTTTCTGCCCATTTTCCTCTCGCAATTGGCAGGGTGCATCGTGGGGGTCGTCAGCGTCGTGGCTATAGCACACATGATGGGAGCTTCGCGCGAAACCATCGTCTCGCTGGCACCCAAATCCGTGACGACACCTATAGCAATGGAAGTGTGCCAGGCTTTGGGAGGTATACCATCGCTCACGGCTGCCATCGTGGTATCTGTCGGGCTTTTTGGAGCCGTCTTCGGGTTCAAGGTGCTGGAGGTCTGGCATATCAAGAATCCTTATTCACAAGGTCTCAGCATCGGCACCGCCTCACATGCCGTTGGAACTTCGAGGGCTATGGAAAAAGGAGAGACTTACGGAGCCTACGCATCGCTGGGATTAATCCTCAACGGCGTATTGACGGCTTTGCTGGCTCCCTTCATCTTGAAAATCATGGGCATCTGATAACAACAAATACAAGTAAAAATAGACTACGTTATGAGTAAGAAATCTTCTTTAAAGAGTACCATCGCCGTCTCGCTGAACAACTATCTCGATGCAGGAGCCATCGTGGCAGGGGCCAGCGGTATCACCCTTTGGCAGAACTATTTAGGATTGAGCGAGATGCACCTCGGGTGGCTAAATGCCATCAGCGCCAATGCGCTGGGAGCTGCCATCGGTGCCATCATCGGTGGCTTCTTGGCCGATAAGTTCGGACGTAAGTTCATCTTCACGTACAACCTGCTGGTGTACATGACGGGCGTGCTCATCGTCATGCTCTCCACCAACTTCCCGATGCTGCTTTGCGGCTTCCTCGTTACGGGAATCTCGGTCGGTGTCGGCGTTCCCGCCTCGTGGACGTACATTTCCGAGAGTTCCGAAGTGGGCAACCGAGGGCGCAACATCTGTATCTCCCAGATGTCGTGGGGCATGGGTCCCATGATCATCCTATTGTTCGGCATGCTCTTCGCTCCCGGAGGCTATCTCTATGGTTTTGTAGAGTCGCTGGCACACGCGGTAATCGGTGCCGATGCAGCCTCTGCCGCCGTGGAGGTGTTCAGCTCGCGCGTGGTGTTCCTGACGCTTTTCATCGTGGCCTTCGTCGCATGGACGCTTCAGCGTCAGCTGGAGGAGAGTGCGGAGTTCGAGGCAAACAAGCAGAAGAGTAGCGGCATCGTGGAAAACATCAAGCTGCTGTTCACCAACAAGATAGCCGTCCGCACGGTGGTTTTCCTGGCCGTCATCTACCTGACGTGGAACCTTGTGGCATCGGTCATGGGATTCTTCCAGCCCCACATCTACGAGACGGCAGGGGGACTCAGCAACGAGTATGCCAACATGCTCAGCTGCGTGGGATGGCTCGTCGTAGTAGTAGTGACGTTCGGCCTCTCGTTCTTCGTCGACCGCCTGCCTCACAAGCTTTTCTACGTCCTGGGACTTTCGGCAGCACTGGCCACGTGGGTGGTCATTATCCAGGGAGTCACGGGCGTCGGGAGCCTTTGGGCATTCTCCATCCTCTGGGGCATCAACGGAGGCTTGAGCGTTCAGATTTTCTATGCCCTTTGGGGTAGTGAGCTCTTCCCTGCCAAGTTCCGCGCCGGCGCCCAGGGCCTGATGTTCTTCATCGTACGCGGCCTCTCTGCTGCATGGGGCCTCGTCTTCACCTACATCTATGGCGAGAATGGCGAAGGCTTCACTCTTGCTGCATGGTGCATGATTGTACTGCTGCTGATTTCCCTCATCGTAGGCGTCGTCGGAGCGCCCGACACACGCGGCAAGTCACTCGCGCAAATCACTCGCGAGCGCTACGGGGAAGATATTTGAAATTAATATAAATATGAATTACGAGCATCTACTTATTGAAACAAGAATACTATGAATCAGAAAGTTAAGCAAATGATTGACCAGGTGGCCGAAGTGGCTGGCTACCTCTGGCAGAAAGGATGGGCAGAGCGCAATGGCGGCAACATCACCGTGAACATCACGGAGCAGGTGGACGACGAGCTTCGTGCGCTGCCAGCCATCTCGCCCGTATATCAAATCGGCACCACCCTCCCGCACCTGAAGGGCTGCTACTTCTATTGCAAAGGAACTAATATGCGCATGCGCGACCTGGCGCGTTGGCCGATGGACAATGGCAGCATCATCCGTATCCTGGACGATTGTTCCTCCTACGTCATCATCGCCGAAAAGCCCGTGAAACCTACCTCCGAGCTCCCCTCGCACCTGGCCGTACATAACTACTTGTTGGCCAAGGGCTCACCCTACCGGGCATCGCTCCACACGCATCCCATCGAACTGGTGGCTCTGACCCACAACAAGACCTTCATGGAGAAGGACGTAGCGACGAAGATTCTTTGGTCTATGATTCCGGAGACCAAGGCTTTCTGCCCGCGCGGACTCGGTATGGTTCCCTATATGCTACCCTCCAGCGTGGAGCTTGCCGACGCTACGATTAAGGCTATCGACGATGACTACGACGTGGTCATGTGGGAGAAGCATGGAGTATTCGCCGTGGACACCGACATCATGGCCGCCTTCGACCAGGTCGATGTCCTCAACAAAGCAGCCCTCATCTACATCGCCGCGAAGAATATGGGATTTACCCCCGACGGCATGACCGATGCCCAGATGAAGGAACTCAGCGACGTCTTCGGCTTGCCGAAATAATAAAAGCTAATGATAATCGATTGATAATCGATTGATAATCGAAAGATAATCGAATGATAAGCTAATGATAATCGAGTGATCATTAAAAAAACATCATGCAATGAAACATCCCTATTCCCGCGCTATAACACTGCTCGCGATGGTAGTAATGCTGCTCGCCAGCACCCTAAGCATTACGGCTCAGGAACGGCGCCCCGTGGATTCACGCCATCCGATGTGGCTCATCCATGTGGACGTATGGAACAAGGCCGATCCTCAGAAAATCATTGACCTGATTCCCGAGGAGGTGAAGCCCTTTGTGGTGTTGAACCTTTCGCTCTCCTGCCAGTACGACACCGAGAAGAACGTTTACAAAATGCCTCAGAACGCCGTGCGCACCTACAAGTCTTGGGGCACGGTGTGCCAGAAGAACGGTATGTGGTTCACGTGCCAACCCGCCAGCGGCGGCCACACCCACATCCAGGACACGGATCTCGAGACCTTCGAGTACTTCTACCGCCGCTTCCCGAACTTCCTCGGATGGAACTACGCGGAGCAGTTCTGGGGCTTCGACGAGGCGGGCGACCGCAGCTCCAGCACCCAGGCTTCGCGCATCGCGCTCTTTGCCAAGCTGGTGCCGATGGCTCACAAGTATGGCGGTTTCCTGACGATTTCCTTCTGCGGAAATATCTGGAGCCATCCGCTGAATCCCATGGGTATGATGAAGCGCAACAAGGACCTGCTTGCCGCCTGCCGTGAATACCCCGAAGCCATCCTTTGGTTGTATAAATACACCACTTCCAGCTGTTTCTATGCCAACGAGAGTGTCACCTTCGGTCCCTTCATCTCGGGATTGGCAAAGAACTACGGCGTGCGCTACGACAATTGCGGCTGGAACGGGGCCCTGAGCTCCATCCTCGGCGAGAACCACGGCAAGAAATATCCCGTGGCGGCTGGTATCGGCACCGTCATGGAGCAGACGTGCGTCAATGGAGGCGCCGTCTGGGACGGGCCTGAGCTCATCTGGACAGAGAACTTCCAGAACCTCAGCGACACGCAAGTCGAGGGATACACACGCCGGAACTGGGGCACCTTCCCGGGCTTCAAGAACGCCTGGCTGGATATGTTCCAGAAAATCATCGACGGCACCTTATATATTCCTACGCGCGAGGAAGTCGTCCAGAAGACCAAAATCGTGGTCATCAACAACGTCAGCTCCGGCAACGACGAGCAGAAATATGCCGCCTGGGGCGATCTCTACGATGGCATCTACAAGCAGACCGACCCCTTCAACCGGGGCACCGGCCAGTGGATGGATAACTTCCTCTATCTCAAGAAGACCGGGCGCTACGGCACTATCCCCCTCGTAATCGACCTCTACGACGACCTCGCCAAAGCCATTCCCGTTCAGGTGAAGAAGTCCGCCTATACCTCCCGCTGGAGCACTCAGACGAAGAAGCAGAAGGACTTCAACGACCAGTACCCCGAAGTCAGCAAGGGCGACCTCTATGTCAACCGCTACCGCAACCAGCTGGTGACCTACACGCCCTATTCTTACCTCAACAAGAAGACCACCGCCAAGGCCGAGATTCCGCTGGAGTACAACACCTGCGACACGCTGGTTCTCACCTGGGGCAAGCTCAGTAGCGGTCTCGTGCGCGAGTATGCCGACCACATCGACTTCTACCTCAACAACTACCGCAACGACACCACTACGGCGGTGCTCGACCAGATCATCGTCCGCGGAGCCACGGCCGAGCCCAGCTTCACGATCAAGAAGCGTGCCCAGGCAACGGTCAGCTCCTCCGCCGAGTGGGACGCCGACACCCACGCCTATACGCTCAACGTGAAGCACAACGGCCCTGTAGATCTGACGATTAGCTGCTCCGGAACGCAGGAGGACGTGAAGACCGATGTGCTGCCCGCGACCTCCCTCGCCGAAGACCTCCCTCGGCAACCCGAGGAGTACCACGGAGAAATCATCATCGAGGCCGAGGACATGGATCATAAGAACCTCAAGAGCTGCGTCACCGACCCCTACGGATGGTACCCCAGCGTCCGCGGCCACGCCGGAAACGGATTTGCCGACATGGGCACCAACACCAGCGGAGCCCTGAAGCACGTGCTCACCCTGGCCGAAGCGGGCGACTATGACATCAGCATCCGCTACACCCAGGCCTCGCGCGCCAGCCGTCTCACCGCCACCGTCAACGGCACGCGCTCCACCGTAGCTCTGGAGAAGACGGCCACCAACGAGTGGAAGAAGGCCACCTTCAGCGCCTCCTTGAAAGCGGGCAAGAACACGCTCATTATCACCAACTCAGCTGGCATCGGCATCTACGTCGACCAGGTTATCTACACACCTGCAGGAACTCCGGCCGAACGCTTCCTCGTCACGGTTCGCGAGGGCGAGCACGGTGCCGTGGTGGCCGATGTGACGGAGGCCGCCGAGGGCGAAGTGGTGCACCTCAGCGTAGTGCCCGAAGAAGGCTATGCGCTGGCCGGATGGACCATAGACCACGGAGGCATCACCATCGATGAGGACAACTCCTTCGTCATGCCGGACGACAACGTCACGCTCACCCCGCTCTTCAAGGACATGACCGCCGTCTATCGTCTGGACTTCACGGATGTCCTCAGCGGTACTCTGCCCGAGGGCTGGCGCACCACTCAGGGCGGCGGCGAGGTTCACGAGTACCCCAACTCCTATAGCAGCGGCTCCCGCACTTTCGTGGGCTTCGGAGGCTATCAGGGCAAGGGCCTCTACTGGCGCGAGAGCAACGCCGAGTACGGGCGTCAGGCTAAATATCCATTGACGCTTCAGCCCGGCTACTACCGCCTCACCTACGCTTGTGCTGCCTGGAAGGGAACGCCAAAGTACCGCGCCCGCATTCTCACGGAGAAGAACAAGACGCTGGTGCAATCCGGCATCCATAGCGCTACGCCCAATGCCGACGGCAACACCTCGGCCAACCTCACCTCCGCCAAGACCTATACGCTTGAGTTCCAGGTTACTGAGGCTGGAAACTATATCATCAATTTCATGAACAACGGCTCTGGGTTCGATGAGTTCCTGCTCCTGGAATGCCGCCTGAACACCTACATTCCCGACGGCATCGAAGTGGCCCGCGCCACCCAGGGCACTCCCGCCCTGTTCGACCTCACGGGTGTGCAGCAGAAGCACCTGCGCCGGGGAGTCAATGTCGTGCGCACGTCCGACGGACGCGTACACAAGGTTGTCGTGAAATAGCATCGGGCTGATTTCTTCAGAGTGAAGCAGATATCACGAAAGAGAATGGGCATCTCGAAGAGAGGTGCCCATTTTTGTGTGTACTTGAAGCTTTGTGCGCTCAGTTCTAAAAAGATGCTTGGAAATCAGAATAATTCCGAGGAAAACTGCACTTCCACGTGGTTGAAGCCGAAGGTGCGGAAGAGGGAGGAGAACTGGGCGCGGGCGTTGTCCTCGGCCTGACGGATGTTGGCGGGTGTGAGGCAACGCTGCTTCATCTGGCGAGCCGCCTTCTGATACATCTGTTCCTTGGCGCGTGCGTCCCAGGGGCCTCGTTCGTAGAAGGCTCTTGTGCGGGCTTCGTCGATGAAGTTCTCGGAGAGGAGCTGGATAGGTGGCAGGGTTAGGCGGACGGTGTCGCCCTGAGGTTGCACCCATCCTTCCTCGCACCGGGCGAGATCCACTCCCAGGCGGAGTGTGCCGTGGTAGATGCGTACGAGTCGGTCGTCTTTCTGGAAGGTTCGGTTTCTGAGTGTGTCCACGAGTTCCTCGTCCGAGATGGCGAGAAATTCCCATCGCCCGATGCGTTCGATGCTACGTATCTGCGTGGGTGTGAGGTCGATAGCGTTGCTGCTCACGAGCTGCAAGCTGAGCAGATCCATGTCCTCGAAATGCTTGCGGACGAAGAAGGCGGCAAGGATCAGCAAGCCGGAAATGATGAGCGACAAAAAAAGGAAGACTCTCCCCCCGCCCTCCCTGTTAGGGAGGGAGCGGTTAGTATTTGACTGGGTGCTGGTGTTCTGACTCATGATGAATGCTTATGTCGATTTTAGCGGGATTCATTTCTTGAAAGTATTCGCTCCCTCCCTAACAGGGAGGGCGGGGGGAGAGTCTACTCCTTCCTTTTCGAGAGGGCGGGGGGAGAGTCTGTATAGAACGGCAAATCCTTCTCCGTGAATTCCTTACGGAAAGTGATGAGGATGTTCTCCTGCTCGTAGCCGAGTGCGGCAAACATAGGGATAAGGATGGCGGCGGCATTGTCGCGGGCGGTGTTCAGGATGCCCAGCTCGGGCACCTGGAGGAGGATGCTGCGCACGCCTTGTGCGGTGAAGTCGGCCAGCTCCTCGTCCGAGAAGTCGCTACGAAGCAGGTCGGTGAACTGGCGCGTGGATTCGTGATCCACCTTGGAGGAGACGACCACGACCTTGGGGTCGGGGAGGATGATGTGGAGGTGCCGCCCGTCGGCGGAGCGCTGGATCTGGGTCTCGTGGAAGGTGGAGAAGTCGATGTAGGCCTGCAGGGTGACATCGATGGGTATGGCCACCTTCCGGTCGCCGAGGGAGAGGCGTGTGTCGTACTCGTGGCCCAGGAGCGTGGCCTTCAGGTGTTTCACGTCCGCGTGCGTGATGATCTTGTGGATTTGGTACTCGGCGGTGTAGAGTCGCGATGTCTGGCGCACGCGCAGCACCATGTCCACGGCTGCATCCATCTCGCCGAGGCTCTCGGTGGCTTCGGTGGGTGTCGTTTGCCTGATGCATGCTCCAGGAATGAGTAGCAGGAGGCAAAAGAGTAGGTGAAAAAGTACTTTTCTGTTCATATTCCGCTGCAAAATTACAAAAACTTTCTACTTTCAACCCCGAAACTCTAAACTTTTTCCTATCTTTGCGCCGTAATTCATGGAAAATAGAATGAAAAGACACATTTTGGGGGCTTTGACCCTCGCTTTTTTGCTCGCAACATCGCTCGCCGGATGCCAGGGGAAGCCCTCTCAGACGGCGCAGACGAGTTCGCTGGGCGAGTTCGAGACGGAGAACGCTGTAGCCGACGGCATCCAGCGTATGCATACCTATGATTATACGGACACGCTGCGTCTGGACGGCCACACCTACGTCTGCACCATCCATCGCGAAGCGGACGAGAGCTTGGACCACGTGACCGACGAAGAGGGCACTCAGTACGCCGACAACCGCTACACGCTCAGCATCCGTCGCGACGGCCAGCCCTGCTTCGAGCGCCAGTTCACCAAGGGCAGCTTTGCCTCGCACCTCTCCGCGGAGTTCCAGCAGAAGGGAATCCTGGACGGCATGATGTGCGACCACTCGCTTCCGGGATTGAGCTTTGCCGTGAGTGTTACCCTGCCGCAGAGCGACATGGTGGAGCCTTTGTTGTTGCGTGTCGACACCGCCGGTGGCATCGTCATCGAGCGCGACACGCGTAGCGAAAACGATTTTGAAGAGGAACAGGAATGAACGTTATCAAGACACCGATAGAGGGGCTGCTCGTCATCGAGCCCCGTGTGTTCCGCGATGAGCGCGGATATTTCTTCGAGAGCTACTCCCAACGCGATTTCGAGGCGCAGGTGGGGGACATCCATTTCGTGCAGGACAACGAGAGTATGTCCACCCGCGGAGTCATCCGCGGCTTGCACTTCCAGCGCCCGCCCTTCACCCAGACGAAGCTCGTGCGGGTGGTAAGCGGTACGGTGCTGGACATTGCCGTGGACATCCGCCGCGGTTCGCCTACCTACGGGCAGCACGTGGCCGTGGAACTCAGCGGCGAGAACCAGCGTCAGT
Organism: uncultured Bacteroidales bacterium; assembly: GCA_902771725.1. Classification (GTDB taxonomy): domain Bacteria; phylum Bacteroidota; class Bacteroidia; order Bacteroidales; family Bacteroidaceae; genus Physcousia. The sequence continues at coordinate 17,806 of CACXXT010000042.1, forward strand.
TCTTCATCCCCAAGGGCTTTGCCCACGGCTTTGCCGTACTCTCCGAGAAGGCTGTGTTCCAGTACAAGTGCGACGAGTTCTACCACCCGGAGGCCGACGGCGGCATCCAGCTGGACGACCCCTCCCTGGGCATCGATTGGCGGATTCCGACCTCGGAGGCCATCCGTAGCCAGAAGGACCTCACGCTTCCGCTCCTGAGCGAGATTGATAATCCGTTCTGATTAACCAAATTTCCGAAGTGCCGAAATCTCGAAATCTCGAAATGTCGAAGTCGAAATCTCGAAATGTCGAAATCCCGAAATATCGAAATATCGAAATTACGAAATCCTCAATAATAAAACTCTCAAAAACAAAACAGCTATAATTATGAAAACCATCGTCATTACTGGCGGCGCCGGCTTCATCGGTTCGCACGTTGTCCGCCTCTTCGTCACGAAGTACCCTGACTACCGCATCATCAACCTCGACAAGCTCACCTACGCCGGCAACCTGGCGAACCTGAAGGACATCGAGGACCGCCCGAACTACAAGTTTGTCCGCATGGACATCTGCGACTTCGACGCCTTCTACCAGCTCATGCAGCAGGAGCACGTCGACGGCATCATCCACCTGGCCGCCGAGAGCCACGTGGACCGCAGCATCAAGGATCCTTTCACCTTCGCCCGCACCAACGTCATGGGCACGCTCTCCCTGCTCCAGGCCGCCAAGCTCTACTGGGAATCCCTGCCGGAGAAGTACGAGGGCAAGCGCTTCTACCACATCAGCACCGACGAGGTCTACGGCGCGCTGGAGATGACCCACCCCGAGGGCATCGAGCCTCCGTTCACCACCACCGCCTCCTCCGAGAGCCACCACCTGGCCTACGGCGAGAAGTTCTTCACCGAAGACCTGAAGTACCTGCCGCACTCCCCCTATAGCGCCTCCAAGGCCAGCTCAGACCACTTTGTGCGCGCCTTCCACGACACCTACGGCCTGCCCACCATCGTCACCAACTGCTCCAACAACTACGGCCCCTATCAGTTCCCCGAGAAGCTGATACCGCTGTTTATCAACAACATACGCCACCGCAAGCCCCTGCCCGTCTACGGCAAGGGCGAGAACGTGCGCGACTGGCTCTACGTCGTGGACCACGCCCGCGCCATCGACCTCATCTTCCACCAGGGGCAGATTGCCGAGACGTACAACATCGGAGGCTTCAACGAGTGGAAGAACATCGACATCATCAAGGTGCTCATCAAGACCGTGGACCGCCTGCTCGGCCGCCCCGAGGGAGCAGACCTCGACCTCATCACCTACGTCACCGACCGCGCCGGCCACGACCTGCGCTACGCCATCGACTCCCGCAAGCTCCAGCGCGAGCTCGGATGGGAACCCTCGCTCCAGTTCGAGGAGGGCATCGAGAAGACCGTACGATGGTACCTCGACAACGAGGCCTGGATGGACAACGTCACCTCCGGCGACTACCAGAAGTACTACGACGATATGTACAAGGGGCGCTAAAAAAAGCCCCATGATACAATAGTAGAAGAAAAAGGAACGTACGTGCAGGCGCACGTGCGCAAGAAGCAGTACCTTTGCCGCGCAAAACCATTCTTTCTCACACAATGAAACGACGTAACCTACTTCTGCTGGCGCTGCTCGCGCTGATGCCCCTCGGCGCGGCCGCGCAGATTTCCTCCAACCCCGACAAGTTCATCGGCAACATCACCACCCGCTATCAGATGGATGCCGGCGATGGTGTGCCCCAGTTCTACAAACTCTGGAACCAGGTCACCTGCGAGAACGAGTCCAAGTGGGGCTCCGTCGAGGGCAACCGCGGCTCCTACAACTGGGGGTGCGACCGGGCCTTCGACTACGCCAAGCAGCACGGCTTCACCTACAAGTTCCACGCCCTCGTCTGGGGCGCGCAGTACCCCGGATGGCTCCCCTCCCTCTCGCCCAAAGACCGCTTCACCGCCATCGTCAGCTGGTTCGATGCCGTGAAGAAGAAGTACCCCACGATGCCTATGTTCGACGTCGTCAACGAGGCCGTGGGCACCCACCAGAAGGACAATCCCATGATCAAGGAGAGCCTGGGCGGAGGCGGAAAGACGGGCTTCGACTGGCTCATCAAGGCCTTCGAGATGGCCCACGAGCGCTGGCCGGACGCCATCCTCATCTATAACGACTACAACACCTTCCAGTGGAACACCAACGAGTTCATTGAGCTCGTCAAGGCCCTGCGCGACGCCGGAGCACCCATCGATGCCTACGGATGCCAGAGCCACGACCTCACCGACTGCGATGTCAACAACTTCAAGAACGCCGAGGCACGCATTCAGACGTCCCTGAAGATGCCCATGTACAGCACGGAGTACGACATCGGCACCAGCGACGACGCCAAGCAGCTGCAGCGCTACAAGGAGCAGATTCCCTACATGTGGGAGAAGCCCTACTGCGCCGGCATCACCCTCTGGGGATACGTCTACGGAGCCACATGGGTCACCGACGGCAACTCCGGCATCTACCGCGGCGGAAAGGAACGCCCCGCCATGACCTGGCTGAAGGAATACATGGCCTCCGAAGCCGCACGCACCGCCAAGAGCCCCTTCCCCGGAATGAAGAAGGAGGCCTCCGTCTACATCCGACCCGCCGCCCTGAACGTGGCCAAGAATGATGTCCTCCCCATCATGGTGCGCGCGCGCATGGCCACCAAGACCATTGAGAAGGTGGAGCTCTACGTGGGCAACACCCTCATCGCCACCATGACCGAGGCTCCGTACCTGGCAGAGTACACCGCCACCACCACCGGCACCAAGAACCTGAAGGCCGTGGTCACCACCACCGACGGCTCCACCTACGAACGCTACTCCGCCATCAACGTGCTCAGCGGAACCACCAAGCGCCAGCCATACCCCGACGCCGTGCCCCAGCTGCCCGGCACCATCCAGGCGGGCGAGTACGACAAAGGACTGGCAGGAGTCAGCTACAACAACGCCTCGCGCAGCCTCACCGCCACCAAGGACGGCGCCTGGATGGAATACACCGTGGACGTCGCCGAGGAAGGCATCTACACGCTCGACGCCGAAGTGGCAGCCGCCAAGAGCGGAGGCTCGTTCTACCTCGCCGAGTACGGATTCGAGAACCTCGACTACCTCACGGACTTCATCGACGTGCCCAAGACCGGCGGCACACGCGACTACCAGACCCTGCACGCCCAGCTGAAGATGCCCCTCACCGCAGGGCGCCACGTCCTCTGCATGAACATCACCAAGGGCGGATTCATCATCAAGAGCCTGACATTCAGCCGCTACGATGAGGACAAGGCCAACATCGTGGCCGCCATAAAGACCGTCACGCCCGCCACCATCGCCGCCGGCGACTCGGCGCTCATCACCCTCACCGCCACCTCCAAGCTGGAGGACGCACCCATCGCCCGCGTCAGCGTCTACGCCAACGACCTCCTCATCGGAACCCTCACCGAGGAACCCTATGAGCTCTATTTCAAGCCCGCCGAGAAGGGGACCTACAGCATCGTGGCCGTGGCCACAAACACCCTCGGCAAGTCCCGCACATCGGCCAAGAAGAACCTGAAAGTCAACGGCAAACGCATCCCCTACAAGAGCAGCACCGTCGTCCTGCCGGGCATCATCGAGGCCGAGAACTTCGACCAGGGAGGCGAGGCATTTACCTTCCACGACTCCGACGACAACGACCAGGGCGACGCCAAGTACCGCAACGACAACGAGGGACTGGACCTCGTCAAGGGCAACGGCGGAACGGCCATCGGCTACACCTCCAAGAGCGAGTGGACGGAATACTCCGTGCGCGTCACAGAGCCCGGTGAGTACGCCTTCGAGGCCACCTGCTCCAACGGAGCCAGCTCCAACGGAGGATTCACCATCAACCTCGTCAAGGGAACCACCGTCACCCAGCTCGCTAAGGTCACCGTAACGCCCACCGGCGGATGGGACACCTACAAGGTCATGACGGGCAAGCTCACGCGCCACCTGGCCGAGGGCGAGCAGATCCTGCGCTTCACCATCACCGATGCCAACTGCAATATCGACAAGGTGGAACTCAAGTGCACGCTCAACACGCCCGCCACCGCGCCCTCCTCCGACACCCCCGACCTCCTCGCCGCTCCCCGCTACAACCTCTCCGGGCAGCAGGTACGCCCCGGCTACCGCGGCATCGTCATCGTGGGAGGCCGCAAGGTGCTCATGAAGTAAAGCCCGCTCGATACAAGACAAGAAAACACCCCGCCAAGTCCTCTGACCTGACGGGGTGTCCTCATTTCCAAGCGTTCCGCACGCCCTTTTGGTTTCTTTCCGGGAATTTTCCCTTCGGCACCGTGATTCGGCATCAGAACGGGCCGTGTCCCATGCAACTGGTGGTGGTCAGCGCCGTGAGCAGCGCCGTAAGCACCGTGATCACGATGTCCACAATCCTCTTGACTGTCCTCTTCGTCGTCTCCTTCATGATTAGTTTAGAGTTTAGAGTTTAGAGTTTAGAGTAGTTTTTAAGTTTAGAGTTTAGAGTTTAGAGTTTAGAGTTTGGAGTTTAACGAAGGCTGCGCGCGAGCCGGATAGACCCCTTAGGGGTCTCCGCTGAGTAACCGAGGGTACGAGCGTAGCGAGCACCCCCGGACTTTGCCGTCATCCTCCATATCCCGACCCTGACGGGGTCGCCGAGCCATCTGCTGGGGCACCCCTTTGGGGTGCGTATAACCAGTCTTGCTTGCATCCGGGGGTGCTCGCTCCGCTCGTACCCTCGGTTACTGAGCGATGACCCTTTCAGGGTCTTGCTGCGCGCGAGCCCGTTTCATCCCGCAGGCTCACCCCTTTGACTTCCTGTCCGCACCCCCCGTTCACCCCGCAGGCCCCCTCCCCTCCCTTGGGAGGGGGTGGGGGTGGGCTTTACGGTTCGTCGTTGCCTTCGCCTTCCTCCGGCTCGGGCGTCCAGTCGGCGGTGGTCTGTCCGTCCTTCTGCGCCTCGAGGGCTGCGGCCTGGGCGGCGCGGGTGGTGGTCTGCTCGAACTGAGCCTCGTCGCGGAGT
>CACXXT010000043.1 GCA_902771725.1 uncultured Bacteroidales bacterium
CTGGTTCCCTCGCGTAGCTGGACGACGCCGATGCCGATGCTGCTCCCTGGGGAATAGAAGTCCTCACCGGCATAGTCGGCGATGTCGAAGCGGATGCTGGACTTGGTGGCGGGCTGGCGGAACACGCCCACGACAGTGTTTACGTCGCCCTCTTCGCCCACGGTGACGGTCTTGCCCACGGCACTTTCACCAGGGAAGAGCCGCGCCGCCAGCCCCTCGCTCACGATGCACTGGCCGTTGGCCCTGAGTATGAGCGTCCCCTCAACGGCTTCCAGTGGAAAGACCCGCGTGAACATAGAGTCGACACTGACGGCAGGCGGATAGAAGGATTCGCCCTGCTCGGGCTTGATGGAGTACATGGAGCGAAGGTACACGTTGGTCCAGCACTCCACGTCGCTCTGCCCCTCGACGGGTGAGACGAAATGCGACTGGTGGTTGGGGTCGTCGGTAGTTATCGTCATCCAGTCGGCCTCGCCTTCGTATTGCACGCAGCAGAGGAAGGTACGGTCGAGGGCTGGCATGAAGTGGTCGATGGTCCACTCCTGATAGATGTAGCGGCTGATGATGACGGTGCCGCTGAGCGAGATGATGAGGCCCAGCAGCGACAGCGCCGTGTAGCCCTTCATTCGGCTGATGATACGGAATGCTTGTTTCATTTAGTTCTCTTTCAATACTTTATAGGGCTTTATTCTTGTGGCCTTCCACACCTGATACCAGAGCGTAAGGGCGCAGAGGACGAGGATGAGGGCGATGCTCAGCAGTGGAATCCACCAGGCGAAGGAGGTGCGGATGGTGTAGCTGGCCATGAGCCGATGGATGACGAGCAGGCTGACGGGCAGCGAGGCGAGGGCGGCAATGGCGAAGACCGTGAGATAGCGGCGCGAGAGCAGCAGGGCGATGTCGCGGAAGGTGGCGCCGTTGACCTTGCGGAGGGCTATCTCGCGGAAGCGGCGGCGCACGTCGAACATCATCAGGCCCAGCACACCGAGGCACGTCACGGCGATGGCCAAAAGCGAGAAGGTGACGAAGATGCGCGCCGTGCGCTGGTCCTCTTTGTAGAGTGCCTTGCGCTGATCCTCAATCCAATGGTACTGTAGGTCGGTGGTGCCAAAAAGCTCTTTTTCCAGAGCCTTCAGCTCGCGGATGATGTCATCCTCGTGGCCCTCGGCGACGTCAAGTAGGTAGTCGCGCCCTTGCATCTGGTAGGCGTCGAAGATATCAAACTCCGTCGTCCACCCATCGATCATCAGCAGCATCGGACGCACGGGCTCGGACTGTCGACCAGGGTTGAAGTCACGGACGACTCCGATGATGCGGTAGGGCGGGTTGCTCTCGCAATCCTTGTAGGTGCTCCACCAGAGACGGTCGGTGAACTGCACAAGTGCCGTCTTGCGATCCTTGATGCCGAGTGCACGGATAGCTGTCTCGTTGGCCACGCAGGTGTAGTCTTCCATCGATAGACTGTCACCGGGGAGCACACCCTCCACCAGTTGCAGACCGTACATCTGCGCCTCCAAGTCTCCGATGTACATGATGTCCACGCTGCGGCCATCGGCGAGGTTTATGTTCATATTGCCGCCAATGAACTCGGAATCAATAGTGATGCCCTTGATGTAGGGACATGCCTGCAGACGCTGCTTCACCACCTCGGTCTGTCGGCCGAAATTCGCCTGTAGTTCCTCCCACTCTTCCCCTGTCCACGAACCGCGGTTGCAGGGTGGATAGATGCAGGCGCTCAGCAGGCCTTTGGTGCGGAAGCCCGGATCGGCAGTCATCATCACATGCAGCTGGCGCATGAAGTAGAGGCTGACGTTGAACAAAGCGAGAGAGATGAAAAACTGGAAGCCCACACCCAGTCCTCCCCCAAAGGAAGGGAGGTTGAATAGCCCTCTCCCATGCGTTCCACTATGAGAGGGGATGCAACTGGCTACCAAGGGAAGTCCGAAGACTACGATGACCGTCAGCCCTGCGTCGAACTTCCATTGCGGCAGCACCTCTATATTATAATAGGTGGCGAGCAGCGGCTCGGCAAGCTCGATGACAGTCCACACGCCAATCATCGTGAGAATGGCGAGCAGAAACGTCTCGGCATAGAGCTGGCAGAAGATGTTCCATCGCGAGGCTCCGAAGAGGCGGCGCACCTCCAGTTCATGGCGGCGATGCGAGCGCATCACAGCAAAGAGGTTCACGAAATTGAACAGCCCCACGAACAACAGCAGCACGGCCACGAAGAGCAACATCCACCGATGACCCGTGGAGGCGATGGAGACCAGGCAACTGAAATTAGTCCACCAGCCACCACTGCACTGCTGCAGCATCTGCGTATATGGTTGTAGTCCGTAGCGAACGGGGCGGTCGGAGAACAACGCCAGCCGCTGCTCGGGCTGTCGGTCGTTGTATGCCTGCATATCAGCCCCCTCGCACAGCCGGATGAGGCCAATGGAGCGGCTGTTCTGCACATATTTGTCTTCTTCGCAGAAGTTGGCTATGTCAAAGCGGATGCTGGATTTGGTGGCGGGCTGGCGGAAAACACCCATTACGGTGTTCACCTCGTCGTCCTCCACCGTGAGGGTCTTGCCCACGGCGCTCTCACCAGGAAAGAGCCGTGCTGCCAGCGACTCGCTCAGAATGCACTGGCCCTTGACCTTTAATTGGAGCGTGCCTTCCACAGTCTCTAAAGGATAGACCTGCGTGAACGAGGAATCGACGCTGACGGCCGCAGGATAGAACACCTCGCCCTGTTCCGGTTTGACGGGGAACATCGAGCGAAGTTTCACGTTCGTCCAGCACTCCACATCGCTCTGATTCAGCACGGGCGAGACGAACTGACTTTCATGGTTAGGGTCGTAGGTCTCCATCGGTAGCCATTCCCCTGAGTACGAACGCAGGGCACAACAGATGAACGTGCGGTCGAGGTTGGGCATGAAATGGTCCACTGTCCACTCCTGATACAGGTAGCGGCTGATGATGACGGTGCCGCTGAGCGAGATGATGAGGCCGAGCAGAGAGAGGGCTGTGTAGCCCTTCATGCGGGAGATAATTCTAAATGCTTGTTTCATTGGTTGCTTGTTGCTAATGTTTACATCTTACTCTGTATCAAGAACCGTGCCAAAACGGGAAGATGCTGGTAACCAGTAAAATACAAAATTAGCACTTTCACTGAAGTGTGCGCATACGCTCAGAGGTGTGCGGAAAAGCACGGATTACAGCTTAATGAAGAAGGTGGTGCCACGGCCTGGCTCGCTCTCCACACGGATGGTGCCGCCATGCTTGAGAATAATCTGGCGACATAAACTGAGACCGATGCCAGTACCTGTAGGTTTGGTGGTAAAGAAAGGAATAAAAGCGTGTTCGAGAACATCGGACGACATACCGCAGCCGTTGTCGCGAATGCGGATTTCGCTATCGTTGGCAGCGACCTCTACCTCGGTAGCTCCGCTTTCGTAGGCATTCTTGATAAGGTTGATGAGCACTTGCTCCAGTTGGGAACGATCGGCGGTCAGTTGGGACTCGACGGGACAGCCGTCGAGTACAGTGACCACCTTCGGGTATAGGACTTTTATGTTCGCGAAGAGGTCGCTGACAGAGAAGGTGGTACACCCAGGAGCCTTGATGCGAGTAAGCTGACGATAGCTCTCCACGAAGTCGAGGAGAGAGTGGCAACGACGATTGATGACAGCAAAAGCTTCGTTCTGGTCGGTTAAAGTTTCACTAATGGAGATGATGGGCGTGAGGGAGTTCATGATTTCGTGAGTCAGCACACGGATGAGTTGCTGCCATGCTTCCATCTCCTGCCGCTGCATCAGGGTCGAGACATCCTTCAGAGCTACAACGAGGCGACGCTTCCCGTCAATGCGCAGGAGGACGGTGGAGAGGGCACAGCCATCGACTACCTCGGTATGTTCAGCGATGGCTTGCTGTATATGCTGCGGCAGTCGTTCAGACGATTTTGTAATTAGGCTACCTGCATGGTTCATCCAGTCGATGCGCCCGTCCGTGGAGCAGACGAAGAGTGCGGAATCAACATTCTCCGTCAGTTGACGCAGGTACTGCAACTGTCGCTCTGCCTCGGCCAGTCGTGTGTGCAGCTGTTCGTTTTTCTTTTCCGTCTCGTGATAGGCATAGAGAAGACGTTCGATGCGACCATAAAGCGAGACACACAGCCACAGTATCACCACGCCCAGCGCGATGCTCGGCCAGAGCAAATGGGCTTGGATGCTGACAGCCAAGGCTGTCATAAGAGCTACAAGCTCCACGATATACAACAAGTAGGTTTTCATTTGTTTAGCTTCCGATACAATGCAAACCTTGTGATTCCCAATAGTTCCGCAGCGCGAGTGACATTACCCCTGGCTATCTGCATAGCCCGCTCAATGGTTTCCTGTTCCAGTCGTTCCAGGTTCAGTGTCTGCGTCTGGGAAGTCCGACGCACCGATTCCTTCAAGATAAAGTCCTGAGCCAAAAGAACCGGTCCTTTGGCGAGGAGAACTGCACGTTCGACGACATGCATCAGTTCGCGCACGTTGCCTGGCCAAGTATGGCGCAGCAGTCGCTGACGGGCATCGCGGTTCAGCGTCGTCACCACCTTATTATATTTTCGCGCGTAGGTCTTGAGGAAGTGCTCGGCCAGCAGGATGATGTCCTCGCCGCGCTCACGAAGCGGCGGGATGGTAATCTCGATGGTGTTGATGCGGTAGAAAAGGTCCTCGCGGAAACGTCCTTCTGCCACTTCGGTATGGATGTCGGCATTCGTGGCACAGAGCAATCGGACATCGATGGGCGTCATCTGCGTACTGCCAAGACGCGAGATTTCACGTCGCTCCAATGCTGCCAGCAACTTTGCCTGTAAGGATAGCGGCAGGTTGCCTATCTCATCAAGGAAGAGCGTGCCACTCGATGCTGTTTCCATACGACCCGCTTTCGACTTACGGGCATCAGTGAAAGCACCTTTCTCGTAGCCGAAAAGCTCGCTCTCGAAAAGTTGCTCCGGCACACTGCCGAGATCGATACTGACAAAAGGTTTGGACGCACGCTTGGAGAGTACACACAGTTGCCGGGCAATAACGTCCTTACCTGTACCATTTTCACCAAGAATAAGTACGTTGGCATCCGTCGGTGCCACCTGAGCCACCGTCTGCAAGACATGCTGCATGACAGGACTCTCGCCGATGATGGTCGGGGCAGCCGTTGCTCCGAATGGCGAAGCCGCTACCTCCATGCGTTGTTCCAGCAGGCGGTTCCTGTGGCGTTCGCGGCTGAGTTCGATACCAGCGAAGAGCGTGGCCAGCAGCTTGGAGTTGTCCCAGGGTTTCGTGATGAAGTCTGTGGCGCCGCTCTTCAGTGCACGCACCGCCTTGTCGGCATCGGCGTAGGCCGTCATCAGAATGACCACCGCTTGCGAATCGCAATGCAGGATATGCTCCAGCCACTCGAAACCCTCCTCACCACTGATGGCATCGCGCCTGAAGTTCATGTCCAGCAGCACCACGTCTGGATGTACCAAATCATAGAAACGGTCAATTTGTTCTGGCTGTTTCGTCACACGGATTTCCTCCACCAGTGGTTTCAGCAGTAGGTTTAGTGCAAAAAGGATGTCCTCATTATCGTCTATGACGAGTACCTTACCTTTCTTATTTTCTACCATCTAAATTCAGATTTTTCGATTCAGAAGGCAAAGGTATAGAAAATAATCAGCATAACGACTGCTTTATAATAGCAAAAACAACAATATCATACAAAATAACTCGCTTTTGTGCGGATTCGCACATCCCTGTGCAAAAACGCACACCTACCACCTACAGCAAAACATGCTCCACGAGAGCCGCATGAACGGCTTCCTTATTCTGATTGCTCTCCTGCGAAGGGGCGGAAATAGTCGAGGCAGCTACGGCGCCACTCGCGGGCGTTCGCCTGCTGATGACGAAGGCGCTCCTCAACTTCCTGCCAGCGACGGGCATCGTTCCCGTCGGCTGAGAGCACCAGGGGACGCAACTCCTGCCAGACGGCATGGAAACGGTCAACCTCATTCACACCGCGGTTATAGTGCGCACACAGCTCTTCCCAGAGCGTCAGACCGCTCTTCATCCGATGGCTCCAGGGGACGTGATGGAACCAGAGAAGAAGATTCTCCGGACAGGTCGAGACCTTGTCGTACATCGAACGGTACGGCTCACGGTACTGAGCCGTGGCACCACTACCCGTGGAACTGCGGTCGAAACCCACACCCAGACTGTCGGCCTGATGATAATAGACGGGGCACCACTCCAGAGGGTAGTCGGGCTTGAAGCCTCCAGGGTCGGGACCATAGTGGTGGTCGAACTGGAAGATGTGGTGCAGTCCGAGGGGCATCATATAGTCCACACACGCCTCGTGGCTGGCGAGCATGACCTCCGTCATGGGACGTACGAAAGCTTCGTCCTTCGTGAAAGTGAGCTGCAACCACTCACGCGCTATCTCCTCTGAACTCAAATCGGGGTTCCAGGCCAACCGGCCGAAGGCGTACCAGTTCGCCTGAGAGAAGTGGTGCCCGCACCAGTTGGCGTCGTCGCCGATGTTCGCCACACCTGCTATGCCGCACAGCCGCATGGGATGAACATGGGAGAAGAACTCCTTCCACATGGGAGCGAGATAGACGAGGTGGCGAGACTGCCCCGTGTACTCCTGCGTGATTTGCAGTTCCGCCATGTTCGGAGTTTGCTTTATCTGGTCGAAGACGGGGCTATAGGGTTCTCTCGGCTGGAAGTCCAGGGGGCCGTTCTTGGTCTGAAGAATGACGTTCTGGCGGAACTGACCGTCCAGGGGCTGGAATTCCGACACCGCCTGCTTCACGCGATCTTCACCCTTGTGGTTGGCACCATAGACGAAGCAGCGCCACATGACGATGCCTCCATGCGGCTGCAGGGCATCGGCAAGCATGTTTGCTCCGTCGGCATGGGTACGATGGTAGTCGCCAGGACCTGGCTGTCCCTCGCTGTTTGCCTTGACGAGGAAACCGCCGAAACGGGGCATCAACCGATAGATCTCATCCACCTTCTGCTGCCACCACAGACGAACCTGTGGATCCAGAGGGTCGGCCGTTGGCAGACCTCCCAAGGCCTTGGGCGAGGCGAAGTTGATGCTCAAATAGGTACGGATACCGTAGGGCTCCAGCAGCTGGCTGATGGCCTGCACCTTCTGCAGCACCTCTGCCGAGAGCATCTTGGGAGAGGCATTCACATTGTTGATGACCACGCCGTTGATGCCTATGCTGGCGTTGGCACGGGCATAGTCGCAGATGCGCTGGCGCAGTGCAGGCGTCATGATGACCTTCTTCCCGCTGACCTGCATCTGCTCCCATTTCCAGATGCTCTTGCCAGCATAGCCGCGCTCCACGCTGCCGTCGAGGTTGTCCCAATGGTTCAGCAACCGCAGGGAGAACCTGGGATGGCTCTCCACAGAATGCACTTCGCCCAGCTGCTGCATCCGCAGCAGGTCGTAGGCAGCATAGAGCAACCCGCTCGGCGTGCCTGACGAGAGGGTGATGCGCTCTGGGGTGGCCGTAATGATGTAGGCGTCGCCCGAGCGTGCTTTCCGGTTCAGTTTCAGGCGCACGGGAACCTCGCCGCGATAGTAGTTACGCAGTTCCTCGAGGGCCATGCCCTTGGAACCCTTGACGAATGTGGACGGCTGGATATTGCGCTCGCGAGGGAGCCACAGCGAGGATCCGTCGTTGGCGACAGCCACAAGCATCAGCTGGCAGGTGACCAGCAGCAACATGATGATTCTTTTCATTTTATAGAGCGAAGTGAGAAAATTAGCCGTTTTTTGATGATTTCTGAATAAAAAGTCGTACCTTTGCCGCCATGATTCACTATACAGAGAAAGAGGAACGCTGGAACGTCGGTAGCCACGCTGCAGGCATCGCACTGGGTGCCGTGGTAGGGGGGCTGTTGCTGGTGTGGTGCGCCCGGGCCAAGGATGGTTGGGCTACGGCTGGTGTCATACTCTACCTCATAGGCATGCTCGGCAGCTACATCACCAGCACCGTGTACCACGCCCTGCCTCAGTCATGGCCCTCGCGCCAGGTGCTTCGCCGCTGGGACCACGCCGCCATCTACTGGCACATTGCTGGCTCGTATTCTCCAGTGACGCTTGTGGCTCTTCGCGATGCCGGCATGTGGGGCTGGGGACTGTTCTGCTTCGTCTGGGCAGCAGCCATCGTTGGCACCATCGTCAGCTTCCGCGGCCTGAAGGACCACAGCCACGTGGAGACGGCCTGTTTCGTAGTCATGGGGCTCTCAGTGCTCGTCGCCTTCCGTCCGCTGCTTCAGCATGTGGACCACATTGCGGTGAACTGGCTGATAGCCGAAGGTATCTTCTACGTGGCAGGAGCCGTCGTCTACGCTTTTTCCCACAACCGTCCGTTCATCCACACCGTTTTCCACTTCTTTGTGCTCGCCGGCAGCATCTGCCACATCGTCTGCGTGTGGCGCGTGCTTGCTAAGTTCCTCTGATTCCAAACCTACAGCTTACTTGATGGCAGTCCAGGCTTACTTAATGGCCACCGGGCTTACTTGATGGCAGTCCTGGCTTACTTGATGGCCACCCTCCTGCCTCCGATAACATAGATGCCGCGAGGCAAGGTGCCGAGGGCGTTGTCAGCAATACGACGACCAGTGAGGTCGAAGATGGGCTGACTACGTTCGGCAGCGCTGAGGTCATTGATGCCTACGGGCGGGTTGATGGTGAGCTTGCCGCTGACGTACTCGAACGTGTAGTTCTGCGCCTCGGCACCACCTACACGAATCTCATATTCGCCCCACGGGCTGTCCTTCGTAGCATCGCACTCGATGGTGGGCAGCGTGGTCAGCACCTCGACGGTCTCCTTGTTGCGGAAGCCCTTGACGGTGTACTCGAACGTGGGATTCTCCTCGCCGACCTCGCGGGTGTAGCTCTTAGCGGTGACGGTCAGCGGAGCCGGATTGATGGTGTAGACACCATTGTTGTAGACCACATTGGCGGTGGTGATGCTACCCGGCTGTGCCACAATGGGGTACTTGCCCACGGGCGTGGTGCTCTCGACGTCGCAGGAGATAACGGGTTCGCCGTTGATGGGAGCCCCCGTGACGGTGAATCCGAAGCGACTGTTCGTGTAGCCGTAGAGGCGTTCGTTGTCGCCGACGCTGACGACGGGCGTTCCCGTCAGTTCCTCGAACTTGTAGGCGCTCCAGAAGGCGTCGCTCTGATAGGCCTCGAGCACCTTCTTAGGCACGAAGAAGGTGGCGCTCTTGCTCAGTCCGGCAGAGCTCGACGACTGCATCAGGCTGGATGCATCCTCGCCCAGGAAGGCGAGGTAGCGGAGCTTGGAACTGCTGGTGAAGGCTCCGTCGTGGATGACCTTGACGCTGGCAGGGATGTAGATCGAGAAGAGGCCCGTTCCACGGAAAGCGCCGTTGGGAATCTCCGTGATGCCGGTGAAGTAGCGGAATTCGTCGAAGCTGCGGAGTTCGCTCCGGTTCTTGAAGACCGTTCCGAGGTCCTTGACGGAGGCAGCTTCCTCGTAGCTGATTTCGTCGTCGTTGTCGAGGTCCCAGCTGCTGAGGCACAGCTGCTTGGCTTCCTGACTGGTGAAGAGGATGAGGTGAAGCTTCTCGCAGAGTCCGGCCAGCGAACTGTACACCTGTGCAGGCGTGGAAGCGAGGTCGTCCAGCACAGCCTGCTCCGCTGTGGTGTCGAAGGACTTCGCGTTGGCCAAGCCGATGAGTTTGGAGAGTTCTGCGATGTTTACATCGAACTGCTCTGCAGCCATCACGTCGGCCAGGGCGATGAAAGCCCACTGGCAGTTACGCTCGTTGCCCTCGTAGGGGATGTCCCAGTAGGTACCCCACGTGCCTCCCTTGTCCACCGCCTTGGTCTCGTGGTCGGTCTGTATGCCGAGGTATTCCCCTGGAACGTAGTCTGCAGCGATGCTCTTGGGCACCTGCAGGGTGAACACGTTCTCCAGTCCCTCGACCTCAGCGAACTGCCACCAGGCGTTCTTGTCGGTCAGGCGGTTGTCGCCGCCGTCGATGAAGCAGGACTTGACGCCGCTGCCCACCTTCGAGTCGGTCTGCGAGCGGAAGAAGAGGTGGTTCTGGTTGGGGGTGTCGTCGCTGTAGAGGTAGTAGATGCCGGAGCCCATGCTGTTCTGGCGACGAATCTGGTAGACGTAGGGTTCGCTTCCCACAACCGCCTGTGTGCCATAGGCTTCGCCTCCGCAGAGATACTTGCGGGTGCCCACGTTGTAGATGTAGCCGTCGGTGTTGAGCATGACGGGGGAGAACTTAGGATAGGTACGCGTGCGCACCTCCACGATGTTTCCGAACTTGCTCCATGGCAGCAGGGCGGCATAGCGTTCCTTGCAGCCAATGGGCACCTGCAGGGTGATGCGTCCCAACCCCAGACCCGTGAATGCAGACTGCGTGACGTCGATGGTCTCCGGCTCAGGGTTGGTCATGGTCAGGGTTCTCAGCCCTGTGCATCCCTCGAAGGCAGCCGTGTTGATGGTCACCACGTACTCCGGCAGGGTGATGGCTGCGAGCTTCTTGCAGCCCTTGAAGGCCTCCTTGTCGATGATGGTGAGCGACGTTGGCAGCTCAATTTTCTCCATGGCGCTGCACCCCAGGAAGGCGTTGCTGGGCAACATGGACAGGTTAGAGAAGTACTTGATGATGCCGAAGTCCTTGACCTTGCTCAGGTTGTTGAACTTGTTGCTGATTTCCGTGACCATCTCTGCCTCCGCCTGGCTGAACTCTCCGTCGCCGTCGAGATCCCAGTTGTCGAGGCATACGCTCATCAGCGCCTCCTCCTCGGTGGTGATGAATCCCAGCTTCTTGCGTACGGATACCTGTGCATTCATCACGTCCTCATAGGTGGAGGTGAGGTCGTCCAGCACTCGCTGTTCGCGACTGACGTCCACTCCCTTTGCGATAGCGGACTTCACCAGTTCTTCCAGCTTCTGCGCTGCCTCATAGACGCCGTAGGTCTCGAGGTAGTCCACGAACATCCACTGGCAGTCCTGCTCATGTCCCTCGTAGGGCACGTCGTAGTAGGTGGCCATGGTGCTGCTGCCCTCCTCGAGCCATTGGTTCTCGTGGTCGAACTGCACGCCGAAGTAGGCGTTGGGGTCGTAGTCCTTGTAGCCCTCAGGCACCTGGAAGGTGTAAACGCCGTCGGCAACCTTCCTGACCGTCCAGTAGCAGCTGGCAGCGAGGTTGGCATTGACGACGGTGTACTTGACGTCGGCTCCGATGGCAGCTGTGCCGGTGCGTCGGGCAGTGTATTTGTACTGTGTGGTGACGTCGGGTGAGTAGATATAGTAGAGTCCAGCGTGCTCGTCCTCGCCTTCATAGATGATGAACCGCATGGGTTCCTCGCTGAGCACATTCTGGGCGTTGGTCATCTCGCCGCGTGCGAGGTAGCTCTGCTTGCCCACGTTCCAGAGGTAAACAGGTCGGCCGGGTGTGAGTTCCATGAATTTGTCGGCTCCGATGACTCGAGCGAAATGGAGGTTTCCGAACTCCTTCCATTGCTCTGCCGTCTCGAAGAACTCACGGGTGCCCTGCATGGCATTCAGCGTGGCTCCGCTGAGGTCCAGTCCCTCGAAGATGTTGGCTCCCAGCTGGATGTCCTGCGGCGTCTGGCTGTCCACGCTGACGGTCTTCAGCTTGGTGCATCCTCCGAAGGCTTGTTCGCCGATGCTCTTGATGCCGGCAGGGATATTGATGGAGGTGAGGGCTGTGCATCCTTGGAAGGTGCGCGGTTCGATGACCGTGATCTCCTCGTTGATGCTGAACTCAGCCAGTCGGGTGCAGCCGCTGAAGGCCTCCTCGCCGATAGCGGTGACGGACGTCGGCAGCTGCATGGAGTTAATCTTGGTGCAACCGCTGAAGGCTCGTGCGCCTATGCTCTGCACGTTCTCTGGGATGATGATGCCGGTCAGCGCCGTGCATCCCTGGAATGCCTCGTCGGCGATGAGCCCCAGCCGCGTGAAATAGCGGAGTTCGTTGAAGGTCTTGATGCGCGTAGCCTGGAAGGCAGTGCCGAGGTCTGTCACGTCAGCAGCCTCGTCGAAGCTCAGTTCTCCGTCGCCGTTCTTGTCCCAGTGCTCCACACAGGTCTTCTTCACCGTGGCGTCGGCGAAGAGGACAGCCTTCCCGCCGAAGTCGGCAGGTTCCATCTCGATGACGACACCCAGCCCGGAGCTGTAGCCGAAGCCTCCGTTGCCGCCGATGCCCTCGTCGCCGGGAGTGAGTTTGGAGAGGAGGTAGTAGCCGTCGGGACCACCGCCGCCCCAACCCCAGTTGATGTGGTAGTAGCGGTCGCCGTGGTAGCCGTCGCAGACGTAGGCGTGTCCGCCTCCGGACATATACATCGGTTTGCCCTGTGCCAGCTGATCGTAGACGATGGCGTCGAATTCCACAGCCGAATAGTGGCTGCGCGAGAGGTAGCGGCAGTCGCTGCGATAGCCGAAGTAGTTGATGCACCCTTTGGGGACGTCTTGGGAGAAGGCTCCAGAGCCGCTGTTGGAGTAGTCCATCTGCACCGCCACTCCGCAGAGGTGCATCAGCCATGCCACGGCCTGCTTCTGCTTCGTGGTGCCCTTGCCGTCGTTGTAGTTGTCAATCATGTTGTCCCAGTCGATGACAGCCCCTGCGGCGACTCCCTCGTTCTGCAGCTGCTGCCCCGTCTCCTCGTCTTTCTTGCGTCCTGTCCATCCGGGCATGTCTGCCAGTGTGACGTTGGTGCTCTTGGCGCGGTTGTAGTAGAGCACCTGCGCCATGGCGGTAGCCACGCATCCGGTCACACTCCTACCCTTCCCGAAGAAGTCAGGGCAGTAGAGGTTGAAGGGGTCTCCCTGGTTCCACTTCGTGGTCATCAGGGGTGCTATGGCGGGGTGAGTGGGCAGAGCGGCAGCGGCTCTTGCCTGCGGCGCGTTCTGGAGGTAGCGGAGTTCCTCGGCGTAGCCCTCTAACCATTCCTTCATGGCGTCCGGCAGGTTCTCGTAGTCGAAGCTGCCCTGGTCGCAGTAGCCCAGCACAGGCAGAGTGCGGTCGTCGCCGGAAGCGATGACGAAACCTTCGTTGTCACCGCGATCAAAGACGTAGTATAGTTCCTGCGCATTCGCCACGGCACCATGACGGGGCGACAGACGACGCATATTACGCACAGGAGCCAGACGGCGGGAACCGCCCTTGTCCTTCAGGAATTCCTCCACACGTTGCTGTGCCTGCTCGCGCGTGAGGGTGGCGGCTTCCATGGTGAAAACACTACCGAGCAACAGTACCAGCGCCACAGCGCGCAGTCCATTGCCGAAGACCGATGTTCTGACTGATAGATTCATAGTATTCCGGAATAATTTCGTTTTATCTTACAAAGTTAGTCTTTACGGCTGCAAAGATACTGACTTTTTTCGAATCAAGAGCAAAAAGAGAGGAAAAAATCGTTGCGCGCGTGTTCTTTCTGTATCTTCCTGTGATATTTATCCGTCTCCGCATGCTTTTAAAAGACTATTGCGGAGTATAAGAAACTTACCGAGGTGGAAACCACTGCCGAAGCGCCGGCAGCAGAAACGCCCTCGCGCTCTGCTGCCATCTACGACATGAATGGTCGTCAGCTCAATGCCAAGCCCGACAATGGCATCTATATTCAGGACGGCCAGAAGCGCGTCGCAAATTGAGCCGTTAAGCAGGTGGGCGTACTACTTTTTTCCGCCTGCTTATTTCACCACGAGTTTCTTGCCTTCGGTGATGAGGATGCCCTTGCGTAAGTTCTTGGGATTCTGAGTCTCTGCGGTCTTCAGTTTGCGTCCGCTGAGGTCGTAGTATTGCTGGGGTTTCTGCCCGCCGTCTGCTGCCGAGGCTACGCCATCCGGCGCTTGAACTTCGAGCCAACCAGAGACGTACTCGAAGTCGTAGTTCGCAGCCTGGGCTCCGCTGAACGTTATCTCATACCTTCCGGCAGGACTGTCCTTCGTAGCCTCGCAGACTGCCACGGGCTTCGCCGTCAGCACCTCCTCGGTCTCCTTGTTCTTGAAGCCCTTGATGGTGTACTCGAACGTGGGGTTCTCCTCGCCCTGCTCGCGGCTGTAGCTCTTGGCAGCGACGGTCAGCGTGGCAGGCACCACCTTGTAGATGCCGTCCTTGAGCTGCACGCCCTGCGAGGTGATGTCGCCTGCCTCGATGGTGATGGGATATTCGCCCACCTCAGTCTTGAGGTTGATGTCCGTGGCCAGCTTGGGCGTTCCGTTGACGGGAGCGCCTTTCACGCTGAAGGTCAGCGTGCCGTTGCCTGCTCCGTAGGCACGGCTGAGGGTGTCTGCCATCACGACGGGCACACCCGTGAACTCCTCAATCCTGTTTTCTTTCCACCGTTCATCATCACGATAGGCTTCAATGGAAGCCGCGGGCACATAGATGGTAGAGAGAGGATAAATGTCGCAGCCATCGCTGTCAACCACGTTCCCGGAGGGGTTCATGAGCACGACATACCTCAGGTTGCGGTCTGACGAGAAAGCACGCATGCCAATCTTCTGCACCCCAGCGGGGATATAGACGGACAGCAGCTTCGAACAACCTCGGAAGGCATCCTCCGGAATCTCCGTCAGCCCCGTGAAGTACTGCAGCTCCTCGAGGGTCACGATGTCTGTGTGCGCGCGGAAGACCTCGCCCAGCTCCTTCACGGCGGCAGCCTCCTCGTAGCTGAGTTCGCCGTCGATGTCGTTGTCCCAGTTGTTGATGCAGATGCGCTTGGCCGCGTCGCTGCCGAATCGGATGAAGTGGAGTTTCCGGCAGAGGGCGTCCACGGCGCTGCGGATCTCATCGGGCGAGGCGTCGAGGTTGTCGTACACCGCCTGCTCCGCCTTGGCATCCACGCTGCGCTCGCTGGCCAGCTGGAGGTAGCGCTTCAGCTGCGCCACCTGGTCGTCGAAGCGCTGTGCGGCCTCCACGTCTGCCATACTGACCCACGCCCAGAGGCAGTTCGCCTCGTTGCCCTCGCGCGGCACATCCCAGTAGAGTCCCTGCGTGGTTCCGCTGACGGCTCCTGTGGCGTGGTTGATGCTGGTTCCCAGGTACTCGCCTTCGACGTACGTCGCCTTCAGCGCTGCCGGCACCTGCATGGTGAAGTAGGGCTCCTCGCCCTCCACGTACTCCACGTTCCAGTAGGCGCTGCGGTCTGTCAGGCGGTTGCTGCCTCCGTCGACGAAGCAGGTGCGGATGCCCTGCCCCACCTTCGAGTCGTCTTCAGACCGGAACAGGTTCTTGTTCTCCCTGCCCGTCTCCTCCGAGTAGAGGTAGTAGCACGTCTGACCGCTGAGCGAGACGCGCCTGAACTGGTAGATCATGCCCGTCTGCGCCACCACGGCCTGCGTGCCGTAGGCCTCGCCGCGGTTGATGTACTTGCGCGTACCTATATTATATACGTATCCGTCCTCGTTCACGTTGAACTGCGAGAACCTCGGACGTGTGGCAGAACGCATCTCGCGGATGGTGCCGAAGTCCTTCCAGACCGCTGCCGCAGCATAGAGCTCACGCGTGCCCTGCGGCACGTAGAGGGTGGCCTGCGAGAGGTCCACATCCTGGAAGGCGGTCTCGTCCACCGACAGGAATTCCGGGTTGATTACGTGCAGGCGCACGGTCTTCAGCGCTCCGCATCCGGCGAAGGCGGTATATCCTATCTCCGAGACGTACGCCGGCAGCTCCACCTCCTGCAGCGCCGAGCAGTTCAGGAAGGCACTGCTGCCCACGGTCACGATGCCCTGCGGCAGCACTGCGGACGTCATCTTGCTGCATCCGCTGAAGGCACGGCTGGGCACCGCCGAGACTCCCTTGAAGTACTGGAACTCGTCGAAGCTCTTCATCTTGCACGCCTGGAAACGGGTGTAGATATTCGGCGCACCGCCGATCTCGTAGGCCGTCAGCTCGCCGTCGTAGTCCAGGTCCCAGTATTCCAGACAGACCTCGCGTACCTCTTCCGATGCGAAGGCCATGAGTCCCAGCTTCTTACGCATACGCCCCTGAGCCTCCTGCAGTTCCTCCACGGTGGCGCTCATGTTGTCGTACACCGCACGTTCCATGCTGACGTTCAGCTCCGTGCCGTCGGCCATGTCGAGCAGATGCCCCAGCACACGTGCGGCTTCGAAGCGGGCGGCATCGGCCTCGTCGCAGGTGATGAACATCCACTGGCAGTTCCGCGGGCTGGCGTCGTAGCTGACGTCGCTGTAGACGCCCTCCGTGGGCGATGCAAACGCCGTGGCGTGGTTGCGGTCGGCACCCAGGAACTCGCCCTCGGCGTAGCCCTTGGCGTCGGCAGGCGTCTGCAGGGTGTAGACACCCTTGCTGACCTCCTGCACGTTCCACCATCCGCTCATGTCGCGCGCGCCGATGCGGGTGCCGTTGCCGTTGAGGAAGGTGGCCATCACGCCCGACCCCACTGTGGAGTTGGTGCTCTGGCGGAAGAAGTAGTGGCTGCTGCCGCTGATGTCCTCAGCGCTGAGGTAGTAGGTGCCCTCGGGCATCGCCTCGGTGTGGCCCACGCGGAAGCGCATGGGTTGCGTGCTGACCACGCCCTGCACGTCTGCAGCCTCGCCTGCAGCGAGGTAGCGCTGCGTGCCTACGTTGTAGAGGTAGACCACCTGGTCCGCCGTCGGCGCTGTCACCTTGCCGCCGGAGAGGCTGCGCTCCTCGCTCATGTTGCCGAAGGCGTTCCAGGGCGCTGTGGTGCGGAAGAACTGCTCCGTGCCCTGTGCCACTGTCAGGTGCGCTGCCGCGAGATCCACGCCCTCGAAGAGTTCCTTGCCCGCCACCACGTTCTCTGGCTGCAGGCTCTCGAAGGTCACACCCGTCAGCTTTTGACAGCCGCTGAAGGCGCGGTCGCCGATGGCTGCCACGTAGGCCGGCACCACGAACGATGTCAGCGCCGCGCAGTTCTCGAAGCAGCGCTCGCCGATGGCTGCCACGCCCTCCGGCAGCTGGAAGTTCACCAGCTTCTGGCAGCCGCTGAAGGCAGCCGAGCCCACCTGCTGCAGCGTAGCGGGCATCTCCACGGTCTTCAGTCCCGTGCAGCCTTCGAAGGCGCGGTCGCCGATGCGCCTCAGGTGCTTAGGCAGCCGGATGGAGGACATCGACGAGCAGCCCGCAAAGGCATCTGCCGGCAGTTCCGTCACTCCCGTGAACCAGTACAGCTCGTTGAAGCTGCGCATGGCAGCGCCCTTGAAGACGTCGCCCAAGTCCGTGACGGCAGCCGCCTCGGCGTAGCTCACCTTCTTGTCGCCGTCCGTATCCCATTTCTCGGCCACCAGCGCGCGCACGCGGCTGTCGGTGAAGGTCATCGCCTTCTGGCTCCAGTCGTCCAGATGCAGACCCACCACGGCAGCCTGTCCGTCGCTATATCCTCCGGCAGAACCTCCGATGCCAGGCGAGCCGGGTTTCAAGTTCGCCAGCAGGAAGTAGCCGTCGCTGCCGCCACCCCAGCCCCAGTTGATGTGGTAGCAGAGGTTGCCGTCGTATCCGTCGCAGACGAAGGCATGGCCGCCCGAACCGTTGCTGCCGCTGAGGTACACGGGGTCGCCCTTCGCCAGCTCGGCATAGACGGTCTCGTCGAACTTCTCCTCGCTCACGTCGGAGCGGTTGACCACGCGGCAGCTCGAGGGATAGCCGAAATATTTTCTCATCGCATCGGGCACGTCGCTGCTGTAGGCGCCGCTGCTGCTGTTGGTGTACATCATCCTGACCGCCGTGCCGCAGTAGCTCATCAGCTCCGCCACGGCACGTCGCTGCTGCGGCGTGGAGTTGGCGTCGTAGACCGCCTGCATGTTGTCCCAGTCGATGGGTGCTCCGGCGGGATGACCCTTCACGTGGAAGTCGCCGTACGTCGTGTGGGAGTCCGCCACGGTGTAGTCTGGAATCTCGTCCAGCAGCTCCCGTGGAGCCTGCGCGCGGTGGTAATAGAGCACCTGCGCCATGGCCGTTGCCACGCATCCCGTCACGCTCGTTCCCTGCCGGAAGTAGTCTGGACACAGCAGGTTATAGGGGTAGCCCTGGTTCCAGCGGCTCTCCACCATGACGCCGATGGGGTCGTGCGTCTTCAGCGCCGCCACGGGCAGCTCGCTGGCCTGGTAGCCTGCCTGCTGCACGTCGGCAATCTGCCGGGCGTAGCCGTCCAGCCACTCGCGCATGTTATCTGGAATGGTGTTGTAGTCGAACTTGCCGGAGTCCGTGTAGCCCAGCACGGCAGGCGTCTGGTCGTCGCCGGAGACGATGACGAAACCCTCGTCCGTGCCGCGGTCGAAGACGTAGTAGAGGTTCGTGCCCGTGGCGGGCTGACGATAGCGCGGAGCCAGCCGCGACCCGCGTGTGACTGGGGTCAGACGCTGGGCACCCCGCATGTGCTTCAGGAACGCCTGTGCACGCTCCTGAGCCTGCTCCAGGGTGATAGGATTTGCCAGCGCAACGCTGGCCACGGCCATCAGTACAGCAGCCACTGCGCCACGGCGCAGAGCCACACGAAGATTCTCTGTGAAATATCTGTTCAGGCTTTTCATCTTCTAAATAAGGATTTACGGTTTTTTTCGCCTTGGACGAAGGATTTACGGTTGATTTTCGGTGCAAAGATAAGCAAAAATCCCGCACCCTGTACTCCCCCACCCTCTTTTTTTCCACCCGACCCACGAAAAACATTCATTTCCCGCTCGCGGACGACATCTTTCCTGCCTCCGAGGGGGTGAAAAATCCGCCAGATACACCTTCACAGCGCCCATGGAGGACTATTAGACGACAGATGGGAATTCGCATTTGAAAACGCTAATGTCGTTGTAGATGCGTCCGTTGTACTCGCGAGTTCTAAAAACCGCGTTCGTCCTCGTAGCCACGGTTCTGGAACCGATGCTGCAGGCGGTAGCGCCCTCCGCGCCAGGCGATGATGCCGCTCCCGCTACTCTATCGCCACGATGCTGCCAAAAACGTTCCAAGGCCAAGCTGATTTATAAGCATCAATGGAGACTGCCGGGACATGGAGGGTGACAGCGGAAAGATCCACTTTTGAGAATAGACTTTTATAATAAATATCTGGCACTTCCTCTGCATAGCAATAGACATCAATTAGAACTCTGCATCCTTCGAAAGCACTAAAGCCGAAGCTAGTGATGCTGTTAGGGATAGTGATGGAGGCCATACTTGTGCAGTCTGAGAAAGCATAATCACCTATGTCTGTGACGCCTTCTGGAATGGCGATGGAGGTCAGACCTGTGCAACCATAGAAAGCAAAATCACCAATGTTGGTGACACCTGCTGGAATGGTTATGGAGGTCAGGTCTAAGCAGCCAAAGAAAGCACAATCACCAATACTGGTGACATTATCTGGAATAATAGTTTGAGAACATCCGACCATCAGTTTATTAGTTTCTGTCATTATTATGGCATTACAATTTTTGCGTGAATCATAAATCTCATTCCCCTCTTCCACCTTTATGGAAATCAGAGCTCTGCAGTTACCGAAAACATCATTACCGATGCTGGTGACACCTGCTGGAATGGTGATGGAGGTCAGGCCTGTACAACCATGGAAAGCATAATTACCGATACTGGTGACACTTTCAGGAATGGTGATGGAGGTCAGACCTGTACAACCATGGAAAGCATAATTACCAATACTGGTGACATTATCTGGAATTATAGTTTGAGAACATCCAACCATCAGTTGATTAGTTTCTGTCATTATTATGGCATTACAATTATTGCGCGAATCATAAATCTCATTCCCTTTTTCCACCTTTATAGAATTCAAAGCTTTGCAGTCATTGAAAACGCCTTCTGCAATTTTGGTGACTTCATTTCCTACAACCACCTCCTGAACTGGAAGTCCACTTAACCCAAAATGGACATATAAGCAATGAAGTGTAACAGAAATCAGTCTTGTGCAGCCATGGAAAATATTATCACCGATACTGGTGACGCCCTTTGGAATTGTGATAGAGGTTAGACCTGTGCAGTTGGAAAAAGCATAAGATTCAATCTCGATTACACTGCTTGGGATGGTGATGGAGGTCAGTAATTTGCAACTATCAAATGCCTTGTAAGTGATGCCTTTAAGAACTAGATGGTGCCCTTGATAGTCAAGGGCATCAATCAAATTCGCCCGCCCTCTGAAATAGGTTTCATCATAACCACTCACATAAAGGTTGCCGTTTTGCGCAGTGTATTTTATGTCATCGATGATGAAGTTGGAATCATCAATGGCGATGAAGCGATGATCACCCTGGGCATTGCCGTTGGCATCCACTGTCACCACTATTTTTTCCTGCTGCGGAGCATTTGGGGTATCATCATCCTTGCCATCATCTCCCATTTGTTCAGTTCCAGGTTTGACATCGTCATCATCATCGCCGCAGGCGACAATGCCGCACGTTATGAATCCCAGCATCAGCGCCAGGAGAAGCATTACTAAAAAGTTCTTTTCCATAGGAATATCATTGTAAAGATTGATCTATTGAATCCCCGCTCATTCCAGCACCCCCGCATGAAGCTGCTCGATGGGGAAGATGAGATCCCAGTTCTTGCCCCAGACCACGTTGCCGTT
Source organism: uncultured Bacteroidales bacterium (assembly GCA_902771725.1). Lineage (GTDB taxonomy): Bacteria > Bacteroidota > Bacteroidia > Bacteroidales > Bacteroidaceae > Physcousia. The sequence goes on from CACXXT010000043.1 coordinate 20,593, forward strand.
CTCGATGGTGAAGCGGCGGAAGAGGCTGGAATTCAGGTATTTGTTGTATTGCGGATGCGGATGGCGGCGGATGAAGTCGCCGATGTCCACGGTCTGCACCGTGTCGTCGCTGAATCGCAACGTCACCATCAGGTTGCCTGCATCACTGGCATGTGTAACATACAGTCTTTCCATAGCCTTTCAGAGTTTCTTTGTGATGTTGGTGCTCCTAACATTCTGCCTCAGTACGAAGAACTTGACCCATTTCTCGATGATATTCGGGTGGTATTTCTGGATGAAAGTTTCTGCCGTACGCTTGTCCTTCTCAGGCAAGGGAACCGCGCCTTTCTTTTCCCTGACCCGTATCTCCTGCAACACTCCGTCAGACATGATCAGTTCGAAAACGCTCTCATTCCCACCATGAGTCACATGCACGTGAATGGGCTCATGCTCATTGGAGTAAAAGTAGAAGATAAAGCCGAAATATTCGTAAATCTTTGGCATAATGCTGGTTTTTCTTGCTTTGACGCCGCAAAGATACACATTCCTGCGCGACTCACCAAAAAATTTCGGGGAAAAATGTGGGAGGATGACAAAACAAATGAACGTACCCAGAAGATTGGATGTCTGACCCTGATGCGAAAGGCGCAGAGGATGCAGTCAGAAATTACCATCCTTCCTTAAACAGTTTCCCTGTCTTGTCGATATAGCCCCACTTTTCATTGGCATCCAGCATCAGCGCCAAGCCCTCGGTAAAACGCAAAGCAACCTTCCACCTACACGGAATGACCACCTTCCCCGTCTTGTCAATAAAACCCCACTTCCCGTTGGCATCCAGCACCCTCGCCAAGCCCTCGGAAAACGGAAAAGCACACTCCCACTGACACGGAATCACCACTTTGCCTGATTCATCGGCAAAACCATATTTCCTGCCTTTTCGGATTGGTCTCAGTTCCGCGTTTTCTGCTCTTTGCCTTTCCTCCTCAGCTTTCCTTCTTGCTTCCTCTTCAGCCTTATTCTTTGCTTCCTCCTCTGATTTCCGTTTTTCTTCTTCCTTGTGCCTGGCTATCACCTCCTCAACCTTTTCTTTCAACTCCACCTCAATGAAGTCGCAGGCGATGTCAGAAGTAAGAGCATATACCATGGATTCCCTTACCTCCGGCTCCTGTGTGGACACGAACACGAACTTGTATTTACCCGGATTCAGATGGACGACATTATCTTCGCCCGCCTTCAGGTGGCTGACGAACGTCTTGAAGCGGAAGAGGTCGCAGTCGGCATCCACATCGATGTGGACTTCAATGCCTTGAGCCGGGCGGGAT
>CACXXT010000044.1 GCA_902771725.1 uncultured Bacteroidales bacterium
ACAACTGAGTGTTGTCCTTGAACCATGGATTCTGCGGATGATACGGATTGGGCCGTTCCGCAAATCCGTGGTTCTCTGTATCTTGATGCAGGAAATAGGGGGCGAAATGCAGAAAAAAGGCAAAAGATTTGGCTGATTGAATGATTTCGCCTATCTTTGCAGCCGACGAAGACAATGAAGAAAGGTCTCATCATAGGAATCATCGCGGTGGCTGCGTGCTGCGCAGTCGCCTTCGGCGTGCACCATCAGATGCGGAGGACCGCGCAGATGCGGACGGCGCTGGCCGCATTCCAAGCCGCAAACCAGGCCGACTCCGTTTTTACTACCGACAGCCTTGCCCTGGAATTAGTTCGCTATTTTGAGATAGAGGAAGGAAAGAAGGCCATGTTTAGAACCGGAGGTTTATCTTCTCTATTCTCAGGAAAAGGCAGTGGTCTAACACTTGGTCGTATGGCCTATGTCCAATCCCTTAATAATAGTACAAAGTATCATGAATTCTATCATATGCAGGATATTAATCGAATGGGGTGGGCAAACTTCTATGCACGTACTCTTCATGAGTATTTCAAGTATGGATTCCCTAAGGTTTATGAAATCAAAAACACTCTTGAATGGAATGCTGATCAATATATGGATTATAGAAATAAGAATCCTCTTTGATAACCTGAAAAAAAATATAACAATGAAATTTGATTCCACTTTGAAGGCGTTACTTCTTGCTCTCTTCCACAGTACATGTATTCTGGCGCAGGAAGGAGTGTACAAATTGATTTCGTCCGAAAAGCCCGTAAAGGCATACCCCGCTGTTTCTTATGAGAACTTAAGTTGCAACCTGCTACCTAAAACGGACCTTTGCATCTTGTCTGACCATGACATTCGACAACTAAATGGTTTCATACAATTGGCGGAATCCTCCTATCGCCATCCCTTCCGAAAGTGTTCTGTTCTTTCAGGATTATTCATCGAACAATCTGTTAGCGGTATATACCTCACTCGGAAAGGGTTCTTTGAAGTTACTGCGGACAATTACATCGGAGAAGGAAAGCGCTTTCCCCGAGATGTTCAAGAACGTGTGGATTCCTTCATACGAAATATCTCTAATAGATGTCCCCGCATTCATAAATACATTTCTTATGACCAAAATCCCATGACTAGTCATGTAAAGTTAGGTGTAATATACCCTCCTTTTGTTCATAAAGAATGGGTAGACGTCGTTTTCTATGTAGATATAGATTCTGTAAAAACGATTCCTATAAAATACTCTTTGGTAGGAGGACGTAGAATAAAACAAGTAACTAGGACGATACCTTTCTGGAAATACTATAGCGAGAACTATCAGGGTCGGGGCTGGGAGCCAAGGACATATCTTTGGCATTCCAAGAGAGATGAGGAATTGATTAAGATTCTTTCAAAATGGTTCCCTTCTTGGCCTCAGATGACTGACCAGGAACGTATGCGTATGTTGGATAATATCATTATAAATCAATTAAACAAATCTGATAAAAACAAGTGATTATGCCATCAAGAATCATCTTTTCAATCATCATGGCTTTCGTCACCCCATGTCTCCTTGCACAGCAGACGGACTCGGTGGCGACGAAAGTGGAGGAGGCGTCAATCTCTCCACGGACTTCGGCTACAAACGTGGCCTCAGTAATTTCCCAGCCTGGCCATACGTCAGTCTGGGCTATGCATTCTGAGGAACCAAAGGCTACGGACTTCTGTGACTTGAGCAAGTGAACCCAGAAGGGAATCTAAACCCAGAAGGGAATCTACATCAAGGACGGGCGGAAGGATAACATCTTTCACTTATGACAAAAAACATTAACAAATGGGCAATATAACATTTCATGGCACCTTTTTATTTAGTTCCTTTTGTTTGCGCTTAGACAAATGTTGCTCAATGATTGCCTCCTCTTCTGCAGTCCGTTTTATCACCTCGTTTTCATTCCAGAAAGTAGGGTCATATCCTGCCTCATTAATAGCATCACTGATACTACTTTTCTTACTCATATCATAACCCCTAAAATTAATTTGGTTCGGATCAACTTGTCTTAGATAATATAAAGTCAGCCAACTATGTTTTGTCATTCCTGAGTTGATGAAAGCCGTTATATTATTGACTTCTGTAAAACCGTTTACTTGTTGATAATCTATGTGAAATGAAACTTTTACTTTCTGAACGAAGAGGCTTAATCCCTTGTTCGTCAAAACACGGGAGTTTTCCAAATGACCGTGCAGGGTCAGTGGTTGCAATGTTTTCGCATCTATGAACAGATTGCCAGTCACAATAGGCTGTAACTGATTCTCATCTTTCTTTTTGAAAATAAATAGATAGACTTTAGCATCATTGTTTATCAACGTGTGAAGCGTAATGTCGTAATACTTTGCATAATATTTTTCTGAGGCATCTGAAGAAAGCGGTGTGATCAAGTCGTTTATTTTCCAGAAATGTGAATCTCGTGTCATCACTCCCACCTGAGTAAAGGTATTGAATGTATTAATATCTTCATTTCCTGCAATCTGACCTGTACGCAGGATACTCTCCCTGAGGTTGACGCATGACAGGGCATCAATGTAGCCCTCAAAAAGACTTGATGAAATCGAATCCTGTTCTCGCTGACGATAAAAATATCTCGCTTTTTTACGTTTGTTTTTCTTGAATTCACGGGTCAGCTTTCTAGAGATTACTGTCAACAAGGATTCCTTGGGCATAACGGTTAATTCTCTCATCGTCCTAGTGAGTGGATGCAACTGGACGACCGGGCCCACATCTGCCGCAGCAATGGTTAATCCCTGATGACCAAAGCAAGTGATGAGTAAGGTATCAGCAGGCTGTGCTTCTATGACGAATTCGCCCTTGAGGTTGCTAACGGTTCCCTTTCCATCAGGACGCACGACACTCGCAAAGGGCAGTAATTCTTTTGTTTCTGCATCAACTACATGAGCAACATATCTGGTCTGCCCAAATAATGGAATCGCGGAGCACAACAGAAGGAACAATAATAGTCTTTCTCTCATATCTTCCTTGTTTAAAGGTTACGGCCACAAAGGTAAGGGTTATAAGAGGAAAAAGCAAGCATTTTCGTCCAAATCTATACTTTTTACCCCGCATTTCCAAAGAACCTGTCGTAAACCATGTAGCCTTGTTTGGCATCGTAGAATAGGAACTCTTTGTCCTGCAGCGACTTCAATGCCATTTTGATGCTACTGGGAGCAGGGAGCTGATGACGGAGGATGAAATCGAGCGACGTGGGGGCGTTGACCTTTCCCTCGCAGGCGATGGCGGTCAGCAACTGCGCCTGGTTGTCGGTCAACAGATTATAGTTTGACTGGTAGTTAATCTCCTGTTCATGTAGAATCTTGTCGGTTGCCCTAAACACATCTTCCTGATCCAGATTGCTTTTGGGGGTACGATAGAGACGATTGAGGATTTTTTGCACATACCATGTCTGACCGTCAACCATATCATACAGGTAGATGAATGTCTCCTCGGACATTTCTCGCTTCTGCTGGGCGAAAAAACCGTTGGCAAACGCCCTGTAGGCATGGACATCGATGGTGCCTATCGTCATGATTTGTGAGCTGTTGAAGAACGGGTGTTCCGGCGACATGAACATATCGCCCAATAGATGTTGCTGACTACCGGAGAAGATGATATGTACGTTGGGAACAAACTGTATGATTGAGCGTATAAACGCGTCGGCACCAATCTCAGCATAGCGGCTCACCTGCTGAAACTCATCAAGAGCCAGATAACATTGGCGTCCCGACTCTTTCATATATTCGAACACCTGCTGGAGCGTTTCGCGTGCCCTTTCGGAAGTCACAGACACGCTGAACGTGGGCACGCCAGTGATGGGGTCTTGGCTCATCGTAGGCCGCAGGGCCGACACGAAGTTATTGAGTTTCCTCATAACTGACTGCGAGGGGGAGTCGAGTTTGCCAATGACGGCATTGGCTATGAACTGTACCATCTGGTTAAAGGTCTTCGTCGAGAAGATGTCCACATAGAAACAGCGCACGTCTTTGTCCCTTGCCTTCATACGTTCGAAGGCATGGCTTATCAAGCCTGTCTTACCGATGCGCCGGGGAGCCATTAGCGTCACATTACTGCCATTAACCAACGCATTAATTAGTTCTTCCGTCTCCTGCTCCCTATCGCAGAAGTATTCCGGACCAAAGTAGCCATACTCAGGGAAAGGGTTTTCTAATTTCATATTTTACGTTTCATGTTTTATGAAATGCAAAATAACAAATATATCTGCATATATGCAAGGAAGACATGCAATAATTAAGCATAATTAACGCTTTATGCCACTTCAATTCATGGCTAATTCATGAGGTGATTCATGTGAGAAGCACCCGATGATAAATAGTTATCATTTCATTCTATATTGATTTTAGCAAACAAATGCCTTGCCGTCAGCTGGCTGTGGACAATGGAGGAGTGGGAGCCTTGAGAAAGCCCCGAGGGGGTGATGAACGTGAGAACCGGACCTCTGGTGATTCCTGTCACTTCCATGAACAGAGCCTTGCGCGTTCTGAGTCGTTCCTCATAGTCCTTCTTTATGACAAAAGGTGTCTCGCAGAACTTCATCTCTACCAGATGGATTATCTTGTCCGCACGACTAATCACCAAATCTATCTGAGCGCCTTTCCGGGTGTCATCCTTCTTGGGAATAAAACGCCAGGAGGATGATTCCGTAGCTATACCGGAGATGCCCAGTCCTTGTTTGATGTGGGGCAGATGGCGCAGACACACTTCTTCGAATGTGAAGCCCTCCCATGACTCAACACTGCGGTCCATGAAGTGGTGCTGCCAGTACTGCTCATCGCGCGAACGGTTGTCCTCCACATAGCGGAAATAGAACAATGTATAAAAGTCGGCAAGCCGATAGAGCGTCAGTTTATTCTTATTACCATACTGGTTGTACGCAACAATGAAGTCGCAGCGTTCCAGATTGTCCAGCATCTTTGTCAGCCCGCCACCACGATAGCCTGTTGCATCTTCTATCTCGCCGCGAAGAAATCCCTGACGCTTGGTCGCCAGCAGACGGACGATGTTGATATAGCGGTCCGATTTTCTGAACAGCGCGTTATAGAGTTCATTGAATTCGTCGCTCAGATCACCACCACGACGGAATATAAGCGAATCGACATTCTCGGGCAGACTCAGATAAGGACGCAGCAAACTCAGATAATAAGGCACACCACCAAAAAGCATGTAACATTGTAATATCTGATAATCATCCCACTCAAATCCATGCTCCTCCAGATAGTCTTTACACTCATTTAAATAGAAAGGCCGCAGGTATATGCGATGAGTGATGCGATTGTGCAATCCGCCTTGATTCTCCTCCAGCTTTTCCTTCATCCAACTGGTGGCACTACCACAGGCAATGAATACGATGTCGTCGCGATTCTGTACCCAGCTGGCCCAGAAGTATTCCAACTCTGCCACGAAATCGCTTCCCTGGGTGTCCATCCAAGGCATCTCGTCGAAGAAGATCACCTTGCGTTCTTCACTGCAACTCTCCAGATAATCCTCTAAACGCAAAAACGCTTCATGCCAGTTCGCTAATACGGGGATGTTCCTATCGGCTGAAAAACGCATCAGCGACTCGCGGAAGTTCTGAAGTTGTACGGTTTTAGGCTGCCTATGTGCCCCTACGTAATGGAAAGAATAGGTATCGTCAAAGAACCTGCGCACCAAGAAGGTCTTACCGACTCGGCGACGCCCATACACCACGACGAATTCTGAGCGATGCGACTCCGCTGCCCATCTCAACTCCTCACATTCACGTTCACGGCCAATCAATTTATCCATATCTTCCTTGTTTAAAGGTTACGGCCACAAAGGTAAGGGTTATAAGAGGAAAAAGCAAGCATTTTCGTCCAAATCTATACTTTTTACCCCGCATTTACATTTGGACAAAAACAAGGCTTATCATCCTCTCTATCTTCTTCAGCTCTTTGATTAAGTGAGCGGCATGAAAGCTATAAAAATAACAAGAGCGACGATCCTCACGGACAATCGCTCGACAAAATCATTTACCTTATAAACTAACTAACTAAATCTCAAATGAAAACTTTCCTTAATGGATAAAAGTATGATTCCTTTTGTTTTGCTGGTGCAAAGGTACGGACTTTTTTTCGAATAGGAGCAAATAGAAGTAAAAATAGTGCTACAAAACATAAAAAAAGCGCCTTTCCTTGACTTTTGTCAATGAAAGGCACGATTCAGTTGCCGTTTTATAGCGTTATTATGCTTTTTCTGTGCTTTTGAAAGGCATTTCGTTTTTGCCTCTGTTAAGCCTATCCTACCTGACTGCCGGGCTTCACGTCCTTGGTGGTTGTTACCACGCTGAGGCTATCGTCGAAGTCAACGGCGGAGAGGATCATGCCCTGACTCTCGATGCCCATCATCTGGCGCGGCTCGAAGTTGGCCACGAAGAGGATGCGCTTGCCGACGAGCACCGAGGGATCCTCGTAGAAGGCTGCGATGCCGCTGAGGATGGTGCGGTCGGTGCCTGTGCCGTCGTCGATGGTGAACTGCAGCAGTTTCTTGCTCTTCTTCACTTTCTGGCAGTCCTTGATGAGTCCCACGCGGATGTCGAGCTTCTCAAAGGTCTCGAAGCTCACGTTGGGCTTCACGGGCTCGGCCTTGAAGTTGGCGGCTTCATTTTCTTTCTTGATGCGCGCGAGGCGGTCCATCTGTGCCTGTATGGCCTCGTCCTCAATCTTCTCGAACAGCAGTTCGGGCTTGGCCAGCTGGTGGCCGGCAGGCAACAAGTCTATGCTGCCGAGACGGTCCCAAGTCAAGAGAAGCCCCTCTCCATCTCCCCCCGTGGGGGGGAGGGCTGCAGTTCCGCTTGAAACTCCAGAAATGTTTCCAGCGGATAAAGAATCCAAGGGCTTTAACATCCCCTTCAGCTTCTTGCTGCTAAAGGGCAGGAAGGGTTCAAAGGCGATGGCGAGGTTTGCGGTCAGCTGGAGGCTGATGTTGATGATGGTCTTCACGCGCTCAGGATCGGTCTTGATGACCTTCCAAGGCTCGCTGTCGGCCAGGTATTTGTTGCCGATGCGCGCGAGGTTCATGGCCTCCTTCTGCGCATCGCGGAATCGGAAGTTGTCCAGCAGGTTCTCCACCTTCTGCTTCACGTCCTTGAACTCGGCGATGGTCTCGCGGTCGTAGTCGGTGAGCTCGCCGCAGGCAGGGACCACGCCCTCGTAGTACTTCTGCGTCAGCTGCAGGGCGCGGTTGACGAAGTTGCCGTAGATGGCCACGAGCTCGTTGTTGTTGCGTGCCTGGAACTCAGCCCATGTGAAGTCGTTGTCCTTCGTCTCAGGGGCGGAGGCGGTGAGGGCATAGCGCAGCACATCCTGCTTGCCGGGGAAGTCCACGAGGTATTCATGCAGCCAGACTGCCCAGTTACGGGAGGTGGAAATCTTGTCGCCTTCGAGGTTCAGGAATTCGTTGGCGGGCACGTTGTCGGGCATGATGTAGCCGCCGTGGGCTTTCATCATGACGGGGAAGATGATGCAGTGGAAGACGATGTTGTCCTTGCCGATGAAGTGGACGAGGCGTGTGTCCTCCTGCTGCCACCACTGCTGCCAGGTTCCCCAGCGCTCGGGGTTGCTCTCGCAGAGTTCCTTGGTGTTGGAGATATAGCCGATGGGCGCATCGAACCAGACGTAGAGCACCTTGCCCTCAGCACCCTCCACAGGCACGGGGATGCCCCAGTCGAGGTCGCGCGTCATGGCGCGTGGCTGCAGCTCCATATCGAGCCAGCTCTTGCACTGGCCATAGACGTTGGAGCGCCATTCCTTGTGGCCTTCGAGGATCCACTCCTTGAGCCAGCCCTCGTATTCGTTCAGGGGCAGGAACCAGTTGGTGGTGTCGCGCAGCACGAGTTGTGCACCGCTCTCCTTGGATCGCGGATTGATGAGCTCCGTGGGGTCGAGGTCGCGTCCGCACTTCTCGCATTGGTCGCCATTGGCCTCGGCGTGGCAGTGAGGACATTCGCCTACGATGTCGCGGTCGGTCTTGAAGGTGCCCGTGGTCTCGTCATAGAACTGCTTCGTAGTGCGCTCAATGAGTTTGCCGTCGTCGTATAGCTTGCGGAAGAAGTCGCTGGCGAACTGGTGGTGAGTCGCAGAAGTGGTGCGGCTGTAGACGTCGAACGAGATACCGAACTCCTCGAACGAGTCCTTGATCATCTTGTGGTAGCGATCCACGACCTGCTGGGGGGTGATGCCTTCCTTGCGGGCACGCTGCGTGACGGGCACACCGTGCTCGTCCGAACCGCCGATGAACATCACGTCCTCGCCTTTGAGGCGCAAGTACCTTACATAAATATCTGCGGGCACGTACACGCCTGCGAGGTGCCCGATGTGTACGCCGCCGTTGGCGTAGGGCAGTGCGGAGGTGACTGTTGTTCTCTTGAATTTCTTTTCCATATCCTTGTGTTATTGCTTAATAATCTGCTTTTTCGGCCGCAAAGGTAGTTAGTTTTCCTCAAACGGCAAAGAAAAATGTCCGAAAGAGACCACCGCACACCCTTTTCCCTGTCGTTTTTCACTTGTACAACCTCGCCAGTCGCTCGGCAGCAAGAACCGTGAGGCTGATTAGTACCAGCTCCAGCGCCAGCATTTGCTGTGCAGACGGCAGCAGTTCCGGCAGTCGGTGGAGGAAGAGCATGGACTGCACCAGCAGCGCATCCCAGTCGAAGTTGGCGATGCCCATCAGCATGCGGCGTGCCAGGCCTACCATCGCCGTGCGCACCCATCCGAAGGTGCCGAAAGCCACCAGCATGCCCACAACGGCAAGGATGCCGGTTCCGTTGAGCACCAAGTTCCACTGGCGCAGCCTCACAGCCCCCTCCTGTTCCTGGGGCAGGGCAGCCAGCACACGCTCCGTGAAGCCATTGTCGGCTATCGTCTCGCTGTGTGCTGCGAAGAACTCCTTCAGCAACAACTCATCATTATCTATAGTTCGCTTTTCCATGTTATATTTTATCTTTTATCTTTTTCCTTCTCATCCGTATCCATTTCGCCTCAGATACGCAGCCATATTCTTCTTGCCGCGCAGCAGATGGCTCTTGACGGTGTTCTCGTTCATCCCCGTGATGGCGGCGATGTCCTTGATGCTCTGGCCCTCGACACACTGCAGCACTACGCACGTGCGTTCCACTTCGGAGAGCGCGGACAGGGCGAGGTCGAGGTCGTGGCGCAGAAGCCCGCCTCCCGCCCCTCCCCGGGGAGGGGTTACCAAAGATGGTGACGCCCAGTCCGAACTCCCCTCCTCCGGGAGGGGCTGGGCTTCCCTATCCTTTCTCTTCTCGTCCAGGAACGCCCTGTAGGCAATGCGCAGCAGCCACGTCTCGAAGTTCGATGCGGCGCGGAAACTCTTCAGCCCCTGCCAGGCGTGGATGAACGTTTCCTGCGCCAGGTCGTCCGCCAGCATCTCATCGCCGGCCGTCAGGCGAAGCAGGAAGCGCCGGACAGCCCCCTGATGCGCTTCCACCAGCTGACCGAAAGCGCGGTGGCTGCCCGTGGCAACCACCTGCGCGATGAGTGCTATGTCCGATAGGCGCGACATTGGCTACTTCTGGTACGTCGGTCCGTCCTCGCCTTTGTTTTCCTCCACCACTTCGTAGCGCGACTTGTCGTACGTCTGCTGTTCCGACTTCTTCTTCGTCGTCGTGGCAATCACCAGCTTGGCCACGCCGATGCAGGCCACCAGGGCACCGATGCCCCACAGGCCGTCCAGCCCGATTCCGAAGAAGACGAGGATGAGACCCACGCCCACACAGGACCACATGATGCCGCTCTTCCACATCTCGGCGTTCTCATCGGGATAAAGCCCCCCTCCGACTCCCCCCATGGGAGGGAGAGTTGCGTTTCCGCCTGCATTCATTTGGGAGGAGGAAGTGCCCTCACCGGCATTGGCGGATCCGGCCAGGGGCTGTGCTTGTCCTGCTGCCTGTGCTCCACCCATCGGAGGATTCTGGTACGTCGTGGTAGGCTTTGTCCTCGAGCCTCTGACAATCAGCCAGATAACCAGCGCCAGCACCCAGATGGGGCTCGTGAACAGCGCGAACAAGAACACCACCACGAAGATGGCAATCAGTGCGGCCAGCAGACCTCCCAGGATTCCCAGGCCGCCACCCAGGAGTTTGCCCCACCAGGTACTCAGCCATCCGAAGCTCTCCTCGAAGTCCTGGCCGATCTCATCGATGTCGCTCTCCGAGAGCAGCTCCACGTCGTCCGAGTCCTCGCCTTCGTAGAAGAACGTAGTGTCCTCGGCCAGCGTCTCCAGCGAGTCGCCCAGGCGTTCCATCTCGTCGCCCATCCGTTCCAGTTCCTCGCCCAGCTTCTCAGCCTTGTCAGGATTCGTCACGGCGGACATCGCCAGCTGCACGCCTTTCTTGGCCATCTGGGCACCCTGGCGCGTCATCTTCTTGGCCACAGCCTTCTGCTGAGGCGTTGCGGGTTTGCCGTTCACGGTCATGTCATTCAACGTCACGTTTACGCCAGCTTTCCGAGTTGAATCGGCAGTTTCCTCAGCACGGAGCGAGGAGCAAGGTGTGGCGGCCATCATCATCGTGGCCACAGCCATCAGGAAGAAATACTTTGTTTTCATAATCTTATTCTTTTTTATATTCAGTTTTCAGTTGTTTTCGTGTCAACCTACACCGAATAGACGACAAAGGAAAGAAAAAAGTTGCAGTTTTCATTCATTTTTTGCAAAAAAGTGCCGTTTTCGCCTTAACTTTGTGCCGCAGGAAGCGTAATATAGATGTATGACACGCTCAGAATTCGAACATATAGCCCCCCGGTTGCGCCCGCTGATGGTGCAGGTAGCCCTGGACTTCTTCGGCTCGGAAGACGATGCCGAGGATGTGGCGCAGGAAGCGCTGCTCAGCCTATGGCGCTACTGCGAGCACATCCAGGCGGAGCGGAACGTAGAGGGACTGGCGGTGCGCGTGGCCAAGAACTGCTGCGTCAGCTGGCAGCGCCACCATTCCCTCTTGGACACCGTTCCCGACGAGTCCCCTTCGGATTCAGCTCCTGCCCTCTCCCACTCCCCCCACGACCTCCTCGAAGCCAAGGAAGTGCAGGAGACGCTGCACGAGATCATTGCCCGACTGAAGCCTCGAGAACGGGAACTCTTCGAGATGCGGCAAATAGAGGGCCTGCCGCCCAACGAGATTGCCGCCCGGACGGGACTTCAGAAAGCATCGGTAAACGTCATCGTCTGCTGCGCACGCAAGAAAGTATTCTCAGAACTCAAAAAAATCCTCAGAAGATGAAAGACAAAGACATACAACAGCTGACAGACCGCTACCTGGCGGGCGAGACCTCCAACGAGGAGGAACGCCGACTGGCGCTGGCGCTGCATGAGATCCAGACGTCTCGCGGCGAGTTGCCGGCAGACTGGAGGGCTGTGCAACTGATGCTGGGCGAACTGACGCTGGGCGAAGCGCTCTACGATGACATCATGGCCCGGCGCGGTGCGGCATCCTTGGCTCAAAGTGCTTCTGCACCAAGTGTTCGCCTGACCACGGAACGGCAGAAGAGTAGCCGCCGCCGGCTTTGGCGCTGGGCAGCTGCCGCCGTCATCGCTCTCGCTGCCGGAATTGGCATCGCTCTCTACCAGCCGGAAACGTCTCAGCCTAAGGCCGCAAGTGCTCTTACTAACAAGACGAGCGAACACAACCAAAGGTACATTCCTCCGCGTCCGGCGCTACAAGTCGCCACGACCAATAGCATCAACGAGGCCGGACAGCCGCATGAGCCCATGCGAAAGAACGCATCTGCCAAGGCGAACAGACGTAAAAGAAAAAGTGCCCAGCCCAAGATTACGCCTTCGGGCACTGAGATGACCTCCCCCACACTGGAGGAACGGACAGAGGAACCCTTGCTGGCAGCTGCAGAAGCAGAACAACAAACGGAGAACGTCCAGTACCCGTCACTTTCGCATGACGACGATCCCTACGCGGCCATTGAAGCTGAGATGCGCGAGATCCGCAGCCGTGGAGAGCGACTGCAGCGAATGTTGGACGAGATGATAAACAATAAACCCATGTTAGCAAACCATTTAAACTAAGTTACCATTATGAAAAAGTATATTACTACAATCGTCCTCGCCATGTTCTATCTGACGGCTGCCGCCCAGCCCAATCCTCGCTTCGTCGAGTTGGAGAACTATTTTAAGGAACTGAAATCCCAACATATCACCTACCGACAGCGAAACAAAGGAGAGGGAATAGAACAGGAAATCTCCACGAGCTTCTGGATTAATCATACTCACAGTGATGATCCAGAGCTACAGTTAATTACGGATAGCTTGGAGGCCGTTCGAAATAGACCCTATGTCCTTGCGATGGACAGCATTCGCCGCTGCTTCTCCGAATTGGCGCGGACAGCCACAGAGAGCTACCAGTACGAGTACCACAAAGGGAAACGAGACACCGTCGAATATGCTATCGCGTTTGCCAAAGAGAAAGAAGACTCGTCGCAAACATTTAAGTACAACAACGCCGTGTCATTCCGCTACATGCGCGAAGTGGGACGCTTTCACTTCCACAATTCAGAAAGCGGGAGCAGCAAAAACAGGTTTGGAAATGGTCATTATTGGCACACCTATTATGCAGACAATCCTCTCGGACTCACTTGGGAACAATTGCGCCCATTCAATGGCGAAGAATTCCTACGACAGATTCAGCCCCTATTAGACAATGCCCTGAAGCAGAAAGACGTGATGAAATACCCAATCCACTGGCAGCACGACGAGGGATACGAAGCTACCGAAGACAAACTTATGTATAAAGAAGCCTGGTTCGATGATAATCAAGAAGAAAACAAGCATACGGGGTTGGCCACTGGAATGCACTACGTTTTCCCAAAAGAGCAAGAGGATTTAGCTATGGACGTGCTGCATCAGGTGGATTCCATTGCCCGCGCCTATGTCAATGCTCACCCAGAACAACTCTACAGCTATACTCATTATGAAAGATACTACACTGGCAGCTGGGGCACCTTGCTTTCCGGTACGGTACATCGCCATAGAAAGGAACATAGCTATGAACTCAAATGCTTCCTCGAAGAAGACGGCAGTCGCCACCTGGTATTTTTCACCACCATAGGCGATCTATGGGTACCCAAGGACTGGAAGGAACTTAAGAGCTGGATCAACGGCAAGCGGGAGTTTCTGAAGAAATAGCACTCAAACAGCGTAGGCAGCAAGTTAAATTCTGCTAAATGACGCGAAGTGTGGCGGCAAAAGACTACCTTTGCCGCCACAACTTTATGACTCATACGATGAAAGAGATTTATCTGGCCGGTGGCTGCTTCTGGGGCACCGAGCATTTCTTCAAGCAAATAGACGGCGTGACGGAGACCGAAGTGGGATTCGCCAACGGCGAGACAGAGGCACCTACCTATAAAGAGGTGTACACGGACCAGACGGGCTATGCCGAAACCGTGCGTATCCGCTACGACGAGCAACGGGCAGACCTGGAGTTCCTGCTGCAGATGTTCTTCAAGGCCATAGACCCCACCAGCCTCAACCGCCAGGGGCACGATGAGGGCACGCGCTACCGCACGGGTGTGTACTACACTTCCGAGGCCGACCTACCCGTGATCCGCAAGGTCTTCGCCGAGCAGCAAGCGCAGCTGGCGGCGCCCATCGTGGTAGAGGTGGAGCCGCTGCGCAATTTCTACCCGGCTGACGAGTACCACCAGGACTACCTCGACAAGAACCCCGACGGATACTGCCACCTGCCGGTGGAGCTCTTCGCCTTCGCCCGTCAGGCACGGATGAAACGATAAGAGGTGTGTTTCCTAAAAACAGCTCAAACCTATGGCAAACTTCCGCAACTTCTTCCACGAATACTTCAATCTGATGCCCGACAAGGAGTCGGAGGCTGAAGTCATCGAGGGCATCCGCGCCGGAGCGCAGTTCCGGGGTGCCAACCTCTGGGTGCTCATCTGCGCCATCTTCATCGCCTCGCTGGGTCTGAACGTGAATTCCACGGCGGTGATCATCGGTGCCATGCTCGTCTCGCCCCTGATGGGACCTATCATCGGCATGGGACTGGCAGTGGGCATCAACGACTTGGACCTGCTGAAGACGTCGCTGAAGAACTTCGCCGTGGCCACGGTGGTCAGCATCCTCACGGCGATGGTCTATTTCCTGCTCTCGCCGTTCAAGGAGGCGCAGAGCGAGCTGCTGGCGCGCACGTCGCCTACGCTGTACGATGTGATGATAGCGTTCTTCGGCGGTGCTGCAGGCATCCTGGCACTGTGCACGAAGGGCAAGGGGAATGTCATCCCAGGTGTAGCAATCGCCACAGCGCTAATGCCCCCTCTGTGTACGGCAGGCTATGGTCTGGCCACGGGGCAGTGGATGTTCTTCTTCGGCGCCTTCTACCTCTTCTTTATCAACACGGTCTTCATTTCCCTGGCGACCTTCCTGGGTGTGCGCGTGCTGAGTTTCAGTACGGTAGCAGACATGTCGCTCGAACGGGCGATGAAGGCGCGCAGGGTGATGATGGGACTGGTCATCGTGACTATGGTTCCTGCCGCCATCCTGACCTTCGGGCTGGTGAGTCAGAGTCTGTTCAAGCAGAATGTGGCATCCTTCATCGACGAGCAGCTGAACTGGACGGGCACACAGATCATCTCCCACCGGGTGGACAGCAAAGAGCAGGTGCTGCATGTAGCCGTGATCGGTGCTGAGGTGGACAGCGTGCAGCAGCATCTGGCCGAGCAGCAACTGCCTAACTATCACCTTGCAGACTATCGTCTGGTGGTCATTCAGGGCGTGCAGTCCGACAGCCTGCTGCAGCGTGTCAGCCGTATCGAGACTTCGCGCAGCGACTACAAGAATACCGTGCTGCAGCAGTCGCAGCAGATCCACGAGTTGGAGGCAGCCCTGAACAAATACGAGAGTCTGGAGGAACTGGCGGTGGAAATCCGGCCGGAACTGCAGGTGCTCTATCCTGCCATCCATACCTTCACGCTGGCCCGCACCCTGGAAGTGCGCTCGGACACGACCTCCACGCTGCCCATCACCGTGGCGCTCGTTGGCACATCGACTGCCCGTCACCTCACGGAAAACCAGATTGCGCAGTTGGGCGACTGGTTGCGGGCTCGCACCGGGGCGGACAGCCTGCGGGTGGTCATGGAGGATTAGGGAACAACCTCCTTCCGCGGGGAGATGGGAGAGCGTTTCAGCAGGGAAAGGATGTGGACGAAAACGGAGTGCCTGGACGTGGCCACGAAGTTCAAAGACGAGGCGTGCGTGCAGCACACGTTTGCTAAAAGTGGTTACGTTTAGTAGGGTAGGGCAGAAAAAGAGGGGATTTTTTTTGGTGATGCCCGTGCTTTGCAGTACCTTTGCAGCCGAAAAAGCAAAAACGTTCAATAAACCTTTACCAAAATGCGTAAGATTACCATTCTTTCCATCGCCGCAGCCGGCACACTCATGCTGGCATCGTGCGGCAAGCTCGGCCAGCTCAGTGCCGACAACGTTACTGTCACTCCCACTCCTCTGGAAGCCGTCGGCGGCGAGGTGCCTGCCACCATCAGCGCCACCTTCCCGGAGAAGTATATGAAGAAGAAGGTCACCCTCGGTGTGACGCCCGTGCTGAAGTACAAGGGCGGCGAGGTAGCCTCCGAAGGCACCACGTTCCAGGGCGAGAAGGTGCAGGGCAACGGCACCACCGTGAACTACAAGGTGGGCGGCACCTACACCATGCGCGCCAACTTCCCCTTCAACGAGAACATGCTGCAGAGCGACCTCTACCTGCGCTTCGACGCCAAGAAGGGCAAGAAGAGCATCCAGCTGCCTGACCTGAAGGTCGGCTACGGCGTGGTGGCCACCGGCGACCTGCTGCGCAGCACTGTGGCCACTGCCACTCCTGCACTTGCTGCCGACGCATACCAGCGCATTATCCGCCAGAAGCAGGAGGCGCAGATCAAGTACCTGGTCAATCAGGCCAACATCCGCGCCAGCGAGCTGAAGACCACCAGCATTCAGGACTTCGTGAAGATCCTGAAGGAAATCAACGACAACCAGGAGACGCTGCGCCTGCAGAACATCGAGGTCAGCGCCTACGCTTCGCCCGAAGGACGTTTTGACTTCAACGAGCAACTGGCAGAAAAGCGCCAGAACACTTCCGCCAAGTACGTCAGCGAGCAGCTGAAGAAGAACAAGATGCAGGCTGACGTGGACACCAAGTTCACCGCAGAGGACTGGGACGGCTTCCAGCAGCTGGTCAGCGAAAGCAACATCCAGGACAAGGAAGTCATCCTGCGCGTGCTCTCGATGTACAAGGATCCCGCCGAGCGCGAGCAGCAGATCCGCAACATGAGCGTGGTATACGACGAACTGGCCAAGGGCATCCTGCCCGAGCTGCGCCGTGCACGCCTCATCGCCAACTACGACGTCATCGGCCGCAGCGACGAGCAAATTCAGGAGCAGTTCCAGACCGATGCCCGCCAGCTGAGCGTGGAGGAAGTGCTCTACGGAGCTGCCCTGCAGCAGGACAACACCCAGAAGAAGGTGTGGTACGAGAAGGCTGCAGCACTCTACACCAACGATGCCCGCGCCTACAACAACCTCGCCAACCTGGCTTACCAGAGCGGCGATGCCCAGACCGCTGCTTCCTACCTGCAGAAAGCCAAGAGCATCAACCCGCAGAGTGCTGAGGTGGCCACAAACGAGGCTCTGCTGGCTCTGGCTGAGGGTAAGGTGGCTGAGGCCGAGGCGCTCATCGCCCGCGGCACTGGCGCCAGCTCCTACAGCGAAGTCCTCGGCAACCTGAACCTGGCCAAGGGCAACTACGCTGCCGCAGCTGCCAACCTTGCCGGCGTGAACACGAACAGCGCCGCCCTGGCTCAGATCCTGAACAAGGACTATGCTGCTGCCGCCAAGACCCTGGCTGCCGTGGCCAACGCCGATGCCTACACGAGCTACCTGAAGGCTATCCTCGGTGCACGTCAGGGCGACGCCAGCGCCGTGGTCAGCGGTCTGCAGAGCGCCATCCAGCAGAATCCTGCCCTCGCACAGCGTGCTGCCCGCGACCTTGAGTTCGCCAAGTATGCTGCACAGATTGCAGGGTTGGTGAAGTAACGGACTCTCCCCCCGCCCTCCCTGTTAGGGAGGGAGCGATTACCTTCAAGAATTGATTTCATATCATGCTTATTCCATAAGATGTTAAGATTCGTCAAACAGCTATTAGCAAAGGTAACTGCTCCCTCCCTAACAGGGTGCGAGGAAGGCGGAACTGAGTGTTCCGCCTGGACTCGTTCGGGGGGAGAGTCTTTTCTCCTCCTCCTTTTCCTCTCCTGCACCTCTTCCCAAACATTCCGCCTCACAGGTACCATAGAGAACCTGCGGCAGGCGGATTTCTACGTTTACTCCATTGATGGCAGTCTGGCACAGCTGGACACGATTCATGTGATGGAGGGGGAATTTGAGTGGGAGGTACCTTTGCATGACGAGGCTACGTTCTACCTCATCTATCCCAACCTGAACGAGCAGGTCATCTTTGCTCGCCCCGGCGACCACGTACGCTTCAAGGGCGACGCCAACCAACTGCGCGGCGTGAGCATCAAGGGCAATCCGGAAAACGAGGCGTTCACGCGATTCCGTCAGGAGAACCTGAAGGTGAAGCCTGACAGCCTGCAGAGAGCTATTCGTGCCTTTATCCAGGCGTACCCTGAGAGCCGCGTCAGCAGCTACCTCCAGCGCCAGCTGACGTTGGAGCGCAGTACTTCGTCGCGCCTGCGCGTGGGACAGAAACTGCCGGATATCATCCTCCCGCCGGACAGTGCTGGCGGCGACACGCTGCGCCTGCTCTCCACGGACTCCGCTGCACGTCCGCTGTTGCTCCAATTTTGGGCTACATGGAAGGGCGAGAGCCGCACGGCGGCACACTATGTGCGCGAGGCTATCCGAAAGAGCGAAAAACTGCCGAAGGCACGGCGACTGCAACCTGTGAGTATCAGTCTGGACTTTGATGCGAAGCAGTACGCCTACAGTGTGCGGGCAGACTCCATCGACTATGACCGCCGATGCTATCCTCAGATCTGGGATGCTCCCATTTGCGAGCTCCTGGCAATACAGACTATACCTTATTATATATTGGCAGACTCTGCCCGAAAGGTGGTCGCACTAGGTTCCGACTGGAAGAAAGACATCCAACCGGAACTCGACAAACTCCTGAAACCGAAAAAGTAACTTTGCAGCTACGAAACGGAAAGCCTATAGCTTTTCGCCATAGCAGAGGTCGCCGGCATCACCAAAGCCTGGGACGATGTATTTGTTGGCATTCATGCCAGGATCGATGGCAGCACAGCTCTTGTCACGAAGTTCGGACATGTACTGGTTAATGACGGTGTTTTGCTCTGCAAAATTAATGACTTTCATAGTGTGTTAGAGTTTATAGGGATAATTTTCAATTTCCGATGACTAATTGGAATGGGGAGTAGCGGACGCTGTAGCGGTAGAGGCTGCGTCCAGGCTCACCCTGGACGACCATGCCCAGCTCGTTGAGGTCGTAGGTGCGCTGGCAGGAAGAGCATTGGGCACGGGAGCCAGAGAGCAAGCCTACGTTGCGCGTTACGTTGAGGTCGCTGTAGCAGTTGGGGCAAGCGATGTCGTAGCAGACAACCTGATCTGGAAAACGGCTGGAAATCATAGAGGTATGTCCAACGACGAATCCGTTGGACCGACCGAAGTTGAAGTATCCGTAGTTCTGTTCGCGCGAGGTGAAGCTCACGTAGCGGGTGGTCTTGAGGTTGGTGTACTCCATCGAGGTGCCCTTGTTGACCATGGTGCAGAACTCACCCATGCCTGTGAGCGCTGCGTTCAGCACCTCGTTCGTGTTGGTGTTCTGAACGACGAAGCGTACGGGGTAGGTGTCGTAGAGGCGTTCGGCTTGAGAACAGGAGAGAAGGAGGGAAAAAAAGACCCACCCACAAACCCCTCCCGTCAGGAAGGGGACAGATACCTTTGCTGATAGCGTTTTGATGAAACCGAGCATGATATATGATCTGCGGGTCTTGTGCGAGTCTATTATTGTCTCAGCAACTCAGTTTCCTCTCTGCCTCCTCCACTCGCTCAAAATGGAAGTCGGCAAGCAGGCGGTCCATCTGTGCTGCTATCTCCGCTGTGCAGAGGTTGCCGATGCTGCCGGCGTGGGTGTGGTGGACTTGCTTTTGAGGAGTGAACTGTCCGGCTTCGATATCCAATCCCACCTTGCGGTAGGCATCTCGGAAGGGCATGCCGCTGGCAGCCAGGCGGTTGACCTCCTCCACGGAGAACATCAGGTCATAGCGAGGGTCATCCAGGATGTGCTCATTAACGCGTATGCGCTCGATAATATAGGTGGTCATGCGCAGGCAGTCCTTGAGTTCTCCGAAGGCCGGGAGGAACACCTCCTTGATGATCTGCAGGTCGCGGAAATAGCCGCAGGGCAGGTTGTTCATGATGAGTGTCACCTGCTGGGGCAGAGCCTGCAGTTTGTTGCACTTGGCGCGAGTCAGTTCGAATACGTCGGGGTTCTTCTTGTGGGGCATAATGCTGCTGCCTGTGGTGCATTCATCGGGGAGCTTGACGAAGCCGAAGTTCTGGGAGTTGAACATACAGGCATCGAAAGCCAACTTGGAGATGGTGCCTGCCACGGAGGCGATGGCAAAACCCACATTGCGCTCCATCTTGCCACGTCCCATCTGGGCGTAGACGACGTTGTAGTCCATGGAGTCGAAACCCAGAAGATCCGTGGTCATCTGGCGGTCGAGGGGGAAACTGGAGCCGTAGCCGGCAGCGGAACCCAGGGGATTGCGGTTCACGAGACGGTAGGCAGCCTGCAGGAACAGCATATCGTCTGCCAGACTCTCGGCGTAGGCTCCGAACCAGAGTCCGAAGCTGGAGGGCATGGCCACCTGCAGGTGGGTGTAGCCCGGCATAAGGATGTCCTTGTAGCGTTCGCTCTGCACTTGCAGTTCATCGAAGAGAGCCTTCACCAGCTCTACGACCTCGCGCAACTGGCGGCGGGTCCACAGCTTCAGGTCTACGAGCACCTGGTCATTGCGCGAACGTCCGCTGTGAATCTTCTTTCCCACGTCGCCCAATCGGCGTGTCAGTAGCAGTTCCACTTCGCTGTGGACGTCCTCCACACCCTCCTCGATGGTGAATTTCCCAGCACGGATGTCAGCGAGGATGCGGCGCAGTTCTGCCAGCAATGTCTGCAGTTCCTCCGATGTCAGTAGCCCGATGCTCTGAAGCATGGTGATATGTGCCATGCTGCCCAGCACGTCGCTCTCTGCAAGATAGAGATCCAGTTCGCGGTCGCGCCCCACGGTGAACCGCTCAATCTCGGCGGTCATCGTCACGTTTTTCTGCCAAAGCTTCGTTGCCATATTATTTCCTTTTTTCACTTGTAGTCTGACAGACACTCAATACCCATAGGGAATCATTGCCAGCATATCTGCCAGCTTCTCCACCCCCTGCTGCAGCGGCTTCTTCGCCATCTGCTTCATGAGGAAGTTGAGTTCTGCACCGATGGTGCATTTCATCTTGCAGGCGTAGGGCGATGTGGGCAGCAGCTGGATCCAGAGGTTGGCAGCCATGGGTGCACCGTCTACCACGAACTTGATGCACTTCAGTTCATCGCGCTCCACGATGCGGAGGGTCAAAGCCCCGACGGGGGAGGAGGGGTAGGTCACGGTATCCGAGGTGAACTGCAGCTGAGCCACAGCTTCCTGAATCTGTCCCAGTTTGTCCTCCGGAACCTGACCCGAAGCCTTGATTTGCTCCACGAAGGCGGGGCCATTGGCGCGCTCCTGAATCACACGGAGGTTGTTCAGGTCAGCGAGTTTGGCATAGACGGACGCCTGCGGGAAGTTTATTTGTTTGATTTCGCTTTCGAATTTTGTCATCTTTCAATAGTCAATGTTCAACTTTCAACACTTACACGCTCCAGTGTGCCGGATCGCGGCGCCACTCGTTGAGCAGTTCGATGTCATCTTCCTGGATGTATCCGATGCGTGCAGCCTCAGCGACGACAGCCTCGTAGTTGGTCAGGGTGACCAATTCCACCTTGGCTTGCTTGAAAGCCTCTGTGGCGATGTCGAATCCGTAAGTGTAGGCTGCCACCATGCCGATGACTTCGCAGCCGTTCTGGCGTATAGCCTCCACGGCCTTCAGACTGCTGCCACCCGTGCTGATGAGGTCTTCCACGACGACCACCTTCATCCCGGGTTTCAGTTCGCCCTCGATGAGGTTTTCCAGTCCGTGGTCCTTGGGTTTCGAACGAACATACACGAACGGCAATGCCAGTGCATCGGCAACCAGTGCTCCTTGGGGAATAGCACCTGTGGCCACACCGGCAATAGCCTCCACCTCGGGGAAACGTTCGAGGATGATGCGGCTGATCTCTATCTTCACGAAGGAACGCAGGTCGGGGTACGACAGCGTCTTGCGGTTGTCACAGTAGAACGGGGACTTCCAGCCGCTGGCCCAGGTGAAGGGGTTCTGTGGCTGTAATTTGATAGCTTTTACTTTCAGCAGCTTTGCTGCAAAGATTTTCTCAAGTGTTTTCATAAGCGCTTTTACCTGTTTCTGCGGGTGTTGTTTTCCCGCACGTTTCTGTTTTCGGGTGCAAAGGTATGCAAAAATTCTCAGATACGATGTCGCGAGGCATAAAAATCTCCCGCCCTGCGCCCTATTTCATAAAAAATTAAGGAAAATCATAAAATTTTGCCTTCATTCGCTTGCGATTCGGAAATAGTGCTTATCTTTGCCGCGGAAATGCCCCGTTGCGGGCTCGCTATTGTTGCCTAAAGTACTCTATTTGCTAATTAGAATCTATTTGCTTATGCGCACAGACAGTTTCCTCTACCGCGCCTTCCATCTGTACTACGACGGCTTCCGCTCGATGACGCTCGGACGAACGCTGTGGCTGATCATTGGCATCAAGCTATTCATCATGTTTGCCATCCTGAAACTCTTCTTCTTCCCAAACTTCCTCCATCAACACGCCGCGAAGGGCGGAGAGGCTGAGTTCGTGGCGACAGAACTGACGGAAAGGATGACGAACGGCGAAACAACGGAATAACATACTAACATGATAACGATATCTCATCTATGCTGACTTTCTTAACCATTGACCCTGCAGCTGTAGACTGGGCACGAGCGCAGTTTGCCCTCACCGCTGCCTACCACTGGCTCTTCGTCCCGCTGACGTTGGGTCTGGCCATCATCATGGCCATCGCAGAAACCATTTATTATCGTACGGGCGACGTCTTCTGGCGGCGGACGTCGCAGTTCTGGCAACGCCTGTTCGGTATCAACTTTGCCATGGGTGTTGCCACGGGCATCATCCTGGAATTTGAGTTCGGAACGAACTGGTCGAACTACTCGTGGTTCGTGGGCGACATCTTCGGCGCGCCGCTAGCCATCGAGGGAATCGTGGCGTTCTTCATGGAATCGACCTTCGTAGCCGTGATGTACTTCGGATGGGAAAAGGTGTCGAAGGGCTTCCACCTTGCATCGACGTGGCTGACTGGGCTGGGTGCTACCATCTCCGCATGGTGGATCCTGGTGGCGAACTCCTGGATGCAGTACCCAGTGGGATGTGAGTTCAACCCCGACACGATGCGCAACGAGATGGTCTCGTTCTGGGAGGTTGCCTTCTCGCCCTACGCCGTGGATAAGTTCCTGCACACGGTCATCTCCACATGGATTGTCGGTGCCGTGTTTGTTGTGGCTGTCTCTGCCTGGTACCTGCTGAAGCGGCGCGAGTCAGAACGTCGCATGGCGCTGGAGAGTATCAAGATTGCTGCCATAGTGGGCCTCGTGGCGTCCGTAGGTGCTGCCATCACGGGCGACGAAAGTGCCTACAAGGTGGCTGAGGTGCAGCCGATGAAACTGGCAGCCATGGAAGCGCTCTACAATGGAGGTAACGATGTGAGCCTCACAGGTGTGGCGTGGGTGAATCCCTTCAAGCAACCAAACTACAAGGAAGAGGAAGAAGCACCCCTGCGACTGGCGGTGCCCTACGGACTGAGCATTCTTGCCACCCGCTCGCTGCACGGCTATGTGCCAGGAGTGAATGATATCCTTAAAGGTTATACGCGCGAGGACGGCACTGTGGAGCCCTCTGCTGCCGAGAAGATGGAGCGAGGGCGACTGGCTATTCAGGCCATGGCGGACTATCGCAAGGCCAAGGCTGAAGGCAATGAGCCGGTGGCCGAGGAGAGCAAGGCCGTGCTGCTCGAGAACTTTAAATACTTCGGCTATGGATACATCCGCGATGAGGCAGAACTGGTGCCCTACATCCCCATCAACTTCTGGGCGTTCCGCATCATGGTAGGACTGGGAACATTGTTCATCCTCTACTTCATCTATATCCTCTTCCTCTGGTGGAAGAAGGGGAGGAAGCTCGCTCCAGCCTCTTCGTCAGACGAGGAGACAAGTCCCTATCCCCGCTGGCTGCTCATTGCAGCCATCATCCTGCTGCCCTGTGCCTATATCTGCTCGGAGAGCGGGTGGCTGGTGGCTGAGTTCGGTCGTCAGCCTTGGACGATTCAGGACATGCTGCCCGTGGGAGCCTCGATTTCCGACATCGGCTCCAGCGCCGTTGCCACCACTTTCTGGATCTTCCTCTTCCTCTTCACCACGATGCTCGTCGTGGAAATCAACATCATGCTCAAACAAATAAAGAAAGGAGTGTAACCCATGACCTACTCATTCCTTCAGCACTACTGGTGCTTCATCGTGGCGCTTCTGGGAGCCCTGCTGGTGTTCCTGATGTTCGTACAAGGTGCCAATTCCGTGGCACGCAGCCTCGGCTACACCGAGGAAGGACGCCGTCTTGTCTACAACTCCACAGGTCGCAAGTGGGAACTGACGTTCACCACGCTAGTGACCTTTGGCGGAGCCTTCTTCGCCTCGTACCCGCTATTCTACTCCACAAGCTTCGGCGGTGCCTACTGGCTTTGGATGATTATTCTGTTCACCTTTGTGCTACAAGCTGTCAGCTATGAGTTCCAGAACAAAATCGGCAACATCCTGGGTCCCAAGACGTTCCAGTTCTTCCTGACCCTCAACGGCATCGTGGGTCCCCTGCTCCTAGGCGGAGCCGTGGCCACCTTTTTCGAGGGCTCGAACTTCATTGTGGAGAAGGGCAATTTACTTGGAATGGATGATTCTTCAATCGTCATCAGCCGCTGGGCAAATGCCAGTCATGGACTGGATGCCCTGCTGAATCCCTGGGTACTTGTCTTTGGTCTGGCTGTCGTTTTCCTGGCGCGCGTTCTGGGCATACTCTATGTGATGAACAACGTCGATGACGAGGACATCCGTTCACGTGGCAGTGTACGTCTGGTCGGAGCTGCCGTGCCTTTCGTCATCCTCTTTGTGGCATACCTCGTCCACTTACTCATCAAGGATGGATATGCCTACACCGACGACGGCATCATCTTCATGGAACCTTACAAGTACCTGCATAACTTCTTGGATATGTGGTATTTGACGGCCATGCTCCTCGCAGGCGTGGTGCTCGTGCTTTATGGCATCGGCAGAACCATCGTCTCGAAGCATTATATCGGAGGTATCTGGCCTGCAGGCATCGGCACCGTGCTCGCCGTGCTGGCATTGCTGCTTTGCTCTGCCTGGAACCATACTGCCTACTATCCCTCCACCGCCGACCTGCAGTCGTCGCTGACGATGGTGAACTCCTGCTCTAGCGAATTCACGCTGCGCACGATGTTCTACGTCTCCCTGCTCATCCCGTTCGTCCTTGCATACATCGCCTACGTCTGGTATGCCATGGACCGCAAGAAAATCACCAAGGAAGAGATGGCGGAATCGGAACACACATATTGATGTCATACACGATGTCCCCTTCTATAATCCGCTGATGTGGAGCTTAGAAGGGGATTTCTTTAGAGTTAAAGTGATACTTTAAGCATTTAAAATACCTATTTTAAGAGATTTATAACAAATTTTTGAAGAAAATTGCAAAAGTGCTTGCACGAATGAAATAAAGTTTGTACTTTTGCGGCATGGAATCCCACGTATATCATATACCCGTGATGTTGATGCCGTCGGTGGACGGGCTAAACGTCAATGAATCGGGTGTTTACGTGGACGTGACGTTGGGTGGAGGCGGTCATAGTCGTGAGATTCTTCGCCGTCTGGGTCCCAACGGACACCTCTATAGCTTCGACCAGGATGCAGAAGCCATCAGCCGAGCGACAGGCGATCAGAATGAGCAGTGGACACTCGTCCGCAGCAACTTTCGCTACCTGAAGAACTGGATGCGCTACTACGGTGTGGAGCAGGTGGACGGAGTGCTGGCAGACTTGGGTGTCAGCAGTCATCACTTCGATGAGGCTGAGCGCGGATTCAGTTTCCGCACAGATGCTCCGCTGGATATGCGCATGAACCAGCAGGCTGGACAGACGGCGGCTGATGTGGTGAACACCTATTCGACAGAGCAGCTGACTTCCCTCTTCCGCATCTATGGCGAACTCCGGCAGGCACCCCGACTGGCCGCTGCAATCGTCAAAGCTCGTCAGCGCCAGGAAATCCGCACGACAGGACAGTTGGCGGAGTTGCTGATGCCCCTGATGGCACCTGCGGCACAGAAGAAAGACCTGGCACGTGCGTTTCAGGCTTTGCGCATGGAGGTGAACCACGAAATGGATGCATTGCGCGAGATGCTACAGGCGGCTACAGAGCTCCTGCGTCCGGGAGGAAGGTTGGTGGTGATGAGCTACCACTCCCTGGAAGACAGGATGGTGAAAAACCTGATGCGTGCCGGAAACATTGATGGCGAGGTGCGTCAGGATATCTTCGGAAGGACACAGGCGGCATTGCGACCCGTAGGGAAACCGCTGGTGGCCAGCGACGAAGAACTCGCACAGAACCCGCGCAGCAGAAGTGCCAAACTGAGGGTGGCGGAAAAAGTGATAGAAAATTGACCCTCCACGGGCATTCTCTGTGATAGAATAGAAAACAGAGATGTCTCTCATACAATATACTCACGAGTAGAAACGGTTTTTTAAGACATGAGCAAGCTTAATGACAATAGTCAGGACGAGGTACGTCCTGAGACTTCGGCATTGGACGACATCCCGTTCGCCATAGAGGTGAACGAGGATGAGGAGGCCGCGGTGGTTGTGGGGAGCGACGACGATGAGTCTGTCGCCGCTTCGGACGTAGCGAACACCACTGCCGGGGCTGTGGCGGACGACGGCGAAGGCGCCATCCAGGGCGAGGATATGGAAGACGAGGCTGCTGCAGAAGAAGGGCAGGAAGGCTCCACACAGAAGAAGCGTTCGTCGCGCTCGAAGAACGCACGCTCCAAAGTGTCCTTCGAGCCCCCGCTTTCATTGCGCGAGATTCTCTTTGGCGACTTCCTGCTGGGGACGTTCCTGCGCCGACAGGTGTGGTTCATCCTCTTTCTGGTGGTGCTCAGCATATTTTATATCAGCAACCGCTATGCCGCACAGCAGGAGATTATTGAGGAGGAAACGTTGCGCAAGGAACTGGTGGAGAAGAAGAATTACGCCCTCACACAATACGCTGAACTGACGATGGCCAGCAGGCAGAGTGGACTGGAAGAACGTCTGCGTTCTTTCGGAGACTCGTTGCTCACCACGTCCAACGAACCGCCGTTCGTGATTCAAACTGAAGAATGATATTTAACCGGACTATATGAAATCCAACAGCAAACATACGGTATCACGCTATCTGCTCATCGTCATTGTCGCGGCAGTGATTGGGTTGATTATCGTTGGTAAGGCGGGCTACGAGATGATTGCCCGCAGTGACTATTGGGAAACGGTGAGAGGGCGTCTGGCTTCGCAGCAAAAGGACATCCCGGCTGTGCGTGGCAACATCTACTCTGCCGACGGACAACTGATGGTGGGTTCTATGCCCATCTATACCTTGCGTGCCGACTTCGTCGTCAAGGATCCCAACGACAGCGTAGCAGAGCGTAAGTTGCGCGACTGGCGTGACACGGTGTTCGTGAAAGAGCTGGACAGCCTCTGCCTGGGGCTGCACCAACTGTTCCCAGAACGCTCGGCAGCGGACTTCCGAACTCTCTTGCTCGAGGGCAGGCGCCGTGGTCGTCGCAACCTCTGCATCGCGCGCGGGGTCTCCTATATTAAATATAAGGAGTTCCTGAAATTGCCGTATGTGCGCCATGGACGTATCAAGACGGGTTTCTATGCAGAGGAGATTCCGCAGCGCCAGAAGCCCTATGGCTCGATGGCCACACGTACACTGGGTTCGCTGATGAGCACCAATGACTCTGCCCGCAACGGACTGGAACTGGCATACGACAGCATCCTGCGCGGCATGAATGGCAAAATGCACCGCGAGAAGGTGCGTCGCCAATGGATGGATCGCACGGATGTGGAGCCCGTGAACGGACTGGACCTCATCACCACCATTGATGTAGGCATGCAGGATGCGGCAGAGAAGATTCTGGAGCGCAAGTTGCAGGAAATCAATGCCGAGATAGGTGTGGTTGTGCTGATGGAGGTGAAGACGGGCGA
>CACXXT010000045.1 GCA_902771725.1 uncultured Bacteroidales bacterium
GACGAAATGACGGCGGAGGAGTTGGAGCTGGAGCTGCGAAAAGCTTTTTTCTGCACGGATCAGATCGACGGCCCCCTGTCCGAAGAATTGGAGAGGATCCGGGAAGCCCTGGACCGGAAGCGGCCCGTGGAATATCTGTACACCCCCGAGGAATCCTGGGCGCAGTTTCGGGCGGACCACGGGGATGAGTCGGGCGTTCTCATCGTCCCGTCGGAAGAACCGGAAACGGGAGAGATCCAGGTCAGAGCACTCCGGCATCGGACCGTCCCCGCCCTGCTCCGTCGGGTGCTGATCGCGGCGGCTGTGGTCGTGGTCCTGACAGGTGCTGCCCTGGCTGCGGACTCCCTGGGCCTGTGGGCCTGGGCGCCCCGGTGGAACGCCGCGGCGGGGCGATATGAGCCTACCGTTCAGGAGGGTATGCCGGAGCGGCCCATTCCCGCAGCCCTGGCAGAGCTGGGGCGGACGTGCTGCCATATTCTTGGCGGGAGCGAACGCTGCGCCTGCAGCTTTTCCCAAAGCCTTAGCCACGCTGTCCGGCGTCAGCTCGCCTGTGCGGGGCAGATCGCCTGTCAAGCGTCCCTTGACGGGATAACCGGCTCCCAGCAGGCCTTTCACCATCTCTTCCACGACTGGCTGACCGTCCTCGATGACGAGGAGTTCGTCGCATCTTGCTGCCAGCGCCTTGATTTTCTCCTCGGGCAGAGGATATTGCGACACTTTCACGAGGTCGGCATCATCGCCTACGGCCTCTTTCACGTAGTTGTAGGCTATGCCGCATGCCACAATGCCCGTCTTGGACGCTGACGTCTCCACCTTATTAAAGGGACTGTCCTCCGAAGCTTGGCGCATGGCCACCTGCTTCTCCAGCAGAGCCACATACTTCCGCCGGGCTATGCCGGGCAGGAGCACCCACGCATCCGTGGCTGGGGACAGGGGTTTCTCTGCCTTTGCCTCGGCCACCTCCACGGCGGCACGAGAGTGGGCAAGCCTCGTCACGATGCGCATCACGATGGGCTCTCCCAGACGCTCCGAGAGGTCGAAGCCGTAGGACATCATGTCGTAGGCTTCCTGCTGATTGGAAGGTTCCAGACAGGGAACAAGGGCGAACTTGGCATAGAAACGCGAGTCCTGCTCGTTCTGGGAAGAATGCATCGAGGGGTCGTCCGCGGCGAGCACGATCAGACCGCCCTTCACGCCCGTGATGGCGCTGTTGACGAAAGCGTCGGCACAGACATTCATGCCCACATGCTTCATGCACACCAGAGCGCGCTTGCCGGCGTACGACATGCCGAGCGCAGCCTCCATGGCTGTCTTCTCGTTCGTACACCAGCGGCTGTGCAGCCCGCGCTCGCGAGCCACGGCGTTGCCCTGGATATACTCCGTGATTTCTGTCGAAGGCGTGCCAGGATAGGCATAGACGCCAGAGAGACCGGCATCGATGGCTCCCTGCGCAATCGCCTCGTCCCCTAAAAGTAGTTTCTTCATATATCTCGATCTTTAAGTACAGGAAATTTCTTTCTGAAAGCCAGCAGCCGGTCCATATCCAGGTCGGCAGTGGCAGAACACTCTGTGCCACTGGGGCACGTAGCGATGTCCCGGCCGTAGGCATCGATGACGGCGGAATCGCCTGTGTAGTCGCAGTTGGGGTCGCTACCCACACGGTTGACGCCCACGACAAAGCATTGGTTCTCAATGGCACGGGCATGCAGCAACGCTGTCCATGCACCCATCCTCGACGACGGCCAGTTGGCAACGTAGAGCGCGCAGTCGTAATCTTCGCGGTTGCGGTTCCAGACGGGGAAACGCAGGTCGTAGCAGACGAGGAGCATGAAACGCACACCCCGCCACTCAACGACAGTCCTCTCCTGCCCTGCCTCGAAGACGTCTTCGCCGCCGTAGGCAAAGAGGTGGTGCTTGTCGTAGTGGGCGGCCGCGCCGTCGGGCGTCACGAAATACAGGCGATTGCGGAACGCGGCATTCACCTTGACGGCTACGCTGCCGGCAATTGCGCAGTCGTGCTCGCGAGCCACCTGCTTCATCCACGCCAGCACCTGCCCGTCCGCTGCCGGCTCTGCCACCTGCTGGGGCGAAGCGCCAAAACCGGAGGCAAACATTTCGGGCAGAACCAGGAGGTCGCAGGGCTCCATACGTGCAATAGCATCTGCCGTCCTCCGCAGGTTTTCCTGCGGCGACGCCCAGATGATATCACGCTGCATGATGCCTATCTTCATTCGGAAACGACGTTTTTTGCGGTCAGAATTGCAATTTGACGGCAAAAGTACTACTTTTCTTTCATTCAAGTGCTATCTTTTGCCGAAAATTTTGCTTTTTGCCACAAAAACGCCTGTTTTTACTTATCCTTGTTGTCGGCGACGATGATGTTACCACGAACAAGTTCATCCTCCTTCAGTCCGGAACGGATTTCGATGTTGATGCCGTCGGAGAGACCTGTCGTCACCAGCCTGCGCTCGTAGGTCTTCTCCTTCGCATTGCCCTGCTTCACGACATAGACGAAAGTGCTGTCGCCGCTGAACTCAATGGCAGCCTCGGGAATCGTCAGCACCTTGTCGGATTTCTCCAGCACGATCTGCGCGGTGGCGCTATAGCCGCTGCGGATGAGCGAGGCATTGCTGCTGATGGAGTCGGCTGGCACGTTCACAGCGGCCTTGATCTCGAACTGGTTGGCACCGCCCGTGGTGGCCGTTGCCTTGGGGCTGATGTACTCCAGCGATGCGGAGAAGTGCAAGTCCTGCAGGGCACCGATGGTAATCTGCATGGGCATCCCCACGGTGAGGCGTCCGACCTCGGTCTCGTCGATATTGCCGCGGAAGATGAGGTTGCTCATGTCCGCCACGGAGGCGATGGTAGTACCGTCGTTGAAGGTGTTGGAGAGGATGACGCTGTTACCGACCTTCACGGGGATGTCGAGGATGATGCCGCTGATGGTGGAACGCACCAGGGTGTTGCTGCTGCTGGCGTTGCTGGCAGAGACGCCGTCGCGGGTCAGCTCCAGCTGCTCCTGGGCGATGCTGGCTTCCTCGCGCGCCTGGTTGTAGGTCTGGCGCACTTTCTCGTACTCGTTGGCGCTGATGAGTCCTTTGTCGTAGAGGGTCTTCTGGCGATCGTGGTCGGTTTTGGCCTGTTCGAGGTTCAGACGCGAGAGACGCACACGGCTCTCGGCGCTGGCGAGCTGGTTCATGTCGGGGATGACCTTCAGCTTGGCGATGACCTCGCCAGCCTCCACGCGCTGTCCGGCTTCCTTCAGCAATTCAGTGATGATACCGCTGATCTGAGGCTTCACGGCGACCTCGTCGCGAGGCTCGATCTTACCGGTGACCACGGTGGTCTTCGAGAGGTCGAGCACCGAGGGTGTCAGCGTCTCGTACTCCACGGGCTTGGGGCGGGAGTTGAGGTAGAGAAAGACGAATGTGCCGATGAAGACAAGGGCAACGAGGGCAAACAGGAAGAGACGAAAAAACTTTTTCATTGTATTCTTATAAGTTTATGGGGCGAATGGGGTTTATGATTATTCCTCACGCATGGCATCTACGGGTTTGATGCTCATGGCGCGGGCTGCTGGTGCCAGTCCTGCCAGCACACCCAGCAGCGCCAGCAAGGCAGCAGAGGCGATGGCTGTCCAGAAGGAAACCTGGAAGTGGGACTGCACGATGCCGTCTTCTGTGAAACCGAGTTCCAACATCTGCAGGATGAGCACGGCAAAGAGGATGCCGCTCATGCCCGCGACGGCTGTGAGGAGGATGCTTTCGGAGATGATCTGAGTGAGGATCACGCGTGGGGTGGCACCGATGGCCCGGCGGATGCCGATTTCCGTGGTGCGCTCCTTGACGGTCACCATCATGATGTTCGAGACGCCGATGGCTCCTGCCAGCAGCGTGCCTATGCCCACCAGCCAGATGAGCAGGTCCACGCCCTCGAAGAGGCTGTCCATCAGACCGAAGAGGACTTCCGTGTTGAAGACCATGACGGCTTTCTCGTCCGTGGGGTCGATGTCGTGGGCACGCGCTATGACCTCACGTATGCGGGGAGTGATGTCGCTGATGGCGGTTCCCCGTCGGGCTGTGATGGCTATCATCTCGATGTTGTCGCCCATGTTGAAGGCGCGCTGCATCAGCGAGAGCGGAATGCACACAGCTTCCTCGGCGGAACCGTTGACGTTCATGTTGCCGCCGCCGTAGTCCACTCCCACGACGCTGTAGTAGACAGAGTCCAGTCGGATGAGTTCTCCGCAGGGGTCGCCGCCCTTGGGAAAGAGCGACTTATAGACTTTCTTGCCGATGACGCAGACCTTGCGCTGCTGGGCGATGTCCATATCGTTGATGTAGCGACCGTAGTACAGCTTGGGGGTTTCCACCTTGGCATACTCCGGCAGCAATCCCTTGACGTTGGCGTTGAACTTGCGGTCGCCGTTGACCACCTGCACACCCCACTTGTTGGCCATCGGCGAGATGACGTCGATCTGCGGCACCTGTTCGCGCAGACGCTGCAGGTCTCCCGTGTTCAGGGACCACATACGTCCTTTTCGGAAACCGTGGAAAGGCTTGGTGGTCGGCTGTTCCCAGATGAGGGCGGAGTTGGTGGCGAAGCCTTCGAAGTTGTTGCTGAGCATCTCCTTCATGCCCGCTCCACCGCCGATCAGGGCCACCAGCATGAACACACCCCAAAACACGCCGAATCCGGTGAGGAAGGAGCGCGTCTTGTTGCGGAGCAGGGTCTCCAGCAGTTCGTGGTAGGTATCGAGGTCTATTCTCATATTATTCTGCTCTCAATGCTTCTATGGGCCGGATCTTGGCAGCCTTCACGGCAGGCATCAACCCGGCGATGGTTCCAGCAATCACGAGTACGATGGTGACTCCCACGCAGGTGGCCATGCCCACGGTGGGATTGACGAAGACGGTGGTGGTGAAGAGTCCCGTCTCGATGGGTTTGGAGCCCAGGGTGGCGTCCATATAGAGGTTGGCACAGATGCCCAGCAGCATGCCGATGTATCCGAAGAAACCCGTCACGATGATGCTCTCCGTGATGATAATGCGCAGGATGCTCAGCGGCGAGGCACCGATGGCCTTGCGGATGCCGAACTCGCGCGTGCGCTCGCGTACCGTTATTAACATGATGTTCGAGACGCCCACGATGCCGCTCAGCAGCGTAAAGAGACCGATGACCCAGAGCGCTGTGCGGATGATATTCAGCCCCTTTGCCATCTGCATGGCTTGGGTGAAGCGGTTCCAGATCCAGATGGCGTCCTCGTCGTCGGGTGCTGCCTGGTGCTGCCGGTTGATGGTGGCTCGGTAGCGCTGTTCGAAGTCTTCGTTCTCCTTCTCGGTATCCAGGCCGTGGAAGGTGAAGTTGATGCGCCCTACCCTGTTGCCGTAGTTATAGATCGTCTGGAGGGTGGTGAAGGGCACGGTGACCTCCGTGCTCATCCGGCTCTGGTCTTCCTTCTCGATGCCGATGACGGTGAAAGCCAGGTTCCCCACCTTGACAACCTTGCCCACGAGCGAGCGAGGGTTGTTGGGAACCAGTTCGCGTGCCTGGTTCTCGGGCAGGATGAGCACCTTGCGCTGGTCGCGGATGTCGATATCATTGATGAAGCGACCGGCCACGATTTCCCGCTTGTTGATATCCTGGTCCATGGGATAGACACCCCGGAGGCTGCTGCTGACATAGTTCTCGCCCACGGTGATGGTGGCTCCGGACTCATAGAGGACGGCACCCGCCTTGTCCACGTGCTGGGTGAAGCGGCTCTGCGTCGTCGTCAGGTCGTTGTTGTCCAGACGGATATCGCGTCCTTCCTTCAGACCGTCGTAGGGCTTGGAAGTCATGCCGCCGAAGACCATCATCGAGTTGTCCACATAGCGGTCGCTGTTCTCCTGCTGCGCATTGATGAGCCCGTTGCCTGCACCCAGCAGCACAATGAGCATGAAGATACCCCACGCCACGGCGAAGCCCGTGAGCGAGGTGCGCAGCTTGTTGCGGCGTGCCGTCTGCCAGATTTCAAGTATGAGCTCTATCATCTTTCAAATGTAAATCTATAAATCGCAAGTTCCAAATCTATGATAGCAACGTTCAGTTCCCTAATCCCCAATCACTCCATCCTTAATGCGGATGATGCGGTTGGTCTGCGCCGCCACGTTGGGGTCGTGGGTGACGATGATCATGGTGATCTTCTCCTCGCGGTTCAGCCGCTTCAGCAGTTCCATCACCTCCACACCCGTCTTCGAATCCAGGGCACCCGTGGGTTCGTCGGCGAGGATGATCTGCGGACGGGTGACCAGCGCCCGGGCGATGGCCACGCGCTGGCGCTGACCGCCCGACATCTCGTTGGGATAGTGCGTTGCCCAGTCCGTCAGCCCCATCTTCTCCAGTTCCTCCATCGCCATCTGATGGCGCTTGCGGCGCGAGATGCCCTGGTAGAACAGCGGCAGCTCCACGTTCTCCACAGCCGTCTTGAAACCGATGAGGTTGAACGACTGGAAGATGAAGCCGATCATGCGGTTGCGGTACTCGGCAGCGCGCGTCTCGCTCAGGTTCTTGATCAGCGTGCCTGCCAGGTAGTAGTTGCCCTCGTCGTAGTCGTCGAGGATTCCTAATATATTTAATAAGGTGCTCTTGCCAGAGCCGCTGGCTCCCATGATGCTGACGAGCTCGCCCTCGGCGATGTCGAGGTCGATGCCTTTCAGCACGTGCAGCGGCTGGGCGCCGGCGTAGGTTTTGTGGATGCCTTCGAGATGTATCATAATCGGCTGCAAAGGTACTGCTTCTTTACGGGTTTGACGAAAAAGAAGTGTGAAAAGTTGCAATTTGTATCATAATCTTTGTGAATTGCTTGTTTTCTTCACCAAAAGAGCCTACCTTTGCAGCATCTAAGCACGCATTTAGTGCGATATCTGACGTATGAAACACCTCAAACTCTATCAGAAAGTGCTCGCCGGACTGCTGGCGGCTATGGGCTTCTCTGCCTGCAACACGGAACAGCCCGACCTCTATGGTCCCTTACCCGTGCTCTACGGACCGCTACCCCTGGATTCGACCGAGGCACGACCCTTAACCCGCTCGGTGGAAGAAGACGAAATAGTAATGCCCGCCCCCGACTCCGAGGACGGTGAACTGACTGCCGATGAACCTGCGTAAGCGCATAGGTCAGGAACTGGCCCACCAACTCTACAAGAACATCGAGCGCGAGCATCCGCTGCGCCAGCTGTTCTGGGAATGCACCCTCCGATGCAACGTCCATTGCCGCCACTGCGGCAGCGACTGCAAGCGGGTGGCTGGCGTGGAGGACATGCCGGCCGAGGACTTCCTGCGAGTGCTGGACAGCGTGGAGCGCAAGTGCAATCCCCACGAAGTCTTTGTCATCCTGACCGGTGGCGAGCCCCTGGTGCGCGAGGACCTGGAGGACGTGGCTGCAGAGATCCACCGCCGCGGATTCCCCTGGGGATTGGTGACCAACGGTCTGGCGCTGACACCCGACCGCTTCCGGAAACTCTGTCAGGCTGGCATGGGCAGCGTAGCACTCAGCCTGGACGGTCTGGAAGAGAACCACAACTGGCTCCGTGGCCACAAGGATTCCTTCCGCATGACCTCCCGGGCCATAGACCTCCTCGTCAGTTCCGACGTACGTTTCGACTGCGTGACGTGCGTCAACCGCCGCAACTACAGCGAACTGCCTGCCATCCGCGACTTCCTCATCCAGAAAGGCGTGCACGAGTGGCGTATCTACACCATCTTCCCCATGGGACGTGCCAAGAACGCCCCCGACATGCGTCTCAGCGGCGAGGAGTTCCGTGGCGTGTTCGAGTTCATCAAGCAGACGCGCAAGGAAGGACTGATCAAGGCGAGCTACGGATGCGAGGGCTACCTCGGCGAGTACGAAGCGGACGTCCGCGACCACTTCTTCCACTGCCAGGCTGGCATCACCGTAGGCTCCGTGATGGCCGATGGTGCCATTGCCGCCTGCGCCAGCATCCGTTCCGACTACAACCAGGGCAACATCTACGAGGACGACTTCATGGATGTCTGGGAACACCGCTACCAGCCGCATCGCACCTTCGAGTGGCGACGCACAGTCGACTGCGCCGACTGCCGCCACTGGCGCTACTGCCGGGGCAACGGAATGCACCTGCGCGACAACGACGGCAAAACCATCCTCTGCCACATCCAGCGACTGGAGGAAACACAGCACTGAAACATCGGAATCCCGCCAATCCGAAATGTCGAAACATCGAAATCATCGCAACATCGAATCATCGAAACATCTCATAACCTATGAAGCAAATCACCAAACTTAGCACCTGGATACTCTCCAGCCTGCTCGTACTGCTGGGCTTCGGCGGCTGCAAGTCGTCGAAGAAAGCGGTGAAGGACGACAGCCAGACCAGCGTGGACACCGTGAAGGTTACCAAACGCCCTATCGTGGTTCGCCCCGACGAACCCGGACGGGTGCGTGTGCTCTACGGTCCTCCCCCAGCCCAGTACCGCAACCAACAAACCAAGTAACGCCCCCTCAGCACCAGAAACAAAATGTCCCTCCTGGCACCTTTGCCGGGAGGGACTTTGGTTTAAAGACATCTCTGCTTTCGCTGAGCGCTTGGCTATGGCAGAGAGTTGCTCCTTAGATTAATCGCCCAGTTTCTCTACAGCCTTCATGGCCTTCTGGCGGGCTTTCTCTGCCTTCTCGGCTTCCTTCTGAGCCTTTTCGGCGAGCTTGGCCTGCTTGGCTTCTGCCTTAGCCTTGTTCTGAGCTTCCTTCAGGGCTGCCTTCACATTCTTCTCTTCGCCCTGCAGGCGCTTCAGCTCTGCCTTGGCATCCTTCAGCTTCTGCTGGGCATTCTTCACATCCATGTTGGCCTGCTTCACCTGGGAGTCGGCCTTCTTGATCTGGTCCTTGATCTTGTCCACCTGTTCCTTGGCCACATCAGCGGCTTCCTTGGCGTCGCGGGCAGAACGTACGGCAGCTGCGGCATTCACGATGGGCACGGCAGCTACGCTGTCCGTGCGGAAGGGGGATTGGGCATTGGCGCTGCCGACGAATCCGGCCAGCAGGGCGCACACGAGAATCAATTTCTTCATAGTTCTTTTCGATTTTTTAATGGTGAGTAACTCGATTTATCAAAGGGTGAATGCGAGGTCGTCCGTACCGCGACGTTCCACGGTCTTCTCTCCCTCGCGGATCATTCTGACTACGGTTTGTCCCTTCTGGTCGCGGCTGACTTCGAGGTCGAAGCAGCTGCCGCCCAGACGCACACGGCGCAGGGTCATCGACGGCCATTCCCGAGGCAGACGGGGCGAGACGCTGAACGAGCGCAGTCCCGTAGGACGGATGCCGAACAGACCTTCGGTGATGATGCGGGCATAGAGTCCGCTCTCGGCGCTGAGGTGGCGCTGCGAACCCTCGGGCCACGCCTCGATGGCATAGGGAACGTGGTCGCCCAGCAGACGTGTATGGGAGTAGTATTGCAGGAACTGGAGCGTGCGCTCCGTGTCGCCTGCCATCAGGGCACCGCGCAGGGCATAGAGCGTGCTGCGGTCCCAGAATGTCTCGCTGCCGGCCTGCGTCAGCATCCCGTCCTTGGTCCACAGACGGGGGGAGTAGAGGGCGTCCAGGGTGCCTTGCGAACGGGTGAAGATGCCCATGGTCAGGGGGATGCAGATCCACGAGCGCAGCACGTCGTTGCCGTCGTAGTAGCGATAGGTGTCGAAGCCCTCCACCATGGCGTGGAAGTAGCGGTCGATGGCGGCCTCCAGCTCGCGCGCACGTACCTTATATAATTGTTCCACCTTGCGCCCCTTGCCCAGGTCGCGGGCGAGCATCGATGCCGAGCGCAGCGCATCGTAGTAGAGCGAGGACGTACACAGGTTGGCCTCGCCCGCCGGGAAACGTCCTTCCAGCTCATCGCTGTTGGAACGCACAACGCCCGCCTCGTTCAGCTGGCGATGGCAGAACTCCAGACACCATTCGATGAGCGGCCACAGCCGTAGGGCCTCCTCCTGCGAACCCCGAGCCAGGGCGTAGCGCGAGGCGCCGTAGGCAATCATGGCTGCATCACCTCGGTCGCCGGCTCCGTTCCAGTAGCCATCGCCCTCGGCAATGATGCTGCTGGGGATGGGCTTGTACTCGTCGTTCATGTAGCGGGCAAAGAGCAGATAGGAGTTCAGCGCCGAGGCACAGCCGTAGTCATAACCCGTGAAGGGGAAGAAGGGGTTGACGTACTCGGCCTGGTCGTTGGCCCAGATGGCTGCGTAGTACGCCTCGCCGCCAGGACCGTGCAGGGGACCTCCCTTGGTGGCATAGATGCTCTCCTGCGAACGGATCTTGGAGAAGGCGAACATGCGGTTGAGCACCCGGTCGGGAGTCTCCAGCACCAGGTCGCCCATCCATTGGTCCACGAGTCCCCGGCGGGCTGCTATCTCCTGTGCACCATCCCATTCAGGCAGCGTCGCACCCTGCTTCCAGGCGCTGGTCAGCACGGAATAGACGACCGAGTCGCCGGGCTCCAGCCTGTAGGCACCAGCACCATGCAGGGTCTGACGCACCACGAAGGGACCGTCGATGCAGAACTCAGCAGGAATGATCTGACGGAAATCGCGGTCGTCAATCTGGAAGGCGAGAGTGCGGTTGGTGGCGTTGCGCAGGA
The DNA here is from genome assembly GCA_902771725.1 of uncultured Bacteroidales bacterium. Taxonomy (GTDB): domain Bacteria; phylum Bacteroidota; class Bacteroidia; order Bacteroidales; family Bacteroidaceae; genus Physcousia. The sequence continues at coordinate 10,653 of CACXXT010000045.1, forward strand.
CGATGCGCTCCACCAGCGCCGGCAGCTCCGGCGAAGGAGCTATCGTGTGGGTGATGTCCAGCCCGTAGCATCCGGCCTGGATCTTCATCATTCCACGCAGGGAGATGGACTTCACGCGTTCCTCCACAGCCACCATGTCCCGGCGGATGTTCACAGCCTCCAGAGGGTTCCACGCCAGCTGGCGCTGCAGGTTGCCGTGGGTGTCGTTGGGAAGGGTACGCAACATGGGCCACACCATGCCACGGCTGAGACTCAGGTGCCCACGGGCATCCAAGCCGTAGCGCAGCACCACGGACACACGCTTGCCGGACAACTCTATATGATCCTCGTGGGCACGCCCGTCGAAGGTCCAGGTGATACCGCCCTCGTCGTTCATCGTCCAGAAATCCCGCTTCTGCTCGTCGGCAGAAACATCGATGGCTGCAGACAGCAGCAGCGCCAGCAACCATGCGAATCGGTGCTCTTTTATGCTCATTTTGCGTAGAATTTGCCGCAAAGATAAAAGTTTCTGCCCGAATGGCCAAAACTTTTTCCGATTTTCTGCTTTCCGATGCGAAGAATGGGAAAATTCAGCGTTGCCCCACGTTTTTTCTTCTTCCGAACGCAGAGTTTGCGGAAATCTGCGTATCTTTGCATGCAAATTCAAGATAATGAGCAATACCCTCTCTCCCTTTCGTGCCCTGCGCGGCACCGACATCCTGCCGCACGCCGTGGCCATCACCGTGGTGCTCATCTGGGGCGTCACGTTCATCAACTCCAAGGTGCTGCTGCAGCACGGCATGACGCCCGAGGAAATCTTCGTCGTGCGTTTCCTGCTGGCCTACGGCAGCATCTGGTGCATCAGCCCCCGTCAGTTTTGGTGCCACTCGTGGCGCGACGAGCTGCGGATGGTGCTCCTGGGTCTCACGGGCGGCAGCCTCTACTTCGTCACGGAGAACGAGGCCGTGGGACTGACGCTGGTCAACAACGTCTCGTTCATCGTCTGCACGGCACCCCTCTTCACGGTCCTGCTGGCGCTGCTGCTCTTTCGCGACGTCCGAGCCACGGGACGCCTCATCGTGGGTTCGCTCATCGCCCTGCTGGGTGTGGGCACCATCATCTTCAACGGACACTTCGTCCTCCACCTCAGCCCTGCCGGCGACCTGCTGGCGCTGGCAGCAGCACTCTGCTGGGCTGCCTACAGCATCCTCATCCGCAGCGTCTCGCGTCGCTACAGTTCCGTCTTCATCACCCGCAAGGTCTTTGCCTACGGCCTGCTGACCGTGCTCCCCTTCTTCCTCTGGCGTCCCTGGCAGTTTCCCCTCAGCGGTTTTCTCCAGCCCGAGATATGGGGGAACCTCCTGTTCCTGGGACTGGTGGCTTCCTTCGCCTGCTTCGCTCTCTGGAGCTGGGCGGTGAAGCGCATCGGAGCCCTCAGCACCTCCAACTACATCTACCTCAACCCCATCGCCACCGTGGCTGCCAGCGCCCTCTTCCTTGCCGAACCCATCACCGCCGTAGCTGCCCTCGGCATGGTACTCATCCTACTGGGTGTCTACCTGGCCAATAGCAGTAAGTAAGTTGCCAGCTTAGCAAAATGAAGAAGATGTTTTTTCTTTATATTAAAACACCCTTGCGCGGTCTGCGCAAGTGTGTTTCGATTCTCTTTAACTCATTTATTGCTCCTTAAACGTAATGTCACGCCGAATCATGGAAATAGTCTTGGCACTGACATTCAGGAACGAGGCAATATCCTGCAGGTTGAGGTGATGAACAATGCCGGGACAACGCTGCAACAGTTGCTCATAACGCTCGCGGGGCGTGGCGCAGTGGAGGTCGAGATAGCGCGAACGGAACTGTAATAGGATATGCTCGGCAATGACGGCACGCAGTTTCATCATCTCCATGCTCTGACCGAAATACTGCTCCAGCTGCTGCCCCGTAACCCTGAGCACACGGCTTGGCATCATCGCCTCGATAGTAGTCTGCGACGGCTGACCGTAGAGGATTGGTGTTTCCTTGATTAGTCTTGCCATGATAAATGCGTATTTATGTGAATTTCCACTGCAAAGGTACGAACTTTCCATGAAAATTGATCACGGAAGCTGCTTTTTTTCGTCGTTTTTGCCAATATAGCATGATATTTCCCACATTCAAGTCCACAAAATGGACTTTCATAACATGCAAAAAGTACAAATTGTCGCCCTGAATTAACAACCGACTTTGTGCTCCAGACACATCGTGCGTCCGAGGCAAACTGACGAACGAAGCTATAGCAGAGACTCATCTTGCTTGGGAGATGCAGCCAACCCCGTTGTTCCATGGCGATGGAACAATGATTCCATGACGATGGAACAATGGTTCCATGGCGATGGAACAACGAAAATGAGCAGAAAGGACGAAAGAAGCAGAGGGGATGGAGGGGAGAAGCGGAGGGGATGGAGGGGAGAAGAGGAGGCTGAGAAAGGGAAGAAAAGGGGTAATCAACGAAGGTGAAGGAAGGGCGAAACTTAAGTAATATATCATGTTAAAAGCAGATATTTTCATGTGAAAGTGGATTTTTTACTACACCATTACACCTTCAGCGCCTAAATATTTGGAAATAAGCACTTAAAAAGGTGTAATTTGGGTGTAATTGAAGGTGTAATGGTGTAATTTATGCCCGAAAATTTGGATTTCCGAGAAAAAAGTCGTATCTTTGCATCGTGAAAGATAACAAAAAGAATAGAACCATGAAAGAAAAGGTGATTCCAACAACAACGAAGAAGAGGAGCCTGGCGCGGAAAGCACCGGCCGTCAAGGACATGGTGGTGACGTTCGAGACGCTGCGTGGCAAGAAGCGACTGCCGCTGACCACCCACACGATGGACGAATTCATCGGGCTGCTGCGCGACGGCGACCACCGCGAGGCGGTGGAGGAACTGCGGCGAACACTGCCCACCTCGCGAGGCATCACGCTGAGCCACGAAGAGATCTGGCACGTACCGCGCGTATGCCCTGCAGGAGCGTGCAAGCGGAAGAACGGCGGGATGGTCATCACCCAGCTGAACGGCCTCGTGATGCTGGATGTGCAGAACATCTACTCCGCCGACGAGGCAGCGCGCATCAAGGCGCGCGTCATCGCCCTGCCGATGACCGTGGCGGCATTCGCCGGAAGCAGCGCCATGAGCGTCAAGATCCTGGTGCGCTACTGGCCGGCTGACAACCGTCTGCCAAAAGACATCGAGGAACTGCAGGCGCTGCACGCCGCAGCCTACAGGAAGGCATGTCAGGTCTATGCCGCCACGATAGGGCATGAGATTCAGGAACCCCAGGAACTGAACGCCTTCATCACGTTCCGCCTAAGTCTGGACCCCGACCTGGAGTTCCGAGCCGACGCCTACCCCATGCAGGTGGAGGTGCCCTCGGAGTTCAGCACATCGCCGCTGGCCACGGAACCTGCCGGCGACATCGCGCAGGCGGTGGAGGGCGCCGTATCCACGAAAGTGCCTCCGGCCGACGGCAGCCACTACGCCTATTTCCACCACCGGTTCATGGACGCCCGCCGCGACATCAACGTGCGTTTCCGCGAAGAACACCGCGACCCGTTCCACGAACAGCAAGCATTCCTGGAGGCGCTGACGGCACGCTGCTTCGAGATGCAGATTCCCGTGGCAGAGGCCGTGGAGCACATCGCCGAGGGAGCGCCCGAGGGCAAGCAGCTGGACTACACGCTCTACGTCAAGGACTACTATGCCGAGCACAGCGACGCTGTGATGCCGGACAACAAGATGGCGCGCAAGGTGCGCGGCATGGAGCTCCTGATAGCCTCGCACTACGAGATCTACCGCAATGAAATCGACGGCGGCCTCTACTTCCGTCCGCGCACCACGAGAGGACGGTGGGAGGCTCTCGGGATGGAGAAACAACGCGGCATGGAGCTGGAAGTGCTGGAGGCAGGACTGATGACGAGCACCAAACCCGTGCAGACCTACCTGCAGAGCGATCGCATCCCGCGCCGCAACCCCGTCCGCGAGTTCATCAACCAGGTGAAGGGCAAGTGGGACGAGCACGACCGCATCACCGAGCTGGCGCGCTGCGTGGTGCCGGACAACCCACTGTGGGAGCGCGCCTTCCACATCTGGCTGCTGGCCACCGTGCGACAGTGGATGGGCATCCCCAGCGACCACGGCAACGACGTAATGCCGCTGCTCTGCGGTCCGCAAGGCACGGGCAAGAGCACCTTCTGCCGCACGCTGCTGCCCGACGAACTCCGATGGGGCTACCTCGACCACATCGACCTCGCGAAGCGCACGGAACTGATGCGCCTGATGGCGCAGACGCTGCTCATCAACATCGACGAGTTCGACCAGTACCGAGGCGACACCCAGCGCGGACCGCTGAAGAACCTGCTACAGCAGGTGGACGTGCGCACACGCAAGATGTGGCGCACGAATCTCGAAATACGGCCCCGACTGGCATCCTTCATCGCCACATGCAACCCCACGGAAGTGCTTGTGGACGAGACCGGCAGCCGACGGTTCATCTGCGTGAGCGTGAAGGACTACATCGAAGTGCCCAAGGACTTCAACTACCAGCAGCTCTACGCGCAGGCCGTGGACGAAATCAACATGCGACGCCTGAACCCCGATGCCTACGAGGAGGACGACCCCACGGGACGCTGCTACTTCACCGACGAGGAGCGCGAGAGCATAGAGCGCAACAACCGGCATTTCCGCGTGCGATCCGTCATCGTGGAACGCTTCTACGACCTCTTCGAGCCCAGGCCGGAACGGCACCTGCGAGGCGATGCAGCCAGCCTGGAACTGACACGAACAGAGATTGCGGAGTACATCAGCCGCCACAGCGAAAAGAAGTTCTCACGAGAGGACTACACCCAGCTCAACGCCCTGCTCAACCAACTCACAGACGAAGAGAAAATGAACAAAAGAAGAAGCAAAAGAGGCTTCGTTTACCACGTAAAAAGACGCTCAATACCCATAATTTAAGGCAAAACTACACCATTACACCTTCAACTACACCCAAATTACACCCAGCAATCATTTGATAATTAATGCCATAAGTCGCGAAGGTGTAATGGTGTAGTCAAAATCACATTAATATATAAAAATAATTTCATCAACTCATATTCACACCATGATACGATTCACCATTTCCAACCGCGGAAGCCTGCCATCAGACGACCCCGAACCCATCTACGACAAAGAAGAGAAAGTGTACAAGAACCCCGAGACCGGCGAGGTCGTGAACCCGCTGGTGACGCAGGCACGCAAGTTCGTCCCCCGACTGCGCGGCAGCAACCAGACGGTGGATGCCGCCACGTATTTCCGCGACTGTCCCTGGCCGTCGACGGCCACCGAAGGTCAGATGAGCCTCTGCCTCGGCGAGTTACGACGCCTGTTCCTCCACGAACTCTGCAAGGGCTCGTCCGTACACCTGCCGGGCCTCGGCACCTTCACGCTGACGCTGCGCGGCGACATCGAACTCCGCGGCAAGGACTACCACGGCAAGGACGTCCGCGTGGACGGTCTCCGCTTCACCCCCGACCGCGAGCTGCTGCAGGAGGTGCGCGACTTCGAAGTGGATCAGACGCCCTACGGCCAAGCCTACTTCACCAGCCAGGTCGATACCGACCAGCTCCTCAACGACCTCTTCGCAAAGCAGACCACCATCACGCGCCGCGACCTCGAACTCGCCGCCGGCCTCGTCCTCTCCAAGCACCGCCTCAGCAACCTGCTCAAGCAGCTGGTGACCGACGGCCGCCTCATCAAGGAAGGCAGCGGCAACCAGACACGCTACCGCCGCCCGTAACCCCCACCCATAGCTCCCACCCTCGCCTGCTCCTACCCCGCCAGCTCCCACCCCGCCTGCTCCTACCACACGTTTCGCATACCCCTCGCGCGAACCTTATTTATCCCTCCCCCCCAGGCAATCACAAAACCGCCGCCAGACACTCTCTTCCATTGAGTGCTGGCGGCGGAAAATATAAATGAGGGATAAGGGAGAGTTAATCTCAGAGTTTACTATTGGCTCTATTTTGCCCCATAAGCAATTAAATTTCTGTCTTTTGGGGCAAAAATATGCTAACGAGTAGATTTTCTTCAATAATTGTTTGTGCCTTTGTCATTTCATCTCACTCCATCCTTTCATTATTGATTCTAGTGCAAATATAGCAATAACAATTGGAACTAATCGCAAAAATATACCAAAATAACACTAAATCACATTTGAATTAGAAATTTTAGCCAAATAATACTGTATAATCGTGTTTATCTCGGAAAAAATGATTATATTTGCAGCGTGTTATTGAAAGATGGCACAAGACATAGGCTCTTACATCACCGAATCACCACCTCGAAGATAAACGAGCCTATAACAAACGCAATCAGAGCGTCGCGCCATGTGCGCAGACGTTTCTATGATGCGTTTGAGGTTTGTGGTGAACCTTGGTGATGCGTAGAGATAGTCTGCGCATTTTTCGTGGTAAAAACTAAAAACTCAAATCTATGAGCGAACAAACAGATAACCAAAGCAACAGAAGTCTCGAACTCTGTAAAAGAGTTGTTACGACTGAATCATTCATAGGGGAAGCTAAAGAAATATATGGTGACCGTTATGATTACAGCAAAGTGGACTACAAGAATCGTGAGCATCGGGTTACTATTGTTTGCCCTGTTCATGGTGATTTCCAAGTCTATGCCCGTGAACATCTTGATGGTAAAGGTTGCCCCAAATGCGAAAAGGGAGAAAAGTTTTTGCTGAAACTAAAAGAAAAGTTTGGTGACAAGTTTGGCTTAGATGAATTCGTTTATGAAAGTTCGACTATGCCAGTAACTCTAATCTGCCCTACTCATGGTGCTTTTTCAAGACTGCCACACCAAATACTCAATTCCTCTCTTGGTTGTCCTGAATGTGCTAATGACATTGTAAAACAGAAGCAAGAGGAAGCCCAATTTGCAGCAAAGAAAGCAATGGAAGGAAAGCGACTTACTGCAACGAAAGGAGCAATTGAGACGTTCAGGAAAGAACATCCAAATTTCACAGATGATTATCTTGCATCATGTGTAGAAAGTACCTATCCGCAATTATATGAAGATAATCTTGAAGTTGCGATAGAAATCGTAAAGGAACTGTATCGGCGGCAAGAAGAATGGACTGATGCCAACTTTGTCTCACTGCTTCAAGAAATGACAGAGGATAGAAAGCTTGTCCGATTTGGTGTTGAAGAAAGAAAACAAGCGCGAATGTGGGCAAAGGTTAATCCCTTTATAGAAAGGTTATATAAGGAAGCACAAGAAAGGACAATCTTCTTATCTGAATGTCCAGAGTACCAAGATGAAGAGGTTAAAGAATATTTTGACAATGTGTATTCTGACAAAGGAAAGACCCTTGCGCAAAAGTTCTTCACTCTCCTAAATAACAGAGCTTTGTATGACACAGATCAGATTTCTGGTTTTGTCTTGCCTTTCCATTGCTATTCCGAACCTAATGGTGATGTGGTATTTACTAAGAACAAGCGAACAAGGGATGATTATGATACAAATGGGAATCCTATTAGAAGCGAATCTGATATTTCAAATAGAAACGAGCAATCTATTCAAAAAACTTCAAGTGCAAATAAAGGAGGATGTTTAGGAATGGCATTATTAATAATTCTTTTCATTATATTATCTATTTATAATTTCTAAATCTAAACAACTTGATAAATAATTATGAAAAAAGTTCTCCTTATTTTATCAGCTATCCTTTTAAACATGTATTTAACATCATGTAATAATAGCAAACAAGATGGCATCTACAAGACGGACAATGGTTGGGACATTGTAGAAGAAGGAAAGACCTATTCGTATTGTTGTGAACCAGATGGCCTTTATCTATATTTGGAATGGGAAGGAAAAAACCAATACACTTTGGACTTTAGATATAAAGAAGAAATATATAGAAAAACAGTAGGCCATGTAGATGATTTTTCTGCTACAACACTTAAATTCTTGTGCAAGAACAAGGATGGTAAATTTGTGTATGTTGCAGGCTGGGATGAATTTGACGGGAATATGTATGCCTTAAAGGATATTATGTTTCAAGTAGATGGATCTGCGCAACCTATTTATTCTTATAAGAATTTTAAAGAAATTTTTAGTCTGTTAGAAAAATACACAAGTAATTAATGATGAAAATGAAGAAAGCACATTTATTATATTTCATTTGGATTATTACAATTGTAGGATGTAATAATGCAAATAATGTAGGTCCTTTCCCAGAAGACAAAGTTGTATGCAAAGAAAATGTAGATACTATCTTGTCACATCTTAAAGGTTGGAATGTTATTGATTCCGTATTTACTATTGAAAATTTTTATAGTACCTCTAATAAAGAAGGGGAAAGAACAGAATTCCGCAAATATGTTCTTGTTGCACGTATTACAGATGGCATGGATACATTAACTATAACAGCAGATGATTCAAAAACATGTTTCAACATGAACACTTATAAAGATGAAGAAGCATGGAGTGGAAGGGTTTTTGGTTTAGTAATGGATTTTGATAAAAATATTAATGCAATTAAAAGAAATAACCTTGCTATTAAACGTGCTTGTAGTAACGATTCCTGTTTTGAACTGTCAACAAATGATGATAAAATCATGAGTGCAGAATTTAGAAAGTGGAAGCCAAAATCTCCAGAACGTCCTTTAGAAGATTATGGATTAACAAAAGATGATATTTAAGATTTCTTTATCTAGGGTTTGCTAATTTATTGGCATGTGCCATTGTCTATGCCAGTCACAAACAGGTACGAGGCAGACTTCGTTGTTGTATAATTGCCCCATGAAGGGCTTCTGAGCAAAGATTCCGAAAAAGAGACGCAGAAGTCCCCTTAGGAACTTCATTACGTTCTTAGCGAAGAAGCAAGCTCCAATCCATGTGTCGGCAGTCTCGTCAAGTTTGGCCCTGATATTGTTTGCCCGATATACTCTTTTCGAGGTTCCAAAGGTGGCCTCTACCTCATTGCGCTCCCCGATGGCCCTCTTCTTGTCCCTCGTCACTAAGATCCTCAACATGTTTTTACGATCAGTGCGCCACTACCATGCGGGCTGGTTTGTTACCTGCGCCGTGATGAGCATTACGAAGACGCTTGTTGTATTCCTTCTCTATCTTGTCCCAGGGAAGGTTGTCTGCCAGCTTAACCCAACGGTTTGACTTGCTCAACCCGGAGAGGGACTGCTGCAACTCAAACAGGTCGTGAGTGCGGTATTGTGAGTAGTATTTCATGACGTTATACGCTGATTTTAACACACAAAGGTAGGCATTTTTGCTTGAAACAGAGAAATAATTAACGTTATATCATCTTAAATATCAGAAGGATAGATTATTTTAGCAAACCCCAATTCATTATTTCTCATTTTACAACACGATCCTTTAGTGGAATCGTGCTGCAAAGGAACCCCGTTATGAATCGGAGGGCAAGCCACTTTTTAATAACAGGTGCATCACGAAACAATCACGCAGTTGAGCCTTGTTTTTGGCTGTTTTTCGTGGTAAAAACAAGATTTTTTGAGCGATTATAGGGACTGATTATATGTGGGCTCAATGCACAATAACCGAGATTGGACTGTTTCTTTTGAATTTATAGACTATAATCTGTTGGCCTGAATCCGTTCAGACGTTTATAATGAGTCTGAAAATTGTCACATATTGCCCTGCTTTAGGGTATATAGCGATAAAAATAATTAAAATTGGCTCAACTCTCGCAAAAATATTTGCACGAGTTGCTATTGTTTAGTATATTTGCAGCAGATTTAAGTTATACTGGCGCAAAAATATTTGCATGAGTTATGATTATAGACAGTTTTATCATTGAGGGATTTTCCAACATTGAGCATATACGTTTAGATGTAGGAGAGATAAACGCCCTCATCGCCCCTAATGGTTATGGCAAGAGTAACGTTCTCAGTGCAATCAGTTTTGGTTTGATGTATCTGAATGCTAACGAAGAAACAAAAGGTCAGATGCTTCGAAGCCGCTTTCTCCCCATTAATGTCTCAATCAAGGAAAAGAAGTTCCACTTTGAGATCCTTGGCAGATTACAGCGTGATGGACGTACA
>CACXXT010000046.1 GCA_902771725.1 uncultured Bacteroidales bacterium
CTTGAGATTAAGCTATGTGTAACGGTTAGGAATCAACCCGCGGGAATCATCTCCCCGGAATCCACTAGCGATGGCCAATATAGAAAATGTCAATCCCCCAATCGTCCCTTGTACAGCCTCTCCGGTCGCCACCTCCCCTCTCTGCCCACGCAGAAGGGCATCTACATAAAGGACGGGCGGAAGGTGCTGATTAAGTGAGCGGCATGCAAGCTGGCTTGCAGATGTCCGAACGGGAAAAACGTATGTAAGGTGATGATTAAGTGGCTGGAGGGGCGGGTGGATTCCTGGATTACTCCGGCCACGCTGCACGCACGTTGGCGATGGACTCTTTGGCGTAGTCGAGCATGGATGGGGCTCCGAAATGCTCGATGGTGAACCAACCGTCGTAGCCGGAGTGGATGAGCTCGGAGATGACAGCTTGCAGGGGGATGATGCCGGTGCCGATGGGCAGTGAGGCTCCGTCGCGGAAGGCACGGCGATCCTTGAGGTGGACGTGGCGTATGCGCTGGCGGAAGTGGCGCAGGGCGGTCAGAGGATCCTCACCACAGTAGGGGAAGTTGCCGGTGTCCAGGACGTGGCCCAGATGGGGCGATGCCGCAAGGAGATGATCCAGCGAGACCGTGTTGTAGCAGGGGGAGCGCGGGTTGTCGTAGTCCTCGAGTAGTATCTCTACGCCTTCTCTGCTGGCCATGAGTGCGAACTGGGCGATGCGCTCGCAGACGCTGTCAGCGAGTTCCGGCGTGGCGTCGCGGGGTAGCAAACCGGGTATGAGCAGCAGTCGCTGGTAGCCGTAGCGGCGAACGAAGTCCAGTGCCTGACGCATGGCTTCGGGCTGGTCGGAGTGGATGAGGTTGATGTCTGCGATGGCGCAGGCGTGCTGGAATCCGAGGGAGTCGAGCATGCGCAGCTGGCGGTCGGGCATGTTGACCCGTACGTCGATGCCTTCGTAGCCGAGCTGACGTGTGAGCTGGGCAGCATCCCGAAGGGAGATGTGCTGCTGGCGCGACATCTCGGCCACGTGGTCGAAGAAGATGGAGATGCGTGGCTGGGAAACGACGGGGAGGGTGATCATGCAGAGCATGACGAGGGGCAGGATGGTTCTCAGGTGCTGGAAAATAGTGTTGTGCATAGTGTGGCATAGGTTGGTGATTGCGCCGCAAAGATAGACATAAATCTTCGTCGGGCAAAGGAAATCCGGTAAAATGTTCGCAGGGCAGGGTAGAGCGGCGAAGTTTTCGGTGTATAACTCGCGCGCGTACGCGTACCTTATTTATTTTGTGTCCCGGAATGCGGAAAATGACAGTTTCCGAGGCGCTGAGGCAAAAAAAGTGGCAGAATCTTTGGCCAGTACGAATATTAGTTGTACTTTTGCGCCGCTTTTCGACTCCGTCGGAGGTAAATGAACCCTATTATCAACCTATTAAAAGGAAAAGAACATGATTGTAGTACCTGTAAAGGAAGGCGAGAACATCGAGCGCGCTCTGAAGAAGTTCAAGCGTAAATTCGAGAAGACCGGCGTGGTGAAAGAACTGCGTCGTCGTCAGCAGTTCGACAAGCCCTCCGTGCTGAAGCGTCTGGCCAAAGAGCACGCTGTCTACGTCCAGCAATTGCGCCGCGTAGAGGATTAAAAAACAAAAAAATGTGAAATCTGCTGAATTTTTTTGGTAGTCTGAAGAAAAACCTCTAACTTCGCCTCGGTGAAACATCAAAAAGAGGTATTTTATGCTGCTCAAAGCCTTTCTCGATTACTTACAATTGGAGCGAAATGTGTCTCCCCGGACACTGAAAGCTTATCGGGATGACTTGATGGCGTTCGAGTCATTTTTCGAGGCTCTTGAGGGCGGAATTACTTGGCAGACCGTGGATACCGACGTCGCCCGTGAGTGGGTGGTGACGATGATGGAGAAGGGCAACAAGGCCGCTTCCATCCAACGACGCCTCTCGGCACTGCGCTCGTGCTACCGCTTTCTCCTCAAGCGAGGGCTGGTGGAACACGATCCTGTGCACAACCTCACAGCTCCGAAGAAGGAACGGGTCTTGCCCTCGTTCGTCCGCGAACAGGACATGGACCGGTTGCTGGACACCCCAGGGATGTTCGAAGAGACCTTCGAGGGGCGGCGCGACCACCTCATCATCGCTACCTTCTACGAGACAGGGCTGCGACTGAGCGAGCTGGTGGGCCTGAACATGCAGAGTGTGAACCTCGCTGCTCAGACCATGAAGGTATTCGGCAAAGGAAGAAAAGAGCGAATCGTGCCCTTCGGGGCGGAACTCCTACACCTTATTAATATATATATAGGGGAAAGGGCGCTCTTCGAGAAGGATGACGCCGACCGCGACGCCTTCTTCCTGACGACACAGGGCACGAGGGTGTCCGACGTCGCAGTCCGCAACATGGTGAAGGAGAAGCTGGGGCTGGTGACCGACCAACGGAAGCGCAGCCCGCACGTGCTCAGGCACACCTTCGCCACCACGATGCTCAACCACGAGGCAGACCTCGAATCCGTAAAGGAACTGTTGGGGCACGCGAGACTCCAGACCACGGAGATCTACACCCACACCACCTTCGAGGAGCTAAAGAAAGTGTACAGCGAAGCCCATCCAAGGGCATAACCCTTTTTACTAACACATAAAACAAAAGGTTACTATGGAAATTAACATTCAGGCTATCCGATTTGAACCTACAGAGAAGCTGCAGGACTTCATCCACAAGAAAGTGGGCAAACTCGAAAAGTTCAGCGACGAAATAAGAAAGGTAGAGGTGTCACTGAAAGTCGTCAAACCCGAGACGGCAATGAACAAGGAAGCTGCCATCCGAGTGCAGATGGGAAGCGAGCTTTTTGCCCAGAAGGTGTGCGACACATTTGAAGAAGCAATCGACAATTGCATGGACGCTTTACTCAAGCAAGTGCAAAAAATCAAGGAAAAACATCAGAATCGATAAAAAAAACCTCAAAAAGTTTTTCAGATTCAGAAATTATACCTACCTTTGCAGCCGTTTTCAGACAGTTTGTTGCCCAAACGGCTGCAAAGACTCAAAAAAACAGGCGCGGAACAAGTGATTGCGAAGCGCTTTCGGAAAGGGCAAATTCCAGAGTGGCCAAATGGGGCAGACTGTAAATCTGCTGGCGCACGCCTTCGGTGGTTCGAATCCATCTTTGCCCACCGAGATATCTGCGGAAGTAGCTCAGTCGATAGAGCACTAGCCTTCCAAGCTGGGGGTCGCGGGTTTGAGCCCCGTCTTCCGCTCCAGAAAAGGAGAAAACACATCTTGCTGTTGTAGCTCAGTGGTAGAGCACTTCCTTGGTAAGGAAGAGGTCACGAGTTCAATCCTCGTCAACAGCTCCACTTTTGTACAAGACATTATTCAACCACTTATAATTAGAAAAAACAGCTATGGCTAAAGAAAAATTCGAAAGAACTAAGCCGCATGTCAACATTGGCACCATTGGCCACGTTGACCATGGTAAGACAACTCTGACCGCTGCTATCACCACCGTCCTTGCTAAGCAGGGCCTCTCCGAGGTGAAGAGCTTCGACCAGATCGACAACGCCCCCGAAGAGAAGGAGCGCGGTATCACTATCAACACCGCTCACGTCGAGTACGAGACCGCAAAGCGTCACTACGCTCACGTGGACTGCCCGGGTCACGCTGACTATGTGAAGAACATGGTAACCGGTGCTGCTCAGATGGACGGTGCTATCATCGTTGTTGCTGCTACTGACGGTCCTATGCCTCAGACCCGTGAGCACATCCTGCTCGCCCGTCAGGTGAACGTTCCCCGTCTGGTGGTGTTCCTCAACAAGTGCGACATGGTCGAGGACGAGGAGATGCTCGAACTCGTAGAGATGGAAATGCAGGAGCTCCTCGCTCAGTATGACTTCGAAGAGGATACTCCCTTCATCCGCGGCTCTGCCCTCGGCGCCCTCAACGGCGTGCCTGAATGGGAGGCTAAGATCATGGAGCTCATGGACGCTGTTGACAACTGGATTCAGGAGCCCGTCCGCGACAAGGATAAGCCCTTCCTGATGCCCGTTGAGGACGTCTTCTCCATCACTGGTCGTGGTACCGTTGCTACCGGTCGTATCGAGACTGGTGTTGTCAAGGTCGGCGACGAAGTCCAGATCCTGGGTCTGGGTGAGGACAAGAAGTCCGTCATCACCGGTGTTGAGATGTTCCGCAAGATCCTCGACGAGGGTGAAGCTGGCGACAACGTTGGTCTGCTGCTCCGCGGTATCGACAAGAACGAAGTGAAGCGTGGTATGGTTATCACCCACCCGGGTGTCATCAAGCCCCACAAGAAGTTCAAGGCTTCCATCTACGTCCTGAAGAAGGAAGAGGGCGGCCGTCACACTCCCTTCGGCAACAAGTATCGTCCTCAGTTCTACCTCCGCACCATGGACTGCACGGGTGAGATTCATCTCCCCGAAGGCATCGAAATGGTCATGCCTGGTGACAACGTTGAAATCAACGTCGAGCTCATCTACGCTGTGGCTCTGAACGTCGGTCTGCGTTTCGCTATCCGTGAAGGTGGCCGCACCGTTGGTTCCGGTCAGATCACCGAGATCCTCGACGATTAATCCTCAGTAACTCTAGAATTTCTAGGTTGTCTAGGACCTCTAGAATGTCTGGGAAACCTTAAAGCCCCCGTTTCTTTGGGCGGGGGCTTCATTTACGGGAATAGCTCAGTTGGTAGAGCACTGGTCTCCAAAACCAGGTGTCGGGAGTTCGAGCCTCTCTTCCCGTGCAAACATTTAGAGTTATGTTCAAGAAAATTTTCAATTACTGCAAGGAATCATACAACGAACTCGTGCATAAGACCACTTGGCCTTCGCGTTCTGAGTTGATCAACAGTGCGATGGTGGTATTAGCTGCTTCCCTCCTCATCGCGGTGGTGGTCTTCGTTATGGATTTCGTATTCCAGCATGCAATGGAGTTCATCTACAATGCTGCTTAACCCCGTTCAATGACTATGGCTGAAAATGAAACACCTCAGATGCGGTGGTACGTCATGCGCGCCATCAGCGGAAAGGAAGGCAAAGTCAAGGAGTACGTTGACGCGCAAGTTGCCCAGGGCGACTACCGCGACAACGTTTCGCAGGTACTCATTCCCACGGAGAAGGTCGTTAGCATCCGCAACGGCAAGCGCTACGTGAAGGAACGTTGTCACCTGCCGGGTTATGTATTGGTAGAGGCTCGTCTCGTGGGTGAGGTGCAGGCAATGCTGCGCAACACCCCGAATGTGCTTGGTTTCCTCGGCGAGACGAAGGGCAGCGACAAACCCATGCCCATCCGTGAGGATGAGATGAAGCGTCTGCTCGGTGTCGTCGATGAGTTGGCAGAGGTGCCCGAAGACGTGCAGATCCCCTATATCGTGGGCGATGCCGTGAAGGTCACCGACGGCCCGTTCTCGGGCTTCGACGCTGTCATCGAAGAAGTCAACAACGAAAAGAAAAAACTCAAGGTGTCCGTCAAGATCTTCGGCCGGAAGACTCCGCTGGAGCTTGGCTTTATGCAAGTGGCAAAGGAGTAGGGTGAACTGTTACGCACCTGAAACGGAGCAAAATAACAATTAATAATTAGAATTAGTACAATGGCTAAAGAAGTTGCTGGATTAATCAAACTACAGATTAAAGGTGGCGCTGCAAATCCATCCCCCCCAGTAGGTCCCGCTCTCGGTTCCAAGGGTATCAATATCATGGATTTCTGCAAGGCGTTCAACGCCAGAACTCAGGATAAGGCCGGCAAGGTGCTCCCCGTCGTCATCACCTACTATACCGACAAGTCCTACGATTTCATCGTAAAGACTCCCCCCGTGGCTGTTCAGCTCATGGAGGCTGCAAAGGTGAAGGGCGGCAGTGCCGAGCCCAACCGCAAGAAGGTTGCCTCTATCACTTGGGATCAGGTGCGCGCAATCGCCACCGATAAGATGCCGGACCTCAACTGCTTCACAGTGGAGTCCGCAATGAGATTGGTTGCAGGAACAGCCAGAAGTATGGGTATCACAGTTAAAGGTGACTTTCCCGCATAATCATTAAAACTTCAATTAACTATGGCAAAATTGACAAAGAACCAGAGACTGGTCGCTGAGAAGATTGAAGCAGGGAAAGCTTACAGCCTCCGAGAGGCTGCTCAGCTGGTCAAGGAAATCACCACGACCAGATTTGATGCTTCTGTGGATATCGACATGCGTCTGGGTGTTGACCCCCGCAAGGCCAACCAGATGGTGCGTGGCGTAGCAACGCTGCCCAACGGCACGGGTAAGACCGTACGCGTCCTCTGTCTGTGCACCCCCGATCAGGAGGCTGCAGTTCAGGAGGCTGGCGCTGACTACGTCGGTCTCGATGAGTACATCGATAAAATCAAAGGTGGCTGGACTGACGTTGATGTCATCATCACCATGCCTTCCATCATGGGTAAGATTGGCGCCCTCGGCCGTATCCTCGGTCCCCGTGGTCTCATGCCTAACCCCAAGAGCGGCACCGTGACCATGAACCCCGCACAGGCTGTGCGCGAGGTGAAGATGGGTAAGATTGACTTCAAGGTCGACAAGACCGGTATCGTGCACACCTCCATTGGCAAGGTTTCCTTCTCCGCCGAGAAGATTGCCGAGAATGCCCGTGAGTTCATTAACACGATCATCAAGCTGAAGCCCGCCGCTGCTAAGGGTACTTACATCAAGAGCATTTATCTTTCCAGTACGATGAGCCGTGGTGTCAAGGTAGATCCCAAGGCTGTTGACGAAATTTAATATTTAAAAGACGTTACAATCATGAGAAAGGAAGATAAAGCTATTGTCATCGAGAAGCTGGGCGAAACCCTCAAGGCATATCCCCACTTCTACCTCGTTGACGTCACCGGTATGGATGCTGCGCGCACCAGCGCTATGCGCCGCCAGTGCTTCAAGAGCGAGGTGAAGATGGTGGTTGTCAAGAACACCCTCCTGCACAAGGCTATGGAGGCCAGCGAGATCGACTATTCACCCCTCTATGACGTCCTCAAGGGTACTACGGCTGTCATCTTCACCACTGTGGCCAATGCACCGGCCAAGATGCTGAAGGAATTCAACTC
The DNA here is from genome assembly GCA_902771725.1 of uncultured Bacteroidales bacterium. GTDB lineage: Bacteria > Bacteroidota > Bacteroidia > Bacteroidales > Bacteroidaceae > Physcousia. Next base: position 7,073 of record CACXXT010000046.1, read on the forward strand.
CAAGAACCCCAAAGGCGTAACGATCCCCGAACTGAAGGCAGCTTATGCTGAAGAGAGCTTCTACGTAGGAGCCGACCAGCTGGATGCCCTCTGCGCTATCAAGAGCAAGAGCGAACTCATCGCCGACGTCGTGGCTATGCTGCAGTCGCCGATCCAGAGCGTTATCTCTCAGCTCGAGTCTGGAGCAAGCACCATCCACGGTGTGCTCGAGACACTCGCCGAGAAGGGCGAATAATTTCAAAAAATACCCAAGTAAAACAAACAAATTTTTCATAAATTATTATGGCAGATATCAAAGCAATCGCTGAAGAGTTGGTTAACTTGACAGTGAAGGAAGTAAATGATTTGAAGAATCTCCTCAAGGAGGAATATGGAATTGAGCCCGCAGCAGCTGCTGTTGCTGTTGCCGCTGGTCCCGCCGCAGCTGGTGCCGCTGCTGCTGAAGAGGAAAAGACCGACTTCGACGTCGTCCTCAAGAGCGCAGGTGCTGCTAAGCTCCAGGTCGTGAAGGCCGTGAAGGAAGCTTGTGGCCTCGGCCTGAAGGAAGCTAAGGAGCTCGTCGACGGCGCTCCCAGCACCCTCAAGGAAGGTATGCCCAAGGCTGACGCTGAGGCTCTGAAGAAGACCCTCGAAGAGGCTGGCGCAGAAATCGAGCTCAAGTAAGCGAGATTCCGAACCTCCCCTTGGTTCCTTATAGGTAGAGAACCCTCTGGTAGAGGGTCCTCTACTTTTTGCGTCTAAAAGATTTTATTTCACCCCACATTTCCCATAAACCATATTATTGATGGCAAAGATTGTAAACGACAGAGTCAATTTCGCTTCGGTGAAGAATCCCATGCCCTACCCGGATTTCCTCGAAGTGCAGCTCCAGTCTTTCAATGACTTCCTGCAACTCGACACCCCGCCGGAGCAGCGCAAGAACGATGGACTCTACAAGGTGTTCTCCGAGAACTTCCCCATCGCCGACACGCGCAACAACTTCGTCCTCGAATTCCTGGACTATTACATCGACCCGCCTCGCTATAGCATCGAAGAATGTCTGGAGCGCGGTCTGACCTACGCAGTGCCCCTGAAGGCAAAGCTGAAACTCTACTGCACAGATCCCGATCACGAGGATTTTGACACTGTCATCCAAGATGTCTTCCTGGGTCCTATCCCCTATATGACATCCAACGGTACGTTCATCATCAACGGTGCTGAACGTGTCGTCGTAAGCCAGCTGCACCGCTCGCCGGGTGTGTTCTTCGGCAGCAGTGTGCACGCCAATGGTACCCAGCTCTACAGCGCCCGCATCATTCCTTTCAAGGGCTCTTGGATTGAGTTTGCCACGGACATCAATAATGTGATGTATGCTTACATCGACCGTAAGAAGAAGCTGCCCGTCACCACCCTGCTGCGTGCCATCGGCTTCGAGAACGACAAGGACATCCTCGAGATCTTCAACCTCGCAGAGGAAGTGAAGGTCAACAAGACCAACCTCAAGCGCCATATCGGACAGAAGTTGGCTGCACGTGTCCTGAAGTCGTGGGTCGAGGACTTCGTCGACGAAGATACCGGCGAAGTCGTATCCATCGAGCGCAATGAGGTCATCATGGACCGCGAGACTGTGCTCGATGCAGACAATATCAATGAGATCCTCGAGAGTGGCGAACAGACTATTCTCATCCACAAGGAAGAGGCCGACGTCAGCGACTACTCCATCATCTTCAACACACTGGCCAAGGACCCCTCCAACTCCGAGAAGGAAGCTGTACTCTATATCTACCGCCAGCTGCGTAATGCAGACCCCGCCGATGATGCCAGTGCCCGCGAAGTCATCAACAACCTGTTCTTCTCCGAGAAGCGCTATGACCTCGGCGAAGTGGGACGCTACCGCATCAACCGCAAGCTCGGTCTGGACACCGATCCCGGTGTGCGCGTGCTCACTCAGCAGGACATCATCGAGATTATCAAGTACCTCATCGAACTGGTGAACTCCAACGCTCAGGTCGACGATATCGACCACCTCTCCAACCGCCGTGTGCGCACCGTAGGAGAACAGCTGGCCAACCAGTTCGCCATCGGTCTGGCACGCATGAGCCGCACCATCCGCGAGCGTATGAACGTCCGTGACAATGAGGTGTTCTCTCCCACAGACCTCATCAATGCCAAGACCATCTCCAGCGTCATCAACTCGTTCTTCGGAACCAACGCTCTCAGCCAGTTCATGGACCAGACGAATCCGCTGGCAGAGGTAACCCACAAGCGTCGCCTCTCCGCCCTCGGTCCTGGCGGTCTGAGCCGCGAGCGCGCAGGTTTCGAGGTGCGTGACGTACACTATACCCACTATGGCCGACTCTGTCCTATCGAGTCGCCTGAAGGACCTAACATCGGTCTGATTTCCTCCCTCTGTGTCTATGCCAAGATCAACGAACTCGGCTTCATCTCCACACCCTACCGCAAGGTCAGCGACGGTGTCGTGGACCTCACGAACGAAGGCATCGAGTACAAGACCGCCGAGGAAGAGGAAGGACTCATCATCGGTCAGGGCAACGCACCCCTGAACGACGACGGTACTTTCATCCGCAAGGTGGTCAAGTGCCGTCAGGACGACGACTACCCCGTCGTTCCGCCCACAGAAGTCAACCTCATGGACGTCGCTCCCCAGCAGATTGCCTCCATCGCCGCATCCCTCATCCCGTTCCTGGAGCACGATGATGCCCACCGTGCACTCATGGGATCGAACATGATGCGTCAGGCAGTGCCTCTCCTCCGCACCGAGGCTCCCATTGTGGGTACCGGTATCGAGAAGCAGGTCTGCGAGGACAGCCGTACGATGATCACCGCCGAGGGCGCTGGTGTCGTCGACTATGTGGACGCCACCACGATCCGCATCCTTTACGACCGCACAGAGGAAGAGGAATTCGTCAGCTTCGAACCCGCGCTGAAGGAATACCGCATTCCCAAGTTCCGTCGTACGAACCAGAATATGACCATCGACCTGCGTCCCATCTGCGAGAAGGGACAGCGCGTCAAGGCCGGCGACATCCTCACCGAAGGCTACTCCACCGAGAACGGTGAACTCGCACTCGGCAAGAACCTGCTCGTGGCCTATATGCCCTGGAAGGGTTACAACTATGAGGACGCCATCGTGCTCAACGAGCGTGTAGTCCGCGAGGATATCCTCACCAGTGTCCACGTCGAGGAGTTCGCCCTTGAAGTGCGCGAGACCAAGCGCGGTGTCGAGGAACTGACTGCCGACATCCCCAACGTCAGTGAGGAAGCCACCAAGGACCTCGATGAGAACGGTATCATCCGCGTGGGCGCACAGGTGCTCCCGGGCGATATCCTTATTGGTAAGATTACCCCGAAGGGCGAGAGCGATCCTTCGCCCGAAGAGAAACTGCTGCGTGCCATCTTCGGCGAGAAGGCCGGCGATGTCAAGGATGCCAGCCTCAAGGCTTCTCCTTCTCTCTCGGGTACCGTCATCGACAAGAAACTCTTCTCCCGTGCCATCAAGACACGTGCCGAGAAGGCTCAGGACAAGATTCGTCTGCCCAAGATCGATGAAGAGTTCAATTCCAAGGTTGATGACCTGAAGGCCATCCTCATCGACAAGCTCCTGGAACTCACCAAGGATCTCACCTCGCAGGGTGTCAAGGACTATCAGGGTGCCGAGATCATCGCCAAGGGCGCACGCTTCACCGAAGCCATCCTTTCTAACCTCACCTACACCGATGTGCAGCTCAGCCGCTGGACCAGTGACGAACACGTCAACAAGCTCATCGCCCAGCTCATCATCAACTTCATCAAGAAGTACAAGCTCCTCGATGCAGAACTCAAGCGCCGCAAGTTCGCCATCACGATAGGTGATGAACTGCCCTCCGGTATCATCCAGATGGCCAAGGTCTATGTCGCCAAGAAGCGTAAGATCGGTGTCGGTGACAAGATGGCAGGTCGCCACGGAAACAAAGGTATCGTTTCCAAGGTCGTCCGTCAGGAGGACATGCCCTTCCTGGCCGACGGTACTCCCGTCGATGTCGTCCTCAACCCGCTGGGCGTGCCTTCGCGAATGAATATCGGTCAGATCTTCGAGACTGTCCTCGGCGCTGCCGGCAAGGAACTGGGCGTGAAGTTCTCCACCCCGATTTTCGACGGAGCCTCGCTCGACGACCTCTGTGAGTGGACCGATAAGGCAAAACTGCCCCGCTACTGCTCCACGCAGCTCTACGACGGTGCCACCGGCGAGAAGTTCGACCAGCTGGCCACGGTGGGCGTATCCTATATGCTCAAACTCGGACACATGGTAGAAGACAAGATGCACGCCCGTTCCATCGGCCCGTACAGCCTCATCACCCAGCAGCCCCTCGGCGGTAAAGCCCAGTTCGGTGGTCAGCGTTTCGGTGAGATGGAGGTCTGGGCCATCGAGGCATTCGGCGCTTCCCACGTGCTGCAGGAAATCCTCACCATCAAGTCCGATGACGTCACCGGCCGCAGCAAGGCCTACGAGGCCATCGTCAAGGGCGACCCCATGCCAACACCCGGTATCCCCGAATCACTCAACGTACTCCTCCACGAACTCCGCGGACTCGGACTCAGCGTAACACTCGAATAAATGAAAGGAGATTGAAAATTGAAAAAATACTTTTCATGATTCATCTTTAAACTTTCAACTTTAAACTTTCAACATTAAAGTTATGCCTTACAAGAAAGAAACAAAAGTCAAGAATAACTTCACCAAGATTACCATCGGACTGGCATCGCCCGAGGAAATCAAGGAGAATTCCTTCGGCGAGGTGCTGAAGCCCGAGACCATCAACTATCGCACCTACAAGCCTGAGCGCGACGGCCTCTTCTGCGAGCGCATTTTCGGTCCCACCAAGGACTATGAGTGCCACTGCGGTAAGTACAAGCGCATCCGCTACAAAGGCATCGTCTGCGACCGTTGCGGTGTCGAGGTGACCGAGAAGAAGGTCCGCCGCGAGCGCAGCGGACACATCGAGCTCGTGGTGCCTGTTGCACATATCTGGTATTTCCGTAGCCTGCCCAACAAGATTGGCTACCTCCTCGGAATGCCCACCAAGAAGCTCGACGCTGTCATTTACTACGAGCGCTACGTGGTCATCAATCCGGGACCATTCCTCAAGGAAGAGGACGAGAATGTGCACCTCGAGAAGTACGACCTCCTCTCTGAGGAAGAGTACATCGACCACATCGATCGCCTGCCGGTGGAGAATCAGTTCCTCCCCGACGACGACCCCAACAAGTTCGTTGCCAAGATGGGTGCCGAGGCCATCTACGACCTCCTCATCCAGCTCGACCTCGACAAACTGTCCTACGAACTGCGCGACCGTGCCAACAGCGACACTGCCCAGCAGCGTAAGAACGAGGCCCTGAAGCGCCTGCAGGTCGTCGAGAGTTTCCGCGCCAGCCGTGGCCGCAACAAGCCTGAATGGATGATTATGACCATGCTGCCCGTCATTCCGCCCGATTTGCGTCCCCTCGTGCCCCTGGATGGCGGCCGTTTTGCCACTTCGGACCTGAATGACCTCTATCGCCGCGTCATCATCCGCAACAACCGCCTGAAGCGCCTCATCGAGATCAAGGCTCCCGAGGTCATCCTCCGTAACGAGAAGCGTATGCTTCAGGAAGCCGTGGACAGCCTCTTCGACAACAGCCGCAAGAGCAGCGCCGTCAAGAGCGAGAGCAACCGCCCGCTGAAGTCCCTCTCCGACTCGCTGAAGGGTAAGCAGGGTCGCTTCCGTCAGAACCTCCTCGGTAAGCGTGTCGACTACTCTGCACGTTCCGTTATCGTCGTCGGTCCTGAGCTGAACATGGGTGAGTGCGGTCTGCCCAAACTGATGGCTGCCGAACTCTACAAGCCGTTCATCATCCGCAAGCTCATCGAGCGCGGTATCGTCAAGACCGTCAAGTCCGCCAAGAAGATTGTCGACCGCAAGGATCCTGTCATCTGGGACATCCTCGAGCATGTCATGAAGGGACACCCCGTCCTCCTCAACCGTGCTCCGACACTGCACCGTCTGGGTATCCAGGCCTTCCAGCCCCACATGATCGAGGGCAAGGCCATCCAGCTCCACCCGCTGGCATGTACCGCTTTCAATGCAGACTTCGACGGTGACCAGATGGCTGTTCACCTTCCCCTCAGCAACGAGGCTATCCTTGAGGCACAGATCCTGATGCTCCAGAGCCACAACATCCTCAATCCTGCCAACGGTGCACCTATCACCGTGCCCTCCCAGGATATGGTGCTCGGTCTGTACTATATCACCAAGCTCCGTCCCGGTGCTCTCGGCGAAGGTCTCACCTTCTACGGTCCTGAGGAAGCCCTCATCGCCTACAACGAGAAGCGCGTGGACATCCACGCTCCCGTCAAGGTCATCGTCGAAGACAAACTCGAGGACGGCACCATCGGCAAGCGTATGGTAGAGACCTCTGTGGGTCGTGTCATCGTCAACGAGATCATTCCTGTGGAGGTAGGTTTCTTCAACGACGTCATCTCCAAGAAGACCCTCCGCGGTATCATCACCGACGTCATCAAGACCGTCGGTGTGGCTCGCGCCTGCAAGTTCCTCGATGGTATCAAGAACCTCGGCTACAAGCTCGCCTACGACGGCGGCCTCAGCTTCAACCTCGGTGATATCATCATTCCAGAGGAGAAGGCAGAGCTCGTCAAGCGTGGTAACGACGAAGTAGAGCGCATCACCGCCGACTACAACATGGGTTTCATCACCGACAAGGAGCGCTACAACCAGGTCATCGATGCTTGGACACACGTCAACAATGACCTCTCCAAGATCCTGATGAAGACCATGCGCGAGGCCGACCAGGGCTTCAACGCCGTGTTCATGATGCTCGACTCCGGTGCCCGTGGTAGTGCCGGTCAGATCAGCCAGCTTTCCGGTATGCGTGGTCTGATGGCCAAGCCCCAGAAGGCAGGTGCCGAGGCTCAGATTATTGAGAACCCGATTCTGTCGAACTTCAAGGAGGGTATGTCCGTGCTGGAGTACTTCATCTCTACTCACGGTGCCCGTAAGGGTCTGGCAGATACCGCTCTGAAGACTGCCGACGCAGGTTACCTCACCCGCCGTCTGGTCGACGTCAGCCACGATGTCATCATCACCGAGGAGGACTGCGGCACCCTGCGCGGACTCGTCTGCACCGCCCTCAAGAATGGCGATGAAGTCATCAGCTCTCTCTACGACCGCATCCTCGGCCGCGTCAGCGTCCACGATATCATCAACCCCTCCACCAACAAGCTCATCGTGGCTGCCGGCGAGGAGATTACCGAGACCATCGCCGCCGAGATCGAGGCAAGCCCCATCGAGAGCGTCGAGATCCGTTCCGTGCTCACCTGCGAGAGCAAGCACGGCGTCTGCATGAAGTGCTATGGACGCAACCTCGCCACCGCACGCATGGTCCAGAAGGGCGAAGCCGTGGGTGTCATCGCTGCACAGTCCATCGGTGAGCCTGGTACTCAGCTGACACTGCGTACCTTCCACGCCGGTGGTGTGGCCGACAACGCTGCCGCCAATGCCGCCATCAAGGCTAAGTACGACTCCCGCCTCGAGTTCGAGGAACTGCGCACCGTCGACATTGCCGACGAAGCTGGTAACCCCGCCAAGATGGTCGTCGGTCGTCTGGCTGAAATCCGCTTCGTGGATGTCAACACCGGCATCGTGCTCCTCACCCAGAACCTCCCCTACGGTTCCACACTCTATAAGAAAGAAGGTGAGAAGGTGGCCAAGGGCGACCTCATTGCCAAGTGGGATCCCTTCAATGCCGTCATCGTCACGGAGATGGCTGGCCGCGTGGAATTCGAGGGTGTCATCGAAGGCGTCACCTACCGTGTCGAGTCCGATGAAACCACAGGTCTGCGCGAGCTCATCGTCATCGAGTCCAAGGATAAGACCAAGATTCCGCAGGCTCACATCCTCGATGAGAACGGCGAACTCCTTCGCACCTACAACTTCCCCATCGGCGGTCATATCTCCATCGAGGACAAGCAGACCGTCAAGGCCGGTGACGTCCTCGTCAAGATTCCCCGTGCCGTCGGCAAGGCTGGTGATATCACCGGCGGTCTGCCCCGTGTCACCGAGCTCTTCGAGGCCCGCAACCCGAGCAACCCCGCCATCGTCAGCGAAATCGACGGTGAGGTATCCATGGGCAAGCTCAAGCGTGGTAACCGCGAGATCATCATCACCCCGAAGAATGGCGAGGAGCGTCGCTACCTCGTACCCCTCAGCAAGCAGATCCTCGTGCAGGAGAACGACTACGTCCGTGCAGGCACTCCGCTGTCCGACGGCGCCATCACTCCCGCTGATATCCTGGCCATCCAGGGTCCCACTGCCGTGCAGGAGTACATCGTCAACGAGGTACAGGACGTCTATCGTCTGCAGGGTGTGAAGATCAACGACAAGCACTTCGAGGTCATCGTCCGCCAGATGATGCGCAAGGTGCAGATCGACGAACCCGGCGACACCCGCTTCCTCGAGCAGCAGATTGTCGACAAACTCGAGTTCGCCGAGGAGAACGACCGTATCTGGGGCAAGAAAGTTGTCGTCAATGCTGGCGACAGCGAGAACATGGTACCCGGTATGATCGTCACTGCTCGCAAGCTGCGCGACGAGAACTCCATCCTCAAGCGCCGTGACCTCCGTCCCGTCGAAGTGCGTGATGCCGTGCCCGCCACCTCCACCCAGGTGCTCCAGGGTATCACCCGTGCTGCCCTACAGACCAGCTCGTTCATGTCCGCCGCCTCCTTCCAGGAGACCACCAAGGTCCTCAACGAGGCTGCCATCAACGGCAAGAGCGACTACCTCGAGGGCATGAAGGAGAACGTCATCTGCGGTCACCTCATCCCCGCCGGCACCGGTCTCCGCGAGTTCGAGCGCATCATCGTAGGCTCCAAGGAAGACTACGACCGCGTCCTCGCTAACCGCAAGGCCATCCTCGACTACGACTACGAGTAATTCCACACGCTCATTTTCCAATAACGTCATTAAGGCGGCTGCGAATAATAGCAGCCGCCTTAATGTTTCAATATCACCCTCCTCTTAATTCCTTTCTTAGAGATCTGAGAGTAAATCAGGGGCTGCAAGCCGGCGTTTCCTGCTGAAAAGAATCTCGCCAGTCTCAATGTTGATAGAAATGCATTCTACAGACAACAACTCTTTTGCATATCGTTGACCCCATTGCTCCATGTCTGTGTTAGGATCATGGTCCGCCTCTCCTTGTTGTATGAAACCTGCATAGAGGACTCCTTTTTTCCTGAAGGCAACTTTGGCTGCACGTTGGTTTCCGCCAAGAATAGTTACCGTTTCGACATCACCCACTCTGATGCCTCCAAAGAGAGAACCTTCTTCTTGTGGTAGAGTGCGGATGATGCTGGCTATAAACTCCCCTTTCTCTATGTCTGCTTGCAGGAATACACAGTCAATATTTTGTCCCACATGAAAGTTCATGTTCAATGGTACAACCGTTTGTCCCGTGCATTCTCTTTGATTAATTCTACCTACAGCCATACCAAAAGCCACTACAAGGCGGTTGTTTTTTACGGCAAGTATCCGAACTTGTCCATGTAGCAGCTGGCCATCTGGCTGGTCGTGGATTTGCATATGGAGTTCTTTCAGGGCTTCTTTGATAATGCGTAGGGAACAGCTGTACCTCAAATGAGGACGTTGTAATCCTTTCACTGCCATCCACATACCTTTCTCCGCTTGCATCCTTTCCACGATTTCGGCGAACATGGGTCCCGATAAATTCTTTGCAATACATGCATTGTAGAGAGAGAGTAATCCTGGCATCTGGTTGCTGTCTTGTAAACAGAGCATACTGCCTATTTCAGTTGGGGCTCCAGGTGTCGTGGGAAGTGTGAACCATCGTAGTTCTGGTTCCATCTGGCTCCAATCCGGTTTGGGAAAACAAGCTCTGATGCTGGCCTTGATAAGCATCAAAGACATATTGATTTCTTGAACAATAAAATCTATTTCTTGTCCGATTTCAAAGGGACGTCGTCCTTCAGGCAGAGGCTCCCAAGATAATTCTTTCTCTGGAACAATAGCAGTCCAATGTTCTGTCTGCACATAGAGGTCGTTTTTGTTAGGGCTTTTGTAGCGGATAACGATTCCCCTATGTTTCGACGACAGGTCCGGCAGCAATAGGTGAGGTAGTTCTTCTGCATCAATTGTGATGCCAAATGTATCCGTGTCCTTTCTCCAGATAATACGGCACCTATCTATTACTTGTCCGCGCTGGAAGTGATTTTCAAGCGGCGTACCTTCCCACAATTGCAGCTTATTAGATGGTAAATACATAATAATTCCATCAATGCTGACAAAGAGGTATTTGATGCCTATATGATCCACGACAGCCGTGAGACCTTCTGGTTCTTTGCGCCATTTTTGGATAATATCATCTTTAGTACTTTTCCATTTTGCTTGAAGGCGCAGGTTGCCATCGGGGTCAGTGATATAGTCCAACCTGACCTTTAACAATGTTCCTTTTCGCAGGTATTCTTGTCTGAAGGTGATGTCTGTACTTATTCCAAAGAGCGATGACTCGTCCCAGGGCAGCAATGCGTGAACACCATTTTGAGAGAGAAGATAGCCTTCTTTGCATATTCCTTCGACCACCATTTGATAATCGCCATCCACAAGCTCACCTGCTTGTAGTTCACATTGAGCTAGTAGGCACTGGCGATCCAGTGTCACTCTTTCTTGTTCCTCATTAATATCGATGACACGTGCCATGAAAGCACAGCCCTCTATAGGAGAGGTGTCAATAATCGGCAACCGTTTGAGGCTCCAGTTCCATAAATCGGAGGGAATCAGATAATTCTCTGCGAGTGTCAGCCCTTTAATAGATTCTGCTAGGAATCCTTCCCCGTAGGCGTCATGGCCTTTCAATCTCATTGTGAGAATATGCCCCATTATGAGGCTGTCTGCCTCAAAGACCTCTGTAACATCATCATCTATAGACTCCTCCGATCCGATGAGTAGCAGTTGGTCGCCTGCAATGCCGTTTGAGATCACTGCCACAGCAATGAAACCTGCCTCGCTTCTGACGACCCATTGTCGATCATTCCGGCTGCGGCGTTGCGTGGTAGTCGTGGGTGCGACAAGAGTATACCGGGTGAGTGAGAGCGGATAGTCATTGTTGAGTTGCCACCCACCATCGTCACCTTTTCGAACTGCCCATGAAGAACCGGGGGTGAAAATCTCAGTAAGGTCACATCGTTTAATCGGAAGGTGCAGTTCTTCTCGCGACTGCAGGCAGATCTTTTCATCTCCGATCTTAAAACAGACAATCCCGTCTGCGACATCTTGGACGATGGCCATGACTGAATGGCTGTCATTTGTTGCTGAACCAGACTGCTCCAAAACTGATTGGTTAGCATGGCGGCAGAGCAATGCTCCCATGTCATCGATCTCGCCTGTGAGTAAAGCGGAGGTGATAGGACCTTTTTGCAATTCTTCCTCACTTGCCGTCAGCACAGCATCAGCCCATAACACCCGCGGTGTCTCCTTGCTGATAGCTGGGGCAGGTTGAAATGGTTTTTGACTAAATAGAGCTTTATAGTCTGCCCCGCACGCTACTCCACTAAAGCAGCATTGAGTTGCGCTCGTGGTAGAATGCTCCTCAGGAAATGGCTCTGCCATAAGTGGAATATGTTTACCGTAGAGTCTTTGCAGGTGTCGGAGAAGCGCAGCTTGTGCTGAGGTAACTTTCATCAACCATAATTCGTCCTCTTGGTGGCAGAGCCATGTCTGATCTGTCAGTTGGCGTATGGTGGTCAAGCGTGTTGGCTCTGGCAAACGGCGTTCGAAATGTTCCGGATGAGCCACAGCCACCAGATAATTACCACGTGAATTGGCTCCAACCATCATGCATTGTAGCCCGGTTTGCGGCATGTCCTCCTCATTCAGACTCTCTGGAACAATATAGCAGTCCACACCATGACGGGTTACATGCCAAATATCATCTTCTACCAAGATAGTTCTGGTCTCAAACCGGCCACCATCAAGAACAATAGAAAGGTGTGACAGGCGTTCGGCGAACGGACTTTCAACATTTACACTGACGACATCGTCCGTAACAGCCACTATAGTTGCAGAGACCGTCTGGAAAATATGGCGTTTGAAGTATAGAGCCCATTGCTCATCGCTGAATAGATATTCTATGGGATATCCTCCTGTCGTAGTGAGGTATGCTCTATTAGGCAGGAGTGCGCATACTTTCAATTGTTCTTGTTCGCCAACACGCAGTTGCAGACGTCTTTTCTCTTCGGAGAGAGCCGCATTGACGTCTAAAAGAACGGCTTGATTCATGATGCCAACCCTGGCAGGCACCTGCATTTCGGGTGTGAAAACCCTATGCTTGCAAAAATTTATAAGGGCAGTCGGCATAGCTGAGTCTGAGACCCATCCCGAATATTCAGCTGATATGAGGTTTGCTCCCCCTTTGCCCCGGTGGTATGGGCTCATGAACACCTGTTGTCGCAGGATTCTTTTGTGAAGGTTCTGTGCTTCGGTGTCGCTGGCTACACGTCCTCTCAGCAGGGGATTGAAGCCTCGCAGCAGGAATCGTTCTCTCTGTTCATTGCGAGAATAGTCAAAGGTAAACTGTGCAGGAAAGCCCAGCGGTAGATACTCCCAGACAAGTTTGATATAAGGCGCTGATTTCTGAGCCCATTCATCGGGCGAAGCGAATCTCCGCCGGTCCATTCCGCTTTTTAGGAAATTATTGAATACGTTGTTTCCCCAAGTCTCTTCGGGGTTCTCTTGTTCACAGACAGCCCAAAGAAGAATGTTCCCAGAGTTTGAATAGCTGGAGATTGTAGCGTGTACGGCTGTGCGTTCCTGCTCGGGTTCGTGTATCGGCTTTCGAGGAAAGTGACCGTGATGAGTACCGATAGCATTGAGATGTACATCTCCTGGTTCTTTTCCTTTTTCATTTGACTCAGTTACCCATAGTCTGCACAAACTGCCAACCTCTATTTTACCTTGTAAGGGAATTGGCATCCATGCAGCGTTAAAAGTGCCTGATAGTAGGATGTCTCCCACTTTGAAGCGCAGGTTTGTGAAAGTACGACCTGTTTGTTCGTCGGTTTCATTCTGCACGTCAAAAACCTCGGCTTCGAGTAATGCGTGACGAGCCATGCTTCTGAGCCCAAAATAGAATTTCTCGCGTAATGGGCCCTGCTGAATGTATTCCCTCTTGTGGGTATCTACGGATTGCACAACCTTTTGGACAGTACAAGCATAGCCAGATTTATCTTTCTCTCCAATGAAAACTTGAATGACATCTCCCGTCAGCAATGGGTACCAGGGGTGCGAAAGTCTTTCTGTATATACTTCCTTTTGCTCTTGGTAATAAGTTGTTGGTAAGTAAAATTTATGGTATTGGAGCAGGGGATCCGTAGGGGTGAGTTCAACACCTACACTACTGAATTTTCCTACTGTCATTTCATGGGTGAGTGTCTTGTGGCGCAACATCCACTGAAGTTTGTCTAAAGCTTCAAGTTGTTCTGTGAAGTTGGCCTCAAA
>CACXXT010000047.1 GCA_902771725.1 uncultured Bacteroidales bacterium
TCCGTCTTCAGGGCGATGTGGACTTCGAGGCCGTGGCACCCCAGGCTTCCAAGATTACCCCCGTGCCCGGTGGTGTGGGTCCCATGACCATCTGTATGCGCATGCAGAACACCCTCTCGGCCGCCAAGCACGAGTATTACGAGTGAAATCCGTGCGTTTTTCCTCTGAAATCGAAAAAACTTGCCAAAAAGTTTGGCCATTTCATGGGAAAGACGTACCTTTGCACCCGCAAAAGCCAATGAGGCCGCAGCTTCGGCTGCATATGGTGACTATAGTTCAGTTGGTTAGAGCGTCAGATTGTGGTTCTGAATGTCGTGGGTTCGAGTCCCACTAGTCACCCTCCCCTGAAGAGAATCCTGCGAGCAAAATGTGTTCGCGGGATTTTTTGGTTTAATACGACTTCCCAAGAGAATCAGATATTCCTAACAAGATGAAAATGAAACGGATATTTCTCCTCGCCCTGGCAGCGATGATGTCGGTCCTGCCCGCAGGAGCCGTGCTGAAGGAGCGCGACCTTGCCCGCACGTTGGGTGTGCTCCGCGCCGAACTCGAGTCCGACCACCAGAAGCAGCAGGCTTTCATGGCCCGCTATGAGCAGCAGGGAGCCCAGCAGCATCAGCAGCTCGTTCGCTACATGAATCAGTGTGAGCAGATAGGGCTCATGCTCTATTCCCAGTCGGCGGACAACACCTTCGACATGGCCTACGCCTGCCAGCAGGCCGTCAATCTCTATCGCGAACTGGGTGCTCATGGCGGCCGCACGCTTCCCTATGAGCGCATCATCGACCGCATGCGGGGCGAGATTGAGCGCTACGATGCCCTCATCTCTTCTCTCAAGAGCATGCCTCCCGTAGCCAAGGGCGACGAGGATCTGCTGAGTGAGAGCGACAGCATCCTGCTCAATGCCATCGACTCACTGGAGAACCGGATAGACTCCCTCGGGCTGCCCGCCGCGCCGTCCGGAGGCCCGTTCGGCAAGGCCGGAGAGGGCGAGCCACACGAACCGCTCTACCTCACTGGCCAGCAGTTGTTGGACCGCCGGGCCTGTCTCACCTATGCCCAGGCTCTGCGCGACAACATGCAGACCTTCCTCGAGAGCATGGAGGCCGAGAGCTCGTACTACCAGAGCGTGCAGGAGAAAGTCCAGCAACTGAACACCTTTGCGCAGACACGCTACAAGATGCTTCAGGACAATATCTTCGTCCTCGGCGGTGCCAATTATTTCAGCATCCTCGGCTCCCTGCCCCGTTACTACAGGCAAGCCCAGCGCAGCGCCCAGACGAAGTATGCCCCCTTCCGCGAGAAAGGAGGTTCCTATTCCGAGTGGCGCGGAGTGCCCGTGTTGTTCATCAGCGTTTTCGTCTTCTTCTACCTCTCGTTGGCACTCGGGCTGACCTACATCGTCATGCGCTGGCTGCTTCCCCGCAAGTGGCGTGGCGAGAAATTCAAGATCAAGCGCCAGATGCTCACCAACGTCATCGGCATTGCCCTCTTTGCCGTCATCGTCATGGTAGTACGTTCGCTGGTTCACCGAAATTTCATCCAGATGTCCACCGAGCTCATTATCTCCATCGCCTGGCTGATGGAGGTCATTTTCCTCTCGTTGTACATCCGTCTGAAAGGCAAGCAGATGTTGCACGCCGCACTCATCTACACGCCCCTGATGGTGCTGGCTTTCCTGGTCATCATGTTCCGCATCGTGTTGCTGCCCAACAGCATTCTCAACCTCATCTTCCCGCCCCTGCTGCTCGTCTTCACGCTCTGGCAGTTGTGGATGGTGCGCCGCCACAAGGGCGGTCTTCCCCTGCAGGATGTCGTCTATTCCCACCTGACCACCATCGTCATGATCGTGGCCTGCGTCACTACCTGGGTGGGCTACACCCTGCTTTCCGTGCAGATCCTCATCTGGTGGACAGTCCAGCTGGGCGCCATCACCACCATCACCTGCCTCTATGACCTCATGGAGCTCTACGAGCAGCGCCACCACATTCGGCAGAAGAACATCACTCAGACGTGGGCCTATGATTTGGTTAGGCTCACCCTCGTGCCTATCCTCGCCGTGGGCAGCGTGTTGCTGAGCATCTACTGGGCCTCGCAGGTCTTCGAGATGACCTCTGTCTGCCAGAAAGCGTTCTTCTATGACTTCATCCGCCAGGACGACCTCATCCGCATCTCGCTCTTCAAGCTCTGCATCGTTGCCGCCCTCTGGTTCGTCTTCCGCTACCTCAACTATGCCGTTCGCGAATTCTATGCCTACTTCCGCCAGAAGACCAGTCCGGATGACACCATGAACCTCACGCTGGCCAAGAACGTTATCGCCATTATCACCTGGGGTCTGTACTTCATCATCACGCTGGTCATCCTGCACGTCCCCAAGTCGGGCATCAGCATCGTCACCGCCGGTCTGATGACGGGTCTGGGTTTCGCCATGCAGGACCTTATCGAGAACTTCTTCTACGGCATCTCGCTCATGGCCGGTCGCCTGCGCGTGGGCGACTACATTGAGTGCGACGGCATCACGGGTCGTGTGGAGAGCATCACCTACCAGAGCGTGCAGGTCATCACGGCCGACGGCTGCGTCATTGCCTTCCTGAACAAGACGCTGTTCAACAAGAACTTCAAGAACATGACGCGCAACCACTCCTACGAGCTTATCAAGATTCCCGTTGGTGTAGCATACGGTACTGATGTTCAGCAGGTTCGTGCGCTGCTCACGGAGGCTTTGGCTCCGGTCTGTACGGCCAAGAGTGCCACCACGGGCGAACCCGTCAGCGACCCCGATCGCCCCGTCAGTGTTGTCTTCTCGGACTTCGGCGAGAGTTCGGTGGATCTCTTCGTCTGCGTTTGGATGCTGGTGGAGGAGAAATATGCTCTGGCAGGGCAGGTCAAGGAGACCATCTACGACACCCTCAACCGCAATCACATCGAAATCCCCTTCCCGCAGCGCGACCTGCACATCATCCAGCAGGCGCAGTAGGATGTGCGGACGTGCGGGGGAATACGTACGGCCGTGCGGGCTGTTTCGTGCGGACGTGCGATTTGTTTCGTACGGATGTGGTGTGGATTTCAGTTTCCTCTAAAAAGATTTCAGTTATTTCAGTTTTCAGTTTTATTACGCATGGGGGGTGGTAGGAGCATAAGGGGGATAGATAGTAGTTTATTTATTCTTATTTATTAGTAGTATTATTATATATTATTATATATAATAATACTAAATCTAAAGCCGTCCCCACCGCGACTTCGGAGGGGGTATTCAGATAAAAACTGAAAACTGAAATAACTGAAATCTTTCTTAGGGTGTTGAGATGTCTATTCCTGCTCAGAATAGTCATTCACCTGTTACTCTGATCCAGTCGATGTCCATCCAACCGCGGTTGGCGTGGCGGTCGCTGCAGAGAGCCAGGAATCCGAATTTGGCACCAATCCACTTGCCCTCCTTCAGGCTGAAAGCAGGGCCGGCATCGTGGTAGCGCCGGTCGTCGAGGCTGTAGGCGAAGCGGCACTGGCCCTGGCGCACACTCAGGCGCAGATAGATGTCGAGGTACGTGGCGGGCGAGTAGGGGATGGTGTCGCGGTCGCTGGGGGCGATGGTGGCCAGCGTGGTGCTCGACTGGGCCTGCCCTTCGTCCGCTCCGATGCAGGTGTGGCGCTGGAGCTCGAAGGCATCGCCCTGCCGCCGGACGACGAGGGCAGAGTAGTCGCGCCCCATCATCACGAGGCCGCCGTACTGCCCGTCCTCCTTGGCTGCAAGGCGCACGCGGGCAGTGACCTTGAAGCGGTCTGAGGGTGTCTTCTGCAGCAGCAGGCTGGGCACTTGCCAGAGGCTCTGGAAAGGCGAGGGGAGATCTGCGGTGTAGAGGCGGAAGTGGCCGTCGGAGGTGGGCATGCCGTAGAGCTGGTCGTAGTTGGCGTGCCATTGCCATTGCAGGCCCAGGCGGCCGGAGTCGAACTCGTCGGAGGTCTGTGGCTGCTGGACGAGGGTGGAGGAGCTGCGGGGCTTCTGGTGGCGCTGCAGGGGTCGTCCGCCGTCGCCCATGATGGGCCATCCGGAAGACCAGTCCACGGGCTGGAGATATACCACGCGCCCGAGGGGGCCGCGGTCGTTGAAGTGCAGGAACCAGTCCTCGTCGTAGGGCGTGTGGACCCATGCACCCTGATGAGGCCCATTGATGTCCGTGTCGCCCTGTTCCAGCACGCGGCGGGCTTCGTAGGGACCATAGGGCGAGGATGAGCGCATGGCCAGCTGCCACCCCATGGCGACTCCTCCGGCAGGGCACATGATCCAGTACTGTCCCTGGCGTTTGTAGAACTTAGGTCCCTCGCAGGTATGGTTGGTCTGGCCGCCGTCGAAGACGATACAAGGTGCAGAGATGGCATGTGTGCCGTCGGCCGAGAGTTCCCGCACGGTCAGCACTGAGTTCAGTCCAGCGCGACTGGCTGCCCAGGCATTGACGAGGTAGCAGCGCCCGTCGTCGTCCCAGAGAGGACACGGGTCTATCATCCCCCGACCGGGAATGACACACACGGGCTCCGACCACACTCCGGCCGGGTCGGCCGCATGGACCATGAAGATGCCTTGGTCCGGGTCGCCCCAGTAGATGTAGAACTCCCCGGCGTGGTGGCGGATGCTGGGTGCCCAGACGCCCTTGCCGTGCTGGGGCTGGTCGAAGAGCTCACGCGGCAGCAGCTGGGGCAGGGCGTGGCCTACGATGGTCCAGTTCACGAGGTCGCGCGAGTGGAGGATGGGCAGACCGGGAACGCAGTTGAAGGACGAGGCCGTCAGGTAGTAGTCCTCACCAACGGCGCAGACGTCAGGGTCGCTGTAGTCGGCAAAGAGCACAGGGTTCGTGTAGGTGCCGTCGCCATTGTCGGGCGACCAGGCTTGGGCGAAAGCGGTAGCGGAGGCCACGAGGCAGCCCAGGAGGAGTAGGGGAATCTTCTTCATTGCGCGGCAAATATACGCATAATTGCTGATTTTCCGCACTTTGTGGCACGAAAAATTGCAGGAATGGCGCAGAAAGCGTACTTTTGTGGCCGAAAAAGCTAAGAGAATGAATATGAGACACGCTACATCCGGAATGTTGATGGCGCTGACGCTGATGGCGGGAGCATTGCTGCCTGTGGCCTGCAGGGGCGGGGCAGGGAAGCAGTCGGCCGGGCAGGACGCTCTGGCACAGAAACCACCTTCGCGCGGCCTGCCCTACGAACTCGTACTGGTGATTCCCCGTGGCCTGTATGCGGGCGAGTTGCGCGACACGCTGGATGCTGTGCTCCAGGGGAGTACGCCGGTGCTGCCCCAGCACGAGGCAATGTTCCGGCTGGATGTGGCCTACACGGATGTGAACCTGACTCCCTGGCGCACGTTCCGCAACCGCCTGCTCGTAGACACCGACCCGAAGCAGCAACGCCCGCTCCTGGCCGTGGCGCTGGATGCCCTGGCCAGACCCCAGATAGAGGTGAAGGCATCGGCCCGCACACCCCATGAGCTGGCAGAGTACTTGGGCGCCCAGCGCCAGCGCCTCACGGATCTCTTCGTAGACCACGAGCTGGAGTGCGAAGCGGCCAACCTGCGCCGCAAGCATGATAGTCGCACACGCGACTCGCTCCTGGCCCTCTGCGGACATGAGGTATGTGTGCCGCCCGCATTCCGTGCCTCCAAGGTGGGGCGGGATTTCCTCTGGACGGGCACGAACCTGAACGACAAGGACCAGAACTTCATATACTACAGTTACTCCTGGGACGGACGCCCGCTTTCGCCGGAGCAGTTCGTTCAGAAGCACGACAGCGTCCTCTGTGCCAACATCCCCGGAGCCAGGGCCGGACAATGGATGCAGACGGCTAGAGTCAGGCCATCTGCGGCCTCCGATGCCTCCGACGTCGCTCTCCCCGAAAGTGTATCCGGCACATCTTCCTCCGGATCTTCCGCCGAATCCTCTCGTGCTCCTTTGATTCTCGCGCGCACGCGCGTGATTCATAATAAGGTGGTTCAGGAGGTGCATGGCCTCTGGGAACTGAAGAATGGTGCGCTGGGAGGGCCCTTTGTGGCTCTGGAGCGCGTGGACACGGTGGCCTCCAGAGTGTTGGTCTGCGAGGGCTTCGTCTACTCTCCCCACTCCCCTAAGCGCGATTTATTGCGCCAGATGGAAGCAGCCCTGCGCACGTTTGTCCCCTGACTGGCGGAAGCTACATTCCATTACAGATTGCACAAGAAAGAGTGCTTTGTGCAGCACTTGAAGAAACTTTTTGTGCATTTTGTTTGTCAGTTTCGTCATTTTGACGTACCTTTGCGCCCGATTTCAGAGAAAAAGTAACTTCAAACCTCAAAAATCGGACAAAATGAAGAAAAATCTACTCACGATGGCCGCTGCCCTCTCATTGGCTATTTCTGCCCAGGCAGGCGGCTATGTCACGAACACAAACCACAATGCAGCTTTCCTCCGCAATCCTGCGCAGGACGGCAAAATAGACATCAACGCCCTCTATCCGAACCCCGCAGGAATCGGTTTCCTCGATAACGGCTGGCACCTGAGCTTCAACATCCAGAGTGCCTTCCAGAACCGCGATGTTACCGCCAACTTCGGGTACAACGAAGTGCCCGGAGGCTTCTTCCAGCTCGGAACGGCCAACGGCAGAAGGAATGCTACCGGCGAAAAAGAGTTCAAGGGACGCGCCAAGGCTCCCATCATTCCAGCTCTGGACGTAGCCTACGTGCAGGATCGCTGGAGTGCCATGTTCCATTTCGCCCTCGGAGGTGGTGGAGGAAAGTGTGACTTCGAGGACGGCCTGGGTTCCTTCGAGAGTATCGCCGCCATGTTGCCTACGGCATTCAACGGCATCGCCCAGGCGGCCAGCGGAGGAGCTCTCGGAACTGCAGCTAACCCCGTGGTCGACGGCTACTCTCTCAACAGCTGGATGAAGGGGCGTCAGTACTACTACGGATTCCAGTTTCAGGGTGGATACAAGGTGCTGGAGAACCTCAATATCAGTGCCGGTCTGCGCGGAGTATACGCCAGCTGTTTCTATGAGGGTTACATGGGCGACCTGGCCGTGCACACCACCGCCGCTGCAGCTGCCATGGGGCTGCCTGCAAACCAGAGCGTTCCGGCTCAGGGGCTGGTGGCAGGTCTCAACTTGCCTGAGCCTACGGCTACTGCTGCATCGGCTCTCGTGCAGAACCGCACGCTGGAAGTGGATCAGAGCGGATTCGGAGTCACACCGATACTCGGCATTGACTGGCGCATCAACGACCAATGGAACGTGGCTGCCAAGTACGAATTCAAGACTCGTCTGCGCCTGAAGAATGAAACACATGTCAACACCACCGGCCTGGCCAACTACGACGACGGAGTGAAGGTGGCAGCAGATATCCCCGCCCTGCTGACCGTGGGCGCCCAGTACAACCCGCTCACCAACCTCCATTTGAACGTGGGCGGACACATCTACTTCGACAAGCAGGCAACGCAGGCCGATGACCGTCAGAAGAAACTCGACGGCCAGACCTGGGAAATCCTGGCTGGTGTGGAATGGGACATCGAGGACTGGGTGACCGTTTCCGCCGGATGGCAGACCACGAACTATGGGCTGGGTGACAACAGCCAGTATATCAGCGATATGAGCTTCGTAACGAATAGCAACAGCATAGGACTTGGTGCACGTTTCAACGTCTCGAAGAAGGTGGCCATCGACGTGGCGTACTTCAAGACCCTGTACAAGCACTACCGCGTGGACTACGAAGACTTCAATGGACTTGGGGCTCGCTTGGGCCAGGCTTTGGGCAATCCCGGCATGAAAATAGCAGGCTACAATGACTTCTTCCGTACGAACGATGTAGTCGGCGTGGGAGTGAACGTAAAGCTTTAAAAAGCAGCGATATTCTTAGAAAACATATACAAATAAGGTCCGCAGCATAAAAAGCTGCGGATTTTTTTTGGTTCATGTCTCAAAATAACGTATCTTTGCGGGCAAATTCAAATGATTAGTATCTAAATAACGATTCCCTCTTATGAAGAAATTCTATTCCCTCCTGGGTGTGTTGATGCTGACGCTGGCCGTCAGTGCAGCACCCGTGAGCCGTGAGCAGGCTTTGGGCGAAGCCCGCGCATTCCTCCTGAAGAATGTGCAGGGCAAGTCCGGCATGAAGTTGGCTCCCGCCCGCCAGAGCCTCACCATTGGTGTGGCCGACGAGGCTTATTTCATTTTCAATGTAGGGTCCGGCCAGGGATTCGTGGTCGTCAGTGCTGACGATCGTACTCCGGCTGTCCTCGGATATGCCGACGAAGGCACGTTCGACGTGGCCACCTGCCCTGCACCTCTGAGGTCATTCCTCGACGGCTATGCTGCTGAGATTCGTATGCTCAATGCACAGACTGGGCAGACGGCTCCACGCCGCGTGACCATCAAGCGCGCCATCAGCCCCCTGCTGCAGACGATTTGGGATCAGTCCGACCCCTTCAACCGCGCATGCCCCATCTTCTTCAATGTCGAGAAGTATGGCATGACCGTGGCTGGATGTGTGGCCACGGCGATGTCCCAGGTGATGAAGTACTGGCAATGGCCCGAGGCTACGAAGGCTACCATCCCGGCCTACACTTGCGCCGTGGAGTTCACGGGGCTGGGCCACATCTCTGTTCCCGAAGTTCCTGCGGGCACCAAATTCGACTGGGGCAACATGCTCTACGAATACATCGGCACGGAGACCGACGAGCAAATCTCGGCCGTAGCCACGCTAATAGCAGCCACGGGCGCTTCTGTTGGCATGGACTACCGTTCGGATGCCTCCGGCGGCTCCTCGGCTTCCAATAGCGTCGTGCCGGGCGCTTTCCAGAAGTACTTCAACTATGCGGCCAGCACCCGCCACGTGGAGCGCTCCAATTACCTCCTCGCTGAGTGGAACGAGATGATTTACAACGAACTGAAGCAGCAACGAGTAGTAATCATGGGTGGCCAGTCCACTGGTGGCGGCCACGCCTTCGTCGTCGATGGCTACAGCAGCGATGACTACTTCCACATCAACTGGGGATGGGGCGGTTTCTGCAATGGATACTTCCTCCTCAGCGTCTGCAATCCCGGCAGCTCGGCTGGTGTGGGAGCCAGTAACTCCGCCGACGGCTACAGCATGACTCAGGATGCCATCATAGGCATTGAACCCAACCGAGGCCAGGACGTGAAGAATGAGCAGTACCGCATGATTACTCAACTCGTCAGTGTGAGTGGCCATGAAATCCATGCCACCTACTACAGCCAGGTTGAGGGCACCAACGTCTTCAACTTCGGTATCGGTTACCTGAAGGCAGACGGTAGCCTCCAGCCCATAGAAGGATGGCAGAAGTCGGCTGATCTCCAACTCAACCAGGGTTATGTAGATGTCATTTTCCCGGTGAAGGGCTTGGCAGACGGTACCTACAAAATCCTGCCCATCGCCAAGCTGACTACCGACTCTGAATGGCGCTCATCGCTGAACCCCAAGATCAGCTATGTCGAAACCGTTATCAGTGGAGGCGAGGTTCAGTCGAAGATTGTTCTGCCTGTGCCCAACCTTATGGTCAAGAGCATACGTCCCCAGACCATACCCATGGAAGGCGTGCCTTTGGCTCTCGACGTGGAGATTGAGAATACAGGCGACGAGTACTACGGTTCGCTCTACCTGCGCCAGGACTACGCTCCTCTGGCACAACTCGGTGTGAGTCTGCCCGCAGAGTCGGTTTCTAAAATCACCTTCTTCTTCACTCCTGCCGCCGCTGGAACCTTCCAGCTCGATGTGACCCCCGATATGCGCACCGCTATTCAGGCTGGTTCGTTGATCGTGAACTCCAGCCATGGAGCTACGGCAAGTATAGCTGTGACCGATATGGAAGTCGCTAATGTCGAAGAAGAAGGAGTGGTATATGGACTCCTTAGTGGCGACATCAAGGTCAAGAATACCACCAGCGTGGACTTCAAAGAACGTGTGGCATTCCTCTGCTCGCAACACGATCCGGAGACGGGTATTCAAGTTGATATGACGTACTACTGGAAGGAAATCGAGGTGCCTGCGTCCTCTGAAAAGAGTGTCCATTTTGAGTTCCCGGGTTTGATCGAAGGATACCTCTACTGGCCCCGTGTGCTCGCAAGCGACGGATCGACGGAACTCTATAGTAGCCAGAGCAATGTCGTGTACTACCTTAATGGAGCTATCGTCTACGACATTGAAGGCAATCGTGAAGGAGTGAAGGTTACATCTGCAATGAACGTACCCGAGAAAGCCATTGCCGTCCAGTTCAAGGGCGAGAACGCGCTCGCAAGTGTCGCCGGCGGAACGCCCAACACCCTCTATTTCTTCGAGTCTGGTGCCAAGGTACCCAGCTCAATGACCAAGAACGTTATCATCGGGTCAGAGGCTGAGAACATCGCAATAGAGGATGGCTATCCTTTCGTTACGCCTATCGGATTTGTGGCCAAGAACATTAGTTACACACGCACCATCAAACCTGCCTTCACGGGTCAGGCCGGATGGGAATCCATCGTACTTCCCTTCGATGTCCAGTCTGTGAAAGCCGATGGCCAGACAGTCTCCTGGAAGGGTGCCAATGCTGCATTCCAGCTCGTTGAATTCAGCGATGAACGCGCCCAGAACGTCTACTTCTCCGGTGCCGACAAGTTCGAGGCCAACGTACCTTATCTCATCGGATTCCCCGCCAAGGATGGCCAGCTGACCGTTACGTTCGCTGGAGGCGAGACTTTCATCGGAACCACCTTCTCTGCCATTCTGACGGGTCAGAACTTCAAGATGGAAGGCATCATGGCCGAGCGCTCGACCGATGGCGTGCTGGCACTGAATGAGCAGGGTTCGGACTTTGTCCGTGCGGGTGGCCAGATAGCTCCTTTCCGTGCTTTCTTCGCCCCCACCGCTAATGCAACCCGCACCTATGACACCGCTCACATTGTGGTTAAGTCATTTACGGGAGTACAATCGCTGACCAATGGTGCTGCTAATTCCGCAAGCCAGTGGTACACGATAGACGGCCGCCGCGTCGCACAGCCCAGGGCTGGCATCTACGTCCGGGATGGAAAGAAGGTGGTCGTGAAGTAACGGCACTTATAAATCCTCATACGAAGGCACTTGTGAGACAAACTCATAAGTGCCTTTTTCTATGTCCACATGGCAGCAGATGTGCTGCAAGCCGTTGGAGACAATGAGCCACTCCACTCGCAGCACGATGTTGTAGCGGCTAATCTGGTCGAATACTTTTTGGGTGAGCGCGACGGTGGGAGCTTTATATTCCACAATCATGCGTGGAAGTCCGTCCAGACCGTACACCACAGAGTCGCAGCGCCGGGCTGTGCCGTTCAGCGTCAGTGAAACCTCATTCCCCAGCAGTCCTGCCGGATACTTCTTTTCGAGGATCAGGAAGGACGTGAAGTGCTGCCGGACCCATTCTTCAGGAGTCAGGCGGACGATGCGCCGGCGCAGAGGGTCGAACACCGCTGGCTCGCCATCCTGTTCGCTCAGTCTTAGAGGGGCTGGAGGGAGATTCAGAGGGGGGTATTTCTGACGGAAATCTGTTTTCATGGCGCAAAAATACGATTTATTCGCCGCTTTCACGAATAAAAAGACCGCGAATCCATGTTTTCCCGCCGAAAAGTGCTAACTTTGCACTCGAATAAACGAAACGAACTATGAAAACGAAACAGGAAATCGTCGAAAATTGGTTGCCTCGCTATACCAAGCACCCCCTTGAGGACTTCACGGAATTCGTCCTGCTGACCAATTTCAACAACTACGTCGATATCTTCTGCGAGCATTTCGGCATCGAGACGCCAGCCTACGATGCAAACATGCGCATGGCCACCGCCGACGGGCTCACGATGATCAACTTCGGCATGGGGTCGCCCAATGCCGCTATCATCATGGATCTCCTCAGTGCCATCCATCCCAGGGCATGCCTCTTCCTGGGCAAGTGTGGGGGCATCCCGGCCAAGGTCAGGATGGGCGATCTCATTCTGCCCCTGGCAGGCATTCGAGGTGAAGGAACCAGCAACGACTACTATCCCCCCGAAGTACCAGCCCTGCCGGCTTTCATGCTTCAGCGTGCCGTCAGTTCTGCTATTCGGGATGCAGGTCACGACTACTGGACCGGTACCGTCTACACCACCAACCGCCGCATCTGGGAACACGACGATGTGTTCAAGGATTACCTGCGCACCACACGCGCTATGGCCGTGGATATGGAGACGGCAACGCTCTTCACCACCGGCTTTGCCAACCATATTCCCACGGGTGCGTTGCTGCTCGTATCAGACAACCCCATGACACCCGATGGAGTGAAGACCGCAGAGAGCGACCACCATGTCACATCCGAGTATGTCCACGATCATGTCCTCATCGGAATTCAGTCGCTCGAGAAAATCAAGCAGGAGGACAAGACCGTCAAGCATCTGAAGTTCGACTGGTAGCTTCGGGTATTTATATCAATATGGCAAAGAAAACCGGCATTACCTACGAAGAGATTGTCCGCCAAGTGCAGGCGGGTGTCTTCAAACCCGTCTATTACTTGATGGGCGAGGAGTCCTATTACATCGATCGTGTCTCGGAATACATCGTTCAGAAGGCCCTCACAGAGGACGAGAAGGACTTCAATCTCACCATACTCTATGGCCCCCAAACCACGGGTGAGGAGGTCGTGAATGCAGCCAAACGTTACCCTATGATGGCAGAGCGTCAGGTGGTTCTCGTACGAGAGGCACAGACCCTGGAGCACCGTGAAGTGCTTGCTTTCTATCTCCAGAAGCCGCTCCTGTCCACCGTGCTCATCCTTTGCCACAAAAACGGTACCCTAGACCGCCGTACCAAGCTCGCAACCGAGATCCAGAATGCTGGAATACTCTTTGAATCGCGCAAACTTTATGAGCGGGAACTACCCTCATTTGTAAACGCTTACGTCCGTCGCAAACGCCTTGAGATTGCGCCAGACGCGTGCCAGATACTTTGTGAACACGTAGGCGCGGATCTCAACCGCCTTGCAGGAGAGTTGGACAAGCTCGTCCTTGCTATTCAGGCAGGGCAGGGTGCTGCCAACTCAACTCGAATCGATTCCCAGCTCATTCAGGATCACATTGGAATCAGCAAGGACTATAACGCATTCGAGTTGGTGTCCGCCCTTGCACTCAAGGATGTGATGAAGGCAAATCGTATAGTAAAATACTTTGACAGCAATCCAAAGAACTTCGCCCTTCAGCCTGTTCTCGCTACTTTGTTCCGTTTCTACACCAATTTGATGCTAGCGTTCTATTCTCCGGTGAAGTCGGAGGAGGGGATCGCTGCATGGTTGGAGCTGTCTGTTTGGCAAGCGCGGAGGGATGTGCTGCCGGCCATGCGGCACTACACCGCAATGCAGGTGTTCAACATTCTGGATGAAATACGCAAAACAGATGCCGCTTCCAAGGGGGTGGGAGGCCAAAAAACAGCTGATGGTGACCTCCTGAAAGAGCTCGTATTCCGGATCCTGCACTGATTCTGGTGCTATTTTGCGAGAATCTGGGAACAGGATTTTTGTATGCTATTTCTCTTTATTCAAGCCTTTTAGCTACTTTTTAGACGTCCTGAGAATCGTGTGGAAAAAGCTGCCTGCACAACTTTTCGGGTGCGGGCGTTTCTCGTCGATTTTTGGAGCTTGGATTTCATCTTTACAATTCTTAAGCTTTTGAAAGCTAAATCGTATTTTTCGTTGAATTCACATTTGTAAATTCTAAAGCGCAGAGGGGAGGGAGTTTTCTTCCCGAAAAGAGACTTTTGTTTTCGTAAATTCGGAAGTCTAAACTGTGAATTTGGCGATTTGAATATATGAATGAATGTGGATTTTATGTGAATTTTACATGATAACATATTGTAATACTGCGATTTGATAATGAATATTGTATTTGTGGATAATCGCCTTTTGTCTTAATTCGAGAAAATGGCTGGTTCGGGAATGAATTCACCACTTGTTATTGGTGGTAATTGGTGGTGGCTCAGCTTTTTACGGGAAATAATTAAAGTTGAAAGTTTAGAATTTTGGAAATGGATACTTTTAAGTTTGAGTTTACGAATCTAAAC
This sequence comes from uncultured Bacteroidales bacterium, assembly GCA_902771725.1. GTDB lineage: Bacteria > Bacteroidota > Bacteroidia > Bacteroidales > Bacteroidaceae > Physcousia. The sequence goes on from CACXXT010000047.1 coordinate 14,072, forward strand.
TTTCAATAATGAGAATTCAGATTTCCGAACTTTAAAAAAGAAAACTATTCAGAAGAAAATATTTAAGATTTTTATTCCAAAATTTGGTGGAATGAAATCTTTTTTCTTACTTTGCAGCGCCAAACAGAGGAAAAACCCCTCTTTCGCACCCAAAATACTATAGAATAAAGATACGATGAAAGAAAGAATTCGCCAGGTGATGATACGCGAAGGAATGTCCCAGAAAGAGTTTTCTGCGGCCATTGGAATATCGCAATCTTCTCTCTCTAGTATCTTGAATGGTCGGACTCAGACGACCAGCCGTCTTGTCGAAGCAATCCACAAACGGTTCCCTGATATTAGTACGAATTGGATGATGTTTGGCGAAGGCGATATGTCGATGGACGGACAGGCAGTCCAAGATCCATCAGACGACGCTACGGGCAAACCCGTCATCGGTGGCGAAGGCGTTCGTCAGGAAGATGCAGGTTCCCCTCTCTTCAATTCCGGTCAGCCGGTAGTTGGGGATACAGCCCAGTCCGAGGCCTTTCAGCAAGCACCTGCCATTGTGAGGGAGATAATCAAATATGTTGACAAACCGCAGCGGAGGGTGAGAGAGATACAAGTCATATACGATGATGGCATGCTCGAGACCTTTGTGCTGAAGACCGATAAATAGATTTCGTCCTACTGACAAATAAGACACATTCATATATCACTTTTACCCAAGAATGCTGGCCGCACAATTTCCGTTTCTACTCCTTATTTTCTTCAGCGGCCAAAAAGGGAGTTCGAACCCGTGAGGGCAAGGCTCCCTTTTTATTTTTCCTCCTTCTTCTTCAGTTCACTGGCACAATTGTGCGTAGTTTTTGTGAGATGAAGGAAGAAAAGTAGTCGAAAATGGAGGCTCAATGAAAATAATGTCGTATCTTTGCGCTCGGAAATACTCCTTTTTTGATGTAAGAAATCTCCTTTTTATATATTAAGGTATGAAAAAGTATATTTTGGACCTGGTACTCCGGCGCACCACCCAGCCTCGTCCCGGCTATGTCCTGTTGCAGTTGACCGACCCCGATAAACCGCTTCCGGAGATGCTTCCCGGGCAGTTCGTGGAGGTGCGCGTGGATGGCTCGCCCACGACATTTCTCCGCCGTCCTATTAGCATCAATCTTGTCGACCGCCAGCGCAACGAATTGTGGTTGCTCGTTCATGCCGTGGGCGCTGGCACTCGTGCTTTAGCAGCTCTCACGGAGGGGGCTGTTGTGAATGTAGTCCTCCCGCTGGGGCGTGGTTTCACGTTGCCGGAGGAAGCTGCCTCTGAGTGGGGTGCTGCCTCTGAGCGGGGAGCCGCATCCTCGAGGGAAAACCTCGAGGCACAGTCATATTTGCTCGTGGGCGGAGGCGTAGGCACTGCTCCGCTGCTCTATCTGGGGCAGGAATTGGCGGCGCTCGGCTATAAGCCCACCTTCCTTCTGGGTGCCCGCTCTGCCGATGACCTCTTGCAGTTGGATGACTTCCGCCGCCTCGGCGCTGTTCACCTCACTACCGAGGACGGTTCTGCCGGAGAGCGCGGATTCGTCACTCAGCACTCGCTCTGGCAAACAGCTACCTTCTCTCGCATCTGCACCTGTGGACCGAAACCGATGATGGTGGCCGTGGCCCGTCTGGCTCACGAGAAGGGCATTCCCTGCGAGGCATCGCTCGAGAACCTGATGGCTTGTGGTCTGGGCGCTTGTCTCTGCTGTGTCGAGGACACCGTGGACGGCAACGTCTGCGTCTGCAAGGAAGGCCCTGTTTTTTCCACCGACAAACTTAAATGGTAATTCTTTTCGTTCACCTGCTATATGGCTGATTTACATACCAAAATTGGAGCCTTGGAGCTCAAGAACCCTGTCATGACGGCCTCCGGCACCTTCGGCTACGGCCTGGAGTTTGCGGACTTCGTAGATCTCGCAGAGATTGGAGGCATCATCGTCAAGGGAACCACCTTGGAACCGCGTCAGGGAAATGCCTATCCGCGCATGGCCGAGACGGCGCAGGGAATGCTGAACTGTGTGGGCCTGCAGAACAAGGGTGTTGATTACTTCTGCCAGCACATCTATCCGGAAGTGCGGCAGATAGACACAGCCGTGCTGGTCAACGTCAGCGGCAATAGCCCTGAGACCTACGCAGAATGTGCCCGTCGAATAGCTGAGCTGGATGACATCCCGGCCATCGAACTGAATATCTCCTGCCCGAATGTGAAGCAGGGAGGCATGGCCTTCGGCGTTACCTGTGAGGGTGCGGCATCTGTTGTCAAGGCCGTCCGTGCCGTCTATCCTAAGACGCTCATCGTCAAGCTCTCGCCCAACGTGACCTCCATTGCCGACATCGCGCGTGCCGTGGAGGCCGAGGGTGCCGATGCCGTCTCACTCATCAACACGTTGATGGGCATGGCCATCGATGCAGAGAAGCGTCGCCCCATCCTCAGCATAGGTACCGGTGGCCTCTCCGGTCCTGCCGTGAAGCCTGTGGCTCTGCGGATGGTTTGGCAAGTGTTCGAGGCCGTGCAGATTCCCATCGTCGGGCTCGGAGGCATCATGAATGCCACAGATGCTGTGGAGTTCCTCCTGGCAGGCGCTTCGGCCATCGAGATAGGCACCGCCAACTTCATCGATCCGGCTGTGACTGTCAAGGTGGCCCGTGGGATTGAGGATTATCTTGACCGCCATGGCTTCACCTCTGTTCGCGAGATTGTGGGGTTGGCCCATGAGGGATAATCCCCTAAGCTTCTGGTTCTGAACAATTCTCTGTATTCGGTATTCCATGCGCCTCAATCGTTCTGATCGTCTTGTCCTGCTTTTCTTCATGGCCGTAGTTCTTGCCATGTGGGTAGGCGTGCTCCTGGACCGCTGGTTCTTGCAACCTCGTAGCAGTATGGTCCGGCTGGATGAGGCAGGCATGGATTCGCTCGAGGCAGAATGGGGTGGGGCAGACAGTGCTGCCTTGTCGGGGCATGGTTCCCCGATGTCCAATGGCTCCTCTTCCTCAGAGTATTACGCCGTTCCCGTCCAGCAGCCAGAGACCTTCCCTTTCGATCCCAATACCGCCGACTCCACGACGCTCCTTCGCCTGGGCCTTGCGCCTTGGCAGGTGCGTGCCATCTATAAGTATCGGGCCCGCGGAGGCCGCTACCATCGGACTGAAGATTTCCAGCGTCTGCCCGGCATGACGCCTGAACTTTGGAATCGCCTTGCCTCCTCCATTCGCATAGGCGAGGCTTACCGCTACTACGACCGCGACGCCCTTGCCCGTGAGGCTTCTGTTCCCTCTGGCACGTCTTCTTCTACTACTGCTACTGCTTCTCCTGGCTCTTCTGTTTCTGAGGCTTTGCCCTCGGGTGCTCCCTCTTCTGTTTCCTCAGTTGCAGTGGACGGTACTTCTCCCGATGCCTCCCAGAGCCCTTCCTTCCCCCGTCAGGAAAAGTTCGCAGAACTCACCCACCTCGACCTCAACACCGTCGACACCACCACTCTGAAGAAAGTGCCAGGCATAGCCTCCTACCGTGCACGTCAGATTGTCCGCTATCGCGACCGCCTTGGCGGTTTTGCGTCCGTAGAACAACTTTCTGAAATAGAGAATCTCCCCATTGAGCTGCAAGCTTGGTTTGTCATCCAGACCGGCGTCTATCGCAAACTGAAACTCAATACCGCCTCCACCGGCGAACTTGCACGCCATCCCTACGTCGGTTCCGCCCGCGCCAAGGCCATCGCCGACTATCGGCGTGTCCAGGGGCGCCTGCACTCACTCCAAGACCTCAGCCTGCTGCCAGACTTCTCTGCCGACGTCATCCGGCGGCTCGAACCCTATGTTGAATTCTAACCATTTTCTTATCATATCTTATGAAAACCTCATTCCGACTCCTTTGTTTCTGCATTCTTCTCTTGCTTGGCCTCCCCCTTTTCGCCAAGAAGCCGAAAGCCGTTCCTCAGCGCCCGCTCCGCGTTGCCTGTGTGGGCAACAGCGTTACTTATGGCTATGGCCTTCGCAATCGCGACCGCGATGCCTATCCCGTTCGTCTTCAGCAGCTGCTCGATGCCACCTACGGCTCAGGTCGCTTCGAGGTAGGCAATTTCGGGCGTTCAGGAGCCACCCTGCTCAATCGTGGCCATCGTCCCTACATGCAGCAGCCTGAGTTCCGCCAGGCGATGGATTTCAAGGCCGACTGGGTGGTCATCCACCTGGGCCTGAACGATACCGACCCGCGCGACTGGCCCGACTGGAAGGAAGACTTCATTCCCGACTACCGCGCGCTCATCGACAGCTTCCTCGTGGCGAATCCTGAAGCACGCGTGCTCATCTGCCTGATGACACCGATCTTCGACCGCCATGCCCGCTTCCAGAGCGGCACGCGCGACTGGCACGCCCAGATTCAGGCAGCCATCCGTAAAGTGGCCGGCGGTGCTAACGTACAGCTAATCGACCTCAACACGCCCCTGCACTCGCGCCCAGACCTCTTCCCCGATGCCCTGCATCCCAATCCTGAGGGTGCGCAGATCCTGGCTCGCACGGTCTATGGAGCCCTCACAGGCGACTACGGGGGGCTGCGCCTGCCGCCCGTCTATTCCAGCGGTATGGTCCTTCCTCGCGACGAGCACCTGCTGATTGAGGGCATGGCCGACGCACGCTGCAAGATCCGTCGTGTGCTGAGCAAGGATGGAAAAGTGGTGGATGAGGGTGAGACCTTCAGCCGGGCCGATGGCTCGTGGTGGATGGAATTGCCTCACATGAAAGCCGGAGGACCCTACACGCTCCGCTTCACGACCACACCATTGCCTGTGGATCACTATTGTTCCTATTATCCTTCAAGGTATCCCTTCGAGCTCGAGAACCTCACGAAAGCCAAGGCGCAGACCCTGACAATCGACAGCCTGTACTTCGGCGACCTGTGGCTGGCCAGCGGGCAGTCGAACATGGAGCTGCGTGTGGACCAGTGCAACACCCTCGATCAGGATCTTGCCGATGCCGCCCGCCTCGCTGGTCGCCTGCACCTTTATAATATGCCGGCGCGCGCACGCACGGATGCTGTGGAGTGGCCCGACAGTGTGCTGGACTTCACCAACAAGCTGAATCACATGGAGTTCCAAGGATGGAAGTGCGCTTCGCCTGCTTCCGTGGCCAGTTTCTCTGCCGTGGCCTTCAACTTCGGACGCGTGCTTTGCGACAGCCTGCCTGACATTCCCATCGGAATCATCTGCAACGCCGTAGGAGGCTCTACGACAGAGTCTTGGGTGGACCGCACCACCCTGGAATGGGAACTGCCTAATATCCTGCGCGACTGGCGCAACGGCGACTTCGGTCAGCCCTGGGCGCGTGGTCGTATGACGCAGAACATCGCCCGTGCCATCAGTGTTCCCGAAGGCTCGCCCGAGGGTACCCAGCCCCGGAATCCCCTGCAGCGCCATCCCTATGACCCTGCCTACCTCTTCGAAGCAGCCATCGCTCCGCTCGGTCATCTGCCCATCAAGGGCGTGCTGTGGTATCAGGGCGAGAGCAATGCCCACAACATCGAGCTCCATGAGCACCTCTTCCGCCTGCTGGAGCAGTCCTGGCGCCAGCAGTTCGCCCGCCGTTGGAACTGCGAGTTCCAGCGGAAACCCGACCTCCCCTTCTACGTTGTTCAGCTCAGCAGCCTGCCCCGTCCCTCGTGGCCTGCCTTCCGCGACAGCCAGCGTCGCCTGGCCGCTGAGCTTCCCCACACTTGGATGGCGGTAACCACCGACCTTGGTGATGCTGCCGACGTACACTATCGCACCAAGCGTCCTGTGGGTGAGCGTTTGGCGCTGCAAGCCCTCCACCACACCTATGGTCACCAGTTCGTCAGCGAAGGCCCTGTCCCCGTGAAGGCCTATGGCATTAACCTTGGGACGGAGAAAGCCCATGCTTGCATCTATTTCGAGAACGCCGGCGGCCTCTCCGTCACCCGCGGCTTCGAGCTGGCTGGTTACGATGGCCTTTTCCATCCTGCCACCATCCAGATAGACGGCGACAAGATTCTCCTTTCTTCGCCCGAGGTGAAATGGCCTGATGTCGTTCGCTACGGCTGGAGCGGCTTTACCGATGCCGATCTCCACAATGCCCAGGGCCTGCCCGCTTCCACGTTCTTGCTGAAATTGGAGCGATGAACAGGAGAAGCACATAAGCTCCCCGATCCCGGCGTGACCCTTAGCCAGTTAATATTAGTCTATTGAAGAGAAGAAATGGAAACTCCGCTGCGTCATCACGACGTGGCGGAGTTGAAATAAGGATGAAGTCTACGTTATTAGGAAAAGAGTCAACCTCTCCAGTGAAAGTAGTCAACTGTACTCAGACGAGGCAGTCAACCAAGTCCGTACGGGTAGGCAAATGTTAAAAAACAAGGTCTAAATGGAGTCAACCATATTCAGGAAAAGACAGAATACAGAATACAGAAATACAGAATACAGTT
>CACXXT010000048.1 GCA_902771725.1 uncultured Bacteroidales bacterium
GAACTGCTCCCAGAGATAGGCTGCCGCCTCGTTCATGGAGTAGAGATCCGTGAGGTCTATGGCTCCGCCGTCGGGGTCGATGACGAAGTGGTCTTTGCCTACGTTGAGGTGCTGGAGGTCTGCCTTGAGTCGCATCAGAATTTCTTGCCGGTGATGATGGCGGTGGCGGTGAGTCCGATGATCTTGAGGTCGAGCCACAGGGACTGTTCCTCGAGGTATGCGAGGTCCATGTCCAGACGGGTGATCATCTTGTCGATGGTGTCGGTGTAGCCGTTGTAGAGGGTGGCTCGGGAGAAGATGCCGGGTCGCAGGGCGTAGAGGCGGACGTAGTCCGGACGCCGCTGGATGATCTGGTCGATGAAGTACTGGCGCTCCGGCCTGGGTCCCACGAAGGACATGTCTCCGCGGAGGATGTTCCAGAGCTGGGGGAACTCGTCGAGGTGATGTGCTCGGAGGAATCGCCCGATGCGTGTGAGGCGGGGATCGTTGTTGAGGAACAGCATGGGATGTCCGTCCATCTCCGCATTGGTCTTCATGGAGCGGAATTTATACAGCTTGAAGGGGCGTCCCCTGTAGCCGATGCGCTCCTGCTTGTAGATGACGTCGCCTCCCCCGCCAATCCAGATGGCGAGGTAGATGACGAGCATTGGCAGTGCGAATAGGATCAGGGAGCAGATGGCCAGTAAGATGTCGAAGGATCTCTTCATTATATATGATAAATGTGTTATTGGATGAGTCAAAGCTCCAAGACTTCGCGGTAGAGTGCCTGGTGGGCATCAATCATCCGTTCCATGCGGAAGAGCTGTTCGTAGCGCTGGCGTGCCTGCTGCCGGAGTCGCTGGTAGGTCTGTTCGTCTGAGCACACCTGGATGATGGCATCTGCCAGCGCCTTGCTGTCGCAGGGCGGCACGGTGATTCCGGAGACGCCATTCTTGTTGACCCATGGCACCCCTGAGCCGGGGATGTCTGTGGAGACCACGGGCAGACCATGTTGCATCGATTTTGCCTGCACGATGGCGAATGCCTCGCGCTTGTCGATGGAGGGGAGGCAGAAGAGTTCGGAGGCCTGGAAATAGGAACCCAGCTCTTCGTCGGGGATGAATCCCAAAAGCTTCACGCGGTTCTGCAGTCCTTGCGAGTTGATGACATCGGCGAGGTGGGTGTGCTGATGTCCGGTGCCTCCGATGAGGATGACATAGTCCTCGGGGAGGTAGTGGGCTGCATTGATGAGGTACTCGTAGCCTTTGTAGAGCACCAGACGTCCGAGTGAGAATACGATGTGCTTTCCGGCGTATCGCTGGCGGATGGCTGCGACTGTGGCGGGGTCGGAGGTGGTCTCGTAGATGCCGATGGGGATGCAACGGCACTTCTGCTGCACGTGCGTCAGTGCGTCGGAAGCCTGAAGATATACGGGTGAGGTGCCGACGATAATGTCGGCGCGCCGGATCATCCAACTTTGAAGGGCGCGATAGAACTTCAGGAGCTTGTTCTGGCGGATGATGTCGCAGTGCCAGTGCAGGACGACCCGTCCCTTGAAGCCCGAGGAATAGAGCGACAGGGCTGCCATGGGGTCGGGATGGTGGATGTGGATGATATCATATCGGTTGCAGATCTGCACCAATGTGGTCACCATCGTGGGTGCAATCATCGTGGCCTTTGCCTCCAGGATGGTGCGGCAGATGTAGATGTGGCAGTGCTCGTTGAGCTGTATGTCTTCTACGTGCCCGTCCTTGCTGGCGAACATGGCATCGCAGTCAATGCCCCGCTCCGACAGTTCCTTTGCGAGGGCGTACATGACTTTCTCCACGCCGCCCTTCAGGGGGTGGAATTTTCCGAGTTGAAGAATTCGCATAAGCTGTTAATTAGTCGGCATCGTGAGATTCCGGGATTCATAGATTCGTTATTCCGAGATTCCTCTCAGGATGATTTCGCGCCAAGAGCCAGCCACGGGCTGCAGGGGGGTATGGACGGGGATAGATTGTAGGAAGGATGTGTCGTTATGCAGTAGCGCACGCATCTGCTCCATCAAAGCCTTCGGTGAATCGGGATTGAAGAAGGCGGTGCATGAACTGCCGGCAGCGCTCTCGTGGGCGTAGGGGAGGTCGGCCAGGAGCATGGGTCGTCCGGTTTGGGCAAACTCGCTGATGGGCAGTCCCCAGGTCTCGACCTGCGAGGGAAAGACCAGACAATGGGTCTGGTTATATTGTTGATTTAAATGTTCTTTACTCAGGAATCCGCAGAAGCGGATGGAGGCAACGTTGCCCCAGCGGCGGTGCAGCCAGCGGCTGTAGCGGTTGAAATCGGGCGCGGTGGTCAGCATCACCTGGAATCGTCCTTGTCCCACTTCCTCTTCCAACTGCCGTGCTGCCTCACAGAGGCACTCGAAGTTCTTGTGGACGTCGGGGTAGGCGGGGTAGAGGAAGGTGAAAGTAGCAGAATCTACAGACTCTCCCCCCGCCCTCCCTATCAGGGAGGGAGCGGAATGTCCTGAGAAAGTGTCCGCTTTGCAGTTCTTGAAGGAATGTTCTGAGAAGGTGTTCGCTTTGCAGTCCTTGAAGGTAACCGCTCCCTCCCTAACAGGGAGGGCGGGGGGAGAGTCTTGGGCGGGGGGAGAGTCTTTTGGTGGGAACACCACGATTTTGTTTTTGTCCAAGTGGAACATCTGTGCGAAGGCGTCGCGGAACCAGGACTGCTGGACGATGACGAAGGCGTTGCGGTGGAGGTTGATGCGATAGAACCAACGGGTGAAGAGGGCGAAGCAGACGATGCGGTAGTTCTGCCACAGATGACGCCAATGCCAGCGGAAGAAGGGATAGGAGTTGTGGCAATAGACCGCCTGGCATTTGGCTTGGACGCGCGGCGTGGTGTCGTGGAGCGACAGCCAGAGGTCTATGTCGCCCAATCGGCGGGAGATGCGGTGCATGGTGACGTACTCGCACCAGAGGCGGTGGATCCAGCTGCACACGGACCAGGGGATCTCGATGTACTCGATGCCCGGATAGTAGCAGAGCGAGCGGCGATGGACCAGGGCCACGATGCGGAACCCGCCCTCGGCTGCCATTGCCGACAGGGCTCTGAGGCAATCCTGCAGGATGGCCAGCGTGCCGCCCTTGCGCAGGTTTACGGCAGAAACAACGAGTAATTTACGATTTGACAATTTACGATTTACGATTTATGATTGCTGGTCTGCAATTGGGCTATTTACGAGAGTAGGCTTTCCCATTGTTGCATGATGCTTTCCTCGCAGAACCGCTGGGAGGATTGTCGGGCAGCCAGCCCCATGCGTTGGCGCAGGTCTGGGTCTTGCATCAGTTCGGCCAGGCGTTGTGCAAACAGCGTTTCCTGCTGCTCGGCAATCAGGAACCCATCGCTGCCGTCGGTGATGATGTCCCGAGGCCCGCATTGGCAGGCGAATGCCACGATTGGCAGTCCGCAAGCCTGGGCCTCGAGCAGTACCATGGGTAACCCTTCGTAGCGGGAGGTCAGGACAAAGACCGACGACTGGAGATAGAGTGTCTGGATATCCGATGTCGGGGGCATGAGGCGTACCGAATCCTCGAGTCCCAGTCGCTGGATTTGTTGCTGCAGCTGCTGCCGCAGCGGGCCGTCGCCCACAATGTTGAGTTGCCACCCTTGAACCCTTGCGCCCCCGAACTCCTGAACCTTCGCCCAGATGTCGATGAGCCGGTCGAAGCCTTTCTGGTAGTCGTAGCGTCCGATGGCCAGCACCTGTTTCCGGGTGAGGTCGGCCTGGCGGTCGGGTGAGAAGGTGCGTGCGTTGGGGATGACGCAGATATTGGGCATGTTTCCCCAGAGGGCAGCGTCCTCATGGGTGAGTACGACGAAGCGGTCGTATTTCCGTACCAGTTTCTCCTCTCGCCAGGTTCGCCATCGGTCGGCCAGTGCCCAGAGTCCGCGGCGTCCGTACTGCAGCTTCTTGTTCTTGGAGAAATGGATTTCCAGCACCTTTCGGCTTCCGTCCTGAATCTTGTGGACGAAGGAGACGTCGTTGTTGAACATGCAGATGACTACATCTGCTTTCAACTGCTTCAACAGGGAGGTCAACCGTTTCTGGTGTCTCCATTGCTTGAAGGGGAAGGTTGCGATTTTGCGGATCAGCGACCCATTGGTCTCGTCGTAGTTGATGCCGAGGTCGTAGGACCTGATGTGCTCGTCCAGTGGGAAGTAGGATGGTCGTCTGCGCTGGTCGGTGGTCACGATGGTCACATCATATCCATGCCTGGCCAGCCAGTTGGCCTTGCCCGTCATCGCCCGTTCCATGCCTCCGGCATTAAACGTCCCGGCTATCAGATACACTATCTTCTTCGTCACCTTCAAGTTCTTCGTTTTCGTTATCGTTTTCGGGATCCAGACAGAGGAATGGTGCGAAGCAGAGGAAGATGTCCGTGGACACCTTGGCCCACACCGCGAAATGCAGCAGCAGCAGGAAGAGGAACATCATGCGCCAATGTGGAAACTTGTGCATGCACGTCCGTCCGACCTCGATGAAGTAGAACGAGAACGTGACCAGGCCCACGAGTCCGAAGTAGAAGAGGAATCGCGAGTAGCCTACGTCGGTACTTTTGTAGAATCCTTCAGTGATCTCACCCGTGTAATGGACATCGGTCTCCAAAGGATTTTCGAAATAACCGTCGCCGATGATCCATGTCTTGGCATTGTCGGGCCAGACGTACATCTCTCTCAGGCGGTCGTTGGACGTATAGTTGAAATCTCCTTTCTCGACGAGGTTGAAGAATCCCTCGAATCCGAAGCGCAGATGTTTCTGCATGAGGGGATCGTTGTTGTAGGAATAGATGAGCAGGGGAACACTGATTACAAGTGTTCCACCAATCCAGTGCCAAAGGTTAGAAGAATGTTGTTCCTGAAGAATAAAGTTCCTGAATGTCGCGTAAGCCAGATAGAGGAAAGCAAAGATCACGCCCACCAGGGTGGTGCGTGCAATCATATTTCCTGCCACCGTGATGATGATGAATGCCAAGAGGTAAAACAAGTATTCATACCATTGCTTGATAAAGCGGTTGTTGGCAAGTGCGAACATGAGCATCACCAGGACTGCAGCGAAGCGGGAACCTGCCACATCCAACGTTGCACCGATGCCATATAGGCGATGAACATTGCCCAAAAAGACCATATCCTCCTGGAGAACGACAGAATTGATCGCCATCTTAACGGCCTTGTTACTATCCATTACCAGAGCAATGATACCCTGAAAGACACAGACTGCAGCTAAATACCTAATAATCAGCTCTATATCTATTCGCTTATGTACCCATTCAATAAACGTACACAGTGTATAGGCCGCTCCCCACCACACCCAGCAGGAGGTGATATAGGTGGCATAGGTATAGTCCTCGGTGCTGTTGTAGGTGACGGATAAGATGCCGCAGAACGACACCAGTCCGGCGAGTATGGTGATGTAGAGGAAACTCTTGTCGGCCTTGAGTTCCTGTCTCTGCACCATCTTCCACAGCAGGATGACCAATGACAGGGCTGCCATGATCTTCTTCGTGTTCATGCCGGGAGGCAATGCCCGGAACTCGAACGGGAAGAAGAACATGCTGGTGACGGCGATGCAGAGTATGATGGCGATGACTTTGAAAAACTTCATCCTTGTAGGTGCTGCAGGAGGTGGTAATGTAGTCTCACGGGCAGGAAGAAATGCCAGCTCGCACAGCGCTCGAGGAGGCGTGCCCTGCCAGATACCTGGTGGTCAGGAATATAGCTGTTGGCCTCCGGGAACCAGTGCAGCCAGCGCTCGTAGTCCTCACGACGGTTGCTGATGAGGAAGGGGAACTTGACATTCAGTTTGAAGCAGGCCATGTCCTCCTCGGAAACGATTCCGGTCAGGGCATCGATCACCCGATTGGCATTGAAGAGCAGATCCCGGTAGGACTCTTCGCTGCGTGCGGCGGTGAAGGCGTTCTCGTTCTGCCGCACATAATGATAGGTACCTTGGGGCAGGTAGGCCACGCGTCTGGCGCGGGCAAAGAGCAGGATCATCGTCATATCCTCGCCCATGCCGTGGCCGGCGGGGAAGGGATTGTTGTCGTACAGCTCCCGTCTGACCAGCTTGTTCCACACATTATATTTCATGGTGCCGTGGAGCAGTCCCCGCAGCGCCTCTTCAGGTGTGGCGTAGGACGGGCATCGCATCAGGCGTTCCTTTTCTGGGTAAGTAAGATACCAGTCTGTATAGACGATGTCGGCATTGGCTTGCACGGCAGTTGCGTACATCGCTTCGAGTGCATCGCGCTTCAGGAAGTCGTCGCTGTCGCAGTGGAAGATATAGTCGGCAGTGGCAGCTGCCAATCCTGTGTTGCGGGCGGAAGGGAGACCGCTATTTTCAGAGTGATGGATGATGCGGGTCTGGGGCTTACGCTGAGGGTAGTCATTCAGGACCCGTTCCAGCACCGCCATGCTCCCATCGGGCGAGCAGTCGTCGACGAAGATGAACTCCACGTCGTCCAGCGTCTGCTCCATCAGCGAGCGTGTGCAACGTTCGATATAGGCTTCGACACGAAAGATGGGGACAATGACTGTGGCTTTCATGTTAATGTCTTAGCCATTGATAGATTCGCCAATAGGTCTTCGGGAAGAGGGCTTTCAGATGGCCCATGACCCACACGAAAGGATAGCGGTAAGGGAAGCAGCGGCGCTGGAAGACCAGCGTGTTGTGGAGGTTGAAGCCCAGGGGGGAATTCAGGTAGTGCAGACGTTCTTTCAGAGACATCTGCATGAAAGCAGCATAGCCGTCCTCGGGATGGTCGTTCTCGCAGATACCTACGAAGGAGGGGAGAACCAGCAGGGGAGTGCCATGCTTATAGGCCCGATAGGTGTAGTCGTGGTCGCCACCGCTGTGGATGTATTCGTCCGTGAAGATGCCCAGTTCGGCCACTACGTCCTGACTGACATAGGTCAGGTTTCCGTGGGCACACTGGCAGGGCTGGTAGTTTCCATTGGGAACGACAAACTCATCCTTCAGGGTGATGGGATTCGTGAAGTTGAAACCGCCGTAGGTTATCTGTTCCCCGTTCCCGTTATCGTACCCCTTTGTGCTCCCCACGTAAATCCCTCCACATCCATACGTGGCTCTGCAATAGCGGTCTGCTTCGATAAGCTCGTTCCAGTAGTGGGGTAGGACGATGGTGTCGTTGTTGAGCCACAGGTAGCCGTCGTACTCCTGCCGGTCCTCGAGTGCGGCACGCCAGGAGTTGATCATGCCGCCATTCCAGAATAGGGAGCCGTCGGCCTGGAGGATGTGAACGGGGAAGGGATAGCTTCTTGCCAAGATGGCATCGGTGGTGCCGTCTGAGCTGCCATCGTCGGTCAGGAAAACCTCCACCCCAACGGTTTGCTCCTCCTGCTGCTGGAAGGCAGATGCCACGGAATCCAGGCAGGCCAGGGTTTTCGCGCAGCGGTCGTGGACGGTCAGGAGTATGGCAATCCGCTTCATGCTTTTCTTTCGGGGAAAATGAACTTCAGCAGCAGGTCACAGAGGTGGTGGGGTAGGTACAGCACCATTACTGACAACCAGTTATAAGGAGATTCCAGCCTGCGGCATGAGCGAGCAGGGAACTCGTTTCTCCTTTGCCGGATTTTCTGGAGGTAGGCGAGGCGCACGTCTTCGGGCTGGCGTTCGGCATAGAGGCAGTGGAGGATATAGAGCGCGAAATGATATTCATTGAAGAGGAATGCTTCGACCGTTGCCGCGGGGAGCGAATGCAGCTGGCGGATGTGGCTGTAGAACGTGTCTAACCGGCGGTTGAGCTGCAGGAAAGAATAGTCCTTGTGGCCGCTGAAGACATAGTGATAACCCGTGTCCGCGAGGATGCTCGTGCTCTTGCAGAGGTCGATGAAGGACATGCAGAACAGCATGTCTTCACCGATGGGGATGTGGAAGTCGAAGCAGATGCGGTTTTCAATGATCAGGGCTCTGCGGAACAGCTTGTTCCATACGTATCCGATCAGTTTCTTCTCCTCCAGCCGATAGAGCTCGGAGCAGAAAGATGCGGCATCGGAATAGTAGGCATAGGGCTCTGCCTGAGCCGTTCCCTCGTGGTTCCAGAATCCCTGGATGACACAGTCCACCTCCGGGTGCCTCTCCACCTCCTCTACAAACGCCTGCAGGAAGCCGGGTTCCACCCAGTCATCGGCATCGACGAAGGAGATGTATTCGCCCCGTGCGGCTTCGATGCCGCGGTTGCGGGCGGTGGAGACGCCGGAGTTCTGCTGGTGGATGACGTTGACCTTATCTTTATCCTTATTCTTAACCTTATCCTCTGCGTCCTTCCCGCTCGAATACTCATCGCAGATGGAGCCGGAGCCGTCGGTGCTGCCGTCGTCCACCAGGATGAGCTCAAAGTCGCGGAACGTCTGGGCGAGCAGGCTATCGACGCAGCGCCGCAGGTACGGTGCCACGTTGTACACCGGGATGATGACCGATATCAGAGGACTCATATCTTCCCCCAAATGCCCGCTTCGCGTGTTCAATTCCTGTTAACCTGTTACTGTGTTAACCGCCTCAGAATCCTCGTTTGGTGAAGTGCCAAGTGAGTCCGATCATAGCATTGGTGATGCCTTCGTTCTCGTGACCCTGGATGAAGCTGTTGAATTTGTCGGGGAACTTCTTTACGCGGATGTCCACATTGATGTCGAAGTGCTCGTTGATGCGGAAGGAGTTGAGGACGCCGAAGTTCCAGCACAGACCATAGTTGAACCAGTCTTGGTTTCCGTTGTCCCAAGTGACGATGCATCCGAGTCCGACGTAGGGAATCAGGTTCCAGATGCGGCGGTTGTAGGGACGCCAGATGAAGCTGGTGACGTTGACCATCAGGTCGCCGTGGAAATTCCATGCATTGTAGTGCATACGGTGGAGCCAGGGACGCTTGTCATAGACCTCAGCGTGGTGTACCATCTGCTTATAGTCGTTGGGGTCGGGGTTGAAGTAGCTGTGTACCATGTCGAAGTCCACGGCAGCGCGAACGGCGATGGCAGGGCACAGCCATTTACCGAGGCTGAGGTTGAAACCGGGGAAGATACGGTCTTTCCACACGGCATCGACGTTGTGGTCGCCCTGGAAGATGGAAGGACCTCCCTCGAGGGTAAGGAACCAGTTGTTCATCCCGCGGCCGCGATTGACGCGGAAGGGACGTTCTTCACGCAGTGTGTCGGGTTCCTCAATCACCCACAGGGTGTCCTTGTGGCTGATGACGAGGGTGTCGACGCGCGAATAGCGGTCGCGCTCGGCGGCATAGCGCTGGTCCCTGTCCTGCTGGTAGCGCGCACGGTTGGCTTCGGCCATCTGCTGGGCGGTGAGGGCACCCGCTGCGGGCACGGAGAGGTATCCTAAGCCGCGGACGATGACGCAGCGGTTGAGGTCGTTCACCTCGAAAGGTTGCTTGGCATCGCCGAAGGACTCCGTGATGACACGGTTGGGATCTACCTTGTACTGACGAATCAGGTCGTCGCGGAATTTCTCAGCACGGCGACTGGCATACATCTTGTTCACCTCGCGGTTGCCGGTGCCGCGGTCTGCATAGCTCGAAGCGTAGACGCGCGCATCCTTGAACTGCTTCATGAACTCACCCACCTGCCGCAGCACCGTGGAGGCGCTGTGGCGGTCGTTGTCACTCTTGCGGATGTCGTAGAAGATTTCTTTGTGGAGCTTCACCACGATGTTGCCTGTCGCAGCTGTTGCCACATGAGCCTGGGGGTTCTTCGCCAGGAAGGAGGTTACGTCGTCGGAGCTCAGCGTGTCCGGGGCTTCTACTTGGGACTGGCTCCATGCGGTCAAAGCAAAAAGCAGCGATGCAATGACCAAAATCTGTTTCTTCATTTTTACTTGGGATATATTATTCGATATTTAATTTTGTTTCTCATTTCTCAGTCTCATCGTCCGGAACGCAGCACCAGCGGGAGACGACGACAGCAACGCTGAATCCATCGAAGCTCTTGACAATGTAGTACTTCTTGTTCTTGCGGATGAGCTTCCCCCTCACTCCCTTCATCGGTCCGTGGACAATGCGCACGATATGCCCCACCTTCATTTTGCATTCGCTGTCAGATAAAAACAGGGGTTGGTTGAAGCTATTGTCACACATCAGGCGCAAGTCCACCATGTCGCGGTCGGGTATCATGCACCATTCATTCGGATGGTCTGCACGGCGGTAGACATAGATGGAGTAGGGGCAGTTTTGTAAGATAGTTTGGAGCTTATCCAAATCTTCGCTGACCTGGATGAATAACAAGTTGTGAACGACAGGCTGTAGTCTGTGCCTGAGCTTCCCATCCTGATCCAAGACGGTGTCTGTTTTCATCGGGATAAAGTGCGGCGTCTGGTGCTGATTCAAATAACGACTGACTTTACCCTCTTGGGCAAGAAATGTTTTCACCGCAATCCAGAGCGGATGGCTATCTGTAGTGAGCATAAGGGTCGGGGAACGTCCTAAATAATGTTTTATGGCGACTTCAGAAGTTGGACGTATAGCATTAAAAATTCTCCTTCCCGCGCTCCTTGGCAGGAGGGCAGGTTGGGATGGGATAATTACCACTTTCCTGAATTAAGTGCTAAAGTCCGTGTGGAAGAAATTTATTTCTCGCAGACCTTCTGATGCGCCTAATCTTTATATCGGGCACAAAGTTAAGGCTTTTTTACCATTCTTGACTTATCGAGCATGTATTTTAACGTTCACCCAGTAGCTTTTTTAACAAAAACTTTCAAAATAGGCCCGAATGCTTAATTAAGACTAATTTAATATGTTTTATATCAATTTATATCACTGAATTGCGCATATTACCACAAATTGATGTATTTTTGCACCGATTTTCCTTGCCGCATCCCCAAGGAACCTGCGAAACTGGTGTAGATACAGACCGTTTCCTACTAATATGTTTTGAGTACGGATTCCGATGCGTCAAGCAGCAGAGCAACTATGAGCTCCGCCCCCTTGTCGTTGTCCGGCGAGAAGGGATGCTTGTATGTTGCTTGAGTGTGTGTTTATCCTCTAATGAAGCAGGTTCTCACAATGTATTTTTTATAGACAATGAGATACAAAGGCGCAGAAAAAAGTTAATTCAGCAACTCTGTGTCTCGTTGTCCTAATGTTACTTATTAATAACATAATAAAAACAACAATGAAGGAAAAGTATACAGGACTGAAGACGACACGAATAGCCGTCGAATGTCACCCCCTATTGGAGGGGTCTATCCAGAAAATCGAGGGAAAGACTAAGGCCTCGAACTGGCAACAAGAAAACATCACAGTTGAGGAATTTGGAATGACAGACATCAATGTCTCTGACATCTCAACAACTCCTTAAATCTTTATCTTCACAATCATGAGAAAACAGCAAATACAAATAATGAAACTAAGAAGTATTATCGGTGCAGCGTTGGCAGTCCTAACGTTGGCCTCATGTTCAGACGACACCGGTCTCGGCCCAGGTCGTCAGGAGGGTTATATCTATTTCATAGTCAGCGAGGGACAAGGTTGGAGCGACGGCAATAAAGTGTCACGTGCAAGCGTGGAGGCTCCGATGAGAATGGAGTGCAGCCTTGGCGGTATGCCCATCTATTTGCATACAGAGGTGGCTCCCACCATGAGTCCTCAGCTCGCCGAGTCTGTCGATAATGGAAGTCTCACTTCTGAATCTGCCGCGACCCGCGGCATCCGCTACACCAACGACGTGTTCAGTCTCAGCAGCGGGGGCAGCCCGAAGATCTCCAGCTTCGGTGTGTTTGCGACCCGTACAGCCGACCGTGGTGTCATTCTCAACTACGCCGAAATCGGACCGGATGGAACTGAGTCCTCTTCGTCTTATGCCTGGAATAAGAAGGAACAGGAAATAGAAGATGTCTGGGACACAGGCAAGGCCGACTTTTACGGCTATGCCCCTTATTTCAGCAATCCAAGCGCGGCAAACGGTCTGAGTATGACGGCCGACGGCAACGGTGTGCCCGTTCTGACATACACGGTTCCGGCTGATGTCAGCCAGCAGCTGGATATTCTCACGGCGAAGCATACCGGAGTGGATAAAGGTGAGGACGTGCAGCTGCCCTTCGACCACATCATGGCTGCCATCAAGTTCAATTTCAAATACGGAAGTACCCCGGACGGTACGCCTGCAGACGGAGGCACACCGAAAGACAACTTCCGCTGGAGCGACGGGCTCACGACATACGATGTCAAGGTGACGAACATCCAGATCACGGGCGTCTATAAGAAAGGTACCTGGCAGGTGGGTGCAGACCCGTACAGTGGTGCCCGTTGGACGGTGGACACGAGTGCTGGCACGGGCGACTTCAGCTATGCGCCCGCCAAGACGCTGACGGGAGAATCCTCTCCTTTAGACCTGAATCCTGATGCAAGCGGCAACGTCTTCATGATGCTTCCGCAACAGGTTCCTGCAGGTGCTAAGGTCCTGTTGACCTGCGAACTCACGCCCGTCGGTGAGAGCACGGCCACGAAGAACATGTCGCTCAGCGTGAACCTCTTGGAGACGGATGGCACCACCCCCAAGACCTGGCTTCCAGGCTACACCTATACCTACACCATGTCGCTCTCCGACTTCGTGTATGTCTTCGACTACAACACGGCTACTGCCAAAAACTATGGTACATCAGGTACTGCTGTTGGCTATAATGGAACGTACGAAGAGGATGTCTTCATCCGCAGCTACAAGATGGACTCCAAGGGCAACAAGACCAATGTGGAGTGGGAAATCCAGTATCAGGAATATGAATCGACAGCCGTAGGTGCCGGGACAGACCATGATGAGACTTGGAAGGTTGGCAGCAACGGCTGGATTCACGTGTATGATAGGAGTACGGGGACGTACACAACCGAAGTGACCTCCACCCACACCGGTGCCAACGAAGGCAACGTGGATAACGAAAAACTGTTCAAGATAGAAGTCGGCAGCATCATGACCCCCGTCATCGACCTCTCTATGTGGGACCAGTACCAAGAGAATCGTTGGAAGGGACGTTCCACCAGCAACTGCTACATCGTGGCTGGCCCCGGTACCTATCGCATACCTCTTATCTATGGTAACGCCTGGACGAACGGCCATAAGAACCCGAACGCCTATTCGACCTCCAACTCGGGAAGCAACCTCCTCAGTACGTTCCTCAACTATAAGGATGTGGCTCTCCAAAGTGTGTTCATTAAAGAGGACGTGGGAAGGTCCAACGTGAAAGATGCTGTGCTCATCTGGGAAGAAGGCGACGGCACGTCCAGAACCAACACTGGCGGCAACGGCAGCAATGAGGGAACGGTCGTGAAGGTCATCTCCACCATCGACAATGCCGTGACAGGTGAGGATTCCTACAATACCGACAACACATCGGCAGGTACGCTGACGAATTGCGATTACCTGAAGTTCGAGGTGGACTACGAGCATTTCAATTATGGCAACGCCGTGGTCGGCATTCGCGATACGGATAACAAGATTATCTGGAGCTGGCACATCTGGATGGTGGACCCCGACTGGTTCCTGAAGGACAATGCGACGATTGATGTCGATGGAGGCGGGCATACGGCCACCTACGCCAGCACCAACATCGGTTGGGTGGACGGCAATGTGTCTGTCCCCGCCAAGACCCGTTCGGGTAAGGCTCGTCTGGTGCAGGCCGAATCCGACAACATAATCACCATCGATGCCACGCAGGAGAAGCGACGCGCTTTCACCACGTACTTCACCAACGTACTCTACCAGTGGGGACGCAAAGACCCCATGCGCGGAAACGTGAACACGACTGATATGCAAACTGACGATGGCGCTCCACGTGGCGTTGCGGGCGTGAAGGCATGGTCCAATGGCTTTAGTGTCACCAACGGCACCAGGACGGTTGGCGCCATGATTCAGGAGCCGAATACTATTTATGGTACCAATGAAGGCGACCTGTACCCGTTCTCCGATTCTTACTTCAACCTGTGGGCTACGAATCTGGACGGACCGTATGTGGCTAACCGAGGTACATGGAGCTTCTTCGGCAAGACCATCTACGACCCCTCACCCGTAGGCTACTGCGTGCCGCCGTCGAAATACTTGACACAGCTGTCCCGCTCGAAGTTCGCTGAAATCGACGGCTCTGCGGCACTGCCCATCATCTGCAATTATACCGATGGCAGTAATGTAATTCCGTTCCATGCTTCCGGTGTCAGAACCACCACTGACAGTTACGATGGCCATGCACGTGGCTACCACCAGCCCCAGGCGCTGAATGCTGCTAACGGCTTCTACCACACTGCTACGCCTTACTCCCGCGATGAGAACTGGCAGCTCCACCTCTACTTCTACAGCGGCATCGACACCCACAACTTCATCCGTGGCGATATGTCCGAAGCACTCAGCGTGCTGCCTGTGGTATGGTCAGGCGAGACCGTAGAGAAGGTTGACGAGGATCCTGCAACGCAGTACCTGACCTTCACTTTCTCGGAAGACGGCAACTTCTATTGGAACAAATATTTATCATCTACATCAAAAACGATAGAATGGTCTGATGACAATGGTGCGAATTGGCATTCGGTAACGAGTGGTTATTCGGATGGACTTGCAACGAATCCTGGTACATTAATTAAAGCTGTCAATGCAGGTACTGTTATTAAGGTGAGAGGATTGAACACGGCATACGCAAGTTCTACAACTAATTATAACTTCTTCAGCAGTACAGCGGCGTATGAAGTATCGGGCAACATCATGTCGTTGATTGCAGGTGATAGTTTTGCCGGCAGCAATACATTGACTGAAAATTATGCTTTCTTTAGTCTATTCCGTGACCATCACACCCTCAGTGCCAGCCAGCGTGGTAAATTGGTGGGGGCTGATAATCTCATCCTTCCTGCAACGACGCTAACGCAAAACTGCTACAGGGCTATGTTCTACAATTGTAAAGGTTTGACAGCCGCTCCCAAATTGCCTGCCACAACGGGCGCAACGAACTGCTATAGTCACATGTTTGAGGGTTGCAGCAATCTGCTGGTCGTCACATGTATGCTTACTTCACCTTCTACGTCTTATACTGACGATTGGCTGAACAATGTCAACCGCACTGCTGAAAATCCAGGCACGTTCTACTACAACACGAACGTGACCACCACATGGCCTACTGGCACCAGCGGCATACCGTCCTATTGGAATGCCTATGGTGTGGAGAATTAAGCAGTTGCGATAGTTCCTGTCTTATCATTCAAATCTCAGCAAGCCCCCTGCAGCCTGGCTATTGCCACTGCAGGGGGCTTCTGTTGGTATGCACGAAAAGTGCTTTATCTTTTTGAGGATACCTCTGGCTGCCTACATTGAGGAGAAGAAGTGCAGCGTTGGGGTCCCATCAGAATTTCTTGCCGGTGAGTATTGCTATGGTTGTGAGCCCGATGATCTTGATGTCAAGCCAGAGGGACTGTTCCTCGAGGTAGGCGAGATCCATGTCCAGACGGGTAATCATCTTGTCGATGGTGTCGGTGTAGCCGTTGTAGAGGGTGGCGCGGGAGAAGATGCCGGGTCGCAGGGCGTAGAGACGGACGTAGTCCGGACGTCGCTGGATGATCTGGTCGATGAAGTACTGGCGCTCCGGCCTGGGTCCCACGAAGGACATATCTCCGCGGAGGATGTTCCATAGCTGTGGGAACTCATCGAGGTGATGTGCGCGGAGGACGCGTCCGATGGGTGTGAGGCGGGGGTCGTTGTTGAGGAACAGCATGGGGTGTCCGTCCATCTCGGCATTGGTCTTCATGGAGCGGAATTTATACAGCTTGAATGGTCTTCCCCTGTATCCGATTCGCTCCTGCTTGTATATGACGTCTCCTCCTCCTTGGATCCAGATTGCGATGTAGATGAGGAGCATAGGGAGTGCGAAGAGTATGAGTGAGCAGGTGGCGAGTAAGATGTCGAAGAATCTCTTCATTCTATTCAATTACGGGTGGGTGTCTTTTTATCGTTGGATTTTCGCGAGTCCTCCTTCTGACGTCTCCTTGTAGAGTGATGGCAGGTCGTGTCCGGTCTGCTTCATGACTCGTACGATTCGGTCGAAACTGACTCGGTGGTGTCCGTCGGAGAGTGATGCGTAGAAGTTAGCGTCGAGTGCTCGTGCCGCGGCGAATGCGTTGCGCTCGATGCATGGTATCTGTACGAGTCCGCAAACGGGGTCGCATGTCATTCCGAGGTGGTGCTCAAGTCCCATCTCTGCGGCGTACTCGATCTGTGCCACTGAGCCTCCGAAGAGTTGGCATGCTGCAGCAGATGCCATTGCGCAGGCGACTCCTACTTCTCCCTGACATCCAACGTCGGCGCCGCTGATGCTGGCGTTGAACTTGACAAGGTTACCGATGAGGCCAGCGGTGGCGAGGGCGTGCAGGATACGTTCCTCCGAGAAGGTGTGGTTGTGTGAGAGGTGATAGAGTACAGCGGGGAGCACTCCGCAGCTGCCACATGTGGGGGCTGTGACGATGCGGCCTCCGGAGGCGTTCTCCTCGCTGACGGCGAGAGCATAGGCATAGACGAGGCCGTCGCTCTGGAGGTTTGCCTTGTAGCCTTTGGCCTTGACGTAATAGACGGGAGCCTTGCGCTGCAGGCCGAGGGGGCCGGGGAGGACGCCCTCGTGGTTGATGCCGCGCTCCACGGCTTCCTGCATGACTTGCCAGACCTCGCGGAGGTAATCCCAGATGGAGGGACCTTCGCAGCGCTCGACATATTCCCAGAAGGTGCGCCCGCTCTGGCGGCACCATGCGATGATGTCCTCCATGGTGGTGAGGTCATAGAGGGGGGGATTCGCGCAAATATGCGCGACACCCGACCGGGGGGAGGAGGAGGAAGAGGAGGAGGCGCCGGGGGCGAGGGGGGAAGAAGAGGAAGAGGGGGCGAGGGGGGACGAAGAGGAAGAGGAGGGAGCGCCGGGGGCGAGGGAGGAAGAGGGGGAGGAAGAAGAGGAAGAGGAGGGGGGGAGGCCTTCGGAGAGGGCACCGCCACCGATGCTGTAGACGGTCCAGGGATCGAGGAGGGAGCCGTCGGGCTGGATGACGGCAAATTTCATGCCATTGGGGTGGAAGGGCAGGAAGGTGCGGGGCTCCCAGTGGAGGGTGACGGGACCTTGGGGCTCGAGGACACTCAGGATGGCAACATCGGTCATGTGGCCTTTGCCGGTGGCGGCAAGGGAACCATAGAGGGTGACATCGAAAGCTCGAGCGTCGGGGTGACGCTCGAGGTATTGATGTGCAGCGGCTTGCGGCCCCATGGTGTGACTGCTGGAGGGGCCGATGCCGATGCGGTAGAGTTCGCGAAGAGATTTCATTAGCGGATTATGAGAGTGAAGAATGAAGGGGCTCGTTCAGCAGGCGGGGAGGAAGTCGCCGCCGGTGAAGGCGAGGAGTTCGTGGACGCTGCCGTTTGAAGGAAGATTTGTAATTATTCTTCCTCTTCATTCTTGCTTAAATGAGGTACTGGCTGCTGATGCTTTCGTTGTCCTCGACTCGGCGGATGGTCTCTGCGATGAGGTCTGCTATGGTGATTTGCTTGACCTTAGCGCAGCGGTTGGAGTAGGGAATGCTGTCCGTGAAGACCATTTCCTCGAGCTGGCTGGCCTGCACTCGCTCGCTGGCAGGTCCGCTCATGACGCAGTGGCTGGCGATGGCTCGCACGCTGTGTGCTCCGTTCTCCATCATGAGGTCGGCAGCCTTGGTGATGGTTCCTGCGGTGTCGACGATGTCATCGACGAGCACTACGTCGGCATCCTTGACGTCTCCGATGATCTGCATGGAGGCCACTTCGTTTGGTCGACGGCGTGTCTTGTTGCAGAGTACGAGGGGGCATCCGAGGAACTTGGAGTAGGCGCTGGCGCGCTTGCTGCCTCCGACGTCGGGGGTGGCGATGACCAGGTTCGGGAGGTTGAGGCTCTGGATATATGGGAGCATGACGCTGGATGCATAGAGGTGGTCAACTGGGACATCGAAGAATCCCTGTTCCTGGTCGGCATGGAGATCCATGGTGATGACTCGGTTGATACCAGCCACGGAGAGCATATCGGCAACGAGCTTGGCGCCGATGGCTACACGGGGCTTGTCCTTGCGGTCCTGACGTGCCCATCCGAAGTAGGGGATGACGGCGTTGATGGTTCGTGCGCTGGCGCGCTTGGCAGCGTCGATCATGAGCAGGAGTTCCATGAGGTTGTCGCTCTTAGGGAATGTGCTCTGTACGAGGAAGACGTCGCGTCCGCGGATGGACTCTTCGTAGCTGACGGTGAATTCGCCATCGGCAAAGTGTGTGATGTTGATGTTGCCCATCTCGATACCGAGGCTGGCACAGATTTTCTCTGTCAGATAGCGGGTGGCAGTGCCCGAAAAGACGAGGAAGTTGTTCATGATTATGTTCACGGGTGTAGCCCGTAGTTTTATGGTTTATAGTTTAATGTTTAAAGTATAGTATTTGATGTTTAATGTTCATTGAGTTCATCAGCCAGCTGCTTTCCGGAGTTTCCGGAAGTGTGTGATGATGTCCTTGAAGTCCAGTCCGGAGTGGATGTTGAATCGTGTCCAGAGGTCTCCGAGTACCACCGCTCCTCCGAATCCGTAGTCTGCCAGCATGGGCAGCGTCTCTGCCTTGATGCCTCCGGCTGCCATGACCTTTCGGTCGATGAGTCCGGCGCGTGTGGCGTCGTAGAGCTGCTGGTGGGTGTATGCCGCGTGGCGTTCGGGGTAGGTGATGCTGTCGAAGATGGGCGAGAGGAACACATAGTCCATCCCCTCGCGCTGTGTGCGCAGCTCCTCGATGCTGTGGAGCGAGCGGCTGAGGTGGCCGTGGTAGTTGCGCGGCGGCGTGGGGTTCTGCGGCGAAAGGTGTATGCCCCGCAGCTGGAACTCCTCTTTGAGGTAGAAATGCTGGTGGACGATGACTCGGTTGTGCCACTCGTCGGGCAGGAGCGTGAGCAGGCGTTCGCTGTAGATGGGCTCGCTACCTGGTTTGCGCAGGTGCATCAGGTCCAGGCCTTCTTCGAACAGGGCCTTGATGATTTTGTCTTCTTCGATGAAGAAGTCTGAGGTTGACAGGAGTATTAATTTCATGTCACGTGATTGGTTGTTATTTCTTGTTCAGCATCAGCCGGACAGCGGTCTCAAGCTGCAGGTCGGTTCCGTGGAGCAGTTCGGCAGGGTGGCTGATGATGAGGTGATCGGGTTGGAGCTGCTGGTTCTCGAGGTAGTTGCCCCGGCGGTCCTTCATTCCCACTTGTGGTATGCCGAATACGATGTCGTCTATGGTTTCCCACCAGACGGCAGTCATCGTGCCGGGAACTGGTGCACCGATGAGCTGTCCTATTCCCAGTTCGTGGTAGAGCCATGGTGTGCCGTGGGCGTTGCTGTAGTCGTCTTCGCAGATGAGCATGCAGGAGGGCTTGGTCCAGCGGTTGTAGGGGTCGTCGCCGATGTACTGTCCGCGAGGTGTGAACTTGGCCACGGCCACTCCGGAGAGGAGTTCGCAGACGTCGTTGTGGAGCCATCCTCCACCGTTGTGGCGTACATCGACGATGACGGCTTCGCGCTGGCGGTTCTTGTCGGAGAGCAGTCGGCGGTAGAGCTCGTGGAAGCTCTCGGTGTTCATCTTTTCGATGTGTACGTAGGCCAGTCGTCCCTTGGAGAGGCTGTCCACGATCCGTTCGTTTCGCTCTATCCATCGGCGATAAAGCTCAGCTGAATAGTTGCTGGCGAGGCGTACGTTGTAGTCCTTGGCGGCGCCCTTGGGATCCTTGATGGTCAGGCGTGTGTAGCGGTCAGCCTTGCCGCTGAGGAGGGGGTAGTAGTCCTCGCCTTCGCGGATGGGCTGTCCGTCGATGTGTGTGATGACGGATCCTGGGGTGACTCCTTTTTGACGGGTGAGTGGAGACCCGGGAATGAGTTCGAGGATGCGCAGGCCATTGCCCGTGTAGACATCATCGATGAACACTCCCAGGTCAGCTGTCGTCAGGGTGTTGCCGGTGCCGTTCTGTGGACGGTAGCGGCATCCTGTGTGGGAGACGTTGAGTTCGCCGAGCAACTCGGAACAGAGTTCGGAGAAATCGCGTGTGTTGCCCACATGAGGCAGCTGGCGGGCATAGCGCTCGTGGAGCATCTGCCAGTCGGCACCGTTCATGTCGGGGTCGTAGAGTTTCTCGCGTGTCTGGTGCCAGATGTGTTCGAAGGTCTGCTGGCGCCATCCTGCGGGGTAGTCGTTGTGGAAACATTCGAAATCGATGTCGCTGATTCTGCCGGCGGCGATGTCGAGTTTCTTGATGCGACCGCCCTGGGCGTAGTAGGCTATCTTGTCGTCGTCGGCAAGGTCGAAGCTGGTGAAGGCTACGCCCTGTGCCTTGATGGTGGTGGAGCCTTTGTCGAGGTCGCGCTCCCAAAGGGCGTTGCCGTTGGGGTAGTTGGAGGCCACGTAGTAGAGTTTGGTGCCGTCCTTGCTGACCACGGCGTCGCCGATGCTGCCGCTGTTG
>CACXXT010000049.1 GCA_902771725.1 uncultured Bacteroidales bacterium
CGTTTCCCCTGGACCTGTCACATTCTATCACCACTCCGAACATCTCCTGAATGCCCTCTCGGTGCTCGTGAAAAGTACGTTTCGACAACATACCATCGAACGCAGGATTAACTTCCCACAACCTGCAAATCTCATCAAACGTGAGAGGACTGCTTTGGAGGAGCGTGTCCAGTAGCCAGAAATACCGGTTATAAGTCTTGCTAATCATGGCTCTCTGCAGTAAAAATATTTACTCACCGAGCGGCATCGAGAGCGACACCGGCGCCGGCGCAGTCGGCACCCATCGGGGGATTTTCCTTGAGGAGTTCCAGGTGAATGGCTTCGGCGGCGGGGAAGCGGTCGAAGAGGGCTTGGCAGATGCGGCCTGCGACGTGCTCCAGCAGCTGGGAGGGGACGGCCATCTCGGCCTTCACGACTTCAAAGGCATCGGCATAAGAAATGGTGCCGGCGAGGTCGTCGGTGGCCAGGGCGCGGCTGAAGTCCGTCTGGATGCGGAGGTTCAGCGTAAAATATGCCCCCACGGCACGCTCCTGGGGGAGCACGCCGTGGTGGGCAAAGATGCGAATGTCTTTCAGAATAATACTCGAACTGTCAATGATCATAAAATTTCATTCACGTTCGTGATTAGCCACACCGGCTGGCACCACAGTTGGTGCAGATGAGGCAGCCTTCCTGATAGACGAGGGTTTCCTGTCCGCAGTTGGGGCATACCTGCCCGCGGGCGATGGTGCCGTCGGTGATGTACTTCTTCAGCGCGCGCTCGACACCATTCTTCCACGTGTTGATACTCTCGCTGTTGAGGGAGAGCTGTCCCACGAGGCGTACGACGTGATCCAGCGGCATGCGGTAGCGGAGCACGCTGGAGAGGAGCTTGGCATAGTTCCAGTACTCGGGGTTGAACTTCTCGGAGAGGCCTTCGACGGTGGTCTTGTAGCCGCGTTTGTTCTCGAACTGGAAGTCATAGCGCTTGGTGCCGTCGGGGTTCATCTGCTTGATGATGCGTCCCTTGGTGACGCTCTTGGGGAGCATGATGCCCTCCTCGTCGTCCTGCAGACCGGTGAAGATCTCGTAGGGATAGCCGTTGAGGAGTCCCACGAAGGCCACCCACTTCTCCTTGTTGTTCTGGAAACGGACGACGTCGCACTCGAGGACGTCGGGTCGTTTCTCCACGACCTCTGGCGGACGGCACTCGGGTACGGGGTGCTCGTGGCCGGTGGCCAGTTCGGGTGCGTTCTGCTGCTCGCCCTCGGCGGTCTTCTCTTCCTTCTTCTTGCTGACGCTGATCATGACGCCGCTGCGGGAGCCGTCGCGGTAGATGGTACAACCTTTGCACCCGCTGCGCCAGGCCTCCATATAGAGGTCGTTGACGAGCTGTTCGTCGACATTATTCGGCAGGTTGACGGTGACGCTGATGCTGTGGTCCACCCATTTCTGAATGGCACCTTGCATTCTGACTTTCATCAGCCAGTCGACATCGTTGGCGGTGGCTTTGTAATACGGCGACTGCTCCACGAGCTCGTCGATTTCCTCCTGGGTGTAGCGGCGCTCGGTGTCGAGTCCGCAGACCTTCATCCAGGTGAGGAACTTGTGGTGGTAGACGATGTATTCCTCGAAGGCGTCGCCCGTCTCGTCCGTGAAGTCCACGTGCACTTCAGGATCATTGGGGTTCACCTTGCGGCGACGTTTGTAGACGGGCAGGAATACGGGTTCGATGCCACTGGTGGTCTGTGTCATCAGTGAGGTGGTGCCGGTGGGAGCGATGGTGAGGCAGGCGACGTTGCGGCGGCCATACTTGACCATGTCTTCATAGAGCTTGGGGTCTGCGGCCTTGATGCGCTGGATGAAGGGGTTGTTCTGCTCGCGCTTGGCGTCGAACATCTCGAAGGCTCCGCGCTCGCGCGCCATCTGCACGCTGCTGGCGTAGGCGCTGAGGCACACCGTCTTCTGCACTTCCACGGCGAAGTCCGTGGCTTCCTGGGTGCCGTAGCGCAACCCGAGGGCGGCAATCATATCGCCTTCAGCGGTGAT
The DNA here is from genome assembly GCA_902771725.1 of uncultured Bacteroidales bacterium. Taxonomy (GTDB): domain Bacteria; phylum Bacteroidota; class Bacteroidia; order Bacteroidales; family Bacteroidaceae; genus Physcousia. The sequence continues at coordinate 2,029 of CACXXT010000049.1, forward strand.
GCCGACTCCCGTGCGTCGTCCCATGGAACTCTTGCGGAGAATCTTCTCCCAGAGGTGACGCTCGGTTCCTTTGACTTCCTCGCTCTGCGGGTCGGAATCAATCTTCTGGAGTATCAGCTGGATTTTCTCGAGCTCGAGGTCGATGATGTCATCCATGATGCGCTGTGCTTTCTGCACGTGCTGGCGGAAGAGCTCGAAGTTAAAGGTGGCGTTGGTGGTGAAAGGATTGTCGACGTACGAATAGAGGTTGACGGCGAGCAGGCGGCAGCTGTCGTAGGGGCAGAGGGGAATCTCGCCGCAGGGGTTCGTGCTGACGGTGCGGAATCCGAGGTCAGCGTAGCAGTCGGGCACGCTCTCGCGGAGGATGGTGTCCCAGAAGAGCACACCGGGCTCAGCGCTCTGCCAGGCGTTGTGGACAATCTTCTTCCAGAGGGCGCTGGCGTCGATATCCTGCCGGACGATGGGGTTGTCGCTGTCGATGGGGAACTGCTGGGTGTAAGGTTTGCCTTCGGCAGCAGCCTGCATAAAGGCATCGTCAATCTTCACGCTGACGTTGGCACCGGTGACCTTTCCTTCGACCATCTTGGCATCGATGAAGCGTTCTGCGTCGGGGTGCTTGATGGACACGGACAGCATCAGAGCTCCGCGCCGGCCGTCCTGCGCCACCTCGCGCGTACTATTACTATATCGTTCCATGAAAGGCACCAGTCCGGTGCTGGTCAGTGCCGAGTTCTTCACGGGCGAGCCTGTGGGACGGAGGTGCGAGAGGTCGTGACCTACGCCTCCGCGGCGCTTCATCAGCTGCACCTGTTCCTCGTCGATGCGGATGATGGCTCCGTAGGAGTCTGCATCGCCGTCGAGTCCCACCACAAAGCAGTTGGAGAGCGACGCCACCTGGTAGTGGTTGCCGATTCCGGTCATGGGGGAACCTGCAGGGATGATGTAGCGGAAATGATCGAGCAGGTCGAATACTTCCTGCGCTGTCATGGGGTTGGGGTACTTCTGTTCGATGCGTGCCACCTCGTTGGCGATACGCCAGTGCATATCCCGAGGACTCTTCTCGTAGATGTTGCCATAGGAGTCCTTCATGGCATACTTGTTCACCCAAACGCGTGCTGCCAGCTCGTCGCCGGCAAAATACTCAAGTGAAGCCGCAAAGGCTTCGTCGTACGTGTAAGTCTGTTCCACAATAAGAATATGGTAAAGTGTTGTAAAATAGTAAATAAAGGGTAATGTTCAATTCCGGTTGTCCTCTTCCTTGAAAGTGGCTACGCCGGCAGCATCCATGAAGACCAGGTTGGGGTCATAGCCATCGTGAGCCTCGAGGAGGATGAATCCCACAGGGAGCTGCCATTTATAAGAGGTGGAGATGGCCTCGTAGGGCTCGCCATAGCGCGCCGTCAGGCTGTCGACGATTTCGTCCAGGGGCACATTGTGCGGCTGAGCCATGATGCGCCATACGGTCTTGGTCTTCTTGGAGAAGTTGACCTTGATCTGCTCGGAGTGCCCCAGGAGATTGCCCTTGAAGATAAAGTAGAGCTGGTTGAGATCGCGCTGCCGCTGCTTGAAGCCCTGCCGCTGCAGCACCTTGGAGAATTCATAGATATCACCCTTCATCTCAACGCCCTCGAACAAGAGGTGCTGGCCGGAGGCTACCTGAGCCGTAACCACCTGAGTGGTGAGGGCCAACATAATGACAAGAAGTAGCTTTTTCATTGCTTTAAGGATAAAGAATTTGAATATTTCGGCACAAAATTAGCTTTTCTATTTGAAGCTACCAAATATTTCACGTTTTTTTTCTACCTTTGCGGACGAAAAGAATGTTAACGCCCCAAAAAGATGGAAACAATCACCACCAGACGAACCGTTCGACAATACAGCGAACGCGCTATTGAGCAAGAATTGCTCAACGAACTACTCTCCAACGCAGCTCGCACCCAGACGATGGGTAACCTGCAACTCTACAGTGTCGTAGTGACACGTTCTGCCGAAGGCAAAGCCGCCCTGGCACCTGCACATTTCAACCAGCCGATGGTCCAGTCGGCACCCGTCGTGCTGACGATCTGCGCTGATTTCCGGCGCACGACAGCCTGGGCCGAGTGCCGCAAGGGCACCCCGGGTTACGACAACCTGCTGAGTTTCATGAATGCCGCCACCGATGCGCTGCTCTACACGCAGACCTTCTGCAACCTGGCGGAGGAAGCCGGGCTGGGACTCTGCTTCCTGGGCACCACCATCTACCAGCCCCAGGCCATAATCGAAGCGCTGCACCTGCCGCAACTGGTGTTCCCCGTAGCCACGCTGACCGTAGGGTGGCCGGCCGAGGAACCTCCGCTCTCCGAGCGGCTGCCCCTGGAAAGCTTCGTCCACGAGGAATGCTACCACGACCCCACCCCATCGGATATCGACCGATTCTACAAGGAGAAGGAAGCGCTGCCCGTGAACCGCGAATTCGTGCGGATCAACAACAAGGAGACCCTGGCACAGGTCTTCACGGATATCAGATACACGAAACGCGACAACGAGGCACTCAGCCAGGGGCTGCTGGAGGCTCTGCAGCACCAGGGATTCCTGAAATAATCCAAGGGCAAGAAGTTGGGAAAACTTTTAAAAAAGCTTATTGCTTCAGCTGTGCTTCGAGTTCCCCAATCCGGGCACTGAAGGCGCTGTCGGAACCGATTCGTTCCTCGACACACTGGCAGGAATGAATGACGGTGGCGTGGTTGCGTCCGCCCAGTGCCTGCCCGATCTTGGTGGTGCTCAGCCGCGTGTGCTTCTGCACCAGATACATGGCCACCTGACGCGCCGTGACCACATTCGCCTTGCGGCACTTGGAAAGGACGTCGCTGGGGTCTATCTCGAAATACGAGCAGGTGCATTCGAGAATCTGTCTGGGAGTAAGTTCCTGGGGCTTGGACTGGACGTCGCCGATGGTGTGGGCTAACACGCGCTCTGCCAGCTGGATATCAATGTCGCTGTTCCAGACCACGGAGTAAGCCATCAGCGAATGCACCACTCCTTCAAGGTCACGCACACTACAATTCACGGTGCGGGCAATGTAGTCCACCACAGACTCGGGGATACGCAGACCGTTCTGGCGGATCTTGCTGCGAAGGATGTTGCGGCGAAGGTCTGCATCGGGACGCTCGATCTCGGCCAGCAGACCCCACTTGAAGCGGGTCAGCAGACGCTCCTCCAGTCCCTGAAGTGCCATAGGCGGACGGTCGCAGGTGAGGATGAGCTGGCGCCCGTTCTGATGGAGGTGGTTGAAGATGTGGAAGAAGGTCTGCTGCGTGGCCTTCGTCACGAACTCCTGCACGTCGTCAATGATGAGCACATCAATACTCTGGTAGAACGAGATGAAGTCGTTCGTGGTGTTCTTGCGCACACTGTCTGTGTACTGCACCTGGAAGAGGTGTGCCGAGACATAGAGCACACGTTTCTCCGGATGCAACTCCTTCAGGCGGGTGCCGATGGCATGCACCAAATGGGTCTTCCCGACGCCGGAGGGGCCGTAGATGAACAGGGGGTTGAAGGTCGTCTGACGCGGGTTCTGGGCTATGGCCATGCCCACCGTGCGCGGGAGCTTGTTGGAATTACCCTCCACGAAGTTATCGAAGGTGTAATCGGGATTCAGCTGCGAATCCAGTTCCTGCAGCAAACGAGGACTCTGGTTGGGCGCTACGGCAGTTGCCGTCGGCTGTCCTACGGCCGTCGTGCGCTGAGTGCCCTGGACCACCGTGTCCACACCGTTGGTGGAATCCGCGTGTACATTATAATATAAGGAGATGCCTTTGCCGTAGATACGAGTCAAAACCTTGCGCAACAGGTCGAGGTAGTGCGCCTCCAGGTGCTCGCGGAAATAGTGCGTGGGCACACCCATATAGACCTTCCGCTCGGCCTCGTCGAAGGTGACGGGGCTGATGTGAGCGAACCAGGTATCGTAGGCTTGCGGCTGTACATTATTGCGTATCAGCTGCAGGCACCTGCTCCATCGGGGGTCTATATTCTGTTGGCTTTCCATTCTTTCTGGTAGTAACTCGCGGCGATTAGGCCGAATTGCGGTGCAAAGGTACGTCTTTTTTTTCGAACCACCAAATGAACCCTAAAAAAAAGAATTTTGCAAAGCGGGTCTAAACGACACGTTTTCAAGTACGTGGCGAGGGCACCTCAAAAAATAATTGTTCAGCACCTTGCAAAATCCGAAATCGCTGAAAAACAAAATGTTGGAAGAGAATCCCGGTTCTGCCTCCAACATTATTTTTGATTTTCTAAAACCCACTATCTAAAACGTTTACGCACCTCCTTTGTCAAGGTTTCGGAACGCGGGTTTTATTTGGAAAATTTCTTTTTTACGGGAAATCATCATTCTTTTTTGTCCTTCTTGCCGAATACCGAGAAATGGACATATCGTTTCGGATTAGCTTTCAAGTCTTCAAGCAGAGTTGCCGCCCCGATCGTGGTTCTGTTGAGGTTACCATAGAGGGCTGTGTCGTTCAGCAGGAGCCCGATATTGTTGTCCTTGGAGTTCAGCTGAGTCGTCATCTGGTGGACATCATCCATCACGTTGTCCACCTTGGCCAGTGTGGCAGAGAGGTTGAGCTGCTTGAGGCTGTCGGTGAGTGCTACGACGTTCTCTCCGGCGCGGCTGAAGGTCTGTGTCATGGCGGGCACTTCTTTCTCCAGCAGGTGATTCAGGTCGCGGGAGCTCTGGCCGAGGGAGGCCGTCAGCATTCTGGCGTTGACGAGGATAGCCTGGATATTGCTGTCGCCGACGACGGTGTTCAGGGTCGTCAGCAGCGTATCCACTTTAGCCATAGTCTGTTCCAGCTTGGGCATCAGTTCTGCTGCGCGTGCCATCAGTCCGTTGTTGGCCTGCGAGGGAATGGTGTCGCCGGGAGCGAAGCGCTCCACGGGGCTGTTGCCCATCATCAGATTCAGCGTGCAACCACCCAGCATTGCTTCGTCCAGGACGGCAACGGTGCCGGCCGGAACGCGCATACCGTGCTCCACGGAAATCTCGACGATGACGCCCTTGCCGGGGTGGTCGTAGTCGTAAAGGATATCAGACACGATGCCCACATTATAGCCGTCGGCATAAACAGGGCTGGACTTGGCCAGCGCCTTGGCGTTGCGGAAGTTGATGTAGTAGGTGTCCTGCGTGGTGAAAAGGTTGGCGCCCTGCAGGAAATTGATTATCAGGAAAAGGACAGCCAGGGCAATGATACCCGTGAGTCCGAGTTTTACTTCGCGTGAAATGGTCATAGGGTTATTTCTGTGTTTCTTTATACTTCTTGATAGCTTGATAGATACTCTGTGCCAGCTCGCTGACACCGCGGTCGCTGGTCAGATAGGTCTCCTCGGAGGCGGTGGTGATGTAGCCCAGCTCGATGAGGCAGGACGGCATGGAGGTAGCCCTGAGCACCAGGAAACCAGCCTGATGCACGCCTTTGTCCGGACGGCCGGCGGCGCGGAACTGCTGCTGCACCAAGTCGGCCAGCCGTACACTCTTTTCCATATTCTGGTCCTGCATGAACTCAAAGATGATGTAGGACTCGGAACTCTTGGGGTCAAAACCCTCGTAGCGGCTCTCATAGTCTTTCTCCAGGCTGATGACGGAGTTCTCGCGCTTGGCGACAGCCAGGTTGTCCGCCGCGCGGTGCATACCCAGGGTATACGTCTCCGAGCCGCGTCTCTGCGCCTTGCCGGGGAGCGCGTTCGTATGGATACTGACGAAGAGGTCTGCCTTGGCCTTGTTGGCAATCCGCGCGCGTTCGTCCAGTTCCACAAAGACGTCCGTCTTGCGGGTGTAGACCACCTTGACATCCTTCAGGTTCTGCTCCACGAGTTTGCCCACCGCCAACGTGACGGCGAGGTTGATATTCTTCTCCCGTCCCTTGCCTTTTCCCAGCGCGCCGGGATCCTTGCCTCCGTGGCCCGCGTCGAGCACAAGCGTGAACGAGGTCTTCTCGCCGGCCGCAGCGGTGCCGGCAAAAGCACAAACGGAAAGAGGCGGGAAACATAAGGTCAGCGTCAACAACGCGACCAAAATAAATAGTCTATGGGTGCTTGCTCTCATAAATTTGGGTGCAAATATACACCAAATGCGCCGCAAAGACAAAAAAAGCCGCCTCTTTTTTTGGGAGAGCAGCCATTTTATGCTATCTTTGCCCCTGAAAAGACCAAAATCCCATCAGAATATGACTGGACTTTACATCAAACGTATAGAAATAGAATCGCTCTGGCGCGGCACACGGCACATCGTATGGAACCTGCAACCAGGTGTCAACGTATTGAGCGGAATCAACGGCGTAGGCAAGAGTACCATTCTCCGCCGAACCATCCGTAGGCTCATCCAGAGCCGCGAGGCCCTCGAGCGCAACTGCTCACAGGGAGGTGTCAAGCTGACCTTCGAGCCGGAAGAGGCAGATACCGTGCGATACGACGTAATCCGCAGCACCGACCGTCCGCTGGTCAGTGCAGATATTGTGGGCAAGGTGGCGGATGCGCACCTCACGACGGAGCTGGACTGGGAGCTCTACCAGCTGCAGCGCCGCTTCCTGGACTATCAGGTGAGCCAGTCGAACCGTATCGTGGAACTGTTCACCCAGGGCGACCCGGACGCACAGATGAAGGCGGCAGAGATTGCTCACGAGAAAGCTCACTTCCAGGATCTCATCGACGAACTGTTCAAACCCACGGGCAAGACCATAGACCGCGCGGCCAACGAACTGTTCTTCAATCACCTTGGCGAACGCCTCACGCCCTACCTTCTCTCCAGCGGCGAGAAACAGATTCTCATCATCCTGCTAACCGTGCTCGTACAGAACCGCGAGCCCTACGTACTGCTGATGGACGAACCGGAAATCAGCCTGCATATCGAGTGGCAGCAACGACTGCTGGAACTCGTCGTCGATCTGAACCCAAACGCACAGGTTATCATCACCACCCACTCGCCTGCCGTGATCATGAACGGTTGGATGGACCGGGTAACTGATGTCGAAGACATCATTGTTTAAATAGAACATTAGTTCACCCCCATCATCAGGCCCATTAACCCCATCAAACCCATCAACCCCATCAACCCCATTCACCCCATTCCCTCCATCACCTCATGTCCAAGCGCCTGACACAAAACGTTAATTCGGCTTACCTCGAAGCAGCCAACCGCCTGCGCCCTTCCAGCGCTCGCCGCCGCATCGTGGCCTACGTCGAGAGCTATGACGACGTCGCGTTCTGGCGCGGAATCCTCGATGACTTCGAGACACCCGACCTGTACTTCGAAGTGAAGCTGCCCGGACGCGACTCGCTGCAGAAAGGCAAGCGGCAGGCGCTGACCAACGTATTGTCGGCCAATCAATTGGGGAGTGCCATGATTGCCTGTGTGGACGCCGACTACGACTATCTGATGCAGGACACCACGGAGAGCACTCATACTTTCAATACCTCGCCCTATATCGTTCACACGGTGGTCTATGCCATCGAGAACTACCAGTGCTATGCGCCCTCGCTGCACCAAGCCGTGGTCACAGCCACTCTGAACGACCGCCCTACCCTGAATTTCGAAGCCTTCCTCCAGGAATATAGCCAGATTATCTGGCCACTGTTCCTATGGAATATCTGGGGATACCTCCACGAGGACTACAAAGGGTTCACGATGATGGATTTCTGCGGTTTCATCTCCTTCCGCGACATCAATCCCTATCATCCGGAAATAGCAATGTCCATGGTGCGCCGCCGAGTGAACCAGAAGATCGCCTGGATGCAGCAGCAGCACCCCGACGCTAAAAAATCGTATGCCCGAGTGAAGCAACAGATGCGTGATCTCGGAGTGACACCGGAGACCACCTATTTATATATCCAGGGCCACACGCTATTCGAGAACGTCGTGATGCCGCTGCTGGAACCCGTCTGCAATATGCTGCGCAAGGAGCGCGAGCGCGAGATCAAGCAGCTGGCGGTCCACAACCAGCAACGACAGTGCGAGCTCTCGTCCTACCAGCACTCCGTGATGCCTATTGACATCGTCCTGAAGAAGAATGCAGATTTCAAGGATGCCCCACCCTTCCAACTCGTCAGGGAGGCTATTCAGCGAGTCGTAGAAATGAATACACCACAAACAACAACGCCCTATGAATCCACAACAACGCCCGTTGCAGGCAGCACTGCACCTGATGGCAGCACTGACAGTCCTGCTGCTTCCCCTCGGCACGACAGCACAGACAGCCTATGACTACACCCGTCTGCAGCGCGAGCGTCTGAACCGCGGCACCGTGGCCGTGCGCACCTCGCCCGACTCCGTACTCGTCTCCTGGCGCTACCTCGAGAGCGACCCCATAGATGCGGCTTTCGAAATCCTGCGCGACGGCATTATCATCGGGCGACGCTCCAAGGCGGAGCCTACCACCTTCATGGACTACTACCCCGCCAGCGAGGAAGCCACCTACACCGTGCGGCCTGTCTATGCCAACGGGAACCTGCCCAAGGGCCTACGAACCATGGATCTGTCACTCTACACATCTTCCTGGACACTGCCCGCCCACGCACCTTTCGGCTACCTGGACATCCCACTTGACCCGCCTGTCCTCGAGGAAGAGACCGGCAGAGGAGCTTACAACGCCAACGATGCCACGATGGCAGACCTCGACGGCGACGGACAGCTGGAAATCGTACTCAAGTGGGATCCTTCTAATTCCAAGGACAACAGCCAGAGCGGCATCACCTCCCCCACGATTCTCGAAGCCCTGCGACTGGACGGCACCTCGATGTGGCGTGTGAACCTCGGAAGGAATATCCGCAGCGGCGCCCACTACACTCCCTTCATCGTGGCTGACCTCGACGGCGACGGCTGTGCCGAACTCCTCGTACGCACTTCCGACGGCACCATCGACGGCCAGGGCAACGTCCTCGGCGACCCAAACGCCGACCACCGCCGCCACCCAGACCACGAAGCCTATCACGCCAACGGCAACCCGGGCGAGCAGTTCCGCGGTCCCGGCTGGCCGAATAATATGGATCCCAAGGCACGCCGGGGCGGTTTCATCTGCAAAGGTCCCGAGTGGGTGACCTGCTTCGACGGTCGCACGGGACGCGCCGTGGCCACCGCCGACTATATTCCCGAGCGGGGCGATATCCGCGCCTGGGGCGACAACTACGCCAACCGCAGCGACCGTTTCCTCGCTGCCTGCGGATACCTCGACGGCGAGCACCTCAGTGCCATCTTCTGCCGCGGCTACTACACGCGCTCGGTACTCGCTGCCTACGACTTCGACGGCAAAGACCTGAAAGTGCATTGGGTGTTCGACACCAACGACTCCGATAAACGAAGCTACGCCGGACAGGGCAACCACAACCTGCGCGTGGCGGACGTCGATGGCGACGGCTGCGACGAAATCACCTATGGATCCATGGCTGTGGACCACGATGGTACACCTCTGTATAATACCGGCTTCGGCCACGGCGATGCCATGCACCTGACAGCCTTCTTCCCTCCCTCTGCAAACACTGAGGCCGACGGTTCTCCCGTCGGCGACGCCCTCCAGGTCTGGGACTGCCACGAAAACAGGCGCGACGGCAGTGACCTTCGCGACGCCCGCACAGGCAAGGTACTCTTCCAGATTCTTTCGAAGCAGGATGTTGGTCGCTGTATGGCGGCTGATATCGACCCCACAAATCCAGGACTGGAAATGTGGTCGTCCGCCTCCGGTGGTATCTGCAACGTCCGTGGCGAGGTCATCGACAGCACTGCACGCATTCCTATAAACTTCGGTATCTGGTGGGATGGCGACTTGTGCCGGGAGTTGCTCGACCACGAGCGGGTGAGTAAATACAGGCCCACTACTGCCCCCTCCCCAATGGGAGGGGCCGAGGGCGGGTCTGTGCCTTTCGATTTCACCGGTTCTTCATCAGTTGTAGAACTTGCCAAGTTCTCCGACTGCTCCTTCAACAACGGCACCAAGTCGAATCCTGCCCTCTGCGCGGACGTCCTCGGCGACTGGCGCGAAGAGGTGCTGACGCGCACGAAAGACAACCGCCACCTGCGCCTTTACATCACCTCCATTCCAACTAAATACCGCTTCTACACGTTCCTCGCAGAACCCGTCTACCGCCACTCGCTCGTCATGCAGAATGTAGGATACAACCAGCCCACGAATGCAGGCTTTTACTTCGGCGCCGAGCTCGAAGGCAGCGGCCGGCTCTTCCGTGGATGGCAGTTCTGACAGGATATCTTAAGAACCTCAATAACAACCGCCAAATGAAAAAACTGTTTTTCCTCCTCTTCGCATTCGCTGTCATTTCCGTCAACGCACAGGTGAACAATACGGAGCTTGCAGACCCCAAGCCAGGGCCGCAGGAAGCCTGGCAACAAGTGGCACAACCGACCCTCGGATGGGGCAGCATTGACATCCGCTACTCCCGCTCGCAAGTGCCCGCGACAACGATGAAGTCCCCGCTGCTGCGCGCCTGGCGCGGAGAACGAGTGGCGGCACAAGCCGTACTCGCCACACCTAAGACCCTGGAAAGAGTCACCTTCTCCGTCAGCGACCTCAAAAACGGAAAGAACGTCATCCCGGCCTCTGCCATTCGGAAATACTTCGTGCGGTACGTCATCGCCGACAGCTACAAGGAGAGGGACGACACCGTACTCGTTGCCGACCGCCTTGACCCCGTTGAGGTGCTGACGGTCGAAGCAAACACGGCACGCCCCCTCTGGCTGGACATCCATATTCCTGCCGATGCAGCTGCGGGAACGTACAAGGGCACGCTGACCGTGGACTGCGACGGCACACGCCTCTCTCTGCCCCTGCAACTGCAGGTTGCCACGCGCACACTGCCAGCACCCAAGGACTGGTCCTTCCACCTAGACCTCTGGCAGAACCCTTACGCTGTGGCACGTTACTTCGGAGTGCCGCTCTGGAGTAAGCAGCACTTCGACCTGATGCGTCCTTCAATGGAACTCCTGGCTGCCGCCGGACAGAAGGTCATCACCTGCTCCGTCATCAACCGTCCGTGGAACGGGCAGACCTACGACCCCTTCGAGAGCATGATTGGCAAGATGAAGCAGCTCGACGGCACATGGCGCTACGACTACAGCGTCTTCGACCGCTGGGTGGAATTCATGATGTCGTGCGGCATCACGGAGCAAATCGACTGCTATACCCTAGTGCCCTGGCACTACCGCTTCGACTACTACGACTGTGCTTCGAACAACGTCCGATACCTAGAATGCAAACCGGGGGAACAGGCCTATCATGATTTCATAGCCCCCTTCCTGCGCGACCTGAGCAAGCACCTGCGCGAGAAAGGCTGGTTCGAACGCACTTATATCGCCATGGACGAACGCCCTGCTGCCCAGATGGATGCCGTATGGCAAATCATCCAGGAGGTTGACCCCGAGTTCAAGATTGAGGGTGCTGCCAACTACAATATCGAGAGCGAGTCCGCCGACCGTATCGACGACCTCAGCGTAGGGGTTCACTACAATCTGATCAAAGGCGAAGCCCTGGCACGCCGCAAGGCCAAGGGACAGAAAATCACCTTCTACACCTGCTGCAGCAGCGAGCGCCCCAATACCTTCACGTTCTCGCCCCCAGCCGAGGCTACTTACCTCTGCCTCCACGCCTTGGCTTGCGGCTACGACGGCTACCTGCGCTGGGCCTACAACAGCTGGCCTGCGCAGCCCAACCAGACCAGCCGCTTCCGCAGTAAGGACTGGGCTTCCGGCGACGCCTTCCTCACTTATCCCGAGGGCAGCAGTATCCGCATGGAGCGCCTCACCGAAGGCATTCAAACGTTCGAGAAGATACGCCAGCTCCGTCCACAGCTGAATGCCAAGCAGCAGAAGCAGCTCGACGACGCAATGCAACTATTCAACGACGGCAAATTCAAGACCGACAGAGACGCTGCCGCACCGATCCACCAACTGAACGACTTGCTCTGGAAGTTGGGTAAATGATACATCATACAAATAACATAAAAAACATTCCGATGAAACATCACTCCCTACTACTCGCTGCGCTGGCTCTTGCAGCTGCCGCTTCTCTGCCAGTCATGGCGCAGACCACTCGAGTTCTGTCTCCTGATGGTTTAACCTACCTTGATGTGAAATTTGCCGATGGTCAGTTGTCTTATTCTGCGGGCTACCGCACCATTGCGAAAGCCAAGAAGAAAGGGGCGAAAGCCGACACGCTCGATGTGCCTATGGTGCTTGATTCGCCCCTTGGTGTCTATACCAATGTGGCCGATTTTTCGAAGGATCTCACCCTCAAGGAAACCATTCGCCACGAAGGTACCATCAAGCACAGCTACCACCTCCGTCAAGGCAAACAAAGCGAGATCAACAACGAAGAAAACGGTCTGGGGCTGGTTCTCACTACCCCCCAGCGCAGAAATGGCGGGGTAATCATGACCGTGCAGTTTGCCGTCTTCAACAACAATATTGCCTATCGCTACCGCTTCCTGCAAGGTGGTGAAACTGGCGCTATCATCGTCACTGGCGAAGCTTCCGGCTTCCGGCTCCCCACCGATGCCACCGCTTTCATCTGCCAACAAAGCGACCCTATGGTCGGGTGGAAGCGCACCAAGCCCAGCTATGAAGAAGGCTACATCTGGGACGAGCCTATCACAAAACGCAGTCATTCCGGCCACGGCTGGACTTTTCCCTGTCTGTTCCACGAGGGCGACAAGGGGTGGCTCTTGATTTCCGAGACAGGTGTCAGCAGCAACTATTGCGCCAGCCACCTCTCCGATGCCACTCCCGACGGCCTCTTCACCATCGCTTTCCCCATGGAGGGCGAGAACAACGGCTTCGGCAGCACTGGCGCGCAAATCGGACTCGGCAACTGCAATACCAACGCCAATGACGATATGACGGGCTACACTCCTTGGCGCACCATCACTTTGGGCCCAACGTTGAAGCCCATCGTAGAGACCACTATCGCATGGGATGTCGTCGAACCGCTCTACGAACCCTCCATCGACTATCAAGGTTCGCGCAACACCTGGTCCTGGATTCTTTGGCAGGACCCCAGCATCAACTACGAAGACCAAATCAAGTACATCGACCTCGCCGCAGCCCTCGGTTGGGAAGGATGCCTCATCGACGGCGGTTGGTACGAGCATATCGGTCGCGAAGGTATGGAAAAGTTGTTTGCCTACTGCAAGCAGAAAGGCGTACGCCCATGGGTGTGGTACAACAGCAACGGCGCCTGGAACGATGCACCCCAGTGCGCCCGCCAAGCCATGCACAACTCCATCGTCCGCAAGAAGGAGATGAAGTGGCTGCGCGACGGTGGCGTGGCTGGCATCAAGGTGGATTTCTTTGCCGGCGATAAGCAGGAGACGATGCGTGTCTACGAAGGCATCCTCAGCGACGCCAATGATTATGGCATCCAATGCATTTTCCACGGCTGCACCCTGCCCCGCGGTTGGGAACGTATGTACCCCAACTACTGCAGTTCAGAGGCCGTATTGGCCAGCGAGAACCTCTATTTCAGCCAGGACTTCTGTGAGCAGGAAGCACGCCACGCATGCCTGCATCCGTTCGTGCGCAACGCTGTGGCCTCGATGGAATATGGCGGCACGGTGCTGCAGAAGCGCCTGCACAAGGAATCCGGTAAGGGCAACACACGCCGCACCAGCGACATCTTTGAACTCGCCACCGCCATCGCCTTCCAAAGCAGCGGTCAGAACTTCGCCCTCACACCGCGCAACCTCACCGAGCAGCCCCAATTCGAACTCGATTTCATGAAGCAGGTGCCCACCACCTGGGACGAGACCCGCTTCATCGACGGCTACCCGGGAAAATACATCGTCCTCGCACGTCGCCACGGCACCCAGTGGTACGTCGCTGCCATGAACGCAGAGCCCGCCGCCAAGCAGCTCTCCCTCGACCTCAGTGTGCTCGATGGTTTCCCCATCGAGAGCGCCACTCTCCTCACCGACGGTCCCGACGGACAGACACCCCAGCAGACCACTGCCAAACCCGACAAGAAGGGCCTCATCCAGCTGACCCTGCAGCCCCAGTGCGCTGCCGTACTCTTCTGAACAGACTCGCCTCCGGCGGCTCCACGCGAACACACGGAATTTGCCGGTTCAGGAATAAAGAATCCCGCCGCGTCAGAACGATGCAGCGGGATTCTCTTTATCTTGCTTTCACCCGGCAGAAACCTTACCAGGGAAGGAATAAGGTGCGCTTTCTCAAAAGTGGCTGCTTCCGTCGAAGCAGTGGGTACAAACCTTGCACTTGGGCAGGCCGATGGCCTTGATGAGAATTTCCAGCGTGTTGAACTTCAGGGAGGAGAGGCCCAGCCGGCGCCCCATTTCCTCTACCATGGCGCGGTACTTCGGCGAATCGGTCTGTGCATACTCCTGCAGGATCTCGTGCGGAGTGGAAGCTTCGCCACCAATACCGCCGGGAGTATTGTCGCGATCGCCTTCGAGGTCATGAATCACCTGGCGCGTGAGCAGTTCCATATCAGACTTGGAGGCCGAGAAATTGATGAAGGGGCAACCGTAGATCAGCGGCGGACAGGCTATACGCATATGAACTTCCTTGGCACCGAGATCAAAAAGTCCACGAACGTTATCGTGCAACTGGGTGCCGCGAACGATACTGTCGTCGCAGAAGAGGCAGCGCTTGCCGTTCAGGGCATAGCGGTTGGGGATTAGCTTCATCTTTGCCACGAGGTCACGGGTGAGCTGGTTGCCGGGCATAAACGAACGAGGCCACGTAGGAGTGTATTTAGAGACCGCACGACGATAGGGGACGTGCAGGCCTTCGGCGTAGCCTGTGGCCATTCCTACGCCACTGTCGGGAATACCGCTGACGCTGTCCACTTCGATTTCATCCTGCTTTCCCATCAGCAGTCCACAGGTATGACGCATTTCCTCTACGTTGCGTCCTTCGTAGGTGCTGGTGGGGAATCCGTAGTACACCCAGAGGAAAGAACATACCTGCATCTCTTCATTGGGCTTGCGCAGCTGCTTCATCCCGTCGGCCGTCAGCAGGACAATCTCGCCGGGTCCCACGAAATGCTCCACCTCAAAACCCAAGTTGGGGAATGCTGTAGTCTCCGACGTGGCAGCCCAGGCACCTTCCTTCCGCCCGATAACAATCGGGGTGCGGCCCAGGCGGTCGCGGGCGGCGATGATGCCATTTTCGGTGAGAATGAGCATAGAGCAGGAGCCCTTAACCTTGTTGTAGACATTTTCAATTCCGTCGACGAAGGACTTACCGCGGGCGATAAGCAGGGTGACCAGTTCCGTGGGATTCGTCTTTCCGCTGGACATCTCGCTGAAATGATCGCCTTCGTCCAGCATTTCACGTGTGAGTTCATCCAGGTTGTTGATCTTCGCCACGGTGACCACGGCCATCTTTCCCAGATGGGAATTGATGACGATGGGCTGCGGGTCGGTGTCAGAGATGACGCCGATACCGCTCTCGCCGGGGAACTTCTGCAGCTCCGTCTCGAAACGGGTGCGGAAGTACTGGTTCTCAAGATTGTGGATGCTGCGATAGAAACCCTTCTCCGCAGAGAAAGTGGCCAAGCCGCCGCGCTTGGTGCCTAAGTGGCTGTTGTAGTCGGTGCCGTAGAAGAGGTCCGTGATACAACGCTGAGTAGAAATAGTTCCAAAAAAGCCGCCCATAGAGGTTGGTTCTTGTAAAGTGAAAAATATTACGCCGCAAAGGTACTGCTTTTCAGCGAAAAAACCTCGGTCTGCTGGAGAAAGTTTCTCCTTCGGGACTTATTTTTTTGCGATATGTCAAGTCTGCTAAACATTTCCTAACCGGAAAAGGCTTTTTGTGCTTATCTGAGCAGCAGCCTCAGAAGCAGTTGCACATCAGCCTTCCAGCGAGATGCGATGCGCAGCAGCCCGGACGAAATCTCGTCGCGGTCGCTGTAGTGCGTCACGCCCGCCTTCAGCTGTGCCGTCCAGCGGCTGTCCCGCGTGCGCAGTTTCAGGGTCGTGCCCAGTCGCTGGCCGCGGCCGTAGAGCTGCTGCATGCCGAAGGTCTGCAGCAGCGAGGGTTCGTAAACGTAGAGACGGCTGTCGAAGTCGCTGGTGCGGAAGAGGGCGGCGAAGAGGGAAAGACGCAGTTGCTGGGAGCGCGAGGTGAAGTCCACACGCGGCATCACTGCATAACCTGTGGAGGACCCTTCTTCGTGATAGCGATGCAGGAATCCCGCGAGCTGCCCCGTCCAGCGCTGCGAGAAGGTATGAGTGTAGGTGGCGCGCAGGCGATGGCTGTAGTGGCGCAGGTCGCTTTGTTCCTTACTCTTGACGCTGTAGCGGAGCGTCAGGCTGCGGCCCCGGTGTATCGAATAGGTGGCCTGCACCATCCCTTCCCATCCGTCGGACGAACGGCTCATGGTGTAGCGCGGCCAGGGCGAATAGAAATAGTCCACGTAGGCCGTGAGATCCAAGCCTGCAGTGTGACGCGCGTCCAACTGCAAGGTGACGCCGCTCTCGTTTTGCGCACGGCTGTTCTCGCCATAAGCCATGGCGTAGGGCGAGAAATAGTTCTGGGAATAGAATCGCTGGATGACTGCCAGCTGCACATTTGTCGAGAATCGCCACGCCGCCTTGTTCAGAGTTGCCCACCCACCACTGTCGCCACGGGCGTTGCGGGAGAAGCTGCGGGCAGTCTCGCCACCGACAAACAGGCGCGACGACTGCAGCCCATAGTCTACGCCGGCGACTCCGAACTGATAGCCATCAGGCAACAGCTGACGATAGATTTGGTCGCCCTGACGGAATTGGCGGTCGTAGTACTGGTATAGGGCGGTAGCACCCAGCCGCAGTGCCGAGGGCCTGATGCCCCGAGTATCCTGTGCGAAGCGGAAGGTCTTGTCTGCATGCAAGGCGGTGAGCTGGCTTCCCAGGCTGCCTCGACGATTGAGTTCTCCCTCCGTGCGGTGCAGGCCCGTGGTGTTGATGGACTGAACGGTATTGTCCGCACTGACGGTGGCATCGAGTTTGCGGTAGGAATAGAGTGCCGTCAGCTGCCACTCACGTCCCAGATCCGCCGTGGCAGCAACACCGCGCAGGTAGTTCACCTCGTCGGCCGAACGATGGGGACGCAACCCGGAAGCTGTGCGCCACAGACCCATAGACAGTTTGCCCAGCCGAAGGCCGTTGTTCAGCACCAATCCTTCGCCGAAACCTACTTTGTAGTCACCCAGGATGACTGTCTTCAGAGGACCGGCGTCCTTCAGCATGACGTGTCCGCCATAGCTGTCCCAGAGCGGCGTCCTGCTGTTCATCATTGCCTCGCCAGCATCAGTCTCTGCGCGCAGCCCTGCGTCGAGGTGACGTCCCTGTTGCCAGGTGTAGCGCCACCGGTTGGCCAGTCCCCGTCTCCAGGGCCAGCCGGCACGATTATATAAAGGAACGTCTACGCGCGCGTGAGCCTCGTGTCTCCCTTGTCCCCACCAGGATGTTTTCCCGCCACTGCCTCGAGCCTCCTCATCCGCCACGACGACGAACAGGCGCAACCACTGCCGCTCGCGGGCGGACAGTTCGCCCACCAGCAACAGTTCGCCCAGGGTTCTCATCCCTCCGTTCATGGCCCTATAGTTCAGAAGGCCATCCACTGCCTGCTCGCTCAGGAAAGGCAGTGCCAGCAGCTGCTCGCGGGTGGCGCTGTTGATGTCCAGGGGGTTCTCGTGAAGTTCTGTCAGCAGTTCCTGCTGTGCTTCCCATTGCTGCTCGTCGTCCGCTTCCACAAGTTCGTCGGACAGTTGCTGCATCAGTTCGTCCCAGCCGTCCGTCGGTGTCTGGGCTACTGCTGCCACAGGCAGCCACAGGAGGAATATGATGCTAATACGTCTCATCGATATACTCCGCCAGGCGGCGATAGAACGGCATACGGCAAATGGTGCTCTTGTCACCGAGAATGATGAGTTTCATCCGGGCGCGGGTGATGGCCACGTTCATGCGCCGCAGGTCACGCAGGAAACCGATGTCACCCTGGTCGTTGCTGCGCACGAGGCTGATGACAATGACGTCGCGCTCCTGTCCCTGGAAACCGTCCACGGTGTTCACGGTGATGAGCGAGCGGAAGGGTTTCCAGTAGCGATCCTGCCGCAGCAGTCGGCGCAGCAGCCCCACCTGTCCCTTGTAGGGCGAGATGATACCTACGTCCACGCGTTCCTCCAGCAACCGTTCCTTGCCAATCTTCTCGAAGTAGCGCTGCAGGGTGTCCAGCGTCAGCTGCGCCTCTGAGACATTCACCCGGGAGAGGCCTGAAGCGGACTCTCCGGCGGCAGAGTCTGCGGGAAGAGCGTCCGCCGAGTCTATCCACTCTATCGCCGTGTCCCAGTCCAGGATTCCCCGGTACTTCACTTCCGGCGCGCTCTGCAGCAG
>CACXXT010000050.1 GCA_902771725.1 uncultured Bacteroidales bacterium
TATATATAGTATATATATATAATATATATACTATATATATAATAAGTCTATTTCTGCTATTTTTCTCTTTCTCCCTATACCTGGCTCACCTGAAAACTGTATTCTGTATTCTGTATTCTGTATTCTGCATCATTTTGTTCTGATTTTTTTTGGTGAGTCAGAAAGAATGTGTATCTTTGCAGCGAGAAAACAATATGGCCTCCAAACTGAAGGACATCGAATATGTTATAGAGCAAACGGAAACGGACGAAACCATGGTACAAGCCTCTTCTCAAACATGCACTACGTTCACGCCCTTCCAGATCGAGATGCTGGAAATGGTATCGCGCGTGAAGGACCAGAGTGTGATGAACGACATCCGCCGACTGCTGGCAGACTATTTCGCCCAGCGGGCAGAGGATGACATCGACCGTCTCTGGGATGAAGGCATCCTCAGCGAGGAAGTCATGGAAGAATGGAAGACGGAACACATGCGCACGCCCTACGCCCAATGAACATTGTTCGATGTACCCCTTTTCACACTTTTTTTCCTGAATTTTTTTGGTGAGTCAGAAAGAATGTGTATCTTTGCGGCGTCTAACCCACGTCCAAGGGATGGCGGGCGCGACATGACATATTGAAAAGCGACACTAAAGCTTTGTTTTTGGTCTCTTGAACCTAGGAAATTCAAAAGATGTGTGCCAAAGACTCAGTGGAGGTGATGCTACGGGTGTGGTATACATTCCCGTTGGTGTGCCGAGGGTGCATTGTACCCTCACGCACACCTCAACGGGTGAATTATATACCAACGACGTGGGTATCAGACTCTGCTTGCAGCACACGGGTTTTCCTAGGACCTAAGAGACGGCAGGCAGAAGTAGGATACCCCGTTTTTTGTATGTCGTTAACCACTTACCAACCTGCTAACCCGTCGGCGCTTGGGTATCAGTCGGCATTTGTTTCCTTGACTGATGCCCATTATGAATGCGGACATTCTTGAAGATGACATCCAGCGGCTGGCGCCGGAGCTGCTGGAGACCTTGCTTCGCGACCACACCACCCAGCGGAACATCTTCTGGGCTACGTCTGACTACGAGCCACTGGGCGAGGGTTATGGTTATGACGATGAAATCCTGCCTGAACTTATTACGGGCGAACATGGTCAGGTGGTAAAACCCAGAATCCTGAAGACGAGGGAGCAGCAGACAGACCGCTCGAAGGATATGGCAGAGGTGTTCACACCTTCGTGGGTGTGCAATGCCCAGAACAATCTCGTGGATGAGGCGTGGTTCGGTAGGAAAGATGTCTTCAATGTGGAAGATTCAGCGAATCACACTTGGAGGGCACATCCAGAGAATATCACGTTTCCCGAGGGTAAGACCTGGAAGGACTATGTGCATGCCACACGACTGGAAATCACCTGCGGCGAGGCTCCGTATCTTGTCAGCCGCTATGATGCTACGACAGGCAATCCGATTCCTCTTTCAGAACGCATAGGCCTACTTGATAGGAAGTTGCGAGTCATCAGCGAGAACGTGGATGTCAGCGGAGAGTGGCTGAAATGGGCACAACTGGCCTACATGAACACCTATGGCTACGAGTGGCAGGGCGACAACCTGCTACTGGCTCGCGAGGCGTTGCTGTGGACATTCATTGAATACTACCAGGCCAAGTTCGGCAAGATGCCGCTCCTTAAGAGCATCAACTACATTGCGTATATCATCTCGTGGAATCTTTGGCAGATGGACGGGCTGAAGGGTGTGGTACCTAATAGCTGCAGACACGCCGTGACAGTTACAGAGCAGACGCTTTTCGGCGAAGAAAAGAAGATGTTGAACTGCCCAGGCTGTCTGCAGAATGATATCCACCAGCACAACGGCACCTACTGCCTCATCCGTGACTGGCCCAACGGCAAGAAGAAAATCCGATTCATCGACCTTCTGAAATCGTAAAGAATATGGCTACATTCGAATCATCACTGAAATCCAAACTGATCTACGTCTTCGCCATTGACGATGAACGGCATCGCGACTGCCTGAAGATTGGCGAGACGACCATTGATGAAGATGACGGCAGCAACCTCTTCCAGAATACGGAGGCGCTGCAGGAGGCTGCGCACAAGCGCATACGCCAGTACACCAAGACGGCAGGTATCGCCTATCAGTTGCTCTATACGGAGATCTCGATCTTCGTTCGCAGTGGCATGATTATGACCTTCAACGACAAGCAGGTGCATAAGGTACTGGAGCGCAGCGGCGTCAAGCGCAAGGAGTTTGCTGGAGTGACAGGTGCCGACGAGTGGTACTGCTGTGATCTGGAGACGGTGAAGAAAGCCATCAGCGCTGTGAAACGAGGCGAGACCAGCCTTCATCCTTCAGATGTCACTCAAGGCCAGTCGCCTATCATCTTCCGCCCAGAACAGCAGGAAGCTATTGATAAGACACGCAAGCGTTTTCAAAAGGGCAATCAGATGCTGTGGAACGCCAAGATGCGTTTCGGCAAAACACTCTCGGCTCTGCAGGTGGTGAAGGAAGAGGGCTTCGTGCGTACCTTAATATTAACCCACCGTCCTGTGGTGGACCAGGGCTGGTTTGAGGATTTCGGCAAGATATTCTACGACCGCAAGGAGTATCACTACGGTTCAAGAGGCAAGGGAGAGTTGTTCAGCAAGCTCGAGCAACATGCCAAGAAGGGCGACAAATATGTCTATTTCGCCTCGATGCAGGATCTGCGCGGCTCTGAGCAGGTGGGCGGCAAGTTCGACAAGAACAACGAGTTGTTCAGTGCCGACTGGGATTTCGTGATCGTGGACGAAGCACATGAAGGTACCAAAACAGAGCTGGGACAGAATGTGCTGAAAGAACTCATAAAGCCGACGACCAAGGTGCTGCAACTTTCTGGTACACCCTTCAATCTCTTCGACGACTACTCCGAAGAGGAGATATTTACTTGGGATTATGTGATGGAACAGCGTGCCAAACAGGCTTGGGCCGTGGATAATCCCTTCGAACCCAATCCCTACGCCTCGCTGCCAGCCATCAACATCTACACCTATGACTTGGGCACGTTGATGTCTGAATACGTTGAGGATGAAAAGGCCTTCAACTTCCGCGAGTTCTTCCGTACGAAAGAAGATGATACATTCATTCACGATACAGACGTCGACCGTTTCCTCACACTGCTGTGCAAGGAGGACAAGGGCAGCCTCTATCCATATAGCAACGACACCTTCCGTCGAATCTTCCGCCATACGCTGTGGCTGGTTCCTGGAGTGAAGGCGGCACGTGCGTTAAGCGCGAAGCTGAAAGTGCATCCCGTATTCGGACTGTTCCAGATTGTCAATGTGGCAGGCAACGGCGATGAAGACGAGGAGAATGCAGAGGCGTTGAAGATGGTGAACAAGGCTATCGGCGAAGATCCCGATGATACCTACACGATCACACTCTCCTGCGGGCGACTGACGACAGGCGTCAGCGTGAAGCCTTGGACGGCGGTCTTCATGATGGCCGGTTCATTCAGCACCTCGGCAGCTCAGTATATGCAGACCATCTTCCGTGTGCAGACGCCTTTCACATGTCATGGTCGCATGAAGGAACAGTGCTATGCCTTTGACTTTGCACCAGACAGGACACTGCGTGTGCTGGCAGAGACGGCTAAAGTAAGCGCTAAGGCAGGCAAGCAGACAGAGGAAGATCGCCGCATACTGGGCGACTTTCTGAATTTCTGTCCCATCATCAGCATCGACGGCTCGCAGATGAAACCATACGATGTGAACAAGATGATGAGCCAGCTGAAGCGCGCACAGATAGAGAAGGTGGTGCAGTGCGGATTTGAGGACGGTGCGCTGTATAATGATGAATTGCTGAAACTGACGGATGTGGAACTGCGTGACTTCGACGAGTTGAAGAGAACCATCGGCCAGACCAAGGCGATGGCTAACACTGGAAATATTGATGTTAACAATCAGGGATTTACGCAAGAACAGTACGACGAAAAAGAACGCCTTGAAAAGAAACCCAAGAAGGAACGCACACCAGAAGAACAAGCCCGTCTTGATGAACTGAAAGCCATGAGCAATCAGCGACGCAATGCCATCAGCATCCTGCGAGGGATTTCTATTCGTATGCCGTTGCTGATTTATGGAGCAGAGCTGACGAACGAGGACGAGGAAATCACCATCAATAACTTCGCCTCGCTCATCGACGACCAGTCATGGGAGGAGTTTATGCCCAAAGGCGTTGATAAGGAGCGGTTCGAGAAGTTCAAGAAATACTACGACCCCGACATCTTCCGCGAGGCAGGCAAGCGCATCCGCGAAATGGCACGTGCGGCGGACAAATTCACCATAGAGGAACGCATAGAGCGCATCGCTGCCATCTTCAACACCTTCCGCAATCCCGACAAGGAAACCGTGCTGACACCCTGGCGCGTGGTGAATATGCACATGAGCGACTGCTTAGGTGGCTGGTGCTTCTACGATGAGGCGTTCCAACAGCCTTTGTCCGAGCCTCGCTTTGTGAATCAGGGAAAGGTGACAAAAGACGTGTTCCGCCCTGAGGCCCATATCCTCGAAATTAACTCCAAGAGCGGTCTCTATCCGCTGTATGTGGCGTACAACGTCTATCGCACCCGCGTGGCAGCAGCCAAAGCCAAGTATGGTGAAGTTTCTCACGGCTTTGCCCTTCAGCTCTGGGATGCCACCATCGAGGAGAACATCCTCGTGGTCTGCAAGACTCCGATGGCGAAGAGTATCACCCGCCGCACCCTTGCCGGCTTCCGCGACACCCGCGTGAATGCCAAGTATTACCCCGATTTAATCAAAAACATTTCTGAACGCCCAGAAGCAGTCGTCAACACCTTCCGCGACGGCAAACGCTTTTGGAAGATAAACCAAAACGAATATATGAAATTAGACGCAATAGTAGGAAATCCGCCGTATCAACTAACAGTCGCAAAGAAAGAAACAGAAAACGGACAAAAGGCCGTAATAAACATCTTCCACTATTTCCAAATTCTTGCAGATAAATTGCGCCCTCGATACTCATCACTTATCTATCCGGGAGGTCGCTGGATTCATCAATCAGGAAAGGGACTGGCGGAGTTTGGATTTGAGCAAATCAACGATATTCATCTCTGCCTTATTGAGTTCTTCCCTGATTGCAATTATATTTTCAAAGATGCAGGAATTGCCGATGGCATATCCATTGTCCTGAAGGACTACTCAAAGAAAACAAATGGTTTCTATTATAAATATGCCGATAGTCCAGCCATAGAGCTACCTAATCCTGGAGAAAAGCTAATGCCACTTAATCCACGGGATAGTATTATCGTGCGTCAGATAGAGAAGGTCGTCAAGTCAAATAATTATGTTTTCCTACATGAATCAGTACTGTCGCGTAGCCTGTTCTCTATAGAGAGCGACTTCGTAGAAAAGAATCCATCTTTAGTGCGCGAATATGATGAAAACGGACACTTTAATCCTAAAAAAGAAATCAAATTGTTTACAAACGACAAGGCAGGCAAGGCGGGTCGTGCCCGATGGTATGTGGTAAGTCGTAAGGTGATTACCTCAGGATTGGAATATCTGGACAAATGGAAGGTGGTTGTTTCGAGTGCCAATGCTGGAGGTCAGAAACGTAGTAATCAGATAGCTGTACTTGATAATCACAGCGCTTTTGGTCGGGCGCGTGTAGCTTTGAAGACTTTTGAGACAGAGAAAGAAGCCAGAAACTTCCTTGCTTACGCCAAGAGCGAACTCATAAGATTTGCTTTCCTGTTGACAGACGAATCTCTGACATCTCTGGCGAAACTGGTGCCCGATATTGTTGATTATAGTGATGAGAATGGTATTATCAACTTTGAAGGAGATATCAACAAACAATTGTATGAACTCTTTAGCATAGGAAGTACGGAACAAGAACATATACAAATGATTTTGTCAAAGAAGGCAGAATAAGCAAGGATTTGTATACATTTTCATAAAGTGCTCGTTAATTAATATTAAATATGATGCGAGTTCGGATGCGAGTTAAATAACGGATGCCCTTTTTTCGTAATTTTGCACCCCAAGAACACCAAATTGAGTGCAATGACGCAGAAAGAAGCATTGAAACAGGCCTTGGAGAAGTTGGGCGGTCGCGCCCCACTCCCTGAGATATATCCGCTCGTTGTGGGAGTGATCGAATTCAAGGAAGGTAGCAATATCCAAGCTACTCTTCGGACGACGATGAAGCGCAATCCGCATATATTCCGTCATTCCCCAGGCAAACCAAATGGCTGGTGGGAACTGGTGTCCTATCAGGAAGAAGTGGCCGCATTGCAGCAGGAGATAGCAGACTTGAAAGCGCAGTTGGCAGAGAAGGATAAGGTTATCGAGGAACTGAGAAAGGCGCCCACGGAGGATGCTTTCGTAAAGAAACTTATCAAGGCTACAAAAACCCTATTCCGATTCAAGCGGAATGAAGCAGATGCCATTCGTCAGGTCATGGATAAGTTGGGGAGGTCAGATGCGGATGCAGACCTCACAGCCTGGATGGAAGGGCGCGAAAGAAAGCCTTCTATTTCTATCGACAAACTGGAAATCAGGCAGGGCGGCACGAATATTGACACCAACTATGGACCGAATATCGAGCAGAACGGCGGGACGCTGAGCCTGCCGGATAAGAATGCAGGGGACAATAACGGGTAAAAACTCTTAAAGAAATGAAAGAAAACTCATTATACGACAAGAAATCTTTGCGGACAGTTGTTGGCAAGACGGCCGACTTTTCCGAATTGGCAAAGGACTGCGTGGCATTCAGTAATGCTCTGGGTGGCAAGATAGATATTGGCATAGAGAATGAAGACACGATGCCGCCAGCAGAGCAACGGGTGCCCGAGGATTTACCAACAGCGGTAGTGAACAAGATAAGCGGTATTACTCATGGTGTCATTATATCAACGGAAACTGTCACGGCTGAGAATGGAGGTGAATATATCAGGTTGAACATACTGAGGAATCCCAATGCGATTGCTGTTACATCATCCGGCAAAATATATGTCCGCATAGGTGACAACAGTGTTCCTGTGGGATCGGAAGATGTGGCACGGCTCGCTGAAGATAAGGGTTGTATCAGTTGGGAAGACACATTGACAGACTATCTGTGGACTAATGCAGATGAAGAGAAGCTCAAGTGGTTTGTTGAGCAGATAAGGAACTCTGACCGCGTGAGTGATTTCGTGAAGCAAAAGGACACAAAGGAAATGCTGGACTACTTCTATATGACAGATGCAGAGTCGGACTGCATGACGCAGCTGGGAGTTTTGTTTGTCGGCAAACAGACTCAGAGAGGGCGAATCATGAACGCACCTGTGGTGCAGTGCATCAAATACGACCAGTATGGCGAGAAGGTGAACAAGTGGCTGTGGGATGACTTCTCAAAGAATCCGTACGAAATTATCGACGAGATATGGAAGAACATTCCAGAATGGAAAGAAAGTACAGAAATCAGCGATGGCCTGTTCAGACGCAATATCCCCGCCTACCCAGAGGGCGTGGTCAGGGAACTTCTTGCGAATTCGCTGGTACATAGGCCCTACACAATTCGTGGTGACATATTCTTGAACATCCATCCAGACTATATCGAGATTGTGAATCCTGGCCTGCTGCCTATTGGTGTGACGGTTGAAAATATTCTACATACGACCAAGAAACGTAATGAACACATGGCAGCTGTGTTCTATGCTCTGCACTTGATGGAGCGTGAAGGGTCTGGTTATGATATGATGTACGAACAGTTGCTTGCCAACGGAAAATCTGTACCCGTGGTGACTGAGGGCGATGATTGGGTGAAGGTGCATGTGGCTCGTCGTGTTATCAGTAAGGAAGTGATTAAGGTGATGCAATATGCGGCGCAGAGTCAGGAACTGAAGCAGAAGCAGCTTATTTGTTTAGGGTTGATTGCTTTGCATGAAAGCATGACGGCTTCGCAACTGATAGGCCGGCTCCATCTAAAGGATGCCGACGCGCTTCGTCCGTGGCTACGGCCATTGGTGGATAAAGGTTTTGTCGTCTCGAACAACGGGCGCTCTAAGGCTAAAGAGTATCGTGTAGGCAATCGCATTTTGCACGACAGCGAGTATAAGGGTCAGACTTCTTTAAAGCGAATAGAAAGCTACAGGCTTAGAGAATTGATAATGGAAGATTTGAAGATATATCAACCTTGCCCCATCTCAGACATACATGTACGCATAGGTAAGGAGATACCTCTCCGCAAGATTCAGTTTCAAATCAAGCAGCTCATTGAAGAAGGGAAGGTTGTCTCTGAAGGCAAGAAGCGTTGGACAAAGTATCATATAAAAACATAAAATGTGCGTCGAAACGCTGAAAATGTTTTTAGAAAGTGTTTTTAGAGAGATAATAAGAAAAGCCGAAGATGTCGATTTAGGCTGGAATGACGCATAAAAACATAAAATATGCGTCGAAACGCTGAAAATGTCTTTAGGATGTGGTTTTAATGATGTAACTATGGGATTCAATATCAATAATAACTATGGGCCGAACATCGAAGTAAATGATGGTGGCCGAGTGACGCTGGTGCAGGGTCGGAATGGGCTGTGGCATACGGCGGATGCCGAGGAGGCGGAGGTCGTGGAGGAGAATAAAATTACGGTTGGAGAAGGCAAAGGCGAGTCTGGCATCAAAGATACCTCTGAGGAAGAACCTGTCTTCGTAGAACTGAAGTTCTTCACAGCCAAGGCGTTCAAAAGCATGGAGGGGCAAGCGGCTTTGCGTAAACTGCTGAAAGAGTCTTTGCAGACAATCATTGTTGATGCAGGAAGAGACTGGATAGCGTTCTATATTGCGTACCATTATTATACAGATACGCTCAAGCTCATGAAGCAGTTTGCATACTTCTTCGCCGACATCGAGGCACTGCTGCCAAATGTGCTCACCAAGGTCAACCAAGATGAGCAAGGAGACAAACGTTACAAGAAGTACACGGAATCGCTGTCTAATGAATGTCCGAAATGGTTTGTAGATGATGGCTGTCTGCCACCCATGAACGAGTGGACATCAGCCAAGTATCGCTATGGCGTAGATGATGAGCGGAAAAAGATAATGCAGAAGCTTGCGAACGGAGCGTATAGAAGTCTTAGGGAAATCCAGTAGATTTCTTCGTTTATATTAAGTACATAACACCAGATAGCAACGGCTATTTGGTGTTTTTTTTATGCTCCGAACGCAGTTTGAGGTTATAAAGAATCGGGTGGATCGGGTGAAACCCCACTTGTTAATCGGGTGAGTCGGGCAGGGGCGTTTCCCCTGCTTTTTTTCGTTGGTTACCATGATTTATTGCCGTACCTTTGCACCGTCGAAAGGATGAAAGTCCGGCCGGCGGTGCTCTTCGGCATGGTCAGGATTCGACACAGCGTTCTTTGACTTTCTGGTAGATGATAACATATCATATCTCAAAGTTCCTTTTCGGCGGTGCCTTTCCACCGCCACCCCCTGTCCAGCTGTGATAGCCCGGCAGGTTTTACATCATGTTCAACCCGCGCATGCGTACACACGTGGGCAGGCGCACATTCCTTTATGAATAAATATGGAAAATATTACAAGTACCAGCGGGATGATTCCTGCAAATTCCGACTATTTTACCTTCGGAACCCTCGAAGACTTGGCAGAGGTCATCAAAGAAGACCTGACAGCCGAGTACAGTATCGAATCCACATCCGCAGCGATGATGAACATCTTAGGAAAAAAGGTGAGCCCTGAGCTCCTGGATCTGCTCAACTCCATGCTGCTGGGATTCTGCAATGAGATGCAACTGGAGATGGCCGACGATCTGCTGGACTTCGCACAGAGACATGTCGTCCACTCCACAGGATGCCCATCGGCAGATGCTGCCCTGATGGCCTGCTATCAGTGGATAGCAGAAGAACAGGGCATCGAATGGCGAGGCGTTGACATCATTAACAAAGTTGTCTAACTCATTTCAAACAACTCATAACTATGCGTATAACAGGAAAAATTTCCCAGGTTCTCCCCCTGCAGCAGGGCGTGAGTAACCACGGCGCCGAATGGCGCAAGCAGACAATTGTGGTCGTGGAAGCAGACCCCAGTATTGCCTTCCCCAATGAGGTCGCTCTGGACCTCTTCAACGACAAGATCCCCGTGACGCAGCTGACCGTAGGGCAGCTCGTGGACGTACACTTCAGCATCAGAACACGCGAGTACAACGGGCGTGTCTACAATGAGATTAACGTTGTAAAGTTCACAGTTTCAAACAATTAATTTATTAAGAAGGATGAAGAGAAGTTCCTGGAATCGTAAATCGTAAATATGAAAATGGAAGTATCGTATCTGTTGCTCGACAAGCTCAAGGAGTTTGAAGGGCTGAGGCTGGAGGCATACCGCTGTCCGGGCGGGGTGCTGACGATAGGCTACGGACACACGGGCAGCGATGTCCGCGAGGGCGACCGCATCTCCCAGTACTGGGCGGAGGAGTTGCTGAAGGCGGACGTGGCGAAGGTGGCAGAGCAGGTGGAACGCCTGGGGGTGGCGCTGACGCAGGGGCAGTTCGATGCCCTGGTGAGCTTCGCCTTCAACCTGGGAATCGGACGCCTGCGCACGTCGAAGCTCCTCCGACTGATACGGCGGCAGGACAGCTACCGCAACATCAAGGCGGAGTTCAAGCGCTGGGTGTATGCCGGCGGCAGGAAGCAGCCTGGGCTGGAACGCAGGAGGGAGTGGGAAGCCAACCGGTTTTTTAGCCCCTCCCCCGACCCCTCCCCTGTTAGGGAGGGGGGAGTGAAGGGGCATCAATAAAAATTGAAAAATAAGTGTTTGTTTGAAAAATAAGTACAATCATGAAGAAAGTAGAAATCATGGACGAGGCGATGGTCATGGCCTGCCTCGCAAAAGGACTGAAAGTGGAAGGCCGCCTCTCGTTGGAAGAGACTAAGGACGGCAGGTATCAACTGCGTTTCCAGCGCTATAACCGCCAAGCGAAGCGGCGACCGAGGGCACGCCTGCTGCGTGTGCTGGAGCATGGCTGGGTGAAGGAGAGTGCACAGCGCATCAAGGTCTTTGAGAGCCTGCCCAAGGCAATCGGGCCCTACGAGCTGTGCGACGTGCTCGACCGCGAGACAGCCAAGGCGGAGCAGACCGTGGTGGACTGGGCGATGGGGCTGGTGTAGGACCCCACTCCCGCCCGTTGGGCTCCCCTCCCGTCTGGGCGGGGGCCCTGCGGGGAGGAGGTTAAGGAAACATTGACAAAGAAAGGATAAAAAGTATGGTATATCAGATTACGTACGAAGACAAGGGGAACGGGACCAAGGCTAAAGTGGCCCGCCCCGTCAGGACCCGGGCCCGGCTGATGGCTCTCAGGAACTCGAAGACGAACCTGAGGAACCTGGCCAAGGCTCGCGAGGGCGACAGCGCGGCGAAGGCGAAGCTGGTGCAGCTGGCCTACAACATCGGCTATGCCGACGGTCCGCTGGCGGGTTGCAAGAGCCAGGGCAGTTTCTTCTTCCACGATGTGGACTGCTATGACGCAGCGCAGTCGGAGGCCGTCAAGGAGCTGATACTGACGAAGAAGGACGAGATAGGGCTGGTGATGATGGAGCGGTCGGCCAGCGGCGGCTGGCACCTGGTGTGCAAGCGTGTGCCGGGTACCACTATCCTTGAGAATCAGGTGCGCGTGGCCACCATCCTTCAACTGGAGATGGACACGAGTGCCAAGGACTTGCAGAGGGTGGTCTTCACCACCAGCGGGGAGCCCGAAGACCTCGTGTACCTGGACGACATCATCTTCACAGAACCCATGACGCCAGAGGAGTGCGAAGCCGAATTCCAACGGCTGCGCGAACGGCAGCGGTCGGGCAGGGAAGAGGTGCCGCAGGGGGCGAAGAAGGCGAATAAGCACTATCGTCCTTGGGAGGGGAAGACTCTCCCCCAGCGGACTCTCCCCCAGCGGACTCTCCCCCAGCGGACTCTCCCCCAGCCCCTCCCTGTTAGGGAGGGGAGTGGATACCTTGAAGGGCATGCGCAAGGGAAGACTCTCCCCCAGCCCCTCCCTGTTAGGGAGGGGAGTGGATACCTTGAAGGGCATGCGCAGGGGAGCGAGGATGGAAATGTGCTGGGGAATGAAGGGGGGAAAGGTGATGGGGAGCTGAGATTCAAGGGGATGAGGTATAAGGATATCATCGCTGAATTCTGGCGCAGGACGGGTGGCGAACCCGTGGAGGGGGAGAGGAATGTGAGGTTGTACCAGCTGGCGGTGAACTTGAAAGCTATCTGCGACAACTCGGCAGAGAAGCTGCTGGAGGTGATGCCACGACTGGGGCTCTCCGAGGAGGAGATGCAGCAGATTGTAGCCAGCGCATGCAAGGAAACACCCAAGGGCTTGTCGAAGTTGTTGAGGGAGGTGATCCAGAGCCTCGCCCCTGACTCCTCTTCCACGGGAGAGGGGGGACAGGGTGCGGAGGATACCGGCGGAAGCGAAGGTCTCTCCTCGCAGGGAGATGCAGAGGGGAATCTTCCTCCCGCCATGCCCGCCAAACTGCCGCAGCTGATAGGGCTGCTGACCTCGAAGACACCAGAGGAGTACAAGGCCGCAGTGGCGCACGCTGTGTTCCCGGCACTGGCCACCCACCTGTGCGAGGTGCGATTCAACTACACCGACAATGTGGAGCACGAAGCCACGCTGATGAACTGCCTGATGGCGGTCACGGGTGCCGGCAAGGGATGCATCGACGAGCCCATCCAGCACATCATGGAGGACATCAAGCTGCGCGACGAGGAGAACACCCGTCGGGAGGCGGAGTGGAAGATTGACTGCCAGCGCAAGGGTGCCAACAAGGACAAGCAGCTACGACCCCAGGGACTGGTGATTCAGATCATAGACCCGGACATGACCAAGCCGGCACTCGTCACGCGCATGGATGAGGCCGAAGGGCACTTCGTCTATGTGAAACTCAACGAGCTGGACCTCTTCGACCAGCTGAAGGGCACGACCGGCAAGCAGCACTTCCAGCTGATGTGTCTGGCCTTCGACCCTGGAGCCACCTACGGACAGACGCGCGTGGGCACGCAGTCGGTGACGGCCAGACCTCGCTGCCGCTTCAACTGGAATGCCTGCACCACCATCCTGAAGGGTCGCCGCTTCTTCCACAACGTCCTGACCGACGGTCCCATCTCGCGCATCAACTTCTGCACCATTCCTGAGACGGAAATCGGTTGTGAACAGCCCGTCTACGGCAAGTACGACGAGGAGTTCGACGAGGCGCTGAAGCCCTACATCGACAACCTCACGGCGGCGCGAGGACTGATAGATTGTCCGCAGGCTTTCGACCTGGCACGGCGCCTGCAGCAGGAATGTGCTGAGTTCGCCCGGCTGAGTCAGTCCGAAACGTACTGGAACCTCTCGCACAGGGCGTGTGTCATCGCGTGGCTGAAGGCGTGCGTGCTGTACGTGGCCGGCGGGCAGCAATGGGAGCCGGAAATCGAGGACTTCGTGCGCTGGAGCCTGGAGTACGACCTATGGTGCAAGATGGAGTTCTTCGGAGCTGACATCGAGAAGGCCAACGAGGATACGGAACGCACAGGCAAGCGCGGCCCACGAAACCTGCTGGAACTGCTGCCCGACAAGTTCACGCTGGACGATGCCAAGCGTGTGCGCAAGCAGCAGGGCATCAGCAACGATGGCCACAAGGCTATCCGGATGATCAGAACCTGGGTCAACCGCGGTTATGTGATACAGAATACAGAATACAGTTTTCAGAAGAGCACTTAATCACGGTCGGCGACAACAAAAAGCCCGTCGCATCTTCAGGGGTGCGGCGGGCTGTTTGGTTCTATCAGATGTACTGTGGGGCAGTCGGCTTACTGAGCCTGAGCCTTGGCGGCATCGATCATCTCCTGGCTGGCATAGAGATACACCTCCACGCGGCGGTTCTGCTGCTTGCCGGCGGCGGTGCTGTTGTCAGCCACAGGATTGCTCTCGCCCAGACCGGCTACTTCCTTGATCTGGCTGGCTGATGCGCCGTGGCCCTGGAGGAAGTTGCTGACAGCCTGTGCGCGCTGCTGCGACAGCTGCTGGTTGGCAGCCACGCTCTGCTCGGCGGTCTTTCCCTTCCAGGGGTCGTTGTCGGTGTAGCCGACGATGCCGACGTTCATGTCGGGGTTGGCAGCGAGCACATTGGTGGCGAACTGGGTGAGTGAGCTCTGTGCGGCAGCGCCGAGGGTGGCGGAGCTGCTGGGGAAGAGGATGCCGCTCTCGAAGGTGACCTTCACAGCCTGGTAGCCGTTGGCGTCGGTGGCGTCTTCGACCTTGGCGTTGGCAATGGCTTCGGCAGCCTTCTTGGCGTTGTCCATCTTCTTGCCGATGACCAGACCTACGGCTGTGCCGGCTGCTGCGCCGATACCTCCGGCGATGCCTGCCCACTTGCCCTTATTTCCGCTCTTGGCGATGAGTGCGCCGAGGGCTGCGCCGAGGGCTGCGCCGCTACTTCCGCCAATGATACCGCCCTTGGCGGTGTTGCTCATACCACAGGAGTTCAGCATCAATGCGGCAGCGAGGCCGAGTGCATAAAACTTTAATCCTTTCATTGTTGTTTCGTGATTTAAGTGAATAGATAGTGTTGTTAAAATCTGCTTTTCGGTGCAAAAGTAAGCATTTTCCTGCGAATAACGTATCAAAAGCAGCGGATTTATTCCGTTCTTTGACGAATTTTAGCTAACTTTGCGCCCAAAATAGGGGAAATGGCCACCGGAGTTGCATTAATTACGCCTCTTAGCCATCAACTCTACACTCTAAACTCTATAAACTCTAAACTCTAAACTTAAATACTACTCTAAACTCTAAACTCTAAACTCTAAACTAAAAGCGGCCGCGCCGCGCAAAAATATATGGCAAAAGAACTGAAGAATCTGACAAAGCGAAGCGAGAACTACTCGCAGTGGTATAACGAACTCGTGGTGAAGGCCGACCTGGCCGAACAAAGTGACGTGCGCGGATGCATGGTCATCAAGCCCTATGGCTATGCCATCTGGGAGAAGATGCAGCACAAGCTGGACGCCATGTTCAAGGAGACGGGTGTGCAGAACGCCTATTTCCCCCTGCTGATCCCCAAGAGCTTCCTCTCCCGCGAGGCAGAGCACGTCGAGGGCTTCGCCAAGGAGTGCGCCGTGGTGACGCACTACCGCCTGAAGACCAACGAGACGCACGACGGCGTGGTCGTCGACCCAGAGGCTCGGCTGGAGGAGGAACTCATCATCCGTCCTACTTCCGAGACCATCATCTGGAACACCTACAAGAACTGGATCCACTCCTACCGCGACCTGCCCCTGCTGATCAACCAGTGGGCCAACGTGATGCGCTGGGAGATGCGCACCCGCCTTTTCCTGCGCACGGCAGAGTTCCTCTGGCAGGAGGGACACACCGCCCACGCCACGCGCGAAGAAGCGGAGGAACGCGCACGCATGATGCTGCGTGTCTATGCCGACTTCGCAGAGAACGTCATGGCCGTGCCCGTCATGCAGGGCGTGAAGAGCGAGACAGAGCGCTTCGCAGGTGCCCTGGACACCTACACCATCGAGGCCATGATGCAGGACGGCAAGGCGCTGCAGTCCGGCACCAGCCACTTCCTCGGCCAGAACTTCGGACGTGCCTTTGACGTCCAGTTCCTGAACAAGGACAATCAGCCCGAGTACGCCTGGGCAACGTCGTGGGGCGTCAGCACCCGACTGATGGGTGCCCTCATCATGACGCACTCCGACGACAACGGCCTCGTGCTGCCTCCTGCCCTGGCTCCCATACAGGTCGTGCTTATTCCTATCTATAAGACCGACGACCAGCTCGCTGCCATCCGCGAGAAGCTGAGCTCCATCGCCGACGAGCTGAAGGCGCTGGGCATCAGCGTGAAGCTGGACGACAACGACCAGAAGCGCCCTGGCTTCAAGTTCGCAGACTACGAACTGAAGGGCGTGCCCGTGCGGCTGGTCATGGGCGGCCGCGACCTGGAGAACGGCACCATCGAGCTCATGCGCCGCGACACGCTGGAGAAGGAGACGGTTCCCTGCGATTCCATCGCAGCGGTGGTCAAGAACCTCCTGGACGACATCCAGCAGAACATCTTCCAGAAAGCCCTGAAGTTCCGCGACGAGCATATCTTCGAGTGCGAGGACTACGAGGAGTTCAAGGAGCGCGTGAAGGACGGCGGCTTCTTCCTCTGCCACTGGGACGGCACAGCCGAGACCGAGGCTCGCATCAAGGAGGAGACGCAGGCCACCATCCGCTGCGTGCCTTTCGCCTTCGAGCAGACACCCGGCGTGGACATGGTCAGCGGCAAACCCGCCAAGTACCGCGTACTCATCGCCCGTTCCTATTAGCCAACAACCATGCCCTGGCTCCCTACCTTGTTCGCCGCAGAGGCCATCCCCAGCGCCATGATCACCTTCGTGGCGCTGTTGATGTTTCTGCAGCTTGGGGTGGGGTGGGAGAGCAGCACGCTGCTGTGCGCGCTGCTGACGCTCCCCTGGGTGATGAAGTCGTTCGTGCGCGCCCGCATCCGTCAGATCGGGCATTACCATCGCCAACTGAAGGTGCTGGAGTGCTGCATCTGCCTGTTGCTCATCGCCTTGGCCTTCTGCTTCACGGAGACGCCCTACAGCCGCCAGTTGGTATTCGCATGCCTGTTCGTCCTCTGTCTGCTGTGCGCCCACCACGAGCTCGCAGCCCGCATGTACTACGAACACATGCTTCGACCCCGTCGCCAGCGCTACTACAACAGCTGGAAGATGTTCTTCTCCCAGTCCACCACCGTCCTGACCTATGGCGTCATGATTGTCGGCGTGGGCTTCCTCGAGATTTTCTACCACAACCGCCGCAACGCCATGCCCCTCTCGTGGAGCATGGCGGTGTACGTTCTGGCGGGCATCTATATGTTGCTCGTTGTCTACAACCTCCTCGCCCTGCGCGCGCCGGAGTTCTCTCCCGCCTCGCCGTCGTCTTCGCTGCTGGCGGCCATGCGTGCCGAGGTGCGGGTCATCGACCGCATTGCGCAGAAACCCGGTTGGCTGATGGTTGTGTTCTGCCTCTTCATGCTGCTGCTGCCCCAGGCATTGCTCTTCCACACACGCGTTCTATTCTTTATAGGTACGCGCGCGCAAGGCGGTCTGGGCGCTTCGCTCCAGTGGATAGGTCTGGCGCAGGGCACCGTAGGAGTCATCGCTTTCAGTGCCGCATTGGCGTTGGGGCATTGGCGTCAGACTCCCCGTCTGGCAGCCTTCCTGCTGGGACTCTCGCCGGCAGTCTATTGGCTGCTGTCGGTGCTGTTGCCGGCTGATCTGCTGTCGCTGTGCGTTGCCACCTTGGTGGCGCAGTTCTGCTTCGGCTATGGGCTGAATGCCACGCGGCCTTTCGTCCGCTATATCTCAGGTGAGCGCTATCGCAGCACCATCAATTACCTCTA
The DNA here is from genome assembly GCA_902771725.1 of uncultured Bacteroidales bacterium. Taxonomy (GTDB): domain Bacteria; phylum Bacteroidota; class Bacteroidia; order Bacteroidales; family Bacteroidaceae; genus Physcousia. The sequence goes on from CACXXT010000050.1 coordinate 17,437, forward strand.
CATCCCCCTCGTCTCGCTGGTCATGCTGCTGCCCATGGCGGCCTCCGGCTGGCTCGTCACCCTCTTAGGCTTCCACACCTTCTTCCTCGTGGACACCCTTCTGGCACTGCCCGCATGGATGGCTGCCCGCGTGGCGATGAGGAGGATTAGTTAAACTCTTTAAACTCCATAAACTCTAAACTTAAAAACTACTCTAAACTCTAAACTCTAAACTCTAAACTCCATAAACTCTCATGCAAAACAAGCCCTACGCCTGGGTACCCTCCCTCTACCTCGCCGAGGCACTGCCCTATGTTGCCGTGATGGTCATAGCCACCACGATGTACAAACGTCTTGGACTCTCCAACACTGAGTTGGCTTTCTATACCTCCTGGCTCTACCTGCCGTGGGTCATCAAGCCCCTGTGGAGCCCCTTCATCGCAGCCATCAAGACGGAGCGCTGGTGGGTGCTGCTGATGCAGTTGCTCATCGGTGCCGGTTTTGCCGGCATCGCCTTCACCCTCCCCACAGCCTACTGGCTGCAGGGCTCCCTGGCCTTCTTCTGGATTCTCGCCTTCGCCAGCGCCACCCACGACATCGCTGCCGACGGCCTCTACATCCTTGGCCTCAGCACCCACGACCAGAGCCTCTACGTAGGTGTCCGCAGCACCTTCTATCGCATCGGCAACATCGTCGGACAGGGTCTCCTCGTCATGCTTGCCGGCTGGCTGGAGAAGTCCCAGACCATTCCCATGGCCTGGAGCATCGCCTTCCTCGTCCTTGCAGGCACCTTCCTCGCCCTCTGGCTGTGGCATAGTGTGGCGTTGCCAAAAGCCTCTCATCCTGAAGTCCAGCAACGTTCTGGACTGCTGAATGACTTCTGGTTGGCCCTGAAGACCTTCTTCACCAAGCCCCATATCCTCACCGCCCTGCTTTTCATGCTCCTCTTCCGCTTCCCAGAAGGACAGCTCGTGAAGATCGCCAACCCCTTCCTCCTCGACACCCCCGATGCCGGCGGCTTGGGGCTGAGCACAGAAGCCGTGGGCTTCACCTATGGCACCGTGGGCATCATCGGACTCACCATCGGCGGCCTGCTCGGCGGATGGTGCGTTTCGCGTCATGGCCTGAAGCGTTGGCTCTGGCCCATGGTGCTCGCCATCTCCCTGCCCGACCTCGTCTATGTCTACCTCGCCTATGTGACTCCGTCCTTCGCTGCAGCCACGGATCATTCCGCCCTGTTCATCATCAACCTCTGTGTCTTCATCGAACAGTTCGGCTACGGCTTCGGCTTCACCGCCTATATGCTCTACCTCGTCTATTTCTCGCAGGGTGAGCGCAGCACCGCCGTCTTCAGCATCTGCACCGCCATGCAGGCCCTGGGCATGATGATTCCCGGCATGATTGCCGGCTGGATGGCAGACCACCTGGGCTACCTCCATTTCTTCTGGTGGGTCATGCTCTGCTGCCTCGTCACCTTCGCCGTCTCTGCCCTCATCAAGATAGATTCCTCCTACGGCAAGAAATAGCCTGCCCCTCTTCACATAAACCTATTCTCCAGACACCCTTTCATCTCACAGATTACCCTTTTCTCCCATTTTTCCCTTTCCTCCTATTATTTTTTCCTGGATTTCTTCTTCCCTTCCCAAACTTTTCGCTACCTTTGTCGCGGAATTATTCACTTTTCAATTAAAGAGGCACATGAGCAAGCAGGCCATGACACAGATTATTGCAGACTATTTCAAGACTCAACCCGTCTTGAAGGCATGGCTCTTTGGATCCTTCGCCCGCGGCGAAGAGACGCCGGAGAGTGATGTCGATCTCCTGGTGTCTTTTGATCATAGTAAGCCCATAGGTTTGTTTGCTTACGCCAGGATGTGGCGTGAACTTGAAGAACTGTTGGGCAGAAAAGTGGATCTCGTAGAAGATGGTACATTGCGCCCTGCTATGGAGGAAGCCAGTAATAAAGAAAAGAAGATTATCTATGAGAGAACGTATTAGGGATATAGACCGCTTGCTTCATATAGATGAATGTATTACACGTGTTCAAGCATTTCTCGACGGAAAAACGTTCGAGGATATGAAAGCTAATATAATGTGCCTCCACGCTGTGGTATATAATATTATGATTATTGGTGAAGCGGCCAACTTACTAACAAAGGATTTCAGGAATGAGCACCCAGAAGTTCCTTGGCGCAGCATTATTGACATGCGCAACGTGTTGGTACACGGCTATTTCACAACAAGTCCTCTTTTCATTTGGGAAACTTATACCAATGACCTTGGTCCCTTGCAAGAGCAAGTGAAAAAGTATATCAAGGATTTATCAGACTAAATATCTTCCTTCATTGAAGCCCCCTGCCCATCCCGCAGGAGGGCTTTTTCTATGTGAAAAAACGTGTCGACAGACACCTTGCCGCTCCTATTCTCCCATTTTTGCTCGGATGGATGAACATCACGACGAATGCACCAGAAGGCGGCTCATAACTTCTTGATATTGTTTTCTTTGATACATACGCTTACAAAATGTTCAATCTATTGAACAAAAATGTTCATTTGCGAGGGCAAAGATAGTGAAAAGTTGGGGAAGAAGTGCAGGAAAGGTGATTTTT
>CACXXT010000051.1 GCA_902771725.1 uncultured Bacteroidales bacterium
TTCTTCGTACTTGGTGCCCGGACGGCCATAGTTGGCGTAAGGGTAGATACTGATGCCACCACGGGGCGTGAAGAGACCGATAACTTCGATGTACTTGGGATCCATCAGCTTGATGAGGTCCTTCATGATGGTGTTCACGCAGTCCTCATGGAAGTCGCCATGATTACGGAAACTGAACAGATAGAGTTTCAAGCTCTTGCTCTCCACCATCCGCTCGCCCGGGAGATAGTTGATGCGGATTTCGGCAAAGTCGGGTTGCCCCGTGATGGGACACAGCGAGGTGAATTCGGGACAGTTGAAGCGCACCCAATAGTCATTATCCGGATGCTTGTTCACAAACGTTTCAAGTACTTCAGGAGCGTAATTACTCTTGTATTCTGTTTTTCTGCCCAGGGCAGTGAGGTGGTCTTGTTCGCGATTCATGATGCGATGTATTCAGTGAAGACCCTCGGGAGGGGGACTCCCGAGGGCACGTTAATCGGGGATATGCAGACAAGGGATTTTCTGGCGGGTGGCGAGGTCTTCGAGGATTTTCCAGACGTTCATGAGGCCGCGGGGAACGTGGAAGCAGCCCTTCCACTTGCCGCCCTTCAGGGGCAAGAGGACTTCGCCTTGACGGTTGAGGTAGCCGTACCATTCGGGGTACTCGGCATCGCGGAAATGGCTCCACGTGTAGTCGTGAACGCGTTGGAACCAATCGAGGCAACGCTGGTCGCCTGTGAGTTGGTAGCCCTTGATGAGGGAGATCAGGGTCTCGAGATGCACCCACCAGAGTTTCTGGTCGAATTCCAGCTCGTGACGGGGCTTGCCCAGGCGGTCCATGAAATAGAAGACGCCGTCGAACTCTTTATCCCAGCCGTATTCGACTTCCGCGAGGCAGATGTCCACGGCTTTCTGGATGAGTTCGGGACGGTTCAGACGCTTGCCGAGGTCCATGACAAACCACATGGCTTCGATAGCATGGCCAGGGTTGAGTTTGCGACCGTCGAAGCTGTCGACGAGGTTGCCGTCCTTGCCCAGGGCTTCGACGATGAGGCCAAGCTCGGGGCGGTAGAAGACATCCATGACCTCATGCAGGCAATCGTCGATGGCTTTCTGGAGAAAGGCGGGTTCTAGCAGGGACTCGATTTCGAGGGCGACGTTGCAGAGGATCATCGGCAGGTCGAAGGTCTTCATGGCACGGGCACCAGGCGACGCCTTGCTCCACTTGCCTTTCGGGTTGTCGGTCTTGGAGAGGACGATGTCGAAGGTGCGCTTGGCAATGGAGGCGTATTCCTCACTTCTTTCTTGCTGTCCCGCGGAGGCGAGGGCGATGGAGAGTTGGCCGAAGGCGATGACGGCAAAGGTGTAGGAGAAGATGTTGTAGGGCTCCACGAGGGGATGCCCTTCACGGTCGAGGGCGAAGTACCAGTTGAGGTTGCCGTCGTGACCGTATTTTTTCAGGAACTCAGCACCCTGAAGGGCAGCATCGAGCCATTCCTGGCGGGGCTCCACGGTGTTGTAGAGTTTGGAGAACATCCACACCTCACGGCCTTGCAGCCAGATGAACTTGTCGGTGTCATAGACGCTGCCGTCGCGGTCGAGGCAGGTGAAGTAACCGCCGAATTCGGTGTCCTGGGACTTGTTGAGCCAGAAAGGAACCACGCGATCGAGGAGCTCGGACTTATAGAGTTGTGCTAAGTCAGAGAAAGACGCACCTCCATGCCCCTCCCTGGCAGGGAGCGGAGTAGAATGCTTTGGAATCTTGTTTTCGTTCATTTTATTGCTATTTGTAGGAATATGATTACAATTCTTGAAGGGGTCCACTCCCTCCCAACAAGGGAGGGCTGGGGCAGGGTCATAATGTCTTCCACGTGAGGCCCTTCTGTTCTTCTCTCTGGGGCATGAAGATGCTGAGGATGAGGGCGACAAGGACACTGACGACGATGGAGACGAAGCCGAAGAGGAGGAAGTTGGCTTGCGTGTAGAAGTTCAGATAGAAGACGGAGGCCGTGCCGCAGACGAACCCGATGAGGGCAGCGCGCGAACCGATCCGCGGGAAGAAGATGCCCATCAGGAACAGACCGCCGATGGCACCGCTGAGCAGGCCGAGGATGGTGTTGAAGTAGTCGAGCAGCGACTGGATGTCAACAGTCGCCATTAGCCAGGCAATGGCCATGCCTATCAAGCCGGCGCAGATGCCTGCGATGCGGGCAATTCGCACAGTGTCGGCCCCGTTCCCCGCCTCGTTTCCACTTGATTGGCCCTCAGAGGACACAGGGTCATCCCCCCCACGGGGGGAGCTGGAGAGGGGCTTCATCTTTCCCCACAAATCCACCGTAAATGCCGTTGAAATGCTATTGATATTGGAGGCGATGGTGGACATCGTGGCAGCGAAGACGGCGGCGATGAGCAGACCGGCGAGGCCAGCGGGCAACTGGCTCATCATGAAGAAGGGGAAGATGGCATCACCCTTGGCCATCGTGATGTCGAGTTCGGCAGGGTGTGTCTTGAAGAAGGTGTATAGACCCGTTCCTATGGTGAAGAAAGCGATGGTGACGACCACAGACATGAGGCCGTTGGTCAGGATACCACGAGCTGCGCTCTTCTCATCGCTGGTGGTGAGATAGCGCTGGATGACCGTCTGGTCGCTGGTGTAGCTGATCAGGTTATTGGCCAGTCCGCCTAAGATGACCACCCACCACGTGGCATTGACGAAGTCGAAGGGGTTCTCGGAATTGAAGAGGAAGAGCCGGAATTTGTCATGCTCGGTGGCAATCTGCCAGAAGTCGCTGGCACCGTTCTCCCCTGTATTAACAATAAGGTATACAGCAGCGAGGATGGCACCACCAACAAGGATGATGCCCTGGATGACATCGCCCCAGACTACGGCTTCCACACCGCCCATCGTGCAATAGAGAATGGTGATGAGGGCCATCAAGGCTATACATATATATATATTGATGCCTGTGACAGCGGTCATAGCCAACGAGGGCAGGAAGAGCACCAGTGCCGTGCGGGCTACCATGAAGACGATGAAAAGAACGCTGGCCATGAGGCGGGTGGCAGAGTTGAAGCGGCGTTCCAGATACTCGTAGGCTGTGGTGACATTCAGTCGACGGAAGAATGGTAGGTAGTACTTGATGACGGGGAACGAGACCAGCAGGATGCAGATCTGCATGGGATAGTAGGTCCAGTCGGTGGCATAAGCCTTGGCAGGGATGCTCATGTAGGTGATGGCACTCAGCATCGTGGCAAAGATGCTGATGCCTGCAGCCCACCAGGGGATGCGTCCGCCGCCCTTGAAGAAGTCGTCTGTGGAACTGGAGGCACGCTTCATGAAGTAGTAGCCGAGGTAGACCATACCGAGGAGGTAGAGGATCAGCACAGTCCAGTTCAGCCAGCCGAAGTGGGCCGTATAGGTGATATCCACACGGGTGACGTCGGAGGAGCGGACGCCGGGCTTCTCTTCGCCATCGATGATGAGGGCCGAGATGGAACCGGTCGGGGAAGCGACAGGGACCACGGCAGCACCGGCACGGGCCAGGAGGGGCGAGTCGAAGATTTCTGCCCAGGAGTCGGTGACGGTGTGGTAGACGAGCAGCGAGCGGCGGAAATGATACCATGCTGGTGCCTGCGTCATGTAGTAGTACATCTCTTCACGCAGCTGTGCCAGTCGCTCGGCGGTCTGGATGGTGGTGTCGGCCAGTTGGTAGTTGCGGTCGAGGGCTTGTTCGAAGATGCGTTTGTCCACACCGCCGAAGCAGAGGACATGGGCGGCTCCGGAGGGAATGGCAGAGGCACCGACAAGGGCACGGGAACCATCTCCTGAATCGCTTCCACGTTCCCCCTTGAGTGGGCTGTTTATTAAGCTGGTGGCGAACCAGTTGTTTTTGCGTGGGTCGTAAAAAACTCCGTTGTCGACAGCTTTGCGGTAGCGAGGGTCGTAGCCTCCGAGGAGGTAGAAGTTCGAACCAATGGCTCCTTTCTGCACAACCGCAACGGGTTGCACCCGGGCAGGACCGGGAATTACGGGCAACTCTTCCCAGGCGGAACCGGTCTGCGTCTCAAACCAGGCGGTGGGCAGAGGCCAGCGCAGACGGAAGGCACGACGGTTGGGGATGCCGTTGTGCAAACCTCCGCCTGCGTAGATGAATCCGTCGCCATAAGCCACGGCAAAGTTGTCGAGCGAGACGGGGAGGACGGGAAGGTTCTGCGATTGCAACTGCCCATCTTTGCCAGTGGAGAAGAGGACGGCGAAGTCCTCGCTCTTCTGTCCGTTCGACGTACCGCCGAGGCAGACAATACCCTCGGAGGTGCTGACGCTGGCACCATAGGCCAGGGCGCAGGGAAGGGCACTGATGCGCTGCCAGGAGGCGGTGCCATCGACGACGGGGGAATCACCGGACGAGCTTTGGACCTTGGACGCAAGGACGTAGATATCGGTGTAGAAGACTTTCTGTCCGCCGTCGGAAGCTGGGACATCGGGGAAGTTACACCCACCGGCCACGAGGATGCGGCCGTCGGGAAGCAGACCCGCAAAGGCGCCGCTGACACCCTGACCGCCAAAGGCCGCAAGGGAAGGGACAGCGGTGAAGGTGGCGGTGTTGAAGCGGTGCCCCGGGACTTCCGGCGACTCCTGCTTGTTTTCTGTAATAGGTTGAGCAACAGCCCCCAACGCCGCTAAAGTGAACGCGATGAGGGCAAGGAAAGTCTTCTTCATACGGACGAATTACTTATTGCAATGGTTGAAGAAATCAATGGCTTCGAGTTCTGCTTTCAGACGAAGTTCCTCCTCGGGTGTGACGTTCTGGAAGGGAGTGCGGTTGGGACCGAGGTCGAGACCGATAAGCTTCATGATGCGCTTGCCACCCACGATGTTCCCGCGGAAATGGCAGATGACGTCGATAACGTCCTGAGCGTAGTTCTGCAGGGAACGGGCTTTCTCGAGGTCGCCCTCTTCCCAGGCTTGCTGGATGCCTACAAGGCAGCGGCCGTTGTAGTTCGTGGTACCGCCGATGCCGCCTTGTGCACCGCCCATGGCCAGACAGGGCAGGATTGTCTCGTCCTGACCATGGAGCATGTCGAACTTGCCGTCCTTGTAACGGCGACAGCGGTTGTACTCATAGAGGCTCTCGAAGGTGTACTTGATGCCGGCGAAGTTGGGAATGCGCCCGTCCACAGCCTGGAGGAAGTCATACATCGATAGGAAAGCGCCGTTGAAGGCGGGGATGTGGTAGAAATAGAATGGAAGTTCGGGTGCACCGCACGCGATCTCTTCGCAGTACTTCACCAGCTCTTCTATGCGACCGACCTTCGGGAATGGAGGAGCCATGGCACCAATGCCGTAGGCACCGATGGCCTGGGCGTGCTGGGCAAGTTTGAACGACGAACGTACACACGTGCTCCCCACGTGGACGATGACCTTGAAGTCCTCGAATTCCTTCGTGGCGGACATCCATGCTTCCGCCAGCTGCATACGTTCTTCCTCAGTGAGCATATAGCCTTCACCGCTGGAACCGTTGATGAACACGCCTTTGAGACCGTTGCGCTGGAGCAGCGAGGCGTACTCGGGAATGATGGAGAGGTTGATGCTGCCGTCGGCATGCATGGGGGTGAAAGGAGCGTCTATGAGACCTTTGATTTTTTCCATTTTGATGGGTGTTAAGGTGAATTTGCTGTTTATTTGTCTGATTGACGGTGCAAAGATACGACGTTTTTTCCAAAGTTCCAAATTTCTCACGGTAATTTATTCGCTAAAATTTGGTCATCTCGCAGAAAAGCCTTACCTTTGCCGCCGCAAAAACGCAGGGGTAACCTAGGCCACCCCCTTTAACAAAACAAGGAACAATGAAAAAAAATGAACCCGTGAGCGTGACGTTCATGTTGCTCGGCGTCACGTTCTGCGTTTGCCTGATTCTGGCAAACCTCTTAGCAACAAAGCAAATCCAGTTCGGACCCTTGAACCTGACGGCGGGCGTGCTCGTCTTTCCAATCTCCTACGTCGTCAACGATTGTATCACCGAAGTGTGGGGCTACCGGCGGGCCAAACTCATCATCTGGACCGGCTTCGTGATGAACTTCGCCTTCGTGCTCCTGGCATGGCTGGCCGATTTGATTCCCGGAGCTCCCTACTGGACGAACCAGGAAGGATTCCATGCACTCTTCGGACTGGCTCCACGCGTGGCATTGGCCAGCTTCGCAGCCTTCCTCGTAGGGTCATTGCTGAACGCCTATGTCATGAGTGTGATGAAGATCCGCGACAAGGGGCGCCGCTTCTCCTTGCGTGCCATCGCTTCCACCATTGCAGGTGAATTGGCCGACAGCCTTATCTTCTTCCCCATTGCCCTGGGTGGCATCGTACCCACGAACAACCTGTTGCTGATGATTGTCAGCCAGGTGGTCGTCAAGACCTTGTACGAGGTGGTCATCCTCCCCGTGACCATACGCATTGTTGCATGGCTGAAACGAACCGAAGGCTTGGATGTCTACGACGAGGATCTCAGCTACAGCGTGATATGAGGAGCGTGGAATTTGAAAAAACGTAAACTCTGATAGGATTATTCGAAAGACTGAAAGATGAAACCGATGAATAAAGAGACCGCGCTGGTGGTTTTCAGCGGAGGCCAGGACTCAACGACGTGCTTGTTTTGGGCTCTGAAGCACTTCCAGAAAGTGGTCGCACTGACCTTCACCTATGGTCAGAAACACGTTATTGAAGTCGAAAAGGCACGCGAAATAGCTGCCATCGCCGGAGACGTGGCCCGGGAAAACGGCCTGAACTGCGGAGGTGGTGATGTGGACTGGCATCAGATGGATATCTCGTTTATCAGCCAACTGTCGCACAACTCGCTGACAGACAGCAGTATAGTGATGGATCAGGAAAAGCCGGCTGATGGGCCTCCCAACACCTTCGTTCCGGGACGTAACCTCTTCTTTCTCTCTGTCGCTGCCGTCTTTGCCCGAGAGCGGGGAATCAACCACCTCGTGACGGGGGTCTCGCAAACAGACTACAGCGGCTATCCCGACTGCCGCGATGCCTTCATCAAGTCCCTGAACGTCAGTCTCAACTTGGGTATGGACGAACAGTTCGTCATCCACACGCCCTTGATGTGGATCGACAAGGCGCAGACTTGGGCGAAAGCCGACAAGATGGGCGTTCTCGACTTCATACGCACCCGTACATTAACTTGTTACAACGGTATTCCGGGCGACGGCTGTGGACATTGTCCTGCCTGCCGGCTCAGACGCGAGGGCCTGGAGCAGTATTTGCGAAATCGTTGACTTCTTGTCGCATCGTGGAGGCGCAGGAGTTGAAATGGGTCAACTTCTGCGCCTTTTTTGCGTCGAAATGAAAGAATCTTTCGACTTTTAACTTTCAACTCTGAACTTTTCCCTATCTTTGCGCCGAAAAAGTGTAAATGAAGCAGAATGATGAAAGAAAGAATCACAGGTGCTGAGGCACTGATGCGTTCCTTGCAGGCTGAAGGCGTGACCACGCTCTTCGGATATCCCGGCGGTGCCATCATGCCTGTCTACGATGCGCTGTACGACCATCAGCAAGACCTCAACCACGTGCTCGTACGCCATGAGCAAGGTGCAGTACATGCCGCACAGGGCTATGCCCGTGTCAGCGGTAGGGTAGGGGTGGCGCTTGTCACCAGCGGCCCTGGTGCTACGAATACGGTAACGGGTGTGGCCGATGCGATGATTGATTCCACGCCCCTTGTGGTGGTCTGTGGTCAGGTGGGGGCTGCCATGCTTGGCACAGATGCCTTTCAGGAGGTGGATGTCGTGGGCATGACCCAACCCATCTCCAAGTGGAACTATCAGATCCGTCGTGCGGAGGATGTGGCGTGGGCCGTCAGCCGTGCTTTCTTCATCGCCCGTAGCGGTCGCCCGGGACCCGTGGTGCTGGACTTCACGCGCAATGCCCAGGTGGGAGAGGTGGACTATGAACCTGCCCACGTGGACTTCATTCGCAGCTACGTGCCTGCTCCCAAAATCAACATGGAGGCCATCCGCGAGGCTGCACGGCTGATCAACAATGCCGTCAAACCTTTTGTGCTTGTTGGTCAGGGCGTGGAACTCGCCGGGGCGCAGGAGGAACTGCGCACACTCATTGAGAAGGCTCAGCTACCCGTCGGATGTACATTGCTCGGACTTTCTGCCCTGCCCACGGATCATCCGCTGAACAAAGGCATGCTTGGCATGCACGGCAACCTGGGTCCCAACGTGATGACCAACCAGTGCGACGTGCTCATCGCCATCGGCATGCGTTTCGACGACCGGGTCACCGGCAACCTCAAGACCTACGCCCGTCAGGCAAAGATCATCCATTTTGACATCGATCCTTCAGAGATAGGAAAACTCGTTCACCCGGATTGCAAGGTGTTGGGCGACTGCAAGCAGACGCTGGCAGCCCTCTTGCCCCTCATCGAGACCAACACCCATCAGTCGTGGGTCGACGGCTTCGAACCTTATGCCGAGCGTGAGTACAACAAGGTCATACGTCGTGCCATTCATCCCACCGAGGGGCCGCTGCTCATGGGCGAGGTCGTTCGTGCCGTCAGCGAGGCTTCGGAACACCGCGCCGTGCTCGTCACCGACGTGGGACAGAATCAGATGTTCGGAGCTCGCTACTTCCAGTTCTCACAGCCTCGTAGCATCGTCACCAGCGGAGGTTGTGGCACCATGGGCTTTGGCCTGCCTGCCGCCATCGGCGCCACCTTCGGCGCTCCGGAACGCACGGTATGCCTCTTTGTGGGCGACGGCGGTCTGCAGATGACCATCCAGGAACTGGGTACCATCATGGAACAGGGCGCACCTGTCAAGATCATCCTCCTGAACAACAACTTCCTCGGCAACGTGCGCCAGTGGCAGGCTATGTTCTGGAATCGCCGCTATTCGTTCACGCCGATGCAGAACCCGGACTATGAACTCATCGCCCGTGCCTACGGCATCCCGGCCCGCACCGTGGTCAATCGCACAGAACTCGCTTCTGCCATAGACGAGATGCTCACCACTCCGGGGCCTTATCTCCTGCAGTGCGCCGTACTCGAGGAGGACAACGTCCTGCCAATGACGCCTCCTGGTGCCAACGTAGACGAGATGCTCCTGGAGGTGTAGGGCCTATGGCTTATGGTGCCTCCATAATCCCCTAATTCATATTCTGGGCTGCCTTTTAGGTTTTTTTAAGGGGCGAAATCTTGGCGTACACGGGATTTCCCCTTATCTTTGCGGTCGAAATCGCAAATAAACAGCTCACTTTATGAACATTCGACTCTTCTCCCTTGCTTGTGCAATGATGTCGGTCACGATAGTGTCCGCACAGGTTATCACGTTCTACACCCCAAAGACCGTCCGCGTGCAGAAGGCGCCCGGCAACGAGCCGCCAGCACGCAAGTATGACTTCGTCGTAAAGGCGAAACCCGAGACCGTGAAGGTGAAAGTCTCCACGCACGGCGACATCACCACCTACCGCTCCTCGGCTCTCATCGTCAACGTAGACACACGTACCCGCCAGGTATCCTTTGCCCGACCCGATGGCACACTGCTCGTTGCCGAGGGTCCTACGGCTTTTACGCCCATCGCCGAGGGTCCTGACCGCGGCAGCTACCGAGTGCGCCAGACGTGGGCGATGGCCGCCGACGAACCGCTCTATGGCATCGGTCTCCTGCAGAACGGCAAGATGAACCAGCGTGGCGAGAAGCGCCTGATGACCCAGTCCAACCTCGATGACTACGCCAACGTCTTCCAGAGCCAGAAGGGCTACGGCATCTACTGGGACAATTATTCACCTACGGAACTCGATGCCACCGAAGGCCTCACGCTGGAATCCCAGGTGGGCGATGCCGTGGACTATTATTTCCTTTTCGGCGGAACAGCAGACGGAGTAATCCGGGAACTGCGCCAACTGACCGGACACTGCCCGATGCTACCTCTGTGGACCTACGGCTTCCACCAGAGTCGTGAGCGCTACAAGACACAGGGGGAACTGTTGGAGGTCGTACGCAAATACCGGGAACTGGGTGTGCCGCTCGATGGCATCATACAGGACTGGCAGTACTGGGGCAGCAACTACAACTGGAACGCCATGGAGTTCCTCAACGAAGAGTTCCAGGGTGCCCAGCGCATGATTGACGATGTCCACAAACGCTACAACGCTCACATGAGCATCAGCATCTGGGCCAGCTTCGGCCCTAAGACCAAGGGCTATCAGCAGATGGAGGACAAGGGCTATCTGATGAATTTCGAGACCTGGCCGCAGAGTGGACTCCCCATGTGGCCGCCACGCATGGACTACCCCAGCGGAGTGCGCGTCTACGCTCCCTACACTTCCGAGGCACGTGACATCTATTGGCAGAACCTCAGTCGGTTGCATAAGATGGGCATCGATGCCTGGTGGATGGACAGCACCGACCCCGACCACCACAGCTTCAAGGACAGCGACCTCGATGAGGTCATCGCAACTGCCGACGGCCAGCGCGGCAGCTACCGCAGTGTGCGCAATGCCTTCCCCCTTGCCACCGTGGAAGGTGTCTATGACCGCCAGCGTGCTGTCGACACAGACAAGCGTGTCTTCATCCTCACCCGCAGCTACTTCGCCGGACAACAGCGCACAGGTGCCAACACCTGGAGCGGCGACATCGGTTCCAGCTGGGAGAACTTGCGCAAGCAGGTGCCTATCTGCCTCAACTACACCCTCACTGGCAACCCGCAGGTCAATGCAGACATCGGCGGATTCTTCGCAGGATCCTACAACACCCAGGGACCCAACTCTGCCACCCGCAACCCTCAATACCAGGAACTCTACGTACGCTGGATGCAGTTCGGTGCACTCACGCCTATGATGCGCAGCCACGGCACCGACGTCTACCGCGAACTCTACTACTACGGCAAACCCGGCGAACCCGTCTACGAGGCACTCGTCAATGCCGTACGATTCCGCTATCGCCTGTTACCTTATATATATAGCACCTCCTGGCAGGTGGCCAAGAACGACGACTCCTTCATGCGGGCCCTCGTCATGGACTTCCCTCAGGACCGAAAGGTATGGGACATGAACTCCGAGTACCTCTTCGGACGTGCACTCCTGGCCGTACCCGTCACGCGTCCGCTCTACACCGAGGAGAAGATTGTGCGTACCAACGAACTCTCAGGATGGAACAAGGATCAGACACAGGGCGAGCAGCGCAACGGTTATCCCGCCGTGGACTGGTCACAGCAGCATACCTACGACGCCTACCTACCTGCGGGTGCCACGTGGTATGACTTCTGGACGGGGCAGCGCCATGCCGGAGGTCAGACCGTGCAGGCCACCGTGCCCCTCGACCACAGCCCTCTCTATGTCCGTGCAGGCAGCATCTTGCCTCTGGGTCCCGATGTGCACTATGCCTCCGAGCGTCCCTGGGATGACCTCGAACTCATCGTCTATCCCGGTGCCGACGGCTCTTTCACCCTCTATGAGGACGAAGGCGATAACTACAACTACGAACGGGGCCTCTACACCGAGATACCCATCACCTGGAACGACCGCAGCCACACTCTCACCCTGCATCCTCGCCGCGGTTCTTTCCCCGGTATGCTCCAGTCCCGCCAGTTCCGCATCCACACTCCCAACGGCTCCGTCCGCACCGTCACCTACACAGGCTCCAAAATCACCCTGAAACTTCAACCCTAATCCCTCTCGTTCCCTCCCCGATAATTAGCCACCGTGCGATAACGTTCACGTTATCGTCAATCATCCCCCCTCCCCTCATGTCCCGTCTTCTTCCCTTCTTTGTCACCGCCGCCCTCGCCCTTTCCTCCATCTGGGCTGGCATAGACAGCTACCTGCGCACAGAGACCACCATTGCCCGCGACCTCACTCGCGCCCTGACCCTCACCGCCCAGGAACAACCAGTGGACTGGCTTTCCACCGACACCATTCGCACTTTCCGCAGCCACCTTCAGATGGGCGAGCTCCGCGAAAATGCATACCTCGCTTTCTGCCTCATGGACCAGCGTCGCCAGCAGGCCGCAGGCACCGTGGCCAGCGACACCCTCGTCGTCACCGACCATGTCCTGGCACAGGGCTATGCCACCTGTTCCGCCTTCGCCATCTGGCGTATGTCGGACCAGCGGCTCTCTGCCGTCCTTGCCCTGCTCACATGTATCATGCTGTGCATGTGCCTGCAGAAAACACGTAAAGTTCAGATAAAGCTCGCGGACGCCCCGTCATCTCAGGAATTTGCGTCTCTCTCTCTCTTTACACCCCTTCAGTCTCAACTCCTCGACCTCCTGCTTGCTTCGCCCACCCATGAGCTCACCAAGCAAGAGATCTGCGATGCTCTCTGGCCCAGGAAAGACAATGCCAGCGAGACACTTTACACCCTCATCCACCGCATCAAGCCCGTACTGGACCAGCACACCGGCTTCCGGATCGTAAGCAACCGTGGCCGCTCCTACCGCTTGGAGCAGAAGCCGGCCTCCGAGCTTACTCCCAGATGAGTTTGGCCTGCACCACGACGTCGCCAGCGGGTGTTCCCGTTGCTCCCTGATTCTTGCGGATCTCAATCTGTTCTTCGGCGGGCAAACCGTCCGGCAGCTTCTGCTCCGAGGGCTGCCAGCAGAACGAGAGGGTGTCGCCAAGATAGGATTCGGCTTTGTAGGCGATTTCGAAACGGCGGAGGCGGTGTTGCTCAAACTGCACTCGTGGGTAGAGATCCAACAGGTGCTCGATGTACTTCACCGAGTTGATGTGTCCGTTGATGTCCACGTCACTGTAATAGGTGGAGATGGTGCGCAGGGGCACTTGGTTGTTGACCCGGATGCGGCCGTGCTTGGCGATGGGACAGGGTTTCTCATCAGCGGTCATCACGTAGTTCAGGATGTCGCCGTCCTTCAGTGACAACAGGTCTGCAGGATGACGCGTATCCACATCAATCATGGCCCATACAGAACGGGCGTAGCCGTAGATACGTCCGTCGTCGGCATTGCGGATGAGGAAGTTACGTTCGGTGAAGAGCTTCATCACACTCTCCACCCACGTCTCCACCTCCACGTGCTCATATTGTGCCGGCATCTCATCCAGCTCGATGCACAGCCGGGAGAGCACCCACGTGTAGTGGCGCTCGTTCAACTGGTCGATACCCCAACCGCGGTTGTGCGAATGACGCCCCGCGGCGTTCAGTAGGTGGTTACCCAGAACTCCCAGGAACAGATGCCCCGTGAAGTCCACATGAAATGGTTCCACCTCAAACCTATATTTCTCAATCTTTGAATACATTCCTTGCTTCTCGTAGGCTGCGGCACTGCCGCAGCACTTTGAAAACCTTCCTTGTTTCTCGTATGCTGCGGCACTGCCGCAGCACTTTGAATACCTTCCTTGCTTCTCGTAGGCTGCGGCACTGCCACAGCACTTTGAATACCTTCCTTGTTTTTCGTAGGCTGCGGCAGTGCCGCAGCTCCTTTACTTCTCCTCTCTCTCCTTCTCTCTTTCTGCCAGATAGTCATCTAGCTGTTCGCGTGTGCCGCGCGTAATACATATACGTCCAGACCTGGCGAACTGGCGGACCACACCAAGGCTGTTCAGGGCCTCGAAGAGCGAGAGAATCTCGTCCGTCTGCCCCGTCTTCTCGATGGCAGCATAGGTGGGGTTCACTTCCACGATGCTGGCTCCGTGTTGGCGTACGATGTTGCAGACATCGGGGTTCTCCAGCATGGCGGGAGTGGAAATCTTCAGCAGCGAGGTCTCGCGCAGGAAGATGTCCTCGTCCTCGAAGTAGCGCGCCTGGAGCACGTCTATGCGCTTTTCGATCTGTGACTTCAGCATCTTCACCATCTCCAGCGTGCAGTAGCACGTGATGGTGTATTTATGCACACCCGGGGTGCTGCTGGCCGAGACGTTCAGGCTCTCGATGTTCACCTGCCGACGCGTGAATACGGCCGTGATCTGGTTTAGCACACCTGCGATGTTCTCGGAGTAAACGAGGATGGTATAGAGCCGTGTGGAGCTCTCGTTCTGTAGATTATCTTGACTCATGACTTATGGATTTACGTGGTTGTTTTATTTCCGCTCTGCTCCTTTCGTGCGAAGGAGATCAAAGAGATAGGTGGCCTTGATGACGATGGCTCCGTTGGCCGAACGGCCGAAGGGGTCGCGCTTGGAGTTGTGGAAGATGTCGGAGAGACCGTAGTAGTATCGTCCTTCGATGAGGAAATGTCCCACTTTTGGGAAACTCAGCTCAATTCCCGCTCCGGCCGTGATGCCGTATTCGAAGGCGTTCTCCACCTCGCGCCCGTACTGCTGGGTGATATTGTTCGGACGCGGCGTGCCGGCCCAGGGGTCGCTGTAATGTTCCTTCTCGCCGATGCAGAATCCCATTTGCGGTCCGAGGATGAGGTAGCCCTGCAGTCCCTTGACTTCGCGTCCCCAGCCCAGACGGGCCAGGACAGGCACTTGCACGTAGTGTACCTGGCGGTAATAGGTGTCTGTGCCGTATTGGGGTTCTATGAGTTCCTTCCACCCCAGGTCTATGTAGTTCACCTCGCCCTGCAGCGCACAGATGGCGGAGAGGTATTTCTCGCAGGTGTAGCGCACGGTCAGACCCAGCGTGGTGCCTCCCTTCCAGCTCTGTTTGATGGTGGGGTTGAAGCTGATCTGGTTGAGTGCATAGCCTCCGTTGACACCCACGGCGAGGTCTGCACGATAGCTGCCCACTTGAGCGGTAGCCAGACAGGGCAGCAGCAGACAGAACAGGAGGAAGTGGCGTCTCATCGGTTACGAGTGAGGATGTCAATGGACTGGTAGGTGGTGTAGTGGATGAGTTCCACGAACGTGTTGACAAAACCGTCGCCCTCACCCTGACGTTCGAACCAGAAGGCGTTCTGATAGGGGTTGGAGGGCACGCGCTCGTGGCGTTCCTCGAGGTTGTCGCCGTAGATGGACAAACCGCGAAGGAAATAGTATCCGAGGTCGAAACCCAGCTCGCCGTAGCGGGGGAAGGTGGCCTGCATGGGGCGCTGGAACCAACGGACAAAACGGGAGTCGAACTCACGTGTCCGAGGAGAGAGCGGATTGCGGTAGAACGGGGTATACACGTACGTGTCCAGGGCGTAGAAGTCGTTGAGCAGCTGCTGCGTGTAGGTCTGCCAGGCTGGGTATCCGAACAGCGAGAGCTGCACCTCGGGGTGTTCACGACGGTAGTTCTGCAGGCGGGGTAGGGTGGTGTTGAGGGCTTTCAGGCTGGTGCCGTCAAGCAGGAGGAGGTTGCGGCGCTCGGGGTTGATGGCGGCCTCGAAGGCCATGTCGTCGGCAGCGGAAGGCAGCTGGCGCACATAGGTGCCTGCAGGTACCATGGCATCCTTCACCTGCTCGATGAATTGGCGTCCCTCGTCGTTGGGATCCAGGGTACTGACGGCGATGATGTTGGCATCGGTGAACTGGGTCTGAACGTACCAGGCAGCCTCGCGCTGGAGCACGATGCGGGGGGCGGATGCCATGTAGTAGGTGGGATGTCCCTGTAGCTGGGTGTTGTCCGTGGAAAACGGCACCACGAGCCGGATGCCGTGGATATCACAGTAGTCGGCAAGCGCGGGCAGCTGAGGTGCGTCCAGCGGGCCGAAGATTACATCGCAGCCCGCCAGTGAATTGGCAGCCAGCAGCTGATCCATCTCTGCGGCGCTGTTGCCGGAGTGCAGTGCGGTGACCTCTGCGGAGAGACCTTCGTGGCGCATGCTGTCCACGGCGAGCAGCACTCCCTGATAGAATTCCACCATCTTGGCACCGCGCTGGGTCTTCTCCTTCAGGGGGAGGACCACACCGATGTGCACCTGACTCTTGCCCTGACCTTTGGCGGGACAGGGCAGAAGAGCTATCAGCAGCAAGAGTGCTCCTGCACGTAGTAAAAAGAAGGTTCGACGTATGTTCATTGTCTGTTTTCGTCAATTTCTGGCCGCGAAGTTACGCATAATTCTCCGCAATTTGGCCTTTTCTTCAAAATATGTCACCCTCGTGGCTGAAAAATGAAGCGTTTTTATGATTCTATTCGAATAATTATGTATATTTGCGGCCAGAAATTAACTAATTAGCCGATTCAAAAACCTAAAATCCTATGCAAGATGATTCCCGCCAACAGCAAACTGGCAACACCTCTTTAAATCGTACGCGCGAGCGCGAAGCCCAGCAGCGAGAACGGGCGCGTGTGCAGTATCGTCCTCTTTTCGGCGGTTCTATGGAGTGTCCTAACTGCCACGAAGAAGTCAGCGCCCGGTACGAGATTTGTCCTCATTGCGGCCATCCGCTGCACACGGGGACGTGCACTTATTGTGGTGCGCCGATGGATGCCGACGACTTGTTCTGCGGTGAGTGTGGCGGTTCGCGCAAGGGAGTGACGTGCCCCCAATGCGGAGTGTTGAACTTCCGCTCGTTCTGCCGTAACTGCAATGCTCCCTTGGACGAACTGGCGCAGCAGGAATTGGAGCGCGCGAAACACGACCCTGTATTCGGCCGAATGCTCACCTTGGCCAAGCGGCTGGCTGAACTGGAGGATCAAATCCAGCAGGCTGCTGCCGGGAAGGCCGAAGAACAGGAGATGCAGGAGGAGCGGGTGGCGGACTTCACTCAGATGGCGGAACTCACTGAGGAGGAGAAGGCCCTTGCCGAGGAATACCGCCGGATGATGGCCACCATGGGTATGTCGGTCCCGGAAGTTCCTAAACCGGAGGCTCCCAAGGCCGCGCAGCCTGTCGAACGCAAGAAACGTGCCACCATCGAGGCTCCGGACCTCAGCGCCTTGCAAGAGGAGTACCGCCAAGGGCTGCAGGAAATGGCCGAGTTGATGAGTCAGCTCCAGCCTGACCCCGCTGCTCCCCCGCAAATCCAGCGGAACTACTACTCGGCCCGCAAACTGCCCGTCATCCACACGGAGGTGGTCCAAGACCCGGTCGAGTGGGTGTGCAACTTTTGCGGTTGCCACCATCGTCAGCCCTCAGAATGTGCGGAGCCGGATTTGGGCGGAACGTGGATTTACACCAGTCACGTCGTGACCACCAAGACTTACGAATACCAATAAAGAATCATAGAACCTCATGAACAGCAATAAAGACAGCGACACCATTCGCCCAGACTCTGGCAGCTATGGTAACAACAATGTGAACAATGGTTCTACCATCCGCCCAAACAACAGCGGCGGTGGCAGTAATGGCGCCACCATCCGCCCCAACAACAATGGCGGCGGAGGCAGTAATGGCGCCACCATCCGCCCCAACAACAATGGCGGCGGAGGCAGCAATGGTGCCACCCTTCGCCCCAACAATAGTGGCGGCGGAGGCAGTAATGGTGCCACCCTTCGCCCCAGCCAAGGCGGGGCTGCTCTTGGCGGCGGCAGCACGTTGCGTCCGGACACGAGTGGTAAGCCCGTCAGCCCCGACTCCAAGACCCAGCATCCCGATGGCGGAGGGGTCAAGATGGTGCAGGGCGGAACAGGTGCCGGAACGGGTATTGCTCAGGCCGACAGCAAGGCCGTGGCTGATGTCACCCGTACCTATGAAGAATCCTATGTCCTCAATGGCATTCGATATAAAGTGAAAAGAGTAATCAGCGAGAGTTCGGGCGAGGCCGTGGTCCTGTTGGTGGAAAACGGCGGCAACGACTATGTGCTGAAACTCTATTACCCTGGTGTCAGTCCCAATCATAGTATCTTGGACAAGGTGAAGAGCGTCAGGGCGATGAACCTCCTCGTGGCTACGGTGGATCATGGCGTCTGGTGCCTGGCAGACAACAAGAATGGTCGGGAAGTGAGCGAGGCCGACCGACAGGTGCGACGTGATTTTGAACTTATGCTGTATTATCCCTATGGTTCGATGGATAAGGTGAACGTGAAGGGCAATGAGCAGAAAATCACCGAGTTCTTCGCCAAGATGGCCATGGCCATCAACCTCTGCCATAACAAGGGATTCCTTCATCGTGATGTCAAGCCTGGCAACTTCCTCTTTGTGGACAAGGCGCAGACGTCTGTGGTGCTCGGAGACTTTGGTATTGCTGTGGAATTAGGCCCCAAGGGTGTGGCAACCACGAATCAAGCACGAACCAAGGTCTACGCAGCTCCCGAGAGCTATCTCTCCACGGAGGGCGAGGTGGACATCACCCCGAAGAGCGATTTCTACTCGCTCGGTATGACGCTCATCTGCCTTTGGATGGGCGAGGAGCAATTTGCTAAGCAGGTGAGCCAGAGCGAACGCGCACTGGCGAGCATGAAAACTTACGGCAAACTGCCGTATCCCACAGGCATGAGCGACCATTTGCTGAGTCTGGTAATGGCACTGACGGCTCCCGATCCCGAGGCACGCCCGGACTTCGGACAAATCAAGGAGTGGATTAGTGGCAAGGACCCCTTCCTCGGTTTCTTGGGTCGCAAGCAGGAGCAGGAAGCCAAGGAGAAGAGCTTCGAAGTAGTGTTCAACGGGAGTCAGAACCTGGTGGCACATTCCCCCGAGGAACTGGTGCGATTCATGCTCGCGGATCCTCAGTTAGGTATCAAATACCTCTATTCCGGCCGTGTGGGCAAGTGGATGGAAGAACTGGCAGGACTGCCTGAGGTGATGCTGGATCTCGAGGATGTCACCGAGACCAAGTATCCCAACGACAAGAAGGCGGGACTTTACGCCGCTTGTCTCTTGCTGGATCCCGATATGCCATACACCGACCTTCGTGGTCAGACGCTTCGTACCGCCCAGGAGATTGCTGACTCGCTGCTGCAGAATTTCGAGGCCTACAAGCAACGCCTGCAGAATGCCAACGATGAGTTGTTCATCTACATGAGCGTCTCCGGTCAGGAGGCCTTGGCGAAGAAGGCTGCCGCCAACTTCAGGAGTTCTTCCCTGACCAAGGACGAGGCCCTGCGACGTTTCATCTACGAACTTGACCCCTCGCGGCCCTTCATCATCCAGGACAGCCATGGGAAGCCCCATTTCTGCAACACCCCGGACGATATCCTCCGCCTGGCCTTGAACTGCATATTCTCGGACGAGAGTATGGCATCGTTCTACGGTGATTCCTTCTTTAGCTGGCTCGGAGCGCGCAACAAGGGATTGGTTGCCAAGGTGAAAAAAGCACTTGCGGAACTGCCTGTCAAGAGCAGCATACGTTTTGTCACGGTGCTCTACAACCTGAATCCGAAGGTCAGCTATTACCTCGAACTTGACCCCTCATCCAGTGATTACATATTCACGATCACTCAGTTGGCAGAACTCTTCAACCGCAAATTAGATGAGTACCAGCACTTGTCAAAGGATACTCCGCAATGGCAGAAGGCAGACGATTTGCTGACTGACATTAATAATATCGACGACACGTTGCTGTATGCCTACCTCAAGTCCAAGGACGGCCGCTATGACCAGTGGATCAATTGGATCCGCGAGTGTACTAACGTGAAGTCAACGGATAATCAGAAGAAGTCAGGCCCCTACAACTGGCGGTTGGGAACCTACAAGGCTATTCGCGGAATGGGAGTCACGCCGTTCTACCGTTTCCCTCGTTCTGACAAGAAGATCACCGACCCGGCAGAACTATCGCAGATTCCTGCAGATGAGGTGCGCGAAGAGATGCGGAAAGGAATGCTGGCGGACTGGCTCGCCGTGTTCTATCAGGAAGATCCCAGCATCCGATATGATCAGTTGCCCAAGTTCACCTTTGAGCAGAAATGCGAGGAGTATACCCTCAAACTGGGGGAGCTCGATCCCGACGATGAGAACTACAAAGACTTCGCGGAAGCCCAAGGACAGGTGAAGGATATGGCGGGCAAACTGAAGAGCACCCGTGTTGCCTATCGCAGGACTGATTATCATGCTGCTGATTAACGGGTTGCCGTGGACGGAGAATCCTATGCCCGGCTGGCATTCTGGCGCGATCACCACGATGACCGTCATTTTCGGCGTGCTCGCTGCATTCCTGAGTGATGACGTGTTCGACGATGGCTGCCTGACAGGAATCATCGCCAGCGCCATCCTCGGATTCGTCTGCTCGGCCATTGTTTACTACGCGCTCTACCTGGCATTGGCATTTATCATGCCGTTTGCCACGTATATCATCATCGCAATCCTCTTGCTCCTGGCATGGTTTATCTATAAGTCTTGCTATAGCAAGCCCTCGCTGAATATCCGCCAGAATGCGGCACTCTTTAACCCCGGATTTGAGGAACGTGTGCTCGAACCCCTGGATTACGCCTACAACGGCCGCGATGAGTTTGATTCCAGTATCTACGACATCAGCAAAGACTATCTGGATACCCTGAAGACGGGGCGTAAGCAGCTCTTCACACGTGCCATTCCTATCAGTATTGTCACGGCTGCACTGCTCTTCTTCTTCATCCAATTCACCAGTGGCAAGATGCTCTTATCGGGCTTCGGAGGTGGAGCTGACAGCGAGGCCCTGCTGGCCTACAAGGGACAGTGGAACGGCATCTTTGATGGCCGCAACGCCACGCTCGATGTGTACGAAGTCGACAACGATGGAAACCTCGCTGCGGTGGTTCATGTGAAATACCGCAGCCTGCTGCAGGAGCAGGTGGAGGGGCGTCTGGACACTTCCCTCGGCGAAATCTTCTTTGATGACAAGGTGACGAACAACCGATTGGACGGCACCTACCAAGGCTCTGTGACGGAGGACGATGGCGTGATGATTTACGCCGGAACCTACACCAACAAGAAGTCTGGCAAGCAGGTCAGCTTTGAGTTCCGGAAGTCGCCGGAAGCGCAGGACAATGCTCCCGGCACGCTGAAGTTGGTAGGCCGTGAGCCGGAAAAGCCTGATGCCGATGCTCCTGAAACGGCGCCCGCCAAGCAAGCCAGGCAGGAGAAGGCTGAGTCTCCCAAACCTGAACCGACCAAGGAAGAAGCTCCAGCCCGGGCTGACCAGAAAGAACAGCCTGCTGAGGAATCTGCCGGGACGGGCTACACCTTAGAGGATGCCGGCGGATCCAGTAGCGGAAGCGGATTCAGCCTGGAGGACGTCAACCCCGAAGACATCCCTGTGGACATCCAATAATAGGACTTTGATAAGTAGATGAACACAATTAGTCTACACTTTAGACACTTTTATTCTTTAAATATTCACCTCTCGCTCGGCTTTGTCGTCGTTTCTCCGGCGACAGCGAGTCTAAAGTACAGCGGCTATGACCGTGCTCGATATGAATTGTAAGCAATGCAACAGACCCAATCGTGAAGTCGCCCGATTCTGCAAATGGTGTGGAGCGCCTATGGAAACGGCCAGCAACAATGTCCTGCCCGAGATTGTAGGATTGGACCATGTCAAGGACAAACTCGCGGAAATAATCGCCCTGCAGCAGGTGCTCGTCAAGCGGGCGCAGGTCAGCGGTATCAAGAGTCATTTCAAGAATGATACAATCATCATTGGTCCCTCCGGAACCGGGAAGAAGACGTTGGTGGAGGCTATCGCCAAACTCTTCTACGCCAACGGCATCACGCGCCAAGCCAAGCCGGTGATTGTGGATGCCGTGGAGTACCAGTCCTTCTGTGAGGACTTGCCGACGAACCTCAAGGCTGTTGAGGGAGGCATTCTATGCATCTACGACGTGCATAAACTGGTCTCGGCCGACGATGCCAACAACGTGAGTGACCTCGACGTGATCCTGAATGCCAAGAAGAGCATGAACCTTGATTTCATCCTCATCCTTGCTGGCTGCACGGGGGATTTCGAGGAATACCTCAACGGCAATGTCGGCGTTCGCAATCAGTTCGTGAACTTCTTCCAGCTGGAGGACTATGGACTGCGCGATCTGCTGGATATCACGACCCGGATGCTCAAGGGGACTTGGGGGCTGGACATCACCGTCGACGCCCTGGGGAAACTCGAGCGGGTGCTGAAGAAGAAGCTGCGCGACGGCGATGAGGAGGTACGGGGAAACGGCCATTACCTCGAACGGCTGGCACAGCAGATTGCACAGAATGCCTTCAAGCGTGACGCCAATCGCGTGGAAACAAGCGACATCGAGGGACAGGAGTACGTCCAGAAGAGCACTGCCGAGGTGCTGGCGAGCTTGGATAAGTACGTGGGAATAGATGAGATCCGACAGACCATACAGGACCTCGTGAACAGCATCAATATAGAACGCGAAAACGGCCGCGAATATGAACTCAATGACCACTATCTCTTCTTAGGTAATCCCGGCACGGGAAAGACCACCATTGCACGCATCTTTGCCGACATCTTCTGCTCGTTGGAACTGTTGCCCGTCGGACATATCGTGGAGGTCACGAGGGCGGAACTGGTGTCGCAGTGGAAGGGCGAGACTCCCAAGGAAGTAAAGCGCTACGTCGAGAAAGCCATGGGAGGCATCTTGTTTGTGGATGAGGCCTATACGCTCATTAAGGATGAGCAGGACGATGTGGGAAAAGAAGCAGTGGACACACTGCTCAAGCTGATGGAGGACAATCGTGGTAAGTTCGTCTGCATTGCTGCCGGCTACACGAATGATATGCGTCGGTTCCTGGATTCCAATCCGGGTATGCGCTCGCGCTTTAATGTCGTGGTGAACTTCCGTGACTATAAGCCGAATGAGTTGGAAGAGATCTTCCGTCGGATGATAGCCGGAGGCAAGCAAGCCTATACCCTGAGTGACGATGCCGAGGAACATCTCTCCATCTTCTTCAAGATGATGTACAACATGCGGCAGAAGGACTTCGCCAACGCCCGTTCTGTGCGCAACGTCTATGAGGAGGCCAAGAAACGCCACAACAGTCGTATTCAGGCAGAACGTGCCGAGGGCCGGAATGTGGACAACCAGCGTTTCGTGCTCTCGCGCGAGGACATAGAAGGAGATGCTTCCTGTCGGGAACAGAGCCTGGACGAGGTGCTCGAGGAACTGGATTCACTCATCGGGATGAAGGAGGTCAAGGACACCATCCGGAAGATGGCCCGACGTGTGGAGATGGATAAGGTGCGCATGGAACGAGGACTCATGGACCCCAAGAATGCAGCGAACCACATCGTGCTGACAGGCAATCCCGGCACGGGCAAGACCACTGTGGCACAGATGCTCGGAAAGATATTCAAGGCTATAGGACTGCTGCCGACAGACAAGGTGGTCGAGAAGGAGGCGAAGAACCTCAAGAGCAGTTTCGTGAACGACACAGGAAAGGAGGTTGACAAAGCTTGCGACGAAGCCATGGGAGGAGTACTCTTCATTGATGAGGCTTATATGCTCATGAAGATTGATGATGCCGGGCAGAACGACCAGACGGGCGAGGAGGCTGTTGGAGCTCTCATGACTCGCATGGTCAAGGATGCCGGTAAGTTCATCGTCGTCATGGCCGGCTACAGAAAGGAGATGGATGAGTTCATCGACCGAGCCAACCCGGGCTTCCGACGTCGCTTCAAGACCTTCATTCACATTGAAGACTATTCGGCTGCGGAACTGGTGGCGATCTTCAAGATGCAAGTCAAGCGCAGCCGCATGAAGCTCTCGGAGAAGGCTGAGCAACTACTGACAAAAATGGTAACGGACATGGTCAACGCCAAAAGCGAGAACTTCGGCAATGCAGGCGAGATGACCAATCTGCTTGAGAAAGTCAAAGACCTGCAGAGCGAACGACTGAACGAGGAAGCCATGGACGGGACGGAGCACACCGATGAGCAGTTGATGACCATCGAAGCATGCGACATTCCTTACGTCTGCCCCGAACCCTTGGATCCCGAACAGGTTCTGGCAAAACTCGATGACCTCATTGGACTCCAGAATGTCAAACAGGAAATCCGGGAACTGGCCAACACGCTGAACGCCAATCTGCTGCGGGCGCAGCGACAGGGCGTGGAAGCAAAAGTGCAGTTGGACCACTACATCTTCACGGGCAACCCCGGAACGGGTAAGACGACGGTGGCACAGATGATGGCCGACATCTTCTATTCCTTGGGAATGTTGCCGACGAACAAACTCGTGGAGGTCACACGCAAGGATCTCGTCATGGGCTATCTGGGACAGACTGCCAAGAATGTAGCACGTGTGGTGAAAAGCGCCATGGGTGGTGTCCTCTTCATCGATGAGGCGTACGCCTTGAAACAGCATGACGGTGACAGCTTCGGACAGGAAGCCATCGATACGTTGCTGCCTATGTTGCTTACTTATAAGAACAAGTTTATCTGCATCGCTGCGGGCTACACCCGCGAGATGCGCCGCTGGCTGGAAACCAATAGCGGCCTGACGTCCCGCTTCACAGAGACCATTGAATTCCCCGACTACCAGCCCGATGAATTAGCCGGCATTTTCCTCATGAAGGCGCGCAAGGAAAAGTTCGTCCTCACACCCGATGCAGAGCAAGCCATGCGCCAGTATCTCAAGGACCTCTTTGAGCACCGCAACCAGAACTTCGGCAATGCGCGCGAGGTCGGAAACTATTTCAACAAAGTCAAGAAACGCCAGTCTACCCGAATTGCTATGATGGACATCCTGGCACCCGACTTCGACGATGCCCTGCTCTCACAAATCATCCTCGACGATATGTCCGTCGATTGAAGAAATCCGTAAATCTGTAAATCCGTAAATCTGTAAATATGATCAGATGTCCTAAGTGCCAGGCTGAGATAGAAGACGACAGCCTATTTTGTGACCAGTGTGGAGCCGAACTCTTTGTGTGTCCCAAATGCGGCACGTTCGGCAAGGGCAAACGTTGTACGCGTTGTGGTGAACCGCTCGTTTCAGTTCGTACACTTGGCAGTAACCACCAGGCTATGGCTAGTCCCACGGCAGCTGCTGCAAAGAGTGCGGCAGGAAGCGCTTCATCTCAACCGTCATCCACTCCGTCATCCCCTCCGCAGCCTTCGTCGGCATCCCGGCCTTCGTCGGCTCCGGCAGGAGGCTCCATTACAACGGATATAGACAAGGTCCTGGGTTCGCTGGATCTTGGCGCCCTCTCCGGAGGCGGACTGTCAGCGGGCGCTGCACCCTCTTCGTCTGCACCCTCCTTGTCAGCTTCCTCCTTGTCAGCTTCCTCCTTGTCAGTTTCCTCCTTGTCAACTCCCTCTTCAGCATCCCCCTCCTCAATCGCACCCTCACCAGCGAGCGGGGCTTCTGCCACCATCCGTCCGGGCGCAGCACCTCAGCCCGCCGCTCAGCGTCAGGTGCCAGGTCACCTTGTCTGTCGCAATCCTCAACTGCGGCTTTATATCGATGACGTCATCATCGGGCGTCGCGAAGGGGGCTACGCCAGTGTCTTTGCTGCATTCGGAATGGTCTCCGGGCGCCATGCACAAATCAGCCGCTCGTCTTCGGGTGGCTGGCAGGTCATGGATCTCGGTTCCACCAATGGTACACGTCTCAATGGCCAGCCTCTCTTGCCCAACAACCCTGTCGCTTTCTGGGTCGGAGACACCATCAGCTTTGCAGACATTGATTTCGAGGCTGTGCCATAATATGAACCACTTCCAACGTAAGAATAATCATCGTACTATGAATATTGAAATGCATTGTCGCCTCATTTCCGATGTGGGATGTTTGCGCCGGAATAATGAAGATATGATTCTCCTCAACGGCGAGTACTACCGGGACCAGGAAACCGAGCAAAACTACACCCTCACGGGCGAAGCACGCTTCTGCACCCTCGTGGCAGATGGCATGGGAGGAACCAATGGCGGCGAGTTTGCCAGTGAACTGGCGCTCCAGTATTTCGATCAGTTCCTGGCGAGGGTGCCGGAGGGGCTTGCTGAGATGGAGTTCCACGAACTCGTCAATCGATGGGCCAAGCAAACCCATCAGGGAATTGTGGACAGAGGTGTGGAACAGCCTGAGTATGATAAAATGGGAACCACACTGACCGGACTCTTCGGTTACGGAGGACGCATTTACCTTATTAATATAGGTGACAGCCGGACGTATCGTTACCGCGACGGTATCCTCAAACAGCTCTCCCGTGACCATTCAATGCAGGAGAAGTATCATGACTACTCGCTGCCGAGCAACCTGATCTACAACTGTCTGGGAGGAGGAAGTCCTTTGGAGGAGGTCTTTGCCGACCTGACGGACGTTACTGATAAGGTGATGAGCGACGACCGTTTTATTATTTGCAGCGATGGACTCAACGATATGCTCTCGGACGATGAAATAGAGAACATCATCGGTCAGACGCTGGCCCCGGATGCTAAAAGTACGGACACTGTGGACGAACTCGTGAAGGCCGCAAAAAAAGCGGGCGGGAGAGACAACGTCAGTGTCCTTCTCGTCCACTTTATCTCTATAGGTTAATCCGTAAATCTCCCTACCTCACCGGTGACTGTGTCCGGCGGTTCCACCGCCGGAATCAGTGATTCCGTATCTCCCATCACCTCAACCTGTCGAGTGAGCGTACCAGTGCCTCGTCTTTCAGGATGGCCCTGAAGGCCAGGAAGGCGAAGATACATGCCACGGCGGGAAAACCAGCCCACGGCTCGGGTAGGAATTCGGCATTGTACTTGGCCCCCAGCAGGAACCAGAACGCTGCGTAGATGGCGTACCAACCTACGAGCAGAATGCAACCGAGCATGGCCAGGCGGCTCTGTACCAGACGCGTGCGATAGAGGAAGATATCCAGCAGCAGGCCTGTGGAGGTCAGCAACAACAGGGCAAACAGGGCCCAGGGCGTGAACGTGTGGGTGCCTTCTGCCACCTCTGCCAGCACCGGTTCCTGAGTACTCAGGCCGTTGAAGGTCGGCGAACCCACAGCCTCGTGATAGGGCACATGAACCCACAGATTATATACCGTTCCCACGACCTCCCCCTGACCGTCCACCAGACGGCCGATGGGCAGACACAGGCAGACGATGCACAACACAGCTGCCGCCAGCAGATATATGGTCTGTATCCTTTGAATCATCGTTCTCTATTCTTTTTTATCAATTAATTTCCATTTTCGCCCCCTTCCTCGGCACCCGGCACCTTCGCCCCCTTTTGAGGCACCCCAGTCCTTCGCCCCCTTTGAGGCAGCCCGGCTCTTCGCCCCCTTTGAGGCACCCCGGCTCTTCGCCCCCTTTGAGGCAGCAGTGCCAAAAGGTTCCCCTTTTGGTCCCCTTCCTTGGCACCTCGGCACCCCGGCTCCTTTCGCCCCCTCTCCGCTCGTTCATTCGGCATGGCGTTTCCTTGAGTGCTCGTTCCGGGATGTTCCCCTTGCTTTGCGTAGGCTGCGGCAGTGCCGCAGCACCATCACCGCCATCACCGCCATCACCGCCATCACCACCACCACCGCCGTCGCCGCGCCTTAATTAAATCAATACTCCTCTTCCTCGATGGAGTCCTTGGCCGGATTGCGGTAGTAGATCTTGCCCTCGCGGAATTCCTGGGTGGCAATGAGGCTGGGCTTCGGCAGCTTCTCGTAGAAACGGCTGATCTCGATCTGCTCGCGGTTCTCGAAGACCTCGTCCAGGTTGTCGTTGGAAGAAGCAAATTCCTGAAGCTTCTTGGACAACTCGGACTTGATGTCCACGCTGATCTGATTCGCGCGCTTGGCAATGATTGCCACGCTCTCATAAATGTTTCCGGTTTCCTCGCAGAGGTCCAGGATGTTTTGAGTCACCGTAGTGGTCGGTGCTGTTGTCTTTTTGTAATCCATATTTATATATAATGTCAAAATTTCAATTACTTCCTCCCCTCGTCACTCGTCCAGCGGCTGGCCCTTCAGCGCCTTCTGGCTCTTGACCAGGTAGGTCTGGGCTTCCTTGAGGTAGTTCGATTCCGGGAATTCGTTGGCGAATCCGTAGTATTCGTCCACGGCTTGGCGGAAGCGCTCCAGGCGCTTGGCCTCCACACTCTGGCGTGCCAGGTGATACCTCGAGCGCAGGATGAGAATCATGAATTCCTCGCGACGCTCCGGCAGCGCGTAGGGGTAGTCGCGCAGCGCGTTCTCGGCAGTGACGATGCAGGCCTCGTAGTTCGAGCCGCCACTGGAGCAGTTCATGAAGTAGTCACCCAGGTCATAGTACAGTTTGGCGGTACGCAGCTCCTTCTCTACGAGGTGATCCTGCAGGCGCTGAATCATCTCCTGGGTCTGTAGCTTCAGGCGGGTGTAGGGATAGTAATCCAGGAAACTCTGCAGCTCGGCGATGGCGCGGGAGGTCACAGACTGGTCCAGACGAGGATCCGGGACATCGTCGTAGAGCGAACGCCCGGAGTAGTAACGGGCCTCTTCCACGTAGATGCCGCGGGGATAGGTCTGGTAGTACTTCTTGAACGATGCAGACGCCGTCTCCAGGTCGCCGGCCATGTAGGAACTCATGGCCATCATATACAGACACTCGTCAGCATACCCCGAGCCTTTCATGGCTACGAGCAGGCTGCTGAACAGCTCCTGGGCGTGGCCGTACTGGCCTTTCATGTAGCAGGCCTTGGCCACTTCGTATTTGTATTCCGCGTCGCCGTGCTTCAGGGCGGCATTGTATTCTCCACAGCTGGAGAGGAATGCCAGCGGCAGGACGAGGAACAACAGAACTATCTTTTTCATCGTTACGCTATAAGTGGCTGCAAAAATACTGCTTTCTCCTGAATTGACCAAACCAAACACCGCTTTTTCGCAAAAAAATGACCAAATGACAATATTTCTTATCATTTTTTTGCTCTATTACTTGCCGACCACAACACTTTTTTATACTTTTGCACTACTTATGCCAAACTTCCAGCTCATATCCAAATACGAACCTACGGGCGACCAGCCCGAGGCCATTCGGCAACTCACTCAGGGCATCCTGGATGGGGTGCCCGCACAGACCCTGCTCGGCGTCACTGGCTCCGGAAAGACCTTTACGATTGCGAATGTCATAAAAAATATCAACCGTCCCACCCTCATCCTCAGCCACAACAAGACGCTGGCAGCTCAGCTCTATGGCGAGATGAAAAGCTTCTTCCCGAACAACGCCGTGGAGTATTATGTCAGCTACTACGACTACTACCAGCCCGAGGCGTATATCCCCAGCACCGACACGTATATAGAGAAGGACCTGGCCATCAACGACGAGATCGACAAACTCCGGCTTGCAGCCACATCGGCATTGCTCTCCGGACGGCGCGACGTCGTGGTCGTCTCCTCCGTTTCCTGCATCTATGGAATGGGAAACCCGGCTGCGTTCTACGACAACGTCATCGAGCTCAGCAAAGGCAAGATCCTGGACCGCAATATGTTGCTGCGCCGCCTGAACGACTCGCTCTACACCCGCAACGATGTCAGCCTCGGACGCGGAGAGTATCGCGTCAAGGGCGACACCGTCGATGTCTTCCTCGCCTATTCAGACAACCTCCTGCGCATCACCTTCTGGGACGACGAGATCGACTCCATTGAGGAGGTGGATCCCCTCAGCGGCACACGCCTCGGGGAGTTCCGCGACTACAAGATCTACCCCGCCAACCTCTTCATGACCACGAAGGAACAGACCCTCGCCGCCATCCATCAGATTGAGGACGACCTCTCCGCGCGTGTCAAGTATTTTGAAGATGAGGGCAAGCCGCTGGAAGCCAAGCGCCTCTACGAGCGCGTGACGTATGACATGGAGATGATTCGCGAGCTGGGCCATTGCTCGGGCATCGAGAACTACAGCCGTTACTTCGACGGCCGGCCGGCAGGCACACGTCCCTACTGCCTGCTCGACTTCTTCCCGGACGATTTCCTGCTGGTCATCGACGAGAGCCACGTCAGCGTGCCGCAGATCTCTGCCATGTACGGCGGCGACCGGGCCCGCAAGACCAACCTCGTCCAGTACGGCTTCCGCCTCCCCGCAGCCATGGACAACCGTCCCCTGAAGTTCGAGGAGTTCGAACAGCTCACGCATCAGGTCATCTATGTCAGCGCCACCCCGGCCGACTACGAGCTCGCACAGAGCGAAGGCATCATCGTCGAACAGGTCATCCGTCCTACGGGACTC
This sequence comes from uncultured Bacteroidales bacterium, assembly GCA_902771725.1. Lineage (GTDB taxonomy): Bacteria > Bacteroidota > Bacteroidia > Bacteroidales > Bacteroidaceae > Physcousia. Next base: position 29,855 of record CACXXT010000051.1, read on the forward strand.
CTGGACCCCGTCATCGAGGTGCGGCCGTCCATGAATCAGGTGGACGACCTCATGGAGGAGATCCAGCAGCGTATCGAGGCAGACGAGCGCACCCTCGTCACCACCCTCACCAAGCGGATGGCAGAGGAACTGACGGAGTACCTCCTGGACAACGGCATCCGCACCAACTACATCCACAGCGACGTCGACACCCTGGAGCGCGTGCAGATTATGGATGCCCTGCGGGCGGGGAAGTACGATGTGCTCGTGGGTGTCAACCTGCTGCGCGAGGGGCTGGACCTCCCCGAGGTGTCGCTCGTGGCCATCCTCGATGCGGATAAGGAGGGATTCCTCCGCAGCCACCGCTCCCTCACGCAGACCGTGGGACGTGCGGCACGCAATGTCCATGGTAAGGCCATCATGTACGCCGACACCATCACCTGGTCCATGCAGCAAACCATCGACGAGACCAGCCGACGTCGCGAGAAGCAGCTGCGCTACAATGAGGAGCACGGCATCACTCCCACCCAAATCCGCAAGGATCGCACGATGGGCGACCTCATCTCTGCCGGTCAGGAGCAGCACGATCTGCGCAAGGCGGTGGAGAAGCTGCGCAAACAGATGCAGGAGGCTGCCAAGCGACTGGACTTCATCACCGCAGCACAACTGCGCGACCAGATGCTGCAGCTGATGGCAAAACTCGATGATGTGCCCGAAGACGCTCGCGCGCGTAATTAATACAAGGTACATTTCCAGCTCAGATTCGCCCCTCAAAATAGGAAAAGACATTTTTTTTGCCCTTCAAAGTGAAAAAAGTTGCAAAAACATTTGGCGGTTTCGCGAAAACACACTACCTTTGCACCCGCTTTCGAGAAGGAAACCCCGCAAGCGTGCGGTTTACAGACGCGGTTTGACTCGGAAGGGCGCTTAGCTCAGCTGGTTCAGAGCGTCTGCCTTACAAGCAGAGGGTCGGCGGTTCGAATCCGTCAGCGCCCACGTCTGGCTCCTTAGCTCAACTGAATAGAGCATCTGACTACGGATCAGAAGGTTATAGGTTTGAATCCTATAGGAGTCACTTTCTTTGACATCTTGTCTGGGCGGATACCAGAGTGGCCAAATGGGGCAGACTGTAAATCTGCTGGTTGTTACCTTCGGTGGTTCGAATCCATCTCCGCCCACAGCGGCAATGCCGGTGCAAGTTGAACGCAGAAAGCTTGCTTTATGCTGAGACGCAGCCCAGTATCGCGCAATTTTGAAAAAATTGCGGCAATAGCTCAGTTGGTAGAGCACGACCTTGCCAAGGTCGGGGTCGCGAGTTCGAGTCTCGTTTGCCGCTCAATACGTGGAGCCCTCTAAACTCTACACTATACAACTACTCTACGCTCGACCTCTGGTCGCTTTTTCGAGCGCCAGCGAGTCTGAAGCTCTCGACCTCTGGTCGCTTTGATACCTCAAAGAACTCTAAACTATACAACTACTCTAAACTCTACACTCTAAACTCTACACTCTAAACTCTAAACTCTAAACTATACAACTACTCTAAACTCTAAACTCTAAACTCTAAACTATAATAAGGTGCGTTAGTTCAGTCTGGTTAGAATACATGCCTGTCACGCATGGGGTCACGAGTTCGAGCCTCGTACGCACCGCCAGACATCAAAACGGGAATCTCAAAAAGGTTCCCGTTTTGTGGTTTAATAAACCTGCTACACCTTATCTTATTCATTACATCGGATGCGAGAAATTTCCCCAGCACAACACCCTCTCCTTCATGCCCGCCGGCATCTCATAACCCCAACATCATAAGACAAAAACATAATATTGATTAAGACAAAAACATAAACGAAACTTCCGCTGAAAGATCAACCCCGTGCTTCATACTTGAAGAACACCGTTCCGCGTTGCTCCACTGAAAAACACACGTCCTATTGTCAACTAGAAAGCAAGCTGTAATGAATTGTTTTTCAGTGTAACGAAGTGAAACGTTGTTTTTGCCGCAAGGTGGTCAGTGATTTGGAACAAATCCGTGGAGAGTGGGTCTGTGCAGCGAGAGCTCGCTCTCAGGCGGCATCAGACATATTCTGCACGAAGAGGTCGCAGACCTCAGACCACCGAAGTGGTGTTTTTTCTGTTTTTTTCTACTCACCACTATCGAGCGCAGCTCGCATTCTCCACTTCCCAACTGCCTCTACACTCTACACTCTAAACTCTACACTTCTCTACTGCCTCTAAACACTAAACTCTAAACTCTACACTCTAAACTCTACACTTCTCTACTGCCTCTAAACTCTAAACTCTAAACTCTAAACTAAAAGTAGCACTCTAAACTTATTAGATCCCTCTTCCCTTCTTCGGTTGAGGTCAGAAAAAGGGCCAATAAAGAGTTGATTTTTGTGTAAAATAACACGAAAGTGGTCGCTAACATGGTAAAAAGAACCATTCTACGACCGTTTTCGTGCATTTTTCTTGGCTGTTTGAAGAAAAAGAAGTACCTTTGCGGCATAAATCACGAACAAATATCAAGATGGTATGAATAAGCTTTTCATTGGACGCGAGAAAGAACAGCAGCAGTTAAAGGAATACCTCAACTCTGGGCAGTCTGAATTCATTGCTGTGTATGGACGAAGGCGCGTTGGCAAGACGTTCCTCATACAGAAAGTCATCGGCAGTGATTATGCTTTTTATGTGTCTGGTATGGACAACGTTTCGATGCGCATTCAGTTGAAGAACTTTATGCAGGGCATCAGGAAAAGCAATCCCGACGTTCCTCTTGCCAAGACATGGCTTGATGCATTCATGGCACTTGAAAGTTTTTTGGAATCTTTACCCGAGGGAAAGAAGATTGTCTTTATTGACGAAATGCCCTGGATGGACACGCCACGTTCTAATTTCATCAGCGGCCTGGAGCATTTCTGGAATTCGTGGGCATCATGGCGCGATGACATCAAGCTGATAGTTTGTGGCAGTGCAACGTCATGGATTATCAACAACCTGATCAAGAATAGAGGTGGCCTTCACAACCGTGTTACTCACAAGATTCCGCTGAAGCCATTTACGCTGAAAGAGTGCCAGACGTATTTTGATGCACGGGGATTCCGCCTGTCAACAAAGCAGATAGCCGAGTGCTATATGGTTCTTGGCGGTGTACCATTCTATCTGTCGAAAATGAATAAGGGCGAAGGAGTGGCACAGAACATTGACAGACTTGTCTTTGCAGAGGATGGCGAACTGCATGATGAGTTCCAAAGTCTGTACAACTCGCTGTATAAGAATGCCGCCAACCACATAAAGATTGTTACAGCATTGGCAACCAAAGGGAAGGGATTGACCAGACAGGAAGTACTTGAAAAGACCAAGCTCGCCGATAATGGCAAGTTCTCAATGATGCTTGAAGAGTTGGAGAGTTGCGGGTTTATCCGCAGTTATGAACCTTTCATCATGACAAACGGGAAGCAGATGAATCAAAACTCCGGGGAAAGAAAAAGCACAGATACACTATACCAGCTTGTAGATTCTTTCACCCTGTTCTACTTTCATGTCATGAAGAAAGCAGATGCCCACGATGCCAATTATTGGTCAAACAACCAAAACTCTCATGTTTACAGCACATGGAGTGGGCTATCGTTCGAGATGCTGTGCTTGAACCATGTGGAGCAAATCAAGAAGGCACTGGGAATATCCGGCATAACAGCCAATGTCTTTTCGTGGTTTGGCAAAGGAGAACAGCGTTCTGCACAGATAGACATGCTCATAGACCGTGCAGACAGGACTATCAATATCTGTGAAATGAAGTTCTGGAACAGGCCATACACCATGACCGCCAATGACGAGGAGGACATAGAGCGCAAGGTCTCAACATTCATCGAGACAACGAACACCGACAAGAATGTCATTGTGACCATGATAACGACCAAAGGCATTGAAAGGAATGAGCATTCTGAATGCATCCAGCGAGAACTAACCTTAGACGACTTGTTTTGCTGACGACTAAAAGTTTCTAATGGTCAAAAACTACGTTAAACTGACGAAAGAAAACGGTATTTCCATGTGGGAAAACCAGACTTTATAAATATTGTCTCTTGACGCTCGACCTTGGTCGCTCCATACTTGAAGCGCTCGACCTCTGGTCGCTTCGACACCTCGAAGCGCTCGAGCTTGCTCGCTCATTCGAACGAAGTGAGTCTTGAGCGCTCGACCTATGGTCGCTTCTTCGAGCGTCAGCGAGTCTGAAGAACTCTTAACCTTTTAAACTTTTAAACTTTTGCGCTCGAGCTTGCTCGCTCATTCGAACGAAGTGAGTCTTGAGAACTTTCAACTCTAAACTACTCTAAACTCTAAACTTTACACTCTATACTTAGGAACTACTCTACACTCTCAACTCTACACTCTAAACTAAAAAGAGCACTCTCCACTCTACGCTCGAGCTTGCTCGCTTGACCCTTCAAGCGCTCGACCTCTGGTCGCTTCTTCGAGCGTCAGCGAGTCTGAAGAACTCTAAACTATACAACTACTCTACGCTCGAGCTTGCGACGCTTCACACTTGAAGAACTCTCCACTCAAAGAGCTCTCAACTATCGAGCGCAGCTCGCACTGCCTCTAAACACTACACTCTAAACTCTAAACTAATAAGAGTCTCTCAACTTTATCAAAATCCTCGATTTTCGACAAAAAAGGACCAAATTAACCCCTGTTTAAGTTTATTTAACGGGGGGGGGTAAATTATTGTTAATTTTCTCCGTACTTTTGTGCGCTTTTAGAAAGGTACTTGCTCTGCATCCCCTATTTTCAAGCGCAGAAAGCGGGTGGGCATGACCATCTATTAGCACCGTTTGTTTACTAATGGACGGTTGACATATTCATAAGCCGATACGCCACATAGCAAGACAGCTAAATAATGTGTCCTTCAACATCTGGCCCCACACAGTCCCCTGCCAAGGCCAAACAGACCGAGATCGTTAACCCGAGTATTAACCCAAGCGAGCCCCGCCCGACAGCGACAGTTGACCTAACTGACGAGGCCGGAGGCGTAGCGAAGAGTGAAAACGGTGAATCTCAAAAGTCTGAAAATCAGCGTCTTTGGCATGTGGTTTATGTGTCTCCACGTTCGGAGAAGAAAGTCTGTAAAGAACTGCTGGATGCCCATCATGAGGCATACATCGCCACACGTTGGGAAGTCCACAAATGGCGCAATGGACAACGCAAGAAAATTGAGATGATGATGATCCACGGCGTGGTCTTCGTGAAGATTACCCATTCAGAAACCGAAGATATCCGCAAGTTCCCCCTCGTCTATTCCTTCATGATGGACCCGGCCCGGAAGAACTCCAAGGAGTATGTCAGGTCCTTTGCCATCATCCCCGATGCCGAGATGCGTCTGCTGAAAGCCATGCTCGGTCAGCAGGACTACGATGTCGACTTCGCCACCCAGTTCTCTGTCGGCGAACACGTCCGCATCGCCGGTTTCGATGAATACGACGACACAGCCCAGATCGTAAAACTCCCCAAGGATCGCTCCACCTACGTCGGTGTCCGCGTCAGTTTCCTCGGCTGCGCCTATATGAAAGTCCCCGCCGCCCGCATCATCAAAATCCAGTCAGCGCCACAAAACTGACGTCCTAAGCGACCGAAGATGAAATCCTCTTCTGAGGGCGGAGGACAGAGCAATATCATCAAATTCATGTCTCGCATTCATGAACTCATTCATGTCTCGCATTCGTGTTAAAAGATAGCACCTCTGTTATTGATTAAGACAAAAACATAAAAAACACCAGTCTGACGGGTTGGCTCTTCGAGCCTTTGTGATGTCTTGCCGATTTTCCTTGTGAGAGCAAGCTCTCCCAGATAAAATCTTCGCCACATCGCAACCTTTCAGGTTTACCCGTCATTCTGGCAAAAACACCATTCGCTACGCTCATTGAAAAACACATGTCCTATTGCTAACTTCTAATGTGAATTGGTAATTCTATTATTGGTTACAATCCGCAGGCTGTTTTTGAGTTCGAAGAACGTTGTTTTTTCT
>CACXXT010000052.1:0-24851 GCA_902771725.1 uncultured Bacteroidales bacterium
GACCTTCACCACCCGCTATGTTCTTGTTAATCTTGTAAACGGCTACAAGTTTGATGGAGGTGTTCGTCTTCAGTGTGGCCTCGATGTTTATCTGTGCAGCGTTGGCAGTGATGAGTGCCGGTGTCAGCGTATAGTATCCTTCTGTCTGTGCCGTTGCTTTTGCGTTATCGGTAAGGGTGAAGGCGGTTGTACTATTATTGCACTTGATGTTGACCGGCGTAACCTTGATATCGAAGTCCGTGAAGGCGTAGGCCGTTCCCTTGAAGAGCATGAGGCGTGAAGACTCGTAGCTTCCCACCACGTTTCCGTCCTGGTCGCAGTTGACGAAGCTCTGCTCATTGGACAGGTCGATGATATAGGGCGAGACGCCATCGGTGACGTAGCGGTTCCATATTTTTGCTGTAGAGAACGGCTGCCATACCCCGTTGACCTTCTTGCGCTGGGCGTAGAACTCGAATCTGGAGTTTGCCCCAACACCCACCGGCTCATCTGTCCACTGCTGCGTACCTGCCGTATTGTATGGGCAGTAGCTGTCAGCCTGTCTTGCTGATGCCACATCATTGATGGTGGGCACAGGAGTTTCCGAATCCTGCTGGAAGAAGATGTATTCCACGCCCTTTCCGTCCTGTCCTTCCGCGATGACCGGCACACCCTCCTGATCATGGACGGTGGTACGGTCAACGGTATTACCGTTCTTCCCGTAAAGGTAGAAGCGCACCTCAGACACACTGGAGTCCACGGGTATGGCATTATTGGTGTATGCCGTCTCGTCGGTGTCGCTCGTTCCGTCGTGGTAGAACTTGCGGTAATAGAGCGCAATCTTGTGCGTGGCGAAGTCAGCATACGCCACGGTGTAGTGCTTATTGTCCGAGGAATCACAGATAACCGCACAATTCAGTGTGTTCACACTCAGTCCACCGGTATTCTTATTGACGATAACCTCAGACACCGACGGGAGAAGAGAATATACGTTAGTATCGGTGGATTTATTGATTGTGTGGATCAGCGTCCGCTCGTAGGATACACCCGCGTAGTTTGCCGCGGTCGTAACGGCGAGTTCCGTCACCAGCGGCAGTCCCTCTGGCAGTGCGTTGATACTGATGCGTGCCTGTTTGGTGCCGTTGACTGTCACGATGGACTTGGTGATGTTCTGCGCCGGGATGACAGCCTGCGAAGAACCGTCCAATGTCAAGCAAGCAACACTCACGCTTCTTACATCGAGAGGCTCGTTGTTCTTCCACATCTTCATGTCGAAGACTATCGGCAGCCCGACATACTGTTGTGCCTGTGTGTTCCAGGACACTGCGCTGAACTCGTTGGTGATATCCGCACCGACGAAAGGTTGGGAGTCGTGCTTGATAGATACCGGGAGCGTCTTAGTGATAACGCCCTTTCCCTCGCAGTTGACGATGATATCCACGCTGCAATGGCTCATCTGGCGCATTTCATCATAGTCGAAGTTCACATCATCAGGCGTACCGGGAACGCCGTCCTTGATATTGGATATGCCCGTGATGTAGATGGTGGAGCCCTGGATCATTGTGCTGCATCCGTGGGGCTGCACGTTAATCTTATACGTTCCCTTTCCTGCATCCGCATTGTCGGCAGCCAACGTCAGCAGCACGCCGTTCTTACGGACGAGCAGCGTGGTCTGGATGCGGTATGTGCGATACTCGCCGTTCTCTCCGCTCTCGGTATAGAGACCGCCGATGCAGTTACCCACATCATCGACCGTGATGACGTCGATATACTCCGTGAGGCTGACATCATAGAACTTCAGTTGTTCGGTCAGTTCCTCAAGCGTTACGGGGTCGAGCTGTATGACTGCATTACCGAAGTACACATTGTCCTGCACGTAGAGTCCGTATCCGCGGAGTTCCACCTCCCTTGTCTCTCCGGTGTAGTTCCCATCGGCATCCTTGACACGGACTTCCACGGTCATATCGCCGAGATAGCCCTTGCGGTAGACGATGTTAGGCGACTGGATCTTCCACGTCTGCACACCGTCGAGCACCATTTCGTAGTAATGGCCTATGCTGGTGGCGTAAGAACTGCTGCGGCGGTCGGCACGGGTAAATGAACCGTACTGGGCAAACTTCATGAACGCGCACGGGTGCGGGACTCCTGCATGTCGTAGCTGATACTTGAAGCAGCATTCCCCTTTTCGGTTGTAGCATTTCGCATCCGTGTTCGAGTCCATGCACACCACCCAGAAGTAAGACGTGAAGAATCCAGCCTTGGATGAGAATCCGAATCCCTCCGTGTCCGCTTCCGTTGGTCCGGCGTACAATTCCGTATCATCATCCAGGTCGCGCGTCTCGTAGTTATTAGCGATATCGTTGTAGATACCACGGCAGATATCACCCTCTGCCACGCTGGCCCAGTCGTTCTCTTCCAGCTTCAGGGTGATATATCCCTCGGTTGTGCTGGCGATTTCCACCTCCTTGATGGTGCCGTATCCGTTGGTACACCACTGTTCACCTTCCGTCACGGCGATACGGTTGAAGCGGAACTCCGGTGTGGAGATGAAGCTACGGCTGTAGATGCTCTCGAACTCCGCGTTACCCTCCTCGTCGATGACTGCCCCGCTTCCGAATATCCTTGAGCGAAACTCGCCGACCTTGAGTCCAGCCTTGAAGGTGATTTCCCCGTTGGCCGTATCGTCGGTATCCTTTCGCAGATACTTCTTGGAGAGATATCCCGGCGTGACCACGTATTCATCCGTATCATCGGCAATTCCAGTGGAAGTCTTGGTGAGTACGCCCCTCAGCAGATTTCCTGCCAGTACGAAGATATCGGCCTTCAGTTCCTGGAACTTGGACGTAGCGGCCATGGTTATCTCCTTAAGGAAGGTCACGACGTTGGTGACACGCGAGAACGTGTACCAATCCGTGTCGGTTGTCGATTTCGCTTCATCGGTGGAGAGCGTTCCCGTCTGTATCTCCTGCTCCCAGGTGCGGTCCTGCGTAGCATCGCCCTCATCAATGGATGCGGATATGATGCCCTGCAGCCAGATATAGTAATAATCCGTGGATCCTATCTGTTCCCCTGGAGTCTCTTCGCCCGTCTGCTGGTCGATGGTTCCCTCTGCCCGTCCGTACACATCGAGTTTCTGCGAAGGGAAGACGATGATGGCCTGCGTACCGACGAGCTGCGTCCTCGGTATGGCGACATAGATATATTTCTTCGATGTAGTGTTGAAGAAGGTGGGGGAGAGAGATATCGGCCATGAACGGTAGTTATGTCCGTTGTCGTACTCCAGCCCCTGTATGCCCTTCATATAGCAGAGAATAGCCGAGCCACTGCCCACACTTCCCTGTATGCGGTCGGGATCTCCGAGTGCGTTGAGGGTGATGTTGATAGCCTCCGGTGCTATCCAGTAATCGCGTGGTTCTGCTATTCTTGCCATGGCTTATGAGGGTTGATTATTTTTGGCAAAGATAAGAAGGGGCGGATTACTTTTGGGACATTTTATCTGTGGCGATACAATCGCCAATTAAGAGACGGGACGAGCGTGGCGATGGAATCACCACCTTAAGAGGCGGGACCATTATTCACAGGCGCCGGTGATGTCCAGCTCTATGGTGAATGGGATGGCGATGGGGTCGTTCTTTATGCGGTCGATGAGCGGTGTTGTCTCTTCGGGGATGATGTGGCAGGGTATGAATGTAGAGCCTATCTTTATCCATGCCCATCTGGCCATCAGGAACTCATGTGCGAACCATGCTGCCCACGCCTTGTCGAGCGGTCCTGACGACATCTTCCATTGTTCGTGGTTGTTCTGCTTGATAGCGACACCCCGTGAGAAGTTGGTGAGCGTCTCCTGCCGGGAGATGATCTGCTTCTCTGTGGTGATGGCCACGGCAGCCGTTCGCAATGCGATGACATGGATTGACTCATGGACACAGAAAGAGTTGATGAAACGTATCTCATAGCTGTCGGGCGGTGGTGTGATGGCATAGGCGTTCTGTGCCGTGATGGAATCACGGCCTACCAGGAAGGAAGTGACGGACGGGGATGAAGACATGAGTCCCGGCACGATGAGCGTCTTCCCCTCGTGTACCACTTCGGGAGATGATGAAGGCTTGCGCGAATAGCGTGGCGGGCGATATCCCGTCATGCGCTCGTAGTCGGAGAGTGCGCCCATATATACTGTCCCTCCCGAATGGTGATCCCCGTTGCGCCCCTCATAGAGCACGCCGTCCACCATATAGTCCTCGACGGCATCCAGCGTATAGGTGATGGCGGGGTAGGAGCCCGGTGTTTCCGATGGCTGCCACACCTCAGCCGCGGCGAGTAGGGCCGAAGATATATCGAAGTTGACATGTCCGCTGTTTTCGACTGGTGAAGAGAAATCAAACGAGGCATCGCTGTAACCTGACACGTTGACATTGACTGTCAGCCGTATGCGATGAAAGACAGCATTTTCTCCCACATCGTTGGCATCCACCCTATAGACGATGGGTGAGCCGCAGAATTTGGAGCCTTCGACGAGAGCTATTGTTACGTTTGGCATTTTTATGAGGATTTAGATGGAGAAGAAATCTATGGTTACTTCGGCCAGCTGCCGGTCGGCATTGATCTGGTAGTTCACCTTATTGATGTATCCTACCTTCCCGCCGATATCGTAGCGGTCGAGCCAGTGGAACGGGATATCGGCGAGTTGCGCGACAGTAGTCTCGACCGTTATCTCATAGCGCTTGCGGTGGAGGAGGAAGTATGCCAGTTCAGACATGAAAGAATCATAGAGTCCGCGAGACATGATCTTCGTCTCCAGTTCCCCGCTCCCAGCGTTGTAGATATCCGCATTGCACGGTATGAGCCAAGTGGGGTCTTCAGCCCACTGCCTTGGGTCGGTGCTTATCTGCACGTTAGCGCCTGACCCCTTATATCGGAACGGCTTGTATGCGCATATCTTCAGGGAGAACCTTTCTCCCGGTCCGATGCCCTCCTGCGTTCCGTTGTAGTCGTATTCATTACCCACGTTGTCGATGGAATCCGTTGTCAGGGCATAGAGTCCTGCAACCGTTCTCCACTTGGAGTTCCCCATCTTGTCGTAGTCGTAATCATACTCCTGAATTTCCATGTTCGTGCCTCCGCCGCGCATCATGGCGATGGCCAGTCCCCAGTCGTACTCCTGCAGCGGCGAATTGCCGTCATCCGTCTTGCTGGGGTCATAGCTCTCGACCAGTGCACGTTCGTGATGACGTTATTGATTTTCTGCTTGACGAACTCGTGTTCCATTTCCTCGTCGATGAAAGCCGACAATACCGGCTGCACATTGCTCTTGATGGAGATTTCCTTTGTTCCGGAGGAAGTATGTACGTTGACGCTACCCTGTGCGGCCAGCAGCTCGCGGTAGTAGTTCACATCGTTGAACATGATAGGCTGGAAGTCGATGATGAACTCCTTCACGAAGTCCTCGTTCTCGTCGGAGCAGTCGCCAATCTCCACCCCCTTAAGAGCCCCGACCTCAAAGAGTACCGGTCTGAGTTCAGAAGCCGTCATAGCGTCGGAAGATACCTTGATGCGGTAGGCATTGCCCGTCTCGACATCCACGTAGACATTCATATCGTTTGCCGATATGTTCTGGAATATCTCCGCGTAGGTCTTATCCAGAATGGTCCTACCCTTCGGATATTCCGTATAGTCGAAGTCCGTGTCATAGTCACGCTTCTGCCGGCGTATGTAGTCTTCCTGTTCCTTTGCCGTCCCTTCCGCCGAATACTTCACACGCACGCCCGTTATCTTCTCAGAAATCTTATGTATCTGATGCACCTTTCCCTTGAACTCGATGGGCGCCTGCTGTGAGCGGAACACGCTCCTGAGCAGGTATGCCGTCACGCGGTTGCACTCATAGTCATAGTGGAATCGTATTCCGAAAGCACTCTCCAGCGACTTGATGACCGTAGACACCGATGCGTCGGGGAAGTTGTAGCTGTTGGCATACATGGCCATGACCTCGGCCGTGATAGTCTTGGAAGTGATGGTAGCCGACGACTTGATTTGGCGTACATCATCCTTCCCCACGGCATAGTCGCCCGCGGCAAAGAAGTCGAACTCATCGAGGCTCTTCACGTCGGGGTCATCTACGGACAGGTATCCCCCGCATCCGCGTGATGACATCCATTCATTGACCTGCTCGAATCCCGAGAGCGTCTTCCCCGTCGGTTCCACGTCATATCGGCAATGGGTGGTGAAGAAGCAGAGGTGCGAGAAATCCTTTATCTTGAGCAGTTCCGACTTGTCGAAAGACACGCCGAGGTGTTCAAAGAGACAGTCGAGGAAGTAGAGCACATAGAAGCATATTCCCGACTGCGGTCGGTCGGCATCGAGCACCCAGTAAGGGCCGAAGTCCTCGTAAGCCCACCGTCCGTCCTTTGGGAGTACCATCTTATCGCCCGTCTTCTCCTTATCCGCTTCGTCGAGTGCGAAGTGCTTGTAGCAGATACGCGCATTGCAGAATGGCCACGGGATGGTGTTGTCGTCACCGTCGCGATACGGCGAATTGACATTTGATCCATATTCCGATGACACGTTGATGAACGAGGTCAGCACACGCGGCACGATGACCGTCTTCCCGTCCGGATAGTCTCGCTGCCCGTCACGTACGGCCTTGTAAGATCCAGACTCCTGGCATATTCCCGGGTACGAGAATCCGAGAGCCTGCGGTTGGAAAGTTCCCGTGACCGGTCCGATGGTTCCCGTTTCCCTCACCCAGTCCTTCTTCCCGATATCCGCTTCCACGGTGTATTGGTAGGTGACGCTCACGTTGACATTCCCAATCTTCTCGCCTATCTGCAGTTTGTCCTTGACGGGGATATCCTGGCATTTGAGGTCGGCAATGAGGTTGTCGAACGACCTTGTGCTGGCGTCGATATTGAGAGAGATGCTATCCTTCAGTGTCTCATCCTCCTGCACGACCGTCACGCCGCTCCGGAGCGGCAGTCCGTCGGCAATGATCTGCGCCTTCCGGTGTTCCATATCCACAGGTCGCATGTCACTGTCGATGGCATCGAGGTTCTTCAGCAGCCCCCGGTTGTTGGTAAAGGGGATCTCGATGGGCAGCGAGAACATTTCCGTATCATTGAAGAGCGGGTTACGGTCCTCAATGTCGATGGACTGGTCAGGTTTGAGCGCCAGTTCCTTTCCGTCCACTATGATAGCTAGATGAGATTTCATTTTTGGTCGTTATTCTTTTGGGTTGGTTGCGACGGAGTCGCAACATACTGGGAAAGGGGGAGGATGCGAGCATCTCCGTGTAAGTCAATCTTCCGCCTGGTGTCGGCATAGACCACGGCATCATTCCATGCCGATATCTCGAGGTGTCCGTGGTCCGCTACCGAGCCACCCCGTAGGAGGATGTAAGCCGCATTGTAGCACTGTCCCTGGAATGTTCCGAATGCGCGTGCGAAGTCTCGCACCTGCACCTGTCCGTCCTTGAAGAACCCCCGTGCATGTCCGCAGAGCGTCACCATCCCCTGGCTATCGCGGCAATAGACCTCTGCATTGTCCTTGGCCAGCACATTCCCGCTTCCGAAGATATAGCACTTGGCGGTACCGCTGACGGTGATTTGTCCCGCCTGCTGAGAAGCCGGTGCGACGATGAGCAGTCCGCGGTCAGTCGGTTCGTTGACGAAGACATTGTTAGCATTGAACTCGTCGCGCATGTTGGCATATACCCCGGCAATCTTCTCCGCCATGATATCCGCATACTTGGATTCATAGACATCCTGCCAGTTCTCCTTCCACACCTTCAGTATGCCCGCCACCGTGCTTGTCTGCATCAGGGACTCGAATCCCGGCTTGCAGGCGTTCCGCTGGTGGCAAGCCACGCGGCATATTTCCTTTAGCTTTTCGAAATCCGTCATTTCTTCCTCGATTTGTTTTTCTTTCTGATTTTCTCCATCTCCTCGTTCTCGCGTGCCATGTCCTCCAGATGCTGTAGGATGATGTGGAACGTCTGTTGGTTCACGTCCTCCTCCTTGAGGGTGGTGTACTTCTGCATGGTGGCCGTCGTGCGGGTGTAGAGTTCGAGCGGGTTGCCGTTGGCACTGCCCTTTGTCGGCGTGGACTTGAAGCAGTGGGGGTATTTCTTGTGGAGATACGCCATCATCCCCGACCACCAGAAGAGGACCACCTGCCACTGTATGTCAGGGAATCGGCGGAAATAGATGGCGTTGTCGCTATGCTGGTTGCTCTGATAACAATAAGTGGAGCGGAACTTCTGCGTGTTCTCGTCGATTGTGCGCACGCGTCCGTTGAAAATGGTGGCGAGAAACATGGACCGTGCGAGGTCCACGGCCTTCTCCGCATCCGCTATCTGCTGCCTGCTGAACTTCGCCGGGTGTTGCAGCATCCGCAAGTAAGCATTCTGCTGGTCGATGAAGAACGACATGTAGTCATTAGCGAAGCGGTAACGTTGCCAGGAGAAGTCCTGCATGAGAGCGTCGGGTCCTGCGAATCTCTTGCTTCGCCAGAAGCGAAGCCTGCGGAGGAAAGTATGGCGTGTGATTCGCTGGTATGGGAAGAGGGTGAGAGCGCTCGGTCCGTCGAGCCATTTCAGATGCTGGTCGATGAAGGAATTGATCTGCCAGATGTAGAGAGAGAACGGTTTCCCCTTCGGGCTCCGCCAAAAGCGAAGCCTACGGAAAACATGGTACCAACGTGGAGGTGTGAAGCGGACGGTGATGTATTGCTCCTCGACGGGTACGCGCGGGTTGGCCGGTTCCAGCGGCTCCAGGCCCGCGAGTGCGAAGAAAATCTCCACCTTTGTCTCAGACATATCGAAGGGGTGGTAACGATCCGCCTGCGTCGAGCGTGTGGCGACGATGCGGGCCACTGACTCCAGTTCGCTGACGGTGCATGCGTTCCAGGAACGTGGGAGATGGAGGTTGATACGTTGAGGGCTATACATATTGGTGAAGATTAGGATTTGGGTTCGTGGCGATGGAATCGCCACCTGCAAGAAACGGGACTCTTATCTGAGGGGCGGTGTGACGAAGATGGCGTTACCCTTGCGATTGTTCTTGAATCCGGTGGATGGCTGCCGGTCTTCATCGGGTGCGATGTATAGGGGGCTTTCCTCCATGGCCGACTCGGCGAGTGCGATGAAGCCATCCTGATGGTGCACGATGTATTCCTTGAGGGACTGCAAGAGCCGTACCTGCTCATCGTGTGCCTTTTGACGGCGGTCTGAAGGTGTGCGCAGGATGAGCGTCCTTTCCTCGAGGGCAGCGGCCGTGAACTTCCTTGCTGCATGGATGGTGCGCATGATGAGCTTTCTTTCGGCTGCATCCTCTTCGGATTCGGGTTGCGACTCAGTCGCAACATACTGTGGAATCTGCTGTGACTTGGATACCAGGAAGTCGGTCAGTTCCTCCCCGATTCCCGGTATGAGCATCTCCTCCTGGATGTAGCGCAGGTCGGGAAGCATCTGAATGAACTTCTCGCGGCTGTCGTAGATATTGAGGTATTCCTGCAGCACCTTGGCCGACGGGATGATCAGGTCGGCCGCGAGGTAGAAGAATCGCGACTGCTTCCATTTGCTGACGATGGCTGTCAACTCCTCGTCAGGTTCTTCGGCAGCAGCCGCGGTTTGGGTCCATTCCTCCAAGGTAGCGAGCAGTCGGTTGAGCGCGCTATGAGCCTCCTTGACACAGGTAGAACGGTAGGTGTCGATGGCCTCCTTGTCGGGCTTGAGGTAATCATCCGCCACGGAGATATTCACGCCAGCATTACTGATACTGACGGCATGTACGCCTATGGCCCTTCCGAAAGCATCGAAGGCTACCACGCGCTGTGCCATGAGCAGGAGACGTCCATTATAGGACGTATCTTCATCCTCGACGTCAATGAAAGAAGAATCGTTCCCTTTGTAATACTGGCAGAGGTAGTTGTAAAGCGGCGTTCCGAGCTTATCCTGTAGGAAGTCATGTTCGGAATTGTCGAAGAACCCTATGAGCGGGTCGATGCTCTGCATGGCGTGGCTTGGGAAGAAGAGGCGTAGCTCTTGGAGTGAACGTATTAGCATTTTCGTTATATCGTTATATCGTTATTTCGTTATATGGGATGGGTGTGAGGCAGCGGTGGAACCGCTGCATACGGAGAAGGGCTATTCCGCGGGGTTCTGCTCTGCGATTCCTGTCTTGCTGGCATCGAGGGTGGTGAGGACTTCGCGGCGGATTCGGAATACGAGGTGCTTCGGGTCCCACTTGTTGAACTGTGCGGCTACCTCGAAGGGTTTCAAGAGCAGCTGCTGTATGGGTGACTTCTGGAGTTGCTTGAGGAGGTATCTCTCTCGCATGTCGGTACCGGAAGTATGGGTATCGTTGCCCGGTGTGTTTCCGATGAGCCGGCTGTCGAGCCCCATGGCGAAGAAGATGATGCTTGAAATCTCGGCAAGTTCCTTCTGGTTGGCTTCAGCCGTATTCTTGCTTGCGCTCTCAATCTCCACCACCTTGAAGGATTCCACCATGTTTCCATTGGAGTCGCGGAAGAGATAGGCCAACAGCGACTGTCCGCTGTTATCCCTGTTGGAAAGCCATTCGTTGATTTCTTCGAAGAGCTCGTTTGAGACATCCTTGATCTTCGTTGCGAAAATCTCGGTGCGTTCAGAGCCGTTCTGCCCTTTCCTCACCATCCGCTTCTGCAGTTCTTCCTCCGTGCGCTGGTTGGCAATCTGCTGCAAGTATTCGCTATGGATATAGATGATACGCCCGATGACGTTGGAGTTCTTCTTGCGCGTCAGGCGGTCGCTGATCATCGTCACGGCATACTCATAGATATCCCCTCCGAAGACCGAGTGCCACGGTGCGACGGCATAGTAAGGATTCCCCTCACTGGGATAGCGGAGGTGCATCATAACACGCGTGGGGCGGTCCTTGACCTTGACACGCTTCTGGCGTGCTTCCCTGCAACGGCGTTCCAGGTCATCGGTGGGGTTCTGCTCACTGAGCATTGGCATTGCCGACATCTCTTTGGTGTCAAGCACCTGTCCGCCCATAGAGTCCAGCCACTCGTTGGACAGATAGGCGTAGTTGATGCGGTTCTGCTTATCCATCCTTTCAACGCGGGTGGTGAAGCATGACCTCCACCGTATTCCCTGTACCTTCGGGAACCATCCGCTGGGGTTGACGGACTTGTTGGTCTGCGGGTCGAGAGCCTTCTGATTCAGTTCCAGTTCGGCAAAAGCATTGTACAGCAGCGTGAAATCGCCACTGAGGTTCAGGAAAGTCTTGAAAATATTGTTGCGCAGCATGAAGCCCTGCACCTCCTCGTTGGTCTTCTCCCATTCCTTGTATTCCTCATCAATGGCAGTGAGTTCCTTCATGAGTGCCTGGCGCAGCTGCTCACGGGCATCGGCGGAACCGGCGACTTCTGGCAATTCAGGATTGGGCTCTGCGATTTTGACGAGCTGTCGGAGGATATCGAGGCGCATTCCTTTCAGTAGCGTGCCAGCCGTGGCATACGGTATTTCCTTGATGGTGACGTTACCCCCGACATACTGGCTGTAGCGGAACATGGGCTGTGGGCCGAGTCCGCCGACGATATTGGTATTGAACTCCCAGCCTGTCGCTGTGTATGGAGAAATCTTGGTGAAGAGCGCCACCACATTCGGCAGCCTGTTGCCCTGTCCCCATTGCATGTATCCGAGGCCATCCGTGCCGCAGCCAGGGGCGGGTACTTCCGTGCCGCTGGACACGAAGAGCATCCCTGCCTGCTTACGGGCTGCAGCACCTTCACTGCCAGGCTCCGAGCATGCCAGCTGCTGTGAGATAGTATTCTCCCAGGTGGGGATGTTTGGGCCGTCGCCCTTGGTGTGTTTTGGTAACATCAAGTAACCACTATCACGGAGGGAAGAAGTTATCTTGCCAAGGGCTTTCGCTCCCTTAGCCCGAAGAACGAAATTGGGTTCTTTTTTCTTTGCCATTGCTTCTTGCTTTTGTTGTAACAAAGATAAACAGCGGCGGGATTAAAAGTGGGACAGGGGGGCGTGGCGATGGAATCGCCAACGGCAAGAGACGGGACATTTGTGGCGATAGAATCGCCACCTACGGGAAAAGCTAGTGGGTGATGATGCGCGTGCCGTCCACCTCGATGACAAGGTAATCACGGATGCGGCGGATCTCGCCGGACTGGCAGAACATTATCATCCGCTGGTGAAGGCGCGGATAGGTTTTCAGGCAGACGGCATTGCCGTACTCCAGTCGGCCGCGGCCCGTGACATACCTCACGAAGAAAGGAACCTGCTGCTTTCCCTTGGCAGCAGCCGGCGGGTTGTAGCCCGTGGTGCGGTAGCCCGTGGCGGGGTCGAGCCATGACCATTTCTCCATGAAATAGCGGAGGTTCTGGAAGGATTGGGTAGGTGGGCGGAGCATTTATTTACTATTCGTTGCGACAAAGTCGCAACCTACGGTTAAGGGGGTAATTTAGAAGAGGGTGGGGTGGTGGATGGTCTTGCCGTTGCTCAGGTGGATGATGCCACGGCATTCGCTGTCGAAACGCTCACAGCCTTTGGCGAAATACTCAGGGCTGAGTTCACATCCGCAATAGTCGATGCCCATCCTGTAGGCCGCGATACGGCTGCTTTGGCTTCCCATCATGGGGTCGAAAATCCCCCCCCCCCCATTTTTGTAAAAGTTTTTTATTATCCAACTGTACAGGGCGACGGGTTTCTGCGTGGGATGGATCTTGTCGCCCGTTCGGTTGTCGTACTTGAAGAGCTTTGCCGGGCAGTCGAAACTGGTCCATGCTATCTCCACCTGCGAGAAGTTCGGCCACGGCTGGCATTTGTCCCATGCGATGATGCAGCGTGTAGGCGGCAGCGGGAAATAGTTGCCTCCCCAGATAATCTGGTGTCGGCTGACGCGGAAGAGCTCATCGAAGAACTCCTGTGGCGGTGCGACATCCCACTGGCGGACGTTCCCCATGTTCAGTTGGCGGTTCCTCAGTTTCCCGGCTCCCTGCGTGGAAGCAGCCGGCAGTCCGTAGGGCGGGTCAGCGATGGCCAGCGAGAACGCCTTGTCGGGTATCGAGCGCATGTATTCCATGCAGTCGATGTTGAATACCTCATTCCTATCCATGGCCGGTGGGTGTGAGTACGCCTGACAGAGAATAGCGGAAATGCTTCACGCCCACGAAGAGCGTATCGAAAGCGTCGGTTCCGTCTGTTCGGAGTTCGGCCGGCGTGGCCGTCTCGGAACCGACGGAGAGCTTTTCGCCCGACTTATCCTTCTTGAATCCCCCGTATCCGTTTCGGACTCCCGTGTTCTCCATGGCGAGGATAAGTGCCTCGTTGTTCTCCTTGTTGAACCTTATCTGCGGGTAGGTGATTCCCGCAAGCGCCTCATTGATCTCCTTGTAACGCTGCTCGGGTTCCATGGTGCGGCCACAATCGACGGCCACGACCTCCCACCCGTAGCGCTGCAATTCCTGAATCACGGTGTCCTTGATATCGAGCATGTTGATTCCATGGAGTCGGAACTTGGCCGTATGGTCGTAGTAGTAGTAGACCGTGCGGCAGGTCTTCCGGTGCGGCTCGTAGTACTTCGCCCACTTCCTGACAAGATCCTGAATCATACCGCCGTCCTTGACGAACATCGAAGAAAGGACATTCAGCGACTCGGCGTGGTCGCGCCGATACATCTGTCCGGTGATAATCCAGTTGATGAGATTGTTGTAATCGAAGCTGACATGCAAGGGCTGGCCCGATACCAGGTCGCCGTCGAGCGTGCAGTCCTTCACCCCTTCCAACAGTTCGAAGTCGGGTGTCTCGTATTCCTCGCGGTACTCCATGCCCGCCTGGATATGGCTGGCAAACTTCTTGGTGTAGGACTTATCGAAAGCCGGGCAGTCCTCGGGAATGTAGCCGTGTACGTTCTCGATGTCGAGGTTGCAGTAAAAGCCGTCGTTGACGCGCTTGGGCTTCATATTCAGGATGGACACCTGGAAGACCAGCGGCGGGAGGTCACGCTTCATCTTGTCGTAGTATGACTGTCCGAGCAGGTCGATGGCCACCAGCCCGCTTGGGCGGTAGAAATAGAAAGAGTTACAGCGCATTCTCCTGAGACGGTCCTGGAACTTCTTCGACTGCTTGAGCATCATCAGTTCGAAGTGTTCCTCCTCGGTGATAAGAAACTGGTAGTTGAAGAGCAGTTCGGCCATTGCGGCGTCAATGAGCTTATAGTTGACCAGCATATCAACGGTGGCCTTGTTGATGCGCTTCCCATAGTTGGGCAGGATCCTGAACTCCCCTTCATGGTTCATCACCTTTTCGGCGAGTGCATGGACCAGCTGCCGTTCGTCCGGCTTCACGACGATGACACGGTGCCCGTCGCGCTGTGCGTTACGCAACAGCTCATTGAAGAATATCGTGCGCTCGGCGATATGGTCCAGTTCGGCTTGCAGTTCGCGGTAGGTCTTTCCGGCAAACTCCCCGTCCTCAATCTTCAGGTCGAGTTTGTCTTCCTCCTTCTCCAGCCAGTTGCCCTTGTTGTGGAGGGCTGCATCAGAGACGTAGTAGGTGGAACGGTAGTAGGGATTCGCCTCCGAGAAGCGTTCATCGCCCAAAGGGTGCGTGTTACCCGAAAGGCAGGGCTCGAACTCCTCGCGGACTGTGGATTCGCGGATGAACTTACATTCATCGAGGAACCACGCGTCGAGTGTCAGTCCGTTAGCCGAGCCTACTACGGCAGCCGAGACGACGGTGGTACGGAAGCCATTGGCAAACCAGATATTGTTCTCGTAGGTCTTCGGCTTGATGATAGACGGCTGCACCCACGATGGCGGACGGCCCCATCCATATTGCTTCCCCTCCTCATATCCGAAGAACAGATTGATGGCCGCGAGCGTTCCTGGGACGGTTCGGGTGTATAGCTGCTTGATGCTGGATCCTCCCCATCCGCCTGCCCCCCGCGGCAGCGTGCTCACGACGCGCATGATGCGGTCGGCCATAGAGACGGACTTTCCGGAACGTCTCGGTGCCACCAGACGCACGTCACGCGCAGCAGTGTAGTGTAGCTGCTGCTGCATGGGGTTCATATAGACGGTTCGCTTTCGCATGGTTATCGTGGCGATGGAATCGCCACCTACAAGAAACGGGACTCGTGGTGATGGAATCACCAACTTAAGGGACGGGACTTAAAAAGCGGGGTTGGAGGTGGCGATATCGCCGGTTACGGCATCAATGAATATGACATCGTAAATATTTCCGATGACCCATTGGGCGTTGCATTTCTTGGGGCCTACGGGACATCGGAGCGACATGCTGGCCGCGAGTGGCAGGATGCCATTCCATTCCTTCAAGCGTAACAGTGCATCCTCGGCCCCCAACCTGATTTCCAATTCGCTCAGGTTACTATCCTCAATCCAAATGTCGTGGATGGGGTAGGGAATGACCGTTCCTTGCTTGACATTGGAACTGATTATCTGCACCAGCACATCATCACCTATATACTGGAACACATCCGTGACATCGGTCACATGCAGTTCGCCGATATTCTCCATCGTGATGGTATCATTGAACAACACCTTGGAATTACGCCACTCGTAATCCTTCCCGCCGGCCAGGGTGTACATCGTCTGGCGGTGCAAGGACTGGATGTTGCCGACTCCAGCCGTGAAGTCCTGCACCACACCATCGTAGTCATGGCTGGCCTGATTGTCAGGGCCACCCTTTGAACAGCCGTTGCAGCTGCTCAGTCCCATCATGCCGACTATCGCCAGCATGAGGAAAGGTAAAATGAATTTTCTCATTGCTTGGTTTTTAAGTGAATAATACAGTTATCTATTCCTCCATAAAGGGGTCTTTTTCTTCATCCACCGCCTCGTAGATGCCATCCTCGTTCTGTATCATATCGCGTACCTCCGTGGGTGTGAGGTGGTATTTGGCGGCGAGTCGCTTCTTCTCCTCCTCGGTATAGTTGACGCGGTCGGACTTGATGACCGACACATCGCCCGTGATCTGCATATCCATGCCTGCCATTGAATCGGCCGCATTCTCCTGCTCCTGGAAATTGTTTTCGAGGACGCGCAGTTTCTCGGCACCCTTATCTACGGCGCTGATACCCTCCTTGCCCCCCATCTGCATGCCCGTGCGCAAGAGCCAGTCGGCCGCATCCTGATACTTGGCGCGGTTGATATGGCTCTCGCTGGTGGAGAACCGTCCGACGAGCCAGTTGAAGACATATACATCGTTTGAAATCTCGCTGACTGTGCGCGGCTCATCCTTCCGGATACGCAAGGCACCGACATAGAGCTGTGCATCCTCATTGCCCTGGGCAGCCTGGCGTAGCAGTTCGTCGTAGTCGCGTGCGGCCAGTCGCCGCATGAGGTCGGCCGGTCGTATCTGCTTATTCTGCATCCACACCTGGTAGGCCTCGTAGGCGAGACGCGCGCGGAACTTCTGCACGAGCGTCATATTCATGCGCTCGAGGGTGAGCCCGCCCAGCAGCCATTTCTCAATCCTTGAGAGGTATTCTTTAGAGGGTAGGGACATTTATCCGCGTGCTTTTTCGATGAAGGCGTAGTAGGGCTTTGCTTCCTCCTCGCCGATGAGGGCGACGAGTTCTTCGTATTTCTTCTCCATTCCCTGTATGCGTCGGGGGGTGTTCTCCTTATCCTGGCGCCGGAGGTACTTGATGATCTTCTCGGCTGCAGCCTTCTTCTCGGCAGCGGCCTTCTTCTCGGCCACGGCCTCGGGGTTGTTGTCGGCAATCATCTTACGCACGCGCTCGGAGAAAGATTTGTCCTGCTTCTGGTAGTAGGGCTTGAGGAGCTTTTCGAGGTTAGAGAGCTGCGATGGAATCGCAGCAGAAGAGACGTTACTGTAGTGTTTCTTCGTGAAGTCATCGCGGAAGGCCTGGTCTTCCTTCAGGCGTAGGTAGACGGTGGCCAGTTCGGTATCCACCCTCTCATAGATTCGTTCGTAGGCTTCGGTTGCCTCGGCTGCCTCCTGTGCATAGGGCTCGATATCCTCGGGCTTATCCCCCCGCTGTGCCATCAGCTTGGCCTTCTCGGAAGCGACACTTGCACGGTTGCGCAGTTCGCGCACGGACTCCACGGCCGTGGCCAACTCCGGGGAGAGGAGGAATGACAGCTGGGAGAGTGTGGCACGATCGAGAGCCGACGGTGGGAGTGCGCCGATGACCTCCTGGGAGTTAGCGGCGGCGGAGCCGTCGGTTGCTGGCAACTTATCGAAGAGGGTAGGGTTCTGCTTTGCCTCTGCTTCCTCCTTTGCCTTCCGTTCCTCGGCCAGTTCCTCGTTGTTCTTCTCGCGTATGGTCTGATTGGTGACAATCTCTATGCCGAGCATCTGGGCGATGGCCTGCTGCTTACGGGTGGCGACATCATTGCCCTGTGCACCGGCCATGGCACGGGCCATGGCAGCCGCTTCCTCACGTGTGGGGCGCCCGCGCCGACGGAACTGCTGCTGCATCTTCGGCACGTAGGCGAATGTGGATCCGTCGGCCATCTTCACAGCCACCTCCTTAGACAGTTCATCCTTAATCTTCTCGACATAGTGGCGCAACCGATAGACGCGGCGCTCGTAGTCCTTGAAGTAAAGTCCCTTCTCCGCGTAGTCGCGGCTGACGGGAAAGGCCAACAGCAGCTGCATTCCCTCCTCGGCCATCCTTCTGTGTTCGGAAGTCATCCTTCCTCCTTTGGCGTATGGTTCGAGGACCGGCAATGACAGGGTTTCGAACTTGGACAGTCTCTGGATGTAGTCCAGCTGTTCCTCTGCAGTTAATTGGTTGTAAGGTTTCTGTTTCATTTTTCCTGTTATTTATTACTGCGGCAAAAATAGCACTGAAAAATAAAAAGATAGGACTAAAAGACGGCCCTCCCAGAATCAGGAAGGCCGTCCCACTTAAAGAAATTATTGACTTATCAGGATTTAACCGTTGTCATTGGCGTTGTTATCAACGCGCAATCCCTCCCATCCTCCGCTATCAGGAGGCGTGACGTACATATTCAGATACTTGGTCGGTCCCAAAGTAGCTGTCAGTGTCACCTGTCGGTCATCGTCGGCGCTGGCACCCGTCGTTGACTGGATGCCGTCGTTATCGAAGACCACCTTGCGGTTGGGGTCATAGAGAATCTGAGCATCGTCACCATCGGGGAAGATGATACCGATGTCGAGGTTGTTGAGTGCTCGAGCCGTCTTGCTCATGAGCTTGTTGACGGCCTCCAGGACGATTGTTCCGGTCTGCCGGAATCCCTTGCGGCGGCCCAGGCTGGTTCCCTCGATCTGCTGGGAGTCATCCTTACAGTCGAACCGGTACAAGCCCTTGCCTGCCTTGAATTGCGGCGTGGAATACTGGTTGTCAGTTGCCACCAACGGGGCAGACAAGTCCTCTTTCAGGAAGACATAGACGACGCTACCCAGTCCGGCGAGGTTCTCATCGCACTCCTCAGATGCGAGGACGTTCGACAAGGTGGGGCAATTATTTTCTGGCATAATCTATTATTTTAATGTGTTTATACTATACTTCAGGAATCAGCAAGCGGCGGGGCATGGCCCCGTCGGCTTGCCATAGAGCGTTTAGTCTGCTGCCTTGAAGAAGGCGGTCAGAGCCTCGGGCTGTCCCTTCGTGACGACGGTGCGTGTAGCGTCCTTGACGCCATCAGACCACTGGTCGAACACATAGGACGCGCTCGCAGGTGTGGCGACGAGCGTCAGGGTGGTCCCTGCTGCGTACTCAGCCGTATTGTCAGGCGTCTCGCCATTGACGGTAACGGCACCTGCATCGGCGTCGTTGACATTGACCACGAAGAGATCCTTCATGTAGTCGCCCTGGAAGACGATACCCTCCTGCAGTGTACCGTCGGTCATGCAGAAGTGAGAAGGATTGACATTGATGACGCGCACGCCCTGTACGGACTGCACTTGGAATGCCACGTCAAGCGCATCGCGGTCAGAGAACTCGGTCTGCACGATGATCTTGTTGCGGGAATCGAGGCTGTTCACTCCATACTCAAAGTTCTGTGGAACCGTGAGAATGAGCTTGTCGCCTTTTCCGTAGTAGGAAGAAGGAACGAACTCCAGGTTGCGGTACTCGGGCACGGTGAAGTTACCGTTGTCGAGCCACTTCACGCCGTTGTTGCCATGCCACTTGTTGGCGTAGGCGTTGGCGAGGATGACGCCTGTCTCGGCGGAGCAATAGACGAGCACCTTCGGTGCGGTCTTGAGTGCGGGATGCACCTCAGAGGTCCAGAAAGCCTCGAAGATTGTCCATGCGGCGAAGTCGTGGCTGTCATCGGGAGCGGTGAACGCGTCGATGTGCTTGAGGTTTCCGATGGCGGTTGTGATACGGCCATTCTTGATGTCCTCGTTCAGATAGGTAATGAAACCGTTGAAGAGAGAGAGACGGCCCAAGTCTGCATCGTCCTTGTCGTAGGACTCATCGCCCCAGAAGAGACATGCAAAGACATCCTCCCCGTAGTTGGCCATGATAGCCTTGAAGGCGATCTCGGACATGGGATAGGAATACTCAGCCGAACCGGGCACCTGGTAAGGTGTCTCGATGTAGGAATCCTGGTTGTCCCAGTAGCGGTTCCAGGTCAGGCGTGCCACGAGCGGACGCTCCTCGATGTAACCGATGGTGTTGGCAACGGTCTGTCCCACGACCTTACGGCGAGTGGTACCACCCTTGCGGTTAAGAACCGTGCGTGTGTCCTTGAACTGGACACCGCTCGTCACGAGGATGCCCATACGGTCAAGTTCCTCGGGGCGGAAGTGTGCGGCTCCCATGATGATCTGAGAGCGGAAGTTGTCAGCGATATGCTGCAACGCGGCTTTTCCAATGAAATCTGCCATAATCGTAAAAATTTTGTGTTTGTGAAGTTATTTTTGATGTGAAGAAGAGTCGTTGGGCAGCGGCAGAGCCACTGCTTACGGGTAAGGGGATTAATGGAGCTGCGCCTTCAGCTTCTGCTCGTATTCCTCCATGGCCTTCTTATTCTCCGAAGCGGACTTAGCGGGGTCCCACTGCGGTGCGTTGGAAGCCTGGTAAGGAGCAGCAGCACCATCGCCATTGTTCTTGGGGGCCTCTCCTGCGCCCGGTTCTTCGCCGGGGTTACGCTGGAGGTCTTCCACCTGCGCGTTCAGGTCGTTGATGGTCTGGTCGCGCTGTGCGATTGTCTGTTGGGCGGTGGCGAGCGAAGCCTTTACGCCGTTCAGTTCCTCGGTCTGCTTTTCTGCCTTTTCGTTAAGCGTAGCAATCTCGGCATCCTTGCCTTCGATACTTGCCTTGAGAGCGTTCAGCTCCTCGTCCTTAGCGGCGAGTGCCGTAGCGTGCTGTCCGTCTTTCTCCGCGATAGCGGTTTCAAGAGCGGTCTTCTCAGCGGTGAGTTGTTCAACGAGTGCCTTTGCATCCGCTTTGGCCTGCTGCAACTGACCGATCTGTGCATTGAGTTCTTCGATGCGTCCCATGTCGAAGTGGGTACCATCCTCTGTGAGGACCATTTCCTCAACATCAATCAATGCTGCGATGAATGGGAATTTCTCTTTCATGTTGATTTCCGGTTTATTATCGTTATTGAAAATGGTTTGTCGCTGTGCGGCGATTTTGCCAATATTCCTATCGGCCGTTCTTTCGATGGGCTTTGCTCCCTCAGCCAGTGCGAACACGCGGTAGACCACTTCGCCAAGCATCATCTGCCCGTCACAAAGTATGCCCATCACTTCCTCCGCATTGAACAACTTTCCATTCAGGTGCTCATCGGTAGCCTTCGGGAAAGCAGCCTTCATATCGTTTCGGAACTCCTCTTCCAGCTGGTCAAGTTCCTTGATGAGCAAGGTTGCATCGTCATCCTCGGCGATATCCCTGACCATCTTGTTTTTATCCACGCTCTTGGTGGCATAGTATTCGCGGTAGGTCTCCCCCGTGAACTGGTTCTTTTCCCCGTTCTTCATCGTGAAGAAGGCAGCCATGACACCTACGCATCCCAGCTGGTCCTTCGGGTTCATCACATATACCTCATCGCAAGCCGACGCGAGGTGCATGCCTGCGGAAGCGCACAATCCGTCAATGTAAGCGATGACCCTTTGTCCACGGGCGTGGGCATACTCAATACCCTGCTGGAAATCATTCTGTGCCCATGCGGAACCGCCGGGGGTATTGATGACCAGCACATGCCCACGGCAGAACTTGTTATCAGCAGCTCTCATTGTCCAGTCGCGTATATCCTTGGAACCATAGGAGCAAGCCCCTCCGTTCCTAGTGATGGGTCCATCAACGGGCATAACGTTCACGAAAGGCTCTTTCATCTTGGCGAGCAAATCCTCTCCCCAATCGTATGCCGGCATCACGTTGCCATCCTGCGTCACCTGATATTCGTGCATGATATCTTCGCCCTGCTTATTGAATAACATCGGGTCTTTCTTCTCCCGTTCAATACCGAGAGCAGAATGGTTAGTGAGATTATTCATCAGCACAGGAAGGATACCATGCAGGAATTTTTCCTGAATCTTCCACTGCTTATTGGTTAGTATTTCCAGAAGTCCGTTCATTTGAATTTCGTTTTAATCCGTAACAAAGATGCGAAATAGAAAGAAACGAGACGGGGCAGAAAAAGGGGTGTTTTGAAAAAAAACGGGCAGAAACCACGCCTCACGCGCCGTTTCTGCCATTGGTTTTATGCTTATGTCTTTCGCCCTCCCGGGTTACTTATTGACACAACTACAAATCTTTAATTATCTTATCAACATATTATTATATGAAAACTTATGGATTTTCCTCTTCGACGATCTTGATGAATCCCGACATGGAATTGACGGAAGCCTTAACAGTCATGCTGGCGCTGCTGCCCATCTGGTCGTCAAGGCTGACCTTGGACGTGTTAGGCAGTGCGTAACAGAGATATCGTGTTCCGTTGACCGTATAGGCAATGATGTTAAAGTCCACTCCCATCAGTGCTTTCCGCGCGGCACGTAGTGCCGAGAAGCCATGCAGGCACAGCGCATTCAGGTCGTGCGTGTGTACATATCCTATCGCCTGTGACTGCTCCGTGACCTTCAGCGTAGGCGGTTCCTCGATGAAGGAAGTGAGGTTATCACCCTCGAATCCTACGGACAAAGCAGGTTCCCCGATTATTGGATTCAACACTTCTACTATCCCCGGCACGCCGAACGGTACCGGGATAGTGCATCGTTCGCACGGCACCAGGTCCACGCGTACGATATCAGCTAAAAACAGTTCGTTACATTCCATATTTTTACTTGTTTAAGAAGCCTCAGACCGCCATTTTGGGGTGCGTTCACGTAGTCGGGCACGTAGTTTGGCGGTTTTCGGGGCAAAAATTATATTTTTTTTAGACCTCCTTTAACTTTCATTCGTTTTCTGCGCCGTTTTTCCTTCTCTATCTCCTCTTCGGAAACATGGTGTAGAAATTCGCTGTTGAAGTTGAGCCTGTCGTTGGGCAGTATCATTGCCTTCTCGAACCATCTGTTCGCCATGCGTCGGAGGGAATCCTTCTCGCGCTCATCGGCAGAGACCGGGATATCATACTGTGTGAGGAATCGCTCCAGCATCTCACCACGATCACGTTTGATGCCTGCCATGTTGCTGGAACGCCGGTCCTGAATGCACCAGTCGGCGAAGACATGGTAGAACTCATTGCGGAGTAGGGTGGCCAGTTTCCTGGCCGACTCGAAGTGCATGGCATAGCTGGCACTCGTCTTCCGGATCTCCCCGTTGAAGGGTATCTCGCGTGGTATCTTGATGCAAAGGTAGTCAAAAGCCGGTTCCCTGTCGTTGAAGGTGCGGCCATGCAGTGCGCAGAGCTCCTGGAGCGACGGCCATTCCTTCGGGTCCCGCTGGAGGATTTTCTTCCCGCCCGTAGGCGGTTTTCCGTTGAGGATGTTATGCCAGACGCGCTGTGAATAGCAGAGTGAAGACTGCTCTGCCGGGTTGTCAATCAGTATGAGCGATGAAGCGATGACGATGGCCTCATGCGTGAAAGCTGCGAACTCGACTGGGTCGAACTCTCCCAGCGGGTGCTGGTCGTCGCGGTGCCGGTAGAAGGCTGCGACATACTGTGGGACACGTAGATAGATGTTAGGCATATTAAGGGTGATTAGGGCTGCTGTGGCACAGCAGCATACATTAGACATTTGCAGCGGTGGAACCGCTGCCTACGGTGAAGGTGGCGGTGCTTATGGCTTTGGCTCATGTTTGTCTTTCTTCCTATCCTCCCGGTTCCAGTAATAGAGCAGGAAGGCGAGATTAAACAAAATGATGACGGCTGTTACGGCAGCGCCCACCAGAAATCCTATTAGCATATTACTCTGCTTTTAACTGTTCGACCAAATCCTTTAACTCCCTTCTCCTGCGGTCGGCACAGAAGCGGCAGTTGCCCTTGTGGGCATAGACATGATAGTCATTAATCCTGACGTATTCGCAACTGTCGTACACGATGGTGTGGGCAGGCTCCTGTTCGGCTCCCCAAGGGAAATCCGCGATGGCACACCGGAACGTGAAGACGCATAACTCGAACAATGCGATCCATCCTATTGTCAAAAATAGTATTCTCTTATTCATTGGCGGGGTCCTCTTCTTCTGCCAGAACGGAGCAATCATCGTGGATGTTACCGATGTATAGGAAGCCCTTTCCGCTTCCCTCCAGCATGTAGTCGGAATAGAAATGCTTGTCATCTACGAAGTCGAGGTTGCCGTCACGGGTGAGGTAGCCACGGGTGGGGGTGTACATCAGCTTGCGCCAGCCTTTACGGGTGGCGACATATACGCCTGCATCCTCTACATTCACATAGCTGTAGAACATCCGATCGGCGGGGTCAGCATAGAGGAAATAGATATCGCCCTCAAAGTACTGGAAATTCTCGCGGCCACAGTCTTTCATCTCGCCTTCCAAATAGCCGAGGTGTTCCGCCAAACCGTTTATCTTCGCACCACTCTCCAGCAGCTTTGATAACATGAAGATATGGGTTGGGTAGGCCAAGTTGATATCAATAGTGTGTTTGCCGTCTTCATCGGTATAGAAGTAACGGCGAATGTCTTCACGGCGGTAGTCATCGTGTTCGATATACGGCATGCTTTTGGCCTCTGACTTTTTGTAAAGCATGTAGGCGTGTTCGGCTATCTCGATGGCTTCAGGCAAATGCCCCAGACTCTTTGGGAACCAAAGGGACTTGCGGGCTTCCAGATTGTCAAACATGGCGAGGTAATGAACCATCTTCGGTGTTATATTCAGCAGGCCGTAGAGCATATCCTGTTGATGCTCGTCGGTCAGCTTGAAGCAGGTCTTGGCTACTTCGGCAAAACGGTCGCGCGTGATGCAGTGACGAATCTTGTTGATGCGGTCAAAAACACGGGCCGCTTGTTTGACGTAATCAAAATTGATTTTTTCCATAGTTGTTTTGTTTTTATTTTGGCGATGAAATCGCCTGGTTAAAAGACGGGACTTATCTTGAATTATAAATTGTGAAGGTGCCGGGGATGAAATCACACAGGGTTGTGTTCTTCTGTTCACCTTCACCGCAATAGAAAGGACAATCCCATTCCAATCCAGAACCAACATGGACCAAAACAGGCTTGTTGATACCACAGTTGGTACAGGTGGCCCTCATTCCATGTGGGCAGGGGGTCTTACTACTCTTGTCACGTAACTTGTAGGGTATTACTTCCATTTTAATATCATAGTGTTATATTCATATCGCTGCCAGCAAGGCGGAGGGCATGCTGGAGCTGATGGACGTACTCGCATACGAAAGAGATATGTATGTTTTTCATCCCGCAATGTATTTCCAGAAGATGCTCAGGCTTATTAAGGATCTTGCTGGATAACAAATGCCAGAGTATCAAAGGTGGATAACCGAAATTCCCCTTTTG
>CACXXT010000052.1:24872-28360 GCA_902771725.1 uncultured Bacteroidales bacterium
AAGGATTTCCAACGTGAGCTTGATGGGTTGGAAGCATTCTACGTTGTAGAGAGTTGTGGATGGATCTGTAGTGGCAACGATTCCGTTGTAAATCTGATATACCTGGGTGGGCTTACCTTCTTGTGTGAGCACCCAGTCACCTATCATTAATTCGTTTGTTTCCATAATTTTATTCTCCTTTTGCTTTGTGTTTTAATGCTTTGATTTTGTCAATCGCTCCTGATACCTCCAGCCAGCTGCGGTTGAAAGCCTGCTGCTTATACCTGATGGCCTCGCGCTCGATTTCAAACTTGTGCTCGTTCATAAATGTCATTTGCCGGTAGCATTCGTCTTCGTAGTTCTGAAGTGTCTTAACGAGGTTATTCAGGATTGCTTCTTCTTTCTTAGTTTTTTGCTTGCATTTACACCTTGGGTTGTCTTCAAAGTAGGCTTCGGATATGGGCTCCGTAAGCACGTAGCGGTCGAAGCGGTCTTTGCGTCGGATGAAAATCTCCTTGTCGTCCAACTTATGCTGAGGAGTATTGCCGTCCGTCCGATTGGCACAGGTATCCAGGCAGGAATAGCGGTCGTCTTCGGGGTCGAGTCCGTGCAGCTCCTTGTAGATATTCACCTGCTGACGGCCACATTCGTAGTTGAACTCCATCAGCCATCCGCGCAACAGTCCACGAAGGCACGACTTGTGAGACTCTGGCATATCCTCGCTGCTGCTGGTGTTGGTAAGCACGAGGTTCCAATAACTGTCCTTCTCGTTAATCTCTACTTCCCAGCCGAGTGCCCCCAGTACGTCGGCTGCAATCATGTAAATCAGTCTCATTGTTTCGTTGTTTTTAATAATTAATTTTGAATTTATCCCAGTCCGACAGTCGCAGGCCACCCAGCATCTGATTGCACCATTCTTCGTAGGTCTGCATCGTTGGATCTCTCTTCCACTCCAACACCTCGCGGATGGCGAACATCACTTGCCCTGGCTTGTAGAGCTTGGCTATCGGCAGTTCGTCGATATGGACGTATTTTACGATCTTCCACTGCCTCTGCTGGGCTATCTGCTCAATGGCGTCACGGCTATCGGTGGAACGGCAGTAGCACACTATTTCCGTTCCGGCAGGCCAGTTTGGAAACTGGAAAGCCTTCTTTACATATTCCTCGCTGAAGAAGCGTGAAATATCATCGTGGGTAAGCGTCAAGGGCTTTGGGTTTCGGTCCTTAAAATATGGGCACGTCTTTGGTTTGCCAGTGATTCTTCCCTTGTATTGCTCACGCTCACCTATCTTGCATCCATATTCACCGTCTTGGTAATTCCTGCAATGCAAAACACATGCTTTCGCTGCCATCGGTTAGTCCCCCTTTGCAATCATTAGATGGTTCTCGTCTTTGTCACCATAGAGCGCACGCTTACCGTTCTGCATAAACGCCTCTCGGCAGATGAACTCCACGTTAGTCACCACTCTGTCTCCCGAATATCCGTAGTCTTGGGCATTCAGTTCTCTCGTCACTTCGCCAGCAGCATAGTCGAAGGACGTTGCTATGACGTGGAAAACGCCACAGCCTCTTGTCTTCACTCTAAATAATGATTTTTCCATATCGTCTTTTTATTGGTGGTCGTTAATACTTGCGGTAGAAGTGCCAGACGTAGAAGCCGTCGCGGGTGACTACCGAGCCGATGTGCTCGATGGCTCCGTCGGGAGTGCCAGGGTCGGGCATCCTGTAGCCCGTGCCGAAGCAGAGGATTTCCACCTTCACCAGCGGCATGTCGGGCGTACACTCGTACCAGATGCAGGGAGTGTTCTGCTGCATGGCCACGTGGATGATCTTATAGTCCTGTGGCAGTTCGACGGTCTGATAGTCGCAGACATCGAGCTTTGTCTTGAAGATTGTCATAGTCAGTCCTCCTGCTTGTTTTTGTTACGTTCCTTGTCGAACGACTGCTTTCTGCGCTCCAAATACTCGTCAATCCAAGGCTGCATCACGTCAAGATCACGCAGACAGACTTCCACCTCTCTCATGTGCGGCCTCTCGTCACTGAAGCTGTGCATGTCTATCTTACCGTAGCTCATACTGGCATCGGGGCCAAAATTGTCGCGTATCATCTTCTGCAGGAGTTTGAAGTTATCGTCAGTGGCAAACATCGCTTCGCCGTCGCGGTCGTCGGTCAGTTCAAATCCCATCTTCCGCAAATCATCCGCCCTGTCGCCTGAGATGTGCATCGATAATAGGGACATGTTGCCATGCAGGCATCCGTAACTGTCAAAGTGGATATCACTGATGTAACCGAAGCCGTGATAGTCGCCCCATTCGTCGAAGGCACGGGCGATTGTCTTCATCTTCTCGCGCAAGTCCTCCAACGACACCTTCTGACCGAGCTGCTGGCGCAGTTCCTCATTATCCATGTCGGCATTGCGTAGTTTGCGCACCAGGTTATCGTGGTCTTTTGTTGTCTGATCTTGGAAGCCCAACGGTCGCAGCCCGTCGCGGCTATAGGTCGCTATCAGGCTTGTCATCGTCTCGCGCATTTCCTCCGTCAGCGTGTCCTTCGACACCATGTCGAGAAGAAAACCAGCGGACTGGATTAAATCCTTCAGTGCCTTGGTTACTACCTTCTTGTCCTCATCGTTCAGTTCAACAGGGTTTTTGTTTGGTTCTTTGCTCTCAAAAATCGGTCTTTCTTTCATAATCGTATTCCTTTTAATTTATTTATTCCTGCGCCTTGTCGCCCATCTGTTCCATACGCTCCTGACGCTCGTAGTAGTCGCGTTCCTTTTCGGTCAGCGGTCGGCGTGCGCCGCCAGCACCGATGAGCCAGTCGCCCTGCACCACGCCCATCAGTCCGCTGGTGACGCTGATGCAGATGTCCTTGCCGTTGCCCTCGACTTTTGACTGCGGGAAGTTGTCGCTATACATCACGCCACGGATGCCAGCCGCCTTCACCTTCTCGCGGGTCAGCTCGCCCTCTATCGGACAGTCGATGTGGTGGCGCAGGATGTCCTCTATCACCGCCATCTCCTTTTTGTACAGCCCGTCCATCGTCTGCTTCATCACCGCCTCCATCGGGTCGGGCAGCTCGGGCACCGTCATCATGTCCCGCAGTTTCAGTGTGTCTAATGTTGATTTGTCCATAATCGTATTGCTTTTAATAATTTTACTTTTGCTGCCGCTTTTCGGCGATCTTTGCAAAGACAGGGCATTCGATGCCGCATATTTTCAGGATGTTCTGAAGTTCGTGTAGATACTTGAAACGAATCCAATAAGGCGGCGAATTGAGCGAGATTTCGCATGTCCCAGACCATTTGTATTTCCCTGTGTCATGGTACAATTTAAAGGAAATTACAGTTGAACCTTTCTTGTACTCGTAATACCTGTAACCCGTCCAATGGTCCGGTTTGTCTTTTGTGACAAAACCGTTCTTCTCCAGGATTTTTGCGGTCAGCGGTATCGGTTCCAGTGTGTCCTCGTGAAATTGACTATCCTCTCCATCTGCGAGAATGTACGGA
>CACXXT010000053.1:0-13325 GCA_902771725.1 uncultured Bacteroidales bacterium
GATTTCAAGGTAGGTGCCGTCGGCGATGAGTTGTAGGGTGCGGTCGAGGATGTAGTCGCCATCGTAGTGGAACTCGGCCTCGGTCATCGGGATGTCGCAGTCGGGGATGACGCCGCGCAGGGCGGGCAGACGGTCGCTGACGGTCTCGTCGATAACCACGCGCACCATGGGGATGGTGGCTGTGAACTGGCTGTTCGTCAAGGAGATGTTGGCAAACTTGATGCATGTCTCGCAGTGGTAGGCGCTCATGGTCTCGCGACCTACTACGTAACCGCGGTCATTACGCTTGATGGCTCCTGCCAGGAAGGCAGATGCTGAGGCAGAGCGGCTGTCGATGAGTACGTAGAGACGGCCGTTGTAGCCCAGGGAGTCTATGGAGGAAATGGTGGCGTTATCCTCTTCCTCCTCCATCCGATACAGCCCTTTGCGGCCTTCTAAGGGCTTGAAATCGCCGAAGATGGTGTCACCTTCCGGCCAGTTCATCGTAGGGCTTTTGAAGAGGGCGGCGTTGACCTTCTGGTAACTGGTATGCGGACGGTCGGCAATGCGACCGAGCAGAGCGCGGGTGATGCGGGCCTGCACACCGGCATCGCCGCCGTAGTTGTTGCGGACGTCGAAGATGAGGTACGGGATGCTGTCGTGCTCGGCCTGATGAATGGCATCGACAACGCTGTCGCAATCCACCTGACTGAGGCTGAAGGTGCTGATGCCGACGTAGAGGACGCTGTCATTCTCCATACGAACCTCGAAGGGGCCTCGCTTGCGGCGGTTGATGTTCTGGTTACGTGCCCACTTTTCCGTCGGATATATTTTATTTGAGTAACCAGGCACCATGGGCAACTCCAGCCGCTCACCATCCTCGAACTCATAGACGATAGTCCTGCCCTCGGGCTGCAGGCCGAGTTCAAGGCCGTAGTCAATGGCGTTCCAGTAGCAGGCGAAATAGTCGCCCACAGAGCGGACGCCGGCGTCGTAGTTCGTGGAGTTGCGGCGGGTGATGGAGACGAGATCAGCGGCTGGCTTTCCGTCGATGAGGGCAATGCGGCGTCCCACATAGGCGGCGTGTGCGCTGTCCGTCATCAGCACTACGCACTCCATCGTTCCTAATGAATCGCCGCTGGCCACATGGCCGAAGAACAGCGGCGGCAAGCCATAACGAAGGCCTCGGCCCTGCTCCTTCGGGTCGGCAGGTACGCGGCAGTTGATGTTGAAGTGTGAATCGTGGATGACGGCGTTGTAGTCTTTGATGAGAGCGGCGAAGTCCTTCAGCGCGATGCCGTCGGCAGGGATGCGAGCCAGCTGCTCCTTGACAAAGGTATCATACTCCGCCTCGCTCATCAGGTCGTCCAATGAGGGATACATTTCCTTCACGCTACTAGCCAGCTGGCGGTAGTCGGCCACGGCCTCGTCGTGTGTCAGATGGAATTTGGTCGGGCGCGCTTCAGGCTTGCGGAAGGTGGTGCGTAGGCCGAAGGGTGTCATGGGGTCGTCTGCCACGGAATGCCTGGAAACAGAGAGGTCGATGTGCGGCTGGCTGATGGCGTGGTAGGCATAGCCCACCGTACCAAGCACGTCGCCCCGCTTCAGACGAGTGCCTGTGGGGATGGAACCACCATCTCCGAGTGGCCGAAGTCCATTCATCCATAGTGTCTTGTCACCAATCTTCAGGCCGATGGACAACATGAGGAAGCGGATGTCCCAGCCTTTGTTGCGGAAGAAGTCCTTCAGTTCGGCTACGAGTGTGTCGTAGCCTTGGTCGCCCCCTCCCCAGGTGGTTGAGTTGGTGAGTGACATGTTGTAGGTGTAGTTGTAGCTCGTCACCACGGCATCGGCGGGACACACCACCCGCGTCCCCTCCGGCGCGCCGATGAAGAGGTTGGCGAAGTTGAATTCCTTCTCGATGTTGTCCTGCGGACGATAGAGGATACCCTCGCCCGTGTTCTGTCCCTCAATGGGCCAAAGCCAAACCTCTTCGGCTGCGAGCGATAAGCTGACGGACATGAACAGCTCCGCAAAAAAGAAGAGGAAAAAGATTTTTGTTTTCATAATTGTAAGTAATGTGTTATATACCTTAGACTTGCAAGCGGCATCATCAGCGGCAGAACTATATACTCCCTTTTCTAGGAGAGGTGGGGGTGAGGCTGTCAAGTAATCTATTTCAGCCTGAAATAGACAGGCATGACGAAGTGGCAGCGGACATTCTGTCCACGGTTCTTTGCTGGCACCCATGGTTCCGTGAGTTTTATCACGCGGATGGCTTCTGCGCTGAGGCGCTCATCGGGGGTGCGCACTACCTCGAAGTTCGTCAGACGACCGTCCGTCTCCACCACGAAGCGGACGAAGACACGCCCTTGTACGCTGTCTGCCAGCGCAGATTCAGGATAGTGCATCTCGAAGGCGATGTGCCGGTAGAGGGCATCAATATCGCCACGATAGGTTGCCATCACCTCTACGTTGTCATAAATCGTTGTGTCCGCCGGCAGACGCAACACCTTCTGAATAACTCCACGCACGCGACCTGGAGGACTGACAATCACAGCAATGGCAATACCCGTGGACAGGGCGATGAGGATGAACAGAAGCAGGTGGCGCAAGCCGATGAAATGGCGGCGTATGTCCTTGCGCAGACGATTTCGCACGTTGGAGATGGTCTTGCGGATGGTGGCGACTGAAGTGCCCCGCTCTTCTGCTATCTCCTCAAGGGTCAGCCCCTCATCGTAGAACAGATTCCACACTTCACGCTCGGCCTTGGGCAGACGCTGGAGTCGCGATTGAAGCCACTCGGAGTTCTCCTGTTCTTCCACTTCTTCCTGGGGTGTCACCTCAGTGACGGCGCTATGCTCATCTGCCAGCTCCACCTGTGCTCGCTGACCACGCCACATGCTGACGCAGCAGTTGCGGGCTATGCGCAGAATGTAGGCATCGGTGAGTTCCACCCTGTCGCGCACATTCCATGCTCTGAGCCATGTCTCCTGCACAACTTCTTCAGCCTCTGTGTCGGAACCGAAGAATTCGCGTCCCATTTGCATCAGCCGTGGGCTCAGATGCTCTACCATCTGCTCAAACTCCTGCTCTGTCATTTGACTCTTATCCATAGTTGTCTCTTCTTGCTCTTTCTGCACATATAACGCAGAACGCCCCAAAAGCTTACCTATAAAAGATGTTAAAAGTCGAGACATGTCAAAAGCTTATAAGAATTCAGAGGAAGACTGGTATATGGTCTTCGTGATGAGACCCTCTCGTTAAAAAAGGGAAAATATCTCTCAATCTCTCACCTTCTTGCAGCAACTGGCTGATTGTTAGCTATGTAGTAGCTCATGGATGTGGCGAGGGATGAGGGATGGTTTGGTGAATTCACGAAGTGAGCGCGTTCGCGCGCGAGGAAGCGCGGACGTCAGAACTGGATGAGCTGGCCGCCGTCGGAGTCGGCATAGTTGCGGAGGAGCTGTTGGATGTAGGCAGCGCAGGCGGTGGTGCCCTGGCGGTTGCCGTCGTAGCCGTTGACGATGGCGAGGAGGTGGGTGGTCTGGAGGGAGAGCTTGGTGCGCTCGTGGTCGCTGGTGGGGGTGCCGATGCCGCCAAGGGCATCGCGGTAGACGGGGAGGCCGGCGATGTTCAGGGGACCGCGCCCGATGCCTTCGTAGGGCTCGCCTTCGCGCCCAATGCCGAGGACGAGGTGGGGGGAGGGGATTCCGGCGGGAAAACCGCCGGACACACTCACGACAGGGGAAGCAGGGGAGCCAGAGGAGGCAGGGGAAGCAGAGGAGGAGGGAGCGATCTTATCTGCGTCGAAGCCGCCGATGCTGTAGCCGAAGGCGATGCTGGCGAGGTTGATGAGATCCACGAGGGTGTCTACGCGGTAGAGCTCTTTGCCCTGGAGGGTGCGACGGACGAGGGCTTCGCCGCTGGGACGGTAGCGGCTGGGGTCTTTGCCGCAGCGGCGGTAGGCTGCACGTGTGGCCTCGATGGAGGGCATCTGCTTGATGCTGTCGATGGTGTAGCGCTGGCGGTAGTCATCGATGAAGCGGTCGATTTCCTGCCAGAGGGCAGGGGAGGAGGGGCTGTTGTGCACGGGTGCAAAGACAGCGGTGCCCACAAACTGGGGGCACCGCTCTCGTATCTCAGGCGAAACGCTGATTTGTATCAT
Source organism: uncultured Bacteroidales bacterium (assembly GCA_902771725.1). Classification (GTDB taxonomy): domain Bacteria; phylum Bacteroidota; class Bacteroidia; order Bacteroidales; family Bacteroidaceae; genus Physcousia. The sequence goes on from CACXXT010000053.1 coordinate 4,148, forward strand.
TCCTCTTTTATGTATCTGAAGTTTCAAATTACAGATTGAATCTCAAGTATCACGTTTGAATCCTGAATTGAATTTCAGGCTGCAAAGCTGATGCCGAAGGTCAATTGTCGGTTTCCGCTTTCTTCATGTTCACGCCGCGAACGCCGTGGTAGGTGGTGTCGGTAGCTGTGCTGTCGGCTTCTGCAGAGCGGGTCTGGCCTTTGACGTAGTAGTAGTCATAGTAGCCGCCGTAGCCGTAGCTGTCCCAGTAGCGGTCGTAGCTTCTGAGGTCGAAGTAGGTCAGGTTCTCGAGGGTGTAGTAGTCGGCGATGTAGCCTCGGAAGTAGTCGTAGCCGAGGGTGTAGTCGACGATGGCACAGTCGAGGCTGGGATCCTCGCGGAAGGTGAGGTAGATCACCCGGCCAGACACGCGCCAGTCGAAGTGTGAAGTGACGGCGTGACGGCGGTAGTAGTCGATTTCCACTCCCGTGCCGCGGTCGAAACCCCATCCTCCGTTGTTGTAGAACTCGATTTCCGAACCCTGGGCGCGCTCGCCGTTGAAGTACATGTCCATATCGCCGAACCAGTGTCCGCCGATGTTGTTGCCGATACGGTCGTCGTCGTCCATGCAGCCGCTGAGTCCGAAGAGGGCTGCGCAGAGGATGCCAAGCATCCAGATATTCTTGTAGAAACGCTTCATAATGGTGGTGTTTTTATGTTTAGCTGCTGCAAAGGTAGTGGATTACCGGGAACTGTACAACTTGTTTTTCCTAAACGTGCATGGGGATTTCCCTATGGGATGAGGTGTTTTACTACGCGTCCGTCCGGCATACGTGTGATAGTCAGCCCCTTATGCTGCTTGGCGACGGGCCGTCCGGTGAGGTCGAACTGCTGGCCAGCGGTGCCGGTAACTGCGGTTGCAGAGCCTACGCCGGCAGGTATGATATCGTAGTAACCGATTTCGGAGCTGTGTTCCTCTCCTCCGCCACGATAGATGGTCTGCACTCCGATGCGGTCGAATCCTTTCTGGAAGATGTAGATGGCATAGCCGCGCTCATAGATATAGGAACGCGAGTAGGCTTCCACCTTGTCTTCAGGGAAGAAGTAGGGCACTTCCTCCATGGGCTCGGTGAGTCCTTTGTACTCGTCGGGATAGAGAATGTAGGGTTCGTCGTCGTCGATGTAGAGGCGATAGGAGAGCTTGGCGGGGTCGATGAAGTTGCCGTTGGTGTCCTGGAGCGGGAGGTTCAGCATGACGATGGTGAAGGCATTCATGTCCTGGTAGTATCCGATGCTGGGCTTGGCGGGGGTGGCAGCTTTCTCTGTGAACGGGCGGAATACGGGCTGGAGGTATGCCTCGATGCGGTCGACGTGGTCATCGGCGCTGTTGGTGGCCAGCATGCCGTCTGTGCGGAAACTCATATTGCGCTGGTCGAAGGCAAAGGTGGCGCTGCCGTCGCCGAGGACGTATTTCCATGCATAGGCCTGACTGTCGTAGTAGGCTTCGCCGCCACAGAAGTAGAGCATGAAGCTGGACATGTGGCCGGCATACTGCATGGGGAAGACAATCTTGTTGCCCTTGACGTTGCCCTTCATCCACGCATCGGGCAGGTTGTCGTGGCTGACGCCGCGGATGTAGACATCCTGGTCGTAGAAACCTACATCGACGAGGTTGCCCGTCTGGAAGCCGTTGGTGCTCTGGTATTCCATGGAATAAGGCTTGGTGGTGAGGTCTGCGGGCGGCGTGACGGGGGTGACATCCTTGAAGTGGTAGATGGTGTTGTAGTCGAGGTAGTAGGCCCACTCGCCAGCGGGCTGCATGTTCCCGTTCTCATCCTTATATTCGGTATAGACGAGGCCGATGCCGTCGTAGGTGGAAGTCTCTGGGTCGCCGCTGGTGTCCTGCAGGTAGAGGTCGTTGCCCTTGATGAGGAAGGTGATTTCTCCCTTGATGGACACGGACGGTGTGCGTATGTTGCCGTTCACCTTGACGCGAGCCAGCTTCATGCCGTAGTTGTCGTTTTCAAACCAATAGACCGTCTGGCCGAGAGGGACGGTGATCTTGTCGCCTTCGATGGTTCCCTTGACCCAGGTGCCAGTGGCGGCGTGGGAGAGGATGTTCTTGAACCAGGCGGTGGTGCCGTCCTCGGAGAAGACGACTTCGCCAAGGATGCCGTCCTGCGGGTCGTCCTTGAAATAGAGGTTCACATAGGTGGCCTTGCCCTCGCGGACGTATAGGCGGTGGGTGCCTTGGGGCTGGTCGTAGATGATGCCGTGGTCATCCGCAGCGGCTGCAGGTGCGAAGGCCGGGAAGCGCTTGACGGGTGACTCGCTCTGGGCGAAGGAGGTTGCAGCACAGAACAGTACTGCAAGGAGGAGAGAATAGTATTTCATTGAGTCGGATTTTGAGTTCTGGGGTAGGGGAGTTTGGGTGTTCTTGATGTCGCAAGCGGGCGGGCTTGCTGGAGGGAGGGGAATTAGATTAGCGGCGGACGACCTTGGTGGTGGTGACGCTGCCGTCGGGGTTCGTGGTAGCCTGGATGTAGATGCCCTGACCGAGGGTGGTGACGGCCCGGCCGCTGAGGTCGTAGTAGCGGACACCGACTTCGCGCGGATCAACGGCCAGCGAGCGGATGTCCGTGGAGGCTCCCACCTGGGCCTTCTCTGCCTGGGCGACCTCGGAGGTCTGGGTGTTGACGAGGACGGCTACTACGCGCAGCATGGAAGGATCCTGCACAAGCTTGTTGGTCGAGAGATCCACGTTGATTTCATGCACCACGGGCTCGGCACTCTTGACTTCCGAGGGGAGGCTGTTCTCGATGGCTTGCTTGCCAGGGGAAGTGGCATAGATGACGACATCCTTGTACTTGATATCGACGATGGGGCTTCCCATTCTAGTGAGTGGTCCAAGGTATTTGTCGCCGGAATAGCTCGACTGTCCGGACAGGTAGTTGACTTGTGCCCAGCTCTTGCGTGTGTCCTTGTCGGAATTAGGCGGGCAGGCGAGGTCGTCGGCAACCACCAGATAAGTCAGGCGGTAGGGGCTGTTCGTGAAGTCGCGGATGAACTGCGTCTTCGAGGTGATTCGCAGCATCCTGTTCTCCAGGCTGGCCCATTCGGCCGTCAGTTCTATGGTGGCGGGAGCTACTACTTTGGAGCGAGCCTGCCAGTCCTGCTGTATGCCCAACGATGCGCCGGAATTGCCATAGAAGGGATCCTGTCCCCTCTCGGCTCCCTGCTCGTCGTAGCCATTCACCACGCGGTCGATGAACGAGTGTGGATAGCCCGAGACGTTGTTGGGATAGTTGTAGGTAATCTGCATGGGGTCGCCGTTGTGGAATGCCACGCCGATGAAGTCGTCGCCGTAGAGTTTTGCCAGGGCTTCCATGGCCGCCATTCCTCGCGGACACCATCCGCACCAGGTTCCCGTGTACTCTTCCATCAGCGGTTTGTGCTTGGGGAAGGAGGCGATATAGGCCATCGTGCAGGTGGTGGTGGGCTCGTCGTCCTCATTAGCCTCGCCATTGACCTTGGTGATGGTGAAGCGGATGTCGTGTGTGCCGGCCTTCTTCACGGCAGGCACGGTGGCTTTCACGGATGCCGTGCTGCCGTAGTACTTACCTGCCACCTTGACGTTGGCCGTCTTCTCCACGATGGTGTCGGCAACGGCTATGGTATAGGTGATTTTCGTGATGGCCTCGACGCCGTGGTTGAGTACCGTGAGGGGTACCGAAACCGTCTTCCCTACCAACGTGTAGGCATTCAGGTCGTCGGGAGTGTCGAAGCGGGCTGCACGCCCCTTGACCTTGCTTCCGCTCAGGCGTACCACAAAGGCAAAGGCTCCGCTAGCCATACTCGTCTGGCCGAGAGGGGTCCATTTGCGGTAGGTGCGGCTGGTGTGAACGTACAGGTCGCTGATGGCGTCGCTCTTGATGCACATCAGAGGTGCCTTGTTCGGGTCGGTGTTATTGCTCACGTCCACCGAGGAAACGGTGAGGGAATAGCCCACATAGATGCCGCCTTCGGGAATGACGTAGGGCTGCTCGAATGTCACTTCTGCCCACTTGCCGTCGGGTGTGAAGTCCACGCTGGCGACGTCTGCAGCATTCGCGCCGCTCTCCAGAGCCAGCTCTTTGGTAATCCAAGCCTTGTAGTCGGCGGCATTGCCGGCTGACGTGTTGACGGGAACATTGATACCACGAATCTCCATGCCCACCAGATAAGGATCTGTGAGGTGCATGGCCACGTCGTAGGTCTCTGCCTTCTGGGTGCCGGTGCCGGCGAGCGTGCCGGAACCCTGATAGATGCCATAGAGCATCTCGTTGTCTGCCTTTGCCAGCACAGAGGTCAGCAGGGCAATTGCGATGAGTAGCGTTTTCTTCATATGCAGTTTGTATTATTAGTCACCTTAAACTCTAAACTCTAAACTTAAAAACTTTAAACTCTAAACTTAAAAACTACTCTAAACTCTCAACTCTAAACTCTCAACTACATTCCCCTTGCCTTGTAGATGAGTTCCTTGGCCTCGTTGATCTCGCGCATCTTCTTCTCGGCAGCAGCGCGGACGTCTTCGCCCAGCGAAGCCACGCGGTCGGGATGATGCTTGACGACCATGCGCTTGTAGGCTTGGCGCACCTCGTCGTCGGTGGCGGACTCCTTGATTTCCAGCACGGCGTAGGCATCCTTCAGGGTAGTGCTGCCGAGGTTCAGCATGGAGTTCAGCTCTGCTTCGGAGAGTCCCAGCTGCTGGGCTATTTCGCGCAGGGCGTTGACTTCCTCGGGCGCCACGGTGCCGTCGGCCTTGATGATGTAGCTGGCCAGGGTCAGCAGGGAGAACAGGAATCCGTTGCGCGTTCCTTCCTGGGTGCTCGATGGGGTCGTATTGTGGTAGCTGCCGCCGCCGGGGGCATAAGCCTGTTCGGTCATTTGCATGCCATCCTCGTTGACAACATCAAAGAGCGCACCCAGGACGAAGCCGGCCAGGGCACCCAACGGACCTCCCGAGAGCATTCCCAGGAAACCACCAAACCATTTTGATTTTGCCATATAGTGTCTATTCGTTTATTTTCGCCGCAAAGATACGCAAAAGTTGAAAGTTTATGGTTTTATGCGGGAAGTTTTTGCTCACGGAACCCCTTTTTCATGCTTTTTCTGCCTTTTTTCTGCTTCCCAATGCATTTTTCAGCATTCTTTAATCTGCAAACTCTAAACTTTTTTCTACCTTTGTCCCCAAACTTGAACTAAATAATAATTAATGTATGGAACTGAATGACCAACTCCTGAATGAACTGGCGCAGAGGGCTTGTGCCTCTGAACGCCGACGTATGAACCTCGACCTCCGCACCTCTGCCAACGACCAGTCCCAGCGGATGCTCAACGCCCTGGAACCCTACACCGTGCTGCCCATCCATCGCCACATGAAGAGCACGGAAGTCGTCGTGGTACTGCGCGGACGCATGGACGAAATCTTCTATGACGACCAGGGCAACGAAACCGCGCGCCATCACCTCGACCCCAAGCAGGGTGTCTACGGACTCTCCATCCCCGTGGGGCAGTGGCACGGAATCGAAGTCTTCGAGCCTACCGTCATCCTCGAGTGCAAGGATGGTGCCTACGAGCCGCTTAGTCCTGAAGATGTTCTTTAAAATAAATTGATAAATACGCTGGTTATCTGCAAGCTATGAAAGTCATTCGCATCTCCCTTCTCTGCCTCTCCCTCTGCTTCCAGTTCCCTGTTTCGCACTTGAGAGCCCAGTACATTCCCTCGGAAGACAACCTGGCAGCCCGCCGCGAGTTCGAGGGGTTCCGCTTTGGCATCTTCCTCCATTGGGGCATCTACAGCACGTTTGCCCAGGGCGAGTGGTACCTCAACAGCGGACTCTCCCACGAGGAATACTCCAAGGTGGCCTCTGCCTTCTATCCCATTCGCTTCGACGCTGAGGCTTGGGCACGTGCCTTCAAGGACTCTGGCACCCGCTACATCACCTTCACCAGCCGCCACCACGACGGCTTCTCGATGTTCCACACGCACGCGAGTACTTATAATATAGTGGATGCCACACCCTTCAAGCGCGATGTGTTGCGCGAACTCGCCGAGGCCTGTCAGCACCAGGGGCTGCGGCTGCACCTCTACTACAGCATCCTCGACTGGATGCGCACGGACTATCCCCTCGGGCGCACAGGCCTGAAGACCGGTCGCCAGTCCAAGCCTGACTACGACAGCTACTTCAACTTCATGAAGACGCAGGTGCGCGAGCTGCTGACGCAGTACCCCAAGGTCGAAGGACTCTGGTTCGACGGCTACTGGGACCACGACGGCGACAGCATCCCCTTCGACTGGCGTATGCCTGAGTTCTACCGCTACATCCACTCCCTGAAGCCCGCCTGTCTCATAGGCAACAACCACCACATTACCCCCATCGAGGGTGAGGACTTCCAGATGTTCGAGCGCGACCTGCCTGGCGAGAACACGGCAGGACTCAGCGGCCAGGAAATCAGCCACTTGCCGCTGGAGATGTGCCAGACAATGAATGGCATGTGGGGCTACAAGGTGGCCGACCAGAACTACAAGTCCACCGAAGAACTCATCCGACTCATCGCCCGTGCTGCAGCCAAGAACAGCAACCTCCTGCTGAATATCGGACCGCAACCCAACGGCGAACTGCCTGCCACAGCACTCGACCGCCTGCAGGGCATCGGTCGCTGGATGCGCCAGAACGGCGAGAGCATCTATGGTACCACCGCCACGGAGCTGGGCGAGCAGCCCTGGGGTGTCAGCACCCAGAAGGACAAGCGGCTGTTTCTCCATGTGTTTGGGGAGAATGGGGCTAATGGGTCTAATGGGGTTGATGGGTCTAATGGGCCTGATGGGGCTGTGGCTCCTATCACTCTTCCTTGGGCAGCAAAGAAACCTAAGAGCGTGCGTGCCCTTGCTACCTCCGAGCCCCTCGCTTTCTCTTTCGACAAGCGCGCCAAGACCCTCACTATCCAGCTCCCAGCCCAGCTCGATGGGGCTGACTTTGTGGTCGAAGTACTGAGACAATAATCATTTGGAAATGAATACGCTTGAAGTTTGTTGTGGAAGTCTTGCTTCAGCCGTTGCGGCCGTCGAAGGCGGAGCCTCTCGCATAGAACTCTGTTCTGCGCTCTCGCTGGACGGACTCACGCCCTCCATCGGTCTCATCCGCGAGTTTCGACGTCTCTATCCCGACCTCCTTATCCATGTGCTCATCCGTCCTCGCGAAGGCGACTTCGTCTATAGCGAGGCGGAGGTGCAGGTCATGGAGTGCGACATCCGTGAGGCCGCAGACGCAGGTGCCTCGGCCATCGTCAGCGGAGCACTCACGCCCGAAGGTGACATCGACATCAAGACCACTGTTCGCCTCGTCCTGGCCGCAGAAGACCTTCCCTTCACCTTCCATCGTGCCTTCGACCTCATCGCCGATAAGCCTTCCGCCCTTCGTCAGCTCGCTGCCATGGGTGTCCGTCGCATCCTCACCTCTGGCGGAGCCCCTACCGCCGAAGCCGGCATCCCTCAGCTCCGTTCCCTTGTACAGCTTGCCCAGAAAGTGGGTGGCCTTTCCATCCTCCCTGGAGGCGGTGTCACCAGCTCCAACGCCCATCGTATCCTCGCCGAAACCGGAGCCACCGAAATCCACGGCTCCTGCTCCCACCTCCTCCCCAACGGCCTCCGTCAGACCTCAGCCGACGAAGTCCGTGCCGTCCTCGCCGCCATCGCCTGAGCCTTTTGCGTTCAGTTCAAACCATGATATGCAGAATTCCATGATTTGTCGTCAATCAGAACGTCTATCTGATCGTCAATCAAAACGTCAATCTGATGACTCCAGCATGGCCTCTTGATGACTTCAGCATGGCTTTTTGATGACTTCAGCATGGCCTTTTGATAATTCCACCATGTCCGAATGGTGCTTCCACCGTGGTCGAATGATGGTTCGATGGCGATGGAACAATGGTTCCAAGGCGATGGAACAATGGTTCCAAGGCGATGGAACAACGAAAACGTGAGCCTTCGATTTGTAACAGACCCTGAGAGGTCGTCGATTTCGTCTTGGCAGGTTGTCGGTTTGGCCTTGATAGGGTGGTATGGTGCTAAAGTGCTTTTCGAGTTTCAAAGTTGGCAAAATGGAGTGATTTTAGGTGTCATTAAATGCACTATTTACCTCAATTCTTATGTCAGTTTACCCTTTCTTGACTCAAAAAGCGGCTTGATTCAGCGATTAACTCGACGCAAATTGACGGCAAAATGGTCAATTCTTCATCCGAACTACATCCAAATTAAGTCCAAACTACACCATTGCACCTTCAATTGCACCCTAATTACATCTTGTATTTAATTGATAACGTGCTGCTTAGCTCGCGAAGGTGTAATGGTGTAGTCAAAAACAATTGAAATATAAAAAATGCCAAAAGAAATGCTGAGATGACATGAATAGACTGAAAAAACACAAGATAAGTAACTAATCGTCGTTTTAGTGGCCGATTTGGGTTTAAGATTGACGTGAAGATTGGCGATGATTGACTTCCAAAAGAACCATGATACACAGAATTTCAAGATTCGTCATCAATCTGAACGTCAATCAGAACGTATATTTGAATGACGTAGCTGTCATTGTGCCCACCTATGGTGACTAAAAATACGACATCTCCAAAGCTCTTTGGCGCGACAACAGGCAGGTCAGTTTTCTCATCGAGCCCGTTCTGATGGAAGAAGACCGCTGGTCTCCACTTCATGACGACGTGATGCGAACTGGCATCACAGTTTGAGTCAAGTGGTCACTGCGGTGGACGATAACCCTTAGGATTCCCATTTTCAGTCAAAAATCACCCCGGGATTCCGCTCCGCTGGCGATTGCCAGTGCAAGCCAAAACCGTGAAGTAGGATGCTACGCGTCATTCCCCAGTAGTTGTGGCAGATTCCTATCATGTAGTTCTGTGGAGGAATCACAAGGTCGAGGTAATCGCTGATGCGGTGCTCTAGTTCCCTTGGAATGGAATCTGAGCACTTCTCCACCTGTTCAGCGTTGCGGCATTCTTTGGAGAAATCACCACACGCAACGATAGCCCTTCCTATAAGAACATCTTTGTTCGGATAATCTACCTCCACCTTCGCCTCAGGGTCAACCAGTAGCACCAACTTTTCTATCAGTAAGCCCACGCGAACCACCTCCCTATAAAACGC
>CACXXT010000053.1:13359-32812 GCA_902771725.1 uncultured Bacteroidales bacterium
TGAATCCTCCTCCAGGGCATTGAAGGGCTTCAGGATGATGATGAATTCCGGCTTCACCCCCACGTATTGCACCATCACTTCGCACTCTCTCACGATATCCAGCACCATCTGCATCCGTCCAATTCTTTTTCCGAAGAACTCACCATAGTCCTTCATCCTGATAATTGCATCACCAGAATAGCGTTCCACGTTTTCCTGGGTCACTATAATGTCTTCCATCATAATAATCGTTATTCTATTATTCTTTAGGTTTCTGGTCCTCACCATCTTTCCACCACAGGACTATCAGCCCCACAGCTACCACCACATCCACCACGTTCCACATAGTTCGTCCCAATGCGATCTTGATGAATGGCTGAAACAGAAGTGCAAGTGCACCAAACGTTATCATCAACCCCTCCCGCTTCTGTTCGTAGTATTGATATGCCATAATGGCAAAAGCAATCATGGATGCCAGGCGAATGAACTGATAGTAACCGTAGGGCATCGGGGCGAGGCAGAGTAGGAGGAGGGCTGCCAAGAGTAGTCTTATACTATTCATCACTTTCTTCAGTTGGTGGGTTACAATATGGACAGGGTTCCAGTCCTTCTTCAACTGCAGTTTCCAGGTCAATCCAATCTACAAAGTTGTCTTCACCGACGCAGCCACAGTTCTTCCTGTGATAATAATTATCATCATCTGAAGCATATTCACCATCATCCGGATACAATTGAGCAACGGCACCAGAGCAACTCTTATAGACATTTGATAACACCCATAGTCCGCATATTACTAATATAACAGCAAACAAATTTTGGAAGCATCCTTTTATATTTTCCATCGTAAGCTAGTTCTTATAACAGATATCACATGCAGTCCTTTTCATTGATAAAGCTTTTTCCAAAGTTACTTTCTTTATGCTGGCTTTACAACGATTCAATCCTGAGCAATTTCTGTTGTTATGATAACTATAGGCAGCCTTGCCTGTACATATCCATACATATCCATCGGACACTAAGTTCGTAGAACTAGGAGCCGGTATGTTAATCAAGAACAAGAGGATTAATAAATATTTCATTCGCTAAGTCTTTGATTTATTGTTAGGCGGAATCTTGTTGACTTGTTCTGAAAACGTTGTGCTACATATTACATATAGTGGAGTCGGTAGGAGTATATTGAGCAAACGAATTATTCAAAGGACGTCATCTGAAATGCTAAGATTCCTTATTTTATGAACTTGTCTATTATCAACTTTGTATTTGAGGGCTGATCAGTTTCTCCGACATACATTTTCTGAACCCCCATATCCTTTAGCCAGTTCTGTAGAACAGTCTCCATCCTGTCTTGATGCTTTGGGTCTAATGGGTTCACCTCAAGCATCAGAACCTCTATATTTCCAAGTCCTTGGCGTGAAACAATCAAGCCGGAGTTTGGATTGGAGAGAGTTTGTGGCAGGATATAGCTATAGTTATCTCCATCCTTCAATTTGTTGGGCGCATAGAAGAGATAACCATCAGTCAGGATGACAATGATATTACGTGCATCTTCTCGAATACAATATGTATCAATCTGTTTCTTAAAGAACCCCCAAATGTCGCTTCCAATCCAGTTCTTGCCCTCTAATGTCGCATCATAGATTTTGGTAAGGCTCGTCGTAAACTTATCTTGGAACTCCAATAACATCTGTTTCTTTTCTGCGGGTTGCGCTTTGCTCAAATCCATTTCCAAGTCTTTTGATAGTAAAGCAATTTTAGAATCATTAGGTGTCGGATAGAAGAAAACTTTGATGCGGTCTCGCGACGGAAGAATTTTTTGGGAAACAGCATGACTTTTTAGGATCTCGGTCAAATAGTTGACAATCTCAATATCACGCTCTTTCTGAGAAGGATACATTTCCCGTTCCAATCGGTCTGAGAGGTCAAGATAAATGGAAATGTTAAGCGGTATCAGCGCACTATTTGTTTGGGTACTTTCTTTACCGCTCTTTTCATTAGAGCTTTTGCCTGCACAGGCGATTAATATAACGACTGATGCCATCATCAGCCATGTCAGTGATTTTTTGAATATTGATTTCATAATACGAATGGTTTAATTGACTACTTTTATGGTTTCTATCATTTTGTTAAAAAGGTCTGTGGCCTCTTGTTTCTCTAATTCAGACTTATGTAAGGCTGCCAGATACGTCTGCCATCCGGCAAAGAAATTATGCAATTCTAATTTGATTTTAGCAAGGTCATACCTTGCGCTAACACTCATTTGTGAATCAATTTCTGAAATTTTTGGTCCGATTGCTGCTATTTGGCTCTTCATGTTGAGGCCGTTGGACTTCTCCACATCCAAGTCACGGACAAGTTTATCAATCTTTTCCTCAATCTCTTTTTTACGAATTTGGTTAAGATCAAGGTCTTCCCAAGCCTTCATGAAATAGCCAAAAACAAATCCCCATACGAGATATGAGATGAATCCAAGGCATATGATTACCCAGAATCTGGGGTCATGCGCAGCTAATATCATACTATAGTTTGGTCGCTCGGCCAAAGACATCATAGAATCTAAGTTATATATCTTCTCACAAATTTCGTATGACAATAACGAATCAAATATGAATGCGACAAGTATTAGAAGTGGAATCTTCAGATATTTGATCCATCCCGTCTCTCTTTCCCACCGATTAAGAACAAAACCAAATGCGAGGAAGATAATAGGCATAAAGAGAATAAACACAAGTTCTCCCCATCCGTCTGTCCATGCATTGGTAATAGCGGCGGCATCGAAAATAGCCTGTGACAGTTTAAAATTCCCGCCATCTCCTAACATGTTAATGTCAAATTCCTTAAAGAAAGCCGAATATGCTACCGAACTGTAGAATATGAAGAAATAAACCGTAAATGGAATAAGTAAAACAGTGGTTGTTATGAGGACAATCCAAGCATCCCTGTTCCTTTTGTAGCGACTGTCTTCGAGGTCTGCCAGTTTGTTCTTCTGGTTCTGTATCTCATCGGCAATCTCCTTTTGCTTCTCTTTGCAAGCCTCATACTCTTCTTCTTTGTTCTGACGTTCTGTTTCCAATTCAACTTTTTTTGCGGCAAGTTTTGCTTGGAGCTCTTGTTGCAAGGTTGCATCTGCTTCTTGTTCCTTTCGGATACCCCAACAGACTGATTGAAGACAAGGGAACAAAGTATGCGGATTGCCCTCAGAGAGGCCGGCTACACGGAAACCATATTGGTTGTAGGTTTCCCCTACCTTTCGTGCATGATTGCTTACCTCGAATACATTCTGAGGCGAAGTGACAGTATCATTTTCAATCGGCTCAGGCTCGGCCGTGGTGACGAATAAGTCCTTGAGAGAACTACCTCCCAATTTATCCATTAATTTCATTGATAATATCCGATTTAGATTTGTTCTCTTTTACACTTGCTATGAAATAGTCAACAATAGCGTCGGCATTCTCAGCCAAAAAACCATAACGAATGACGCATTTCTTGATAATCTCACGCTCTTCTGGTTCGATTTTTCCGTCAGCCCAAGCCATTCGAGCGAGATCGTATAGGCATTCGACCTTGCCGTCAATAGTTGCTGGTATTGTCGGTGTAATGTTCGCCGTCAAAACTACCTGGTTGATCTGCTCGGAAGTAATACCATGCTCGACACCGATAGAATACAGAGTTTGAAGCTCTGTGAAATCAAATTGCTCATCAGAAAGAGCCAGGCAATACAAGTTGAAGAAATGCCATTTAAGGACATCATCCATTTCTGTCTTTGTCGTCTTGTCTTGTTCCATATCTAATTCTTTTTGGTTCTATATTCTAATATACTATGGTACAAATTTTTATTGTCATTGTCTCTGATTGATAAAGAAACCGTTCCACGTTTTTGGGGGATAAACGAGATTACCCATAGATTCTTGTCTTGTGTCCACCTAGAGTGTTCTTCATCATCTATGATATAATCCTTACCATTGATAATTGCCAAATGACAATCTTTTTTCTTTATCAAACTGATGCTATATTGCTTGTTTTGCAGTAAGCTGCTTAAGACCGGAATATCTACGAATTCTATATAGCTGCCGAAACTGGGGTAGATTCGAGGGAACTCGCAAGAACCTCTATTGATAAAGTAAGTGAGTAAATCGGTACTCTCAAATCCGTATTCTGCATAACTGGGATGAAGGTAAGGTAATTGTTTATAGTCTTCTGAAGAAAGTGCTAGTCCACCTAGCATCTGATCAAGTGGATTCTTTGGGTAATGTGTAAATATCATCCAACATGGATCAACGTCAAACCACGACATGTCATGGTCATTTTTTACGAACTTACCGTTTTCAACGAAACCAGCACCCCAAGTAGGTTCTATCAAGATTGCATTATTGCGATTCAAGCCTTTAGTTATCTGTATGTTTGCAGCTTCCTCTTGACCTTTCTCATATATTATAGCTTCAGGAAAGGGGGATGGTTTAGTAGGATAAGGATCTTTATTAACGACGATCCAACAATGGTCTTCGATGACTTTTCCTGAGTTCTCCCGACCTCGGCCATGACCAGTAATGATTCTAACGTCTAATCCTGCTGCTGTTCCTATTCGATAGAATAGTTCACAATATGCCTGACAGACTCCTTTCCTCTTTTTCCACGCTGTATCTGCATCATGAATGGCATAACTGGTATCATATTGAATGTTGTCAGCAAGCCACATGTATATTGCCTTTGCTTTATCATAAGGCATATAGCACCCTTTGACCATTTCATTGGCCACGTTTTTCCAATCAAACTTTGTCGGAGACACTAAATTCAATTGAATCTTCTTGGGTATTGATGACTTCCTGCCGAACATAGTTTAGATGCTCAAATGTATGGAATAGAAGAAGCGTGAACCACTTTTTCTAATTCGGAGGCTGTAGGAGTTGCCCATATACGTAGATAAGTAAAGCTCACGCTTGCGCGCAAGCATTCACTCTATCTATTCTGTCGTATATGACCACATTCGTAAAACTCCTACATTCCCGAATGTCGAATGAGATAGCGAACGCTAATTCATGTCCGATATGTCTTGGAAACGGGCTTTTCTACCTGAATCCGTGGGCAAAGATAGTGAAAAGTAAGTGAAGTAAGGAAGGAAAAAGTAAAAAAATGGAGCGGATGGTTCAGAAAAGACCTTTTTTGTATAAATAAGCCTCTCTGTTGAAGACAGTGAGGCGGGCTATGGTATGCAATATGCTATTTTTTGAAAATGAATATCTCTTCAAGAGGATAGGTCACGATGAGAAACGAGGAGACAGGCTATGGTATTTTTCGTAACCGCCTGTGTTCGATAGGAAGATGATAGTGTCAATGAAGTATAGGTAGCCGTCAATACCCACTAAGACATTGTTTGGAAGGGCATCGAAGATATCATGTGTTCCATTGGTGAAATAGGAACCTTCATCTTTTGAATGGAACCCCATACGTTCCATCTCATTGACGATTTCCAGCTCTGTTGCTTCGCGGTTGGATATGATAAAGGGCTGGGCAAGTACCGCACAAGTCTTGCCGTCTTGATTGTCTGCAAAACCAATGAGAGAATATGCACACTGTGGAAAATAGCAATTATGTGCTTCTATGCGTTCAAAGAAGGGGCATAGGTTATCGTCAGAATAGCGGAAGTCGTTTAGCTTGTAAACAATTTTATCTTCATTCTTGGAAAGATAAACCTCATTCTCAGAGCCCCTGTCAGAGAATGTCCCAAGACTGGAGATGTCATCTATCCAATGACCATTCTGCTGCGCCCATTGCTTCAGTTTTGCAATTTGGACTCTCTTGCAATACGTTGTTCCCGCAAGCGCCTGAACTGATTCAAGCACTCTTCGTGCGACATCGGAAGCGTCTTCCAGTAGGCCACCGACTTTTGCATTGCTGCATTCACTTTGCGATGATATTTGTTCAGGATGATAGTCATTTTGCATTCTTTTTTTGTTCTTATACGCCGCAAATGTAGCAACTTTCCCTGATTCGGCCAAAGAAATCTGCAACTTTTTCACATTTATGCCCCAAAAAGTCTCTTGGAGATAGGTGGAAAGGTGACTTCTACCTTGTCCGTTCACAGGCCAACTACTTTTGCCCAATGCTCTATATATGTAGCTTGTCGCGCTCCGCATTGGCTTTCTTCTTGGAAATCATAGAGTACAGGCATGGTCGGAAAGCCACCATCATGATCTCCCAGTTACCGGTATCCGACTGGTATGACGTGATGAAGGGAAACACCACCGCCGCAGATGCCATACTTGACCGTTTGGTGCACACAAGTGTACGATTCGAACTAAAAGGTGCCTCCCTACGTCAAAAAAAGTAATTGCAAGTCGAGCATAACGCTTCGTTTTCAATATGTACGTGTCTCATTCGAAACACGCTGCAAATATTCGCAAAAATCTTGTTCTTGATTCAAAATGAAAGGAAAAAGTTTGTGAAGAGCTCTTCTTTTCCTTAATTATAGTCTCGATATAGCGTTTTTGTCTCGAATTCTTGGACTTTCTTCTACATGTTTTATTGCTTTCCTCACATAGATATACTTTGGATACTCGCCGAGCACAAACAAGGTTACTGGACAGAGCCAGATGGAGTCGGTGAAGGCGGGGAAGTGGGTGACTTGGTAGGTGCTGCCGCCGGCGAGGGAGGATTGGAGCTGGGTGAGCTGGGCATAGTCGGGGAGGTCGCGCTCGGTGGACGAGGGGATGACTTCCACGCGAGCCACGCGATCGTCGTCTGAGAGGATGGCGCAGAGGCGGTCGGCGCCAGATACCATCATCAGATTGTGGTGGTCGAAAGGCCAGCCGGGGAAATCGACGTACCAGCAGCCGTATTCCTCGTGGTTGAACTGCAGTTCATACTTCTCTCGCTTGCCGAACACGCTGGTTGCCAGCTTGCTGGCTCCGTTGACGAGGTCATTGATAGTATACATCTTCATAGGACTTGATTATTATGTCGTTTTGCAAAATTGCGCTGCAAAGGTACAACATAGTTCTCAAACCAGCAAGAGAAAGGGTGTCCACAAGGCTTGTGGAGATAAGGAAGAATATGAAAATTAAAAAATGAGAAAATAGAAAATGAGAAAAGAAGGAAATATAAGAATATATAATGCAGTTAAGCAGCTGACTTCTCGGATGGAAAAGGGGGATTGGGCGACTATGTTCCGTTGTCACTCTCCCAGGTGACGAGTGTGCGGGAGAGTGCTATGCGCTTTGGCTCACCAGGATTGCCGTCTATAATATATATAGGTGCAAGTTCTTCGCCAACAACTGCTATAAATGCCTGCCGGATGCGCGAGCATTTCTCGTTGATGGAGTTTGACAGGGGATTGGTGATGTCATCGATGCTCTTCTGCACTCTCTCCGAGATTCCGTTGAGTTTCAAGCGCTGGTAGATTTGCGTCAACTCTTCCCTATTGTCCGACAACTGCTTGAAGGCCAGCCCGTCTGGGTGCTGTAGGAAGAGGAGATATACCGCCTTGTTCAGGGGCTCCATGGAGACTTCGGCGTTGTCATAGTCGGTGAGCAGGATGCGATAGTCGCGGGTGATGACCATGCGGCTGACTCTCTTGTGGTTCTTCTGATTCTCTTCTTTGCGGAAATTGAGGAACAGGGTTTGCTTGCAGCGTACGCTGGCGTAGAATTTGTCCAGCACCTGGGCGAAGATGTCGTTGGGCGAGACGAGGTCGAAGATGGTCATGCACGACTGCACCTTCAGCACGTCAGGGAATCCCAGCACTCTGTGGGCGCTCTTGTTGAGGTTGAGGAAGGCTGTGGTGATTTCCCTCAGTCGGGGGCCAAGGATGGGATGCTCGAGGTAGGCTCTGGCTTCCTCCACGCCATCGAGACCATAGATTTCAGATTGGGAGCTTCGCCCCAGGCCTTTGTTCTGCGGAAAGATATACCATATCCAATGACTCCGCTTGAGGCCCTCGCGTATCTCGCTGAGTGCCTGCTGATAAGAGCCGTAAGCGGCATCTTGGGCACGGACGAAGCGGTCGAGGTCGAAGTGCCGCGAGCGACCTTCGAGCACATCGACGAAGCTGCGAGGGAGGCTGACGTTCGTCATCTCCAGCGCTTCGCGGAAGTAGGGAGCTATCATCTCGTCGGTGTAGCCGGCCACGCCGCAACCTATGCGGGTGACGAGGAAATGGAGCTCAGGATGGTCTTGGGCATATTGGAGGAAACGGTCTACGTAGGGCTGCAGGTCTTCCTGAGTTTGAAGGCCAAAGTCCGTGGGGATGGCGTAGGTCTGTCCTTGCCGACCTTCTGCCTGCCCAGATACGGCACCGAACTGCAATGCCTTGAGGGCAGCTCCTCCGGCGTGGTATCCCAGGGCGTTGCTGCCGAAGACGAAGATTTCATTCGGTCTGAGTTCTTCGATATAATCAGGTGTATAGGGCATGAGCTTCAAGTTGCTGCGATTCTATAGGTTTGTTTTATATTTCGGTGGCAAATATAGCGATTATTTATCATTCCGATGCAAAAAAGTTGAAGAAAGTTTGGGGGATGCTGAATTTTTAGACTTTTTCAAAAAGAGAGGCAGCCTGCTGCATGGATGGTGCGGCAGGCTGCTTCTTGATATAGGGTGGTGGGGGAGACGAGTGTTACTTGACTGTAATCTTGCGGGTTATGGTCTTTCCTCCGACTTCGACCACCATCACATAGGTGCCTCGGCTGAGGTTGCGACGTGGAGTGGTGACGGGACGACCGTTGAGGTCGAAGAGGTGGATGGTGGCGAGGTTGCTGTCGGGGGAAGAAATGCCGTCGGTGAGGTTGCGGAAGAGGGCGATGTCTCGACGCAGGAGCTTGACGGCACGGTCGATGACATCCTGATCTGTGCTCTCGAGGGCGGCAGCGTTTCGCTCCAAGGAAGCCTTCAGTTCGTCGAGGTCTTCCTGGAAGAATGGAATCTTGCCAGCCTCGGCATCGGCAACGAGCTGCGTGGCCTCGTCCACAAGGGCTTGCAGGGTGGCGTAGTCATTGGCGATTCGCGATGTGCTGAAGGTTGCCGTGGCTGCGTTCAGCGTCGCTGTCTCTGCGTCAACAGTTGCCTGATTGACCTTGTTCTCATTGGCCATAGTTTGTGCTTTGGTCAGTTCGGTTTGCAGGGCAGTGAAGGCACTTTCTGGGAACTTGCCAGGACCGTCGCCACGATCGACTTGCGCATCACTCATGGCCTTCTGGGCTGCAGTAATAGCAGCTTTCAGATCCGTGAGGTTGATGACGATGCGAGCTGCATTGAAGGTGGCGGCAGCCTGTTTCAGGACAGCTGTAGCTGCATCAATCTCTGCCTGTGTCAGTTGGTCATCGGCTTTGTTGTTGACCGCTTCGGCTGTGGTGAGTGCCTGCTTGTAGGCTTCGATGGCTTCGGCGGGGTATTGTCCGTTGCAGTCACCAGCCACAGCAGCTGTGGTAGCGCTCTGTGCTGCAGCTATGGCAGCAGCCAGTTCCTTGTGGTTCATGTAGTCGTGGTCGTGAACCTTGGCGCGAGCAGCTTCCGTGTCTGTTGTCAGCTGTGTGGTGATGGCGTCGAGTGCAGCCTGATCTTTAGCTTTTGCTGCAGAGGAGCGTGCTGTGTTCACGACGGCGCGGAAGGCAGCGATATCCTCTTCGAAGTATTCTCCCTTGAGGTAACCTGGTTTCATCTCGGCGAGCAGGGTGTTGGCAGTTTCCATGGCAGCATTGAAGGCTACGCGGTCGAGTACCACGGTGACGTATGTGTCTATGAACCAATACGAAAGGTTGTTGCCCTTGCCGGCTTTGTCGCTGTAGACGAGAAGTCCGCTGGCGGTGCCGTCGGTGCCTGCATGGAGACCCGTAGCCGTGAACTGCAGTCCCAGCCACTTGCCGTCGAGATGTACGATTGTCACCTGTGCGGCATCGCTCTTCTCTGCCTGCCACTGGGTGTTGTAGTCACCCGTACGGGCGAAATAAGTCTCCATGGCTACGGATTTAAGATAGTAGGTAAGCGTTTTGCCTGCCACGGGTTCGAAGGTGATGAGTTGTGCCTCTGTGGCACCTTCCTCGGCTTCGGCTGTGATGCTGGCGTTGCCGCTCCCGGTGGCTGTCAGCAGGGCACCTCCGTAGTGCTGGATGGTGTAGGTGACTCCTTCGTCGAAGGGTGGAATGGGATTGAAGGATTCGTTGAAGTTGTAGATGGCATCGTCGAGTTTCTCTGCTTCGGCAGCCCCTTCCTCGAAGGTCGAGACGGTTGCGAGTGCTGCTTCGGCGCTGGCGATGGCCGCGTTCAGGGCATCCATTGCAGTCTGCGGCACTTCGTAGTAGGCAGAACCTACGGGAGTGTTGGCAGCCAGTTCCTTGGCCTGTGCAATCATCTTCTCGAGTGCCGCTGTGGCAGAGTATTCCCCAATAATCCAGCGGGAGTTGGCGGCGGTGGCAGCCTTGTCGCAGTAGAGCAGGGCTCCGTCTGTGGTAGCATCGCTGCCGAGATAGCCTTTGCCGCTGGCGTTCTGCAGGGTGTAGGTGCCGTCGCTCTGGCGGGCGATGATCCATTGTGCGAGCAGGTCGCTGTCTTCGTCTGCCCAGTTAGTGTCCCAGTTACTGCTGCCGCTCTTGGCCAGGAATTTGGCTGCGCCCACGCACTTCAGAGAGAAGTTGCCCGTGGCAGCCACCTGTGCGAAGGTGAACTGCTGCGCGGCCTCGGCAGATGGCGTGCGCACTGTGGCCAGTGCCTGGTCTTCAGTATAGGCCAGGCGGTTGCCGCCAGAATTCTGGGTGATGATGTACTTCGTGGCGGGATTTGGCTGTACGTAACGGTTTTCCGTGAAGGCATCCAATGCTGCCTGCAGAGTCTCCGTAGCAGCTTTGTAACCGGAGGTGACGCCCTCGGCAGTGGCTACGGCGGCAGCGAAGGTGTCGTAGGCCGTACGCGAGGTCATGAAGAGATCTGTTCCGATGGTGGTGGAACTGACTTCGGATAGGGCCTTCTGTGCCTTGGCAAGCAGTTGTAGGAAGATGTATTCATCGTCGCGCTGATCCTTGGGAATGAACTCCTTGAGGGTCCAGCGGTACTTGCCGTCGGTGCCGTTCTTATTACTATAAACGGTGCTGCCGTCGCTGTTGCTATCCGTTCCGAGCACGCTACCGCTGCCCATATTCTTCAGCTGGATGTAGGTGCCCTGATCCACAATTTGGAAGATGGCGTTGGCCTGAGTGAGGTCGAAATCGGCATCGGCCTTGGTGTCCCACGATCCTTGGCGATGGACGAAGGTGCCGTCGTCGGCCTGCAGGTTGTAGCCGGCGGCTGCAGCATCGGCAGGAGCCGGCACGAAGGTGAAGACCTGTCCGGCATCGTCCACGTCCTCACTGACCACCTTCACAGTTCCGCCCGTGGTGGTCATCAGGTAGCCTGAACTATGGACGATGTTGTACTTGGTGCCAACTTTGAAGGGAGCGTTGGCACTGGCCTTGTAGGTATTGATGGCTGCCTTGAGTGTCTCGGTGGCAGAGTTGATTTGTTCTTGAGCGGTGGCGCTGGCGAGTGCTCCTTCAGCAGCGGTGATAGCGGCTTGAAGCGTGGCACGGACATCTGCGGTGTATTGCCCGCGCTCCGTACCTTCCACGGTGTTATCCAGCTGATACTTGCCATCGGCAATCGCAGTTTCGAGGGCGGCGGTGGCCAGTTCGTCGGAGGGGGTGAGTTCACCGAGGAAGAAAGCATCGATGGCTGTGTGGTTCATCCAACCGAGGTTTACGACCAGATAGGGTTTGTCTGCCGTGAAAGTGATTTTCGTCTGAACCCAGGTGTCTCCCGTGAAGTTGACCGAACCAATCTGTGAATCCGTACCTGTCTCGCTGTCAGAAGCGTATATGCGACTATACTGGGTGTTGGAGCTCATGCCGCTGTTGGGACGGTTTGCCCACATGGAGAAGAGGTAAGTCTTTCCCACTTCTACCGCCCATCCTTTCTTGATGGAACTGGCAGAACCGCTGCCGGCACTGCCAAGGGCGCGGATGAAAGCGCCACCATCGGCTCCGCCTTCGCTGACAGCTTCGAAGTTCGCCTCGTCCAACTCTTGGTTGTTACCCGCAAGCCAGTTCGTAAAGCCTTCGTCGAACGAAGGATTCGGAATGAGGTTATCCCCCGAAACGATGTAGATACCTTCCGAAGTCGTGATTGTGTCGCCCTTCTGAGGAACGACGTTCTGAGCGGTGAGGCGTGCGGGCAGGAAAAGCACGGCAAGCACGGCCAGAAGAGAGAGAATGCAGTGTTTCATATTGCAGTGAGTTGTTTGATTGGACAAATGAATTCTATGAGTTTATGTACTAATAGGCAATGGTTGAGCTGCGCCGTTCTGTAGGTAGGGAAACAGTGTGCGCAGTGCTGTCGGCCTCCGGATGGAGCAAGGCGGAACCTGCATAGACGGCAGGACGGGCATCGGATTGGATGACCTTTCGTAGTTGCCGTTGGGTAGGCTGCACGGGGTTGACCATGAATTCGGCAGCGTTGTAGCTGCGAAGCAGGAGGTCGTCGTCATCAGTTGTGCGCTGGGGCAGACGGAAAGGACGGTGCGCTCTCCCTTTGCTGTCGAAGTAACTGATATACAGGCGCGTGTAGTTGCCGTCGTCGCGTCGGGATGAGAAGAGGACCCAACGTCCATTGGAACTCCATGCGTGGTAGCTCTCGGATTCAGGGGAGTTAAGAGCCTCTGCGGCCTCGTCCATGGGAGAGGGGTCAGGCGTGAGACTTAATAATTGTAGGTCGGCGCTCTTGTGCCAGATGTGGAATTGCCCATAGTCCGCAAGGGTGAAAAGCAGGTACTTGCCATCGGGAGATACGCGCGGCACGCTGGCACTCTTGCCCAGAGATTCGGCATCGAAAACGAGACGGCGGGGGCCGAAACAGCGAGTCTGGAGGTCGAAGTCACGGGCATAGATATTGTAGTGTAGCTGGTCGTAGTTGCTATCGAGGTCGGCATCGATATCTTCGGCGCGAGGAGTATACCGGGCAGCAATGTAGTAGAGTGTGCGCCCGTCTGGACTCCAAGAGGGGAAGGATTCGAACTCCGAGGCGGTGCGGTCGATGTGCTGCACGGTATTCGCATCGAGGTCGTAGAGGATGAGGTCGCTGGCATAGTCGATGACCTCTATCTTCTGAGGATCAAGCGTATGGAATACCTGCCCCGTCTCGTTGACGGAGTAGGCGATAAGATTCAAGGTGGGGTGCCATGCAGGATAGACGCCGGCACTGAGTGTGGAATCTGTCTTGAGGTTCACCTTGGTGGCATCGCTGCCGCTGATGAATACGGTGCCTCCGAGATTCTGGCGAACGTGGAACTGACTCTGAGCATCGCGGTTCCAGTTGTGTGGCATGTGGCAGTTGATGCACTGTCCCTGTTCGCTGTCTTCGAAACGGATGTTCTCGTAGATGACACGTTCGTCGAAGTTCTCCAGACAGCGCTCGTTGATCGTCAGTTCTTCGTAGGTGACGTAGGACGGACGGATGAGACGGTAGGTGATGTATGGGTCTATCTCCTCTTCGGCAATGTAGAAACGCTGGGTGGGGAGGTGTTCCCAGACGCCGTATGCCTTCAAGTAAATGTCGCAATAGAGGCTGTCGCCACGTGTCTGTTCGAGCATTTGGTGCCATTCGTCTTCCTCGAAACAGACATCCCACCCGGCAACGATGAGTTCTCCGCCATTCCGTGAATGCAGGTGTGTCACAGCCTCTGAGGCGTCGCCCTGCATGATGTGGAAATTCAAGGGTGCAATGTTGGGCGGCAATGTAGCACCGAAATTGTCAGGAGAAACGGCAACTGTTCCTGCAGCTTCCTTATATGAAGTCGGAACCGAGGGAGCACAGCCCCACGTCACCGTCGTTAGTACAACAGCTATGAAATAATATATGAAGAGAAATCTATTCAATTTTTAATTCGTCTTTAATCCTTCTACAAAGAAATAGTAATACCAGTAGGTCGTGCCGAACTCAGGTCGGAGGGCGATAGCGTTGGCGGCATTATCTCCATTCTGTGCCGATGCCTGCACCAGACGCTGGAAACGCTGGCCTATGGCGGGGTCGATCGGGAGGTCGCTGACGGGAGCGCCACCTTGGAGTTGGGCTACCATAAGTGCAGCCTCCTGATAGTGTGTGGGTATGTGTCCTTGCCATGTGGGCAGCAGGGCGAGCAGTCGTGGCCAGAAGCCTGTGAGGTTCTTGGTGATGAGGCTGTTCATGAGCGAGAGTTCCACCATCTCGCGAGAACCGCCCTCGCTGAGGGCAAAGCTGTGGAGAAGGTAGAATTCCACGAGGCCGTCGTCACCGTCGAGCTGGTCGGTGTAGTTGAGCAAGGGACGGATGGAGGAGAATTCTGATTCTTTGCTCGTTTCGCTCGCGCAAATATGCGCGACACTGGACTTATAAAATAAGGTACGCGCGAGGGCACGTTCGTAGCGCTGGGCAAGAGCATCCTCGCCATTGAGGAGTGCTACGTTGTAGAGGTAGCGGAGGTAGGCGGGTCGCTCGCCGTATTCCACTAGGTCTTCCATAGCCCAGCGGTAGGCAAAGCCGGTTTTGCCGTAGTGGTAGTAAAGCAGGGGACCAATCATCAGCCGCAGCCACTGGTTCTGCTGGGGAGCGTTGTACTCGGCAGCTCCTTCCGGGTAGGTAAAGAGTTCGTCGCCCATGCGCCCTGTCTTGAAGAGGGCGAGGCGAGTGAGGCAGACCTGAGCGCGCGTAGGTTCCTGTTTGTTTTCTCGTGCTAATACCAGTACGCGATTCCACTCTCCCGCTTCCGATGCGTGCTTCATCCGCAGGGTGTTGAGGAAGTTGTGGTCAAGGAACGAATAGTGGTATGCAGCAGCGCCAGCTGCGACGAAGACGATGGCCGAAACGGCGGCCGTCCAACGGCGCTTGCCATCCAGCCGGAAGACAGCATAGAACAATGGAACAGCCAAAGCCAGAATCCAAGGTAGGCGCATCTCGCGGTTGAGGTTGCCGAAGGGGATGTGCCCAGTCTCCCAGTCGAGGTGACGATGTAAAACAAGCTGAAGGAGGGAAGGCAAGAGTAAGCCCAGGAAGAACAACGCCAGTCCCCATAGCATGTGTGGGGTGTCGTTTCCACGGAACGGTCTCCGGAAAGAGCGTTTCCCAACAGATGATGGTTCATCGAACTGCTTGAAGCGGGCGATACCCATTTCGCAGAATCCCACGAACGGTGCGACCAAAACACCAAAGAACCCCAACAGCCAGAAACCGACGGCAGGAATCAGAAGCAAGAACGCCAACTTCCACCACCATTCCTTCAGACGGAACCAAAGTCCTATCAGCGCAAAAGCTGCCAGAAAGCCCAAGGCTGGTGCAAAAGCTACGGCAGGGTGCTTGAGGGTGTAGATGAGGTAGCCCAATTGGGTGAAGTTTAGCAGTAGGGCGAAGGAGGAAATCCAGCAGATGCCGAACCAGTTGTCACCAACACGGAATGCCCAGCGTTGCACATAGGCGATGGCCACAAGCACGGCAACAAACAGCCCTGCCCCTAACCAAGGATAGGCGAAACAGCTCTGGAAACCTGCTGCAACCTGAAAGAGCAATCCGCAATGGGTGCAGAACAGCTTGCCGAAGGTGAATTCATCGGCGTAAAAAGGCGTCAGCGCTGCCGTTTCCACGAGGTACGGCTTCAGCGGCCAAAGCAATAAAGTCATTGCGAAGACCACGAAAACGAGGGTGAAGGGCAGGCGATGTTTCATTGCAGCTTACTTAAGGAGTATTTTCTTTCCACCGATGAGTACGATACCTATGGGTGTTGCGTTTTGCAGAAGTCGTCCGCTCAGGTCATAGCGACGCTGGATGTTTGCTCCGTCGGACGAACCGCCAGACACTCCATGCACTCCCACTTCCACCTTCTGCTTCGCCATTGCCTCGCGATTGGCTTCGAGGTAGGCGCGGCTCCACATGTCTGCTTCCTTGTAGTCGGGATGAGCTACGGAATCGAAGTAGGGTGCAAAGCTCTGGTGGATGTCCTTGGAGGCTGTGTTCATAAAGATGGTCGTGCCTGCTTCCGTGGAGTTGCCGGAGACGCTGAGGCATACGCCATCGTTGGCATTCTCGATACGGAAATATCCGTCTTCCTCGAGCCAGAAAATCCATTCCTGGGACGGGGCGTCGGAAGCTACTTGCCAACGGGTAGTACCATAGACGCTTTCGAGGTATTTGCCCGTAGCCTTGTCTTCGATCTTATAGATGTGGGGCGAGGCGGTTGTGTGGAAGATGAGGGTGAGGTTGGAGTTGCCGTCTTCTTCCAGCGTGAGCGAGCTCTTGGGGCGGGAGACGATGCGGTTGGAATACTTTTCCAGGAGGTAGCCTTCGCTGCCGTCCTCAATGGTCGCCATGCGCTTCATGCGGTACATCTCATCGAAGACCGAGAGCGACCACGAGTCGAACCAACGGACTGTGGGGTAGCCGGAGCGGACGCTCAGAGGCAACCATACGTGCTTGCTGTTCTGGACGTTGGATGAGTTCCAGCGGTCGCCCATATAGATGAAGCATTTGTCCTTGTCGGGAACGGGAAAGACGAAGTTGCTCTGGCTCTGATAGCTGTTGTTCTTGCCGTTGTCGATGCAGAAATTGATTCCTGTGCTGCCGTCGCTGGCCCGGAAGTCTGCGGGTGCATTCCATGTCTCGTTCATCAGGTCGTAAGTCCACATATAGCGGCCGGGATTTGGATCCCAGCCTGTGCAACCTGAAAAAAGTCCATAGTAGATGTCGCCCACCTTGAACAGCGCAGCAGCTTCGAAGCGGCGTCCTTTCAGCTGAACCACGAAGTCGGATTCGGGTTGCAGATAGTCGGGAGTGAGTCGCTCGATGTTGGTGTTGCTGTTCATGTTGGTAGAGTAGGCGTGGTAGGCATTGCCGTCTGTGTCCACAAAGACGGTCTGGTCGCGCGAGTCGCAGTTGTTGGGGCGGAAAACATCAACCAGGGTGTAAGGTCCTTCCACCTTATCGGCCGTGCAGACAGCACATTTAGCCTGACCGTAGTCGCTGCCGTTCTCCCAGTGAATCCACATGACCCACTTTTGCGTCTGTTCGTTCCAGATGACTTTCGGGCGCTCGAGGGTACGGCCGCTGGCTATATCTCGATTGTCGTCGGTTTTGGTTCCAGAAGGTGTTACGGCACGACTTAACCTGGTCCACGAGTATAGATCCTTGCTCCGATAGCAGCTGATGCCATCGCTCTTGCTTCCATTGCGATTCTCGCCGAACCAGTAGTAATTGCCGTCGTGAAAGACGACACACCCTCCGTGGGCGTTGATAGCTGAGCCGCTTGTGTCATTCCACGTCTGGCCAGGCTTGAAGGACCCCTGCCCTCTCATAGGGAGGGAGGGGAATAAGGCTAATGCCATCAACAGAATCTTTATCTTGTTCATTTTACATCACCTTGATTACTTGCTTCTTTCCGTCCTTGAATACCGCCACGATAAAGATGCCGCGGCGAGGCAGGGCGATGCCCGTCTGTCCGATGTAGTCGTTGAGGGCAGCCACTTGTCTGCCATCGACTTCATAGACAACCACTCGTGAATGGTCTTCAGCACCCAGGAGTTCCAGCTGACCACCCACGATGCGACCGCGCAGTTTACCATCTTGTTCGGTAGCAGTCTGGACGGCATCATTGATATCCTTGACGGTCAGGCCGGGCAGAGCAGGAGCATAGGCACCAGACGGGTCTATGGCAAAGTATTCGATTTCGGCATCCCTGTTTTCGAAGCCCACTTGAGCAGTAGGGATGCGGCTGGTGCCCACGAGGCGGGCGTCGTCAATCTTGAAAGCACTGACGCTGGCACCCCAGGCAGCACGTCCGAGGCCAAAGGTGATACGAATCTGTTTCGTGTTGGCTTTCGTCTCGAAGTCCACGCTATACTTCTGATAGCTGTCGGTGGTGACCTTCACGTTGACTTTGTTGTCGTCGTTCTGGAGGTCTTGGATGCGGATGCTGCCGAGGATGTCGCCGTTGGAGCGGATACCACCCTTGGCCAGGGCGGAGAAGGTGTAGATGTCGTCCGAGGCGACATCCACAATCTGCGAGATTTCGGCATCGGCCCAACCGCCTTCCCACATATAGCGATGGATGCTCAGTACGTGGTTGTTCTGGTCCACTTCGTTGCTGCGCTCCTCGCGGTCGATGTCCTGGTAGGAGTTGTACTGGTCGTAGGGGTAGACATCCCATCCCTCGATGAACTTGGTGATGTTCTGAGAAGAGGAGAAGTTGTATTCACCCTCGAAGTCGCCGTTCTTCAGCAGATTCTTCTTAACGGGACCGTTCGTCTCACACCACTCTGGCTGCAGGGCGAGGTCGGCCACACGGAAGGTATCGATAGGCAGGCCGTCGCGATAGACGAAGATGCGGCGGTCGGGCGTGACGGCATAGCGGTAGGTGTGGAACTGGCCATCGGTGTTGTAGAAGGTTCCTCCGTTGGCAGGATTGCTGATACCTTTCTCGCTGACGAAGACGCTCTTGGAGTTCATCAGTCCCATGGAAGTTGAGCGGACATAGCTCTTGAAGCCCAGTCCGGAGGAGGTCACGGCGTAGGGAAGGACGGATTTGCTGGGGTCGTCCGTGCGAGCCTTGATTTCGATGGTAAAGCCTTTGTCAGAGAGGGCGCTGGCATCGAAGGAGGCTGATTCGGCGGACGAACCGCCGAACACCTGACCCGAAGCGGAGGAGGTGGTGGTGGGCAGGGAAGAGAGGTCCTTCACGGGGAGGGCTGTTCCGTAGGCTGTCAGCTTGACTTCCTTGCGCATATCTCCAGAACGCAGGATGATGCGTCCGGTGTTCTCGATGAGTGTAGTCAGGTTTGTCACCCGTACGGTGGCTTGTTTTGTTCCAGCCTTGATAACGGTTGGGGAGACGGCGAAGCCGTGGGTAGCGGTGACGCTGATGTCACCCATCAGGTTCTCTGCGTTGATGGTGAAGGTCTTGCTGGTGTTGGTGCCATTGATGACGAGTTCGTCAGGGTTTGTTTCGAGGGTGGCGAAGGCTGGAGCAAAGGCACCTGTGGGGTCGATGGCAAAGTACTCTATCTCGGCATCACGATTCTCGAACCCCACCTGAGCTGTCGGGATTCGGCTGACACCCGTTATCTTCACATCATCAATCTTGAAGGCGCTTACGCTCGCACCCCACTTGGCACGACCGAGCTGGAAGGTCACTCGCACCTGCTTCGTGTTCGCCTTCGTCTCGAAGTCAGAAGCGTAGGTCTGATAGGAATCACCTATCACGTTCAGACGGACGTTGTTATCATCGTTCTGCAAGTCCTGAATGCGGATGCTGCCGAGGGGTGAGCTATCGTACATACCGCCCTTGGCCAAAGCCGAGAAGGCGTAGGTCTCGTTTGGAGCGACGTCCCCGATCTGCGAAATCTCTGCATCAGCCCAGCCGTCGTTCCACATATAGCGATGGATGCTCAGCACGTGGTTGTTCTGGTCCACTTCGTTCGAGCGTTCCTCGCGGTCGATGTCCTGA
>CACXXT010000054.1 GCA_902771725.1 uncultured Bacteroidales bacterium
CACCGTCCGCAGCGGAGTCAGCGTCAGCGGCGGCACCACCTGGTGCGGCATCAATGTCGACGGCACCCTCTCCGGCGGCTCCTCGGTCACCACCGCCACGGCAACCGCCAGCGTCGGCACCGGCATGGGCGGTGGAGGCAATCAGCCCGGAGGAGGCGGAGGTCCAGGCAGAGGCTGGTAATACTCCTTACATCTACATCTACTACTACTTTCTCTTCTGCATTCATATTCCCATTCGGACGTTGTTCCATGGTGATGGAATCATTGTTCCATCGCCTTGGAACCATTGTTCCATCACCATGGAACAACGAGAGTAAACAGATTCGATTGACCAGGAGTCCTGAGAGGACGTTGCTACGGCCTTGGTAGGGAGAGAGAAGGAACAGGAAGAAGAGCAGTTCTAGCATGTTCAAAGTTTTTATTTTTACACGTGAAAGTTGCAAATGTACTACACTTTTACACCTTCGGAACTTAGCATATTGAAAATATGACATTTAAAAGGTGTAATTTGGGTGTAGTTAATGGTGTAATGATGTAGTTTGAATCTCAAAAAGGGCAAAAAGGCGACATTTCAGGTACCATTTAACGCTCAAATTGTGCATTAATGACTCATTTCCGGCTCATTTCTACCCATTCCCGGCACGTTTCAGACTCATTTCAGACACGTTTCAGACTCATTTCCGGCTCACTCCCGACTCGTGTTTAGTTCATAGCCGGACGGTTTAGTGTATAGTGTATAGTTTTTGAAAAAACTTATTATAATGTTCTTATATGGTAGAGATACTGCTAAAAGACAGGTCGGCAGAAGCTTTTTGATGAAGAAATGGGCTTTTTTCTTGTCAATATGAAAGAAAAGCCGTACCTTTGCAGCGCAAAATGAAATTAAAAAGCAAAAATAGCAAGACACAATGAGCAAACTTCTCAAACCTGAAGGCTACCGCCCCCTGCTGGACCTGCAACAGACGGAACTGGCCATCAAGAAGATTAAAGACTTTTTCCTCAGTTCCCTGAGCTCCGAACTGCGCCTGCGCCGCGTGACGGCTCCCTTGTTCGTACTCAAGGGGCTGGGACTGAACGATGACCTCAATGGTGTGGAGCGCGCCGTGACCTTCCCTATCAAGGATATGGACGACGCCCCTGCAGAAATCGTACATTCGCTGGCCAAGTGGAAGCGCAACACGCTGGCGGAGTACCACGTGAAGCCCGGCTACGGCGTTATCACGGACATGAATGCCGTGCGCGCCGACGAGGAGCTGGATAACATCCACTCCATCTACGTGGACCAGTGGGACTGGGAGCGCACCATGACGCGCGAGGACCGCAACCTGAAGTACCTGCGCCGCACGGTGGAACGCATCTACGGCTGCATCCTCCGCACGGAATACTACCTCAGCGAGATGTATCCCCAACTGAAGCCCTTCCTGCCGGAGGAGGTACACTTCGTCCACAGCGAGGAACTGCGCCGACAGTACCCGGACCTGACGCCGAAGCAGCGCGAGGATGCCATCTGCAAGGCCTACGGGGCCGTATTTATTATAGGTATCGGAGGCAAACTCGCCGACGGCCGCGAGCATGACATGCGCGCTCCGGACTACGACGACTGGTCCACGCCGAACGAGGACGGCTTCTGCGGCCTCAACGGCGACCTGCTCATCTGGTATCCCCTGCTCGAACGCAGTATAGAACTCTCCTCGATGGGTATCCGCGTGGACAAGGAAGCGCTGGAGCGCCAGCTGGCCCTGCAGGGCAAGGAGGAGCGCCGCAGCCTCTACTTCCACCAGCGTCTGCTCAAGGGTGAGTTGCCGCTGAGCATAGGCGGAGGACTGGGACAGAGCCGCCTCTGCATGGTGCTGCTGCACAAGGCCCACATCGGCGAGACGCAATCCAGCATCTGGCCCGAGCCCATGCGCCAGGAGTGCCGCCAGGTTGGCATTCCCCTTATCTAATTAGTTCTATTCGAAAAAGAGATACATGAAACCGAAAAGACTCTGGTCACTGACCCTGCTGCTGCTGATTAATACGCTCCATGCCGCAGCACAGCAGCTGCTCATTACGGACGACGAAGGTAACCCCGTAGGGTTTGCCCACGTGCTCAACCACAACGGCACCGTCCTGGGTATTAGCGACCTCGACGGCACCGCTGACCTCACCCCCATGAATGCGCTCATTGAGGGTAAACCCGTCACCATCACCCATGTGGCCTTCAAGCCCCAGACCTTCAACATCGACCCAGCAGCTGCCGGCACGAAGACCATAGTTCTCGAAGAGACGGACTTCGACATGCCCGAACTGACGGTCACCCCCAAGGACTTCATCTACGTGCAGACGTACTATCGAGTGCTCTATATGCGCGACGACACGGTCACCTACTACCGCGCCGGACTCGTGGACAACGTCTACGACGTCAAGAAGAAGAAGCTGAAGACCGACAGCCGCCATTTCTCCAAAGCTGAAATAGGGCTCCTGAAAGTCCTGATTAACAAGCTCGCAGGCAGCACCATAGAAAGCTACGCCGAGTTGTCGATTCCTTCAGGAAAGAAAGAAATCACCGATACTCCCGCCGGCCCAGGGCGCACGCGCCTGGACTACCACGGAGTGGACATCGGCACACGCATCCAGGATTTCGAGAGCCACCAGCTCCGAACCTCCATCGATATGGAAGCCTTGGCCAAACAAAAATACAAGGAAGAAGGAAAGGATAAGAAGCTGAAACGCATGGAAGAAGACAAGAACGTGGTCAACAACCGCACCATCGTCTACCAAATGGACGACGAGGGGAAGAGCACCTTCGAGGATTTCATGATGTCGGAATGGCACAATGAATTCGACAGCTACTCCAGGGCCAATAGGAAATATCAGCACGTCATCATCTGGCTGGAATCCTACAACGTAGACCGTGCCTACGTCACCAAGAAAGAACTGAAGGAACGTAAGGCGCAGAACCGCCGCGAGATGAACCTCGACTCCATGCGCCAGCTCGAGCAGGAGCGCGGCGTTCCCGCTCTGGCTCCCCAGTTGCAGCGCCGGCTGGATGTCCTCTTCAAGAAAGCTAAAGACTGAATATACCCTAACCACCAAGCCCGAGGCTCCCCCGGGCTTGCTCTTTAATCCCCAACTGCACTCGCACTCACCTTCATGGAACTACTGAATCGGCTAAAACGCTGGCACCAGACGTGGCCACAACCACTCGCCACCTACACCTACGATGCTTCCACCGAGCACCATTGCCTCAACTGCGGACATGACTATGCCGGTAACTTCTGCCCCAACTGCGGGCAGAAAAGCAACATGCAACGTATTACCTGGAAAAGCATGCTGACGAGTTTCCTCGATATCTGGGACTTCAACACGCGCTCCATTCCCAGCACCATGTGGCAACTGATCTATCGCCCTGGCTACCTGATGAAAGACTATCTGCAGGGGCGCCGTCAGAGCTATTTCCCGCCTATCAAACTACTCTTTGTCGTGGCCCTGATAACTGCTATTATCGGATACTGGTTCCCCCCAGAAAAACAAGAACAGGCTAAGGCGGCAATCGAAGTCACATCCGCTCCAAAAGGAACTATATCGGAACAAGCGGAAACGAATGACGAAGCAGCCCAAGCCGACGAATCTGCAGAGAATGACAAAGACATGGCTATCTCCAAAGACATGGAACTCATAAGTGAAAAACTGGATTTGGATATTCTCGACCGTGCAAGCGAATGGACCGACAAGAATCGTGGATGGACGGCACTGATCCTCTGCTGTTTCCTCATTCTGCCCACTTGCCTGTTCTTCCGATGGGCTCCGGGCTACAAGAAGATTTCCATCCCTGAGTGTTTCTTCGTCCAAGCCTACCTGGCCGTTATTGAGCTGACGTGCTCCTTCATCTCCGACTACACTTCCCTGTTCGAGGTATGGCCAGTATTTCTCTTCTATCTTGCCTACTCGCAACTCTTCGGCTACGGCCGGTGGGGAACGTTCTGGCGCACCACCCTGGTACTTATCCTGGGATGCTGCACCTTCTTCTTCCTGGTTTGTGCCGTAGGCGTAATCTACATTCTTTTCGAGGTAGTGGAATGACCATCTAAGCCATCAACAACATAAAGTGGCGCAGGACTGAGGAAACAGTTCTGCGCCACATTTCGTATTGGAGTTTGGTATTTACTTGTCGATTCTCAGCTTGCGTCCTCCCACGAGATAGATACCTGCAGCATGGGGAGCGCTGAGGAAGAGGTCGAGGCGAGCGGCCAGACGGCGTCCCGTCAGGTCGAAGACGGGCTGGGAAGCCATCCCGGCGAAGGAGGCGTCGTCCGGCGAGGCAAGGAGATGAATACCGTCGTAGGGAACTTCCTCCAGCTGCCAGTAGAAGCAAGGCGCCCAGGAGTAACCTGCCTCGGGCGAACCGTCGGAGTCTATATCTTCCACGGTCCAATAACTCTCTGCACCCCAGGAACCCGCAGGAGCATTGGTGGCACGCACGGCGTAGAAGTCCCCGTTGAGGTACCAAACCTGTCCTTCCCAGTTGTCGCGTGCCAACTCGGTGTTCACGCTGATGTTGCCTCGGGGCACGATGTCTCCTTGGCTGCTCTCGCTGAGCGTGGGATTGGTGAAGTAGGCATCTGTGCGCCAGCCGGGGCTGACAAAGAGGTCTGTGTTGCCGCCTCCGACATTGCCCTGGGTGGCGGTGAAGAGGAAGATGTCCTGATCCGACAGCTCGCTGGTCAGGTGTCCGTCGCGGGAGAGGTAGTAGCGCGTGCTGCCGAAGCCGCTTCCGTTATGCTGCGTGAAGATGCGGTAGCGCGTGCCGTCCGTGATACTCTTGTTGGCCGCCAGGTAGAGTTCCTCGGTGACCATGGGAACATAAGGCTTGGCGGTCATGGTGAGGTGGAAGTCCGACCATACGAGCCAGTGGTCACCTCCTCCGGCATCAGCACGCAATCCCAAGCGTTTGGTCTCGGTCTGTTCGAGGGTGAAGGCAATAGTGTTGACACCCTTTCCACTATCGAACCACGCACGTGCGTCCTCATGGCTGTCCACGGTACGTGTGGAAGCCGTGGCTATACGTTTGTTGGTCTCATCAACGAAGAGCTGTCCCGTGTAGCCGCTACGAGTCATGGCAACACCCGTCCAGATGAAGTCACCTGCCGGCAGGCGGACATTCTGCGAGAACTCTGCCCCGCTGATATCCAGGAAGTCGGCGGTATGGGTCTTGGGATAGAAGTTTGCCTCGTAGTCGGTGTTCCATCCGTCGAGAGTCTCCACGGGGGAAGGATTGTTGACCAAGACCTCGTCCAGGCTGATGGGCGAGAGCAGGTGGAGCTCCGGTGCACTAAGGAAGGTGACCACGGCACCGCGCAATGCACTCACAGCAGCCGCCACGTCCTTGTCCTTCTCCGCCACGGCCACGGCATTGTTCTGCTCGATGATGGCCGTCTGAAGTGCTTCCTTGGTGGTGGGCAGACACTCGTAGGCATCGCTATTGGCAAGCAGGTTCTGCACGGCCGTGCGCACCTTGATGTACGGAGTCTTGTCGACCTCGGCTGGTTCGTCGGCCACGCCGTAGGGCTGCCATTCCTTGAAATCGGCAAGTTCGTCTTCGACATCGTAGGCGGTCAGCCGCTTGAAGACGTAGTTGGCACGTTGTTTCAACCAGGACTTGGCGCTGGCCGCATTGGAGCTGTAGTCCCATCCGTCGCCCCATCTGGAAGCGTTGTTCTGCAAGGAGACGTTGGCGTACTCATAGTAGCTGTCTACGAAATCCTGCAGTTCCTCCACGGCTCCGAGGGCAAGCAGACGGCTCCAGGCAAGATAGTAGGCATAGTCAAAGTTCTCGCCGCTCTTACGCATGTCAATCCAGAACTGGTTGCACTCCAGGAACTTAGCCGTGAGGAAGTCACTATTGGCCCCGGTGTTGTAATATCCTCCGTTCATTTCATGTCCGAAAGACCAGTCAAGGTCCCATACGGGTCCGAACTTCCAGAGGCTACGGCGGTCGCCGATGCGCTCTTTGTAGACAAAGGTGGACTTGGGGTGCATGAGCTCCTGGTTGAGGATGAAGTCGTTGGTCAGGAAGAAGGCCGCGAGTGTATCGACCTGAGCATAGTTGGAAATGTCGCGGTGCAGGGCCACAGCTTCGAGCAGGTCATCCCAGTCGTCCTTGATACCTTCGGGCGACAAGGAGGTCTCGAGGGGTTCTTCATCGAATTCGGGGAACTTGATGTTGCAAGGCATGTTGTATTCATACCCGCGGAACTTGTACGTCTCATCGTAGTAGGAATCCAGTTCGAGCATGGCAGCCATGCTCTCATCATCAATATCTATGCTGTTGTTGCTGATGCCCACTTTCTCGGTGAAGTTGTAGGAGCCACGGTACTCGTCATTGATATAAAGTTCGACGGGGATGATGTGATTTGCTCCGGCGGCTCCGGCGAGCTGGGCAACCTTCATGCCGATGGCATTGGTCAGCATCGAGCCTCGGATACTGTTGGCCAGAAGCACCCAGTTCTTACCGTTCTTCAGTCCCAGGGGTTTCTGCTTGGAGTCGAACTTGATGCGGTAGGGGCTCTTGCCGTATTGACCTGCCCACGAGCTGTTGCCGCGTCCGCGGATCTGCATCGGTGTTTCGGGCATGTCGGGGAAGAGGCCTGCGCCGTCAATCTCGATGGTACCCGTAAGGTAATTGCGCTTATCGGGCGGAAGGATGCCTTCGTCCGTGTAGATTCGCACCACGGGAACGCTGACCGCACGGTCGGCCGGGAAGTCCACGGAAACGGTGTAGCGTGTGCCGTAGGGTTGCCAGTTCAGGCTTGCGCCCTGGGGCAATTGCGGGTCGGGATCGGGATCTGGAGTCGGCGTATTGGGAGTGACCTTGTAGAGCTCCAGTTCTGCCAGGCAGAAGTAGTTCTTGTAGGCGGCCTTTGTGCAGACGATGCGCAAGTGCTTGCTGGCACCCGGAAGGGAGACGACGGGAGAAGTCCACCACTGGAGAGAACCCAGAGGCATGCCGTCGTCGGCCGTAAATTCTTTCATCTTGGTCCAGGTGGTTCCGTCGTTGCTGATGTCCAGACGGATGGCCTCGGGCCAGCGTGAATCGGCCTGACGTGTCTCATATCGGAACTGGAAATACTGGATGGCCTCTGCCAACTCGATTTCAATCCACGGGCAGCTGTCCAGGGGGAGTACCTCGTATCCGCTACCACTCCATGTGGAATGGAAGAAGGTGCTCTCGTTGCCGTCGATCAGCGAGGGGAGGTCTTCGTTAGCGATTGTGGTGGGAGCGTTGGTGCTCAGCATCTCCGGGGTCAGGTCGAC
This sequence comes from uncultured Bacteroidales bacterium, assembly GCA_902771725.1. GTDB lineage: Bacteria > Bacteroidota > Bacteroidia > Bacteroidales > Bacteroidaceae > Physcousia. Next base: position 7,297 of record CACXXT010000054.1, read on the forward strand.
CTTGACGGCGGACTCGTCGAGTTCAGGAACAACAGGCTGCGGATCGGGCTCCGGATCGTCGTCCTTATCAGGTTCTGTAAGTTGGATGACCTGCCATCCGGGACGGGTGACGACATAGTCCACGGGCTCGGCAAAACTCAGACGCGATACCTTGCTGTGCTGAGGTTTGCGGCCGACGTAGACCTCCGCTTTGTCGTCCGACCGCTGGAAACTGGGGCAGAGCCACTTGCCAATCGTGGGAACTACTCCCTGGATAGAACCATTGGCTCCGAACTCACAGGGCACGTCGGTGTAGAGGTCCGCATTGAACTTGTTGTTGAACTTGAAGGAGGTCAGCAACGGTTTGTTCTTGGGCGCGGTGTTACTGACGGACTCCACAGCTACGTTCAGGTAGCTATGTGCTTTCCCGTCTATTGTTGTAACGATAATTTTCTCCTCGCCCCGGTCAATACTCTTGACGACGTCCGGGGGATAAACATCCAGACGCCCGTTGGGCATATAGATAAATGTGGTGTCCTGCCCAGCGGCAATGGGTTCTTCAATCTGGAAAGCGCGAGCACTCGAGATGCCCACGAAAGCCATCAACACGACGGCCAAGATAGAGAGGTATCGGGTCATTGAATGAGTCTTTTTTGACTTTTTGCGGGGCAAAAGTAGTTATAAATCAGTTGCGCTCCAAACTTTTTGTGTTAAAACCGCCCATGAACCCTCTCACGCGCGCATTTTCCTATTCTTGTGAGTCATTTTCTCTTGATAGTGACTTGCCTGAAGGGTCATTTTCCTATCTTGAGAGTGTCTTGCGGACGCTTCCGTCGGGATAATGCAGTAGCTGAATGCCCTTTTGGCGGGTTGTTGCGGGTTGTCCGAGCACATTGTAGCGCAGGGGGGCGGCCGTGGCGTTGCCTGGAGACAGCTCCGGGACGTGGTCCGTCAGAATCGTGAATTCCCCGGTAGCGAAGGGCGAGCCCTCGAAGCGGGCATTCACCCGCTGGACTCCCCATGTGTAGTGGCCCTTGGGCAGAACAAGTGTGGCAGCGATGGCGGTTCCCATATTTCCGTGGTCGAGGACTTTCCGCTGACCCTCGAGGTCACCATCGAGGTGAGCACGGACGTTGCCCCAGAGGCGTCCCTGATCATCACGGACGAAGATTTCATACGTCTGGTGCTTCAGTCCGCGTTCCCAGGAGAGCTGCACCACGTTGCCGTCCACCTGGCTCTGGAGACCCGAGAGAGCCACGAGCTTGCGGGAAGCCGACGAGGGATTGGGCGTCACGGCAAAGACCGGACCCAGGAGGTTGGGGAAGAAGTGCGAATCCGTGGTCTTGCCTACGGAGATGATATCGGGCACTTTGTCGCCATCCCAGTCGAGGAAGGTGGTGGCAGCCTGGCTGCCCGAGGCGAAGCGCCTACGCTGGACAAAGGTGCCCTTGGTGTTGCCGAGCCAGATGCTTCCCGTAGTGATGGCCAGTGCGGGGCTGGCTCCCTGATAGAGGAAGTCGGCGTATCCGTCGCCGTCCCAGTCATAGAGATTGGCCGCGGTAGCGGAGAAGCTATCATTCTGATAATCAAGTGTCAGCTTCGACTCTTCGGAGGGGGTGAAATGCCCGGTGCCATCGTTGATGCATACCACACACGGAGCACCTCCGAACACAATATCCAGGGCGCTGTCGTAGTTCACGTCGGCAATCGCCACACCTCCGTCCTTGGGCAGGGGATTCACCGTCATCCAATTGGTGGGCACGAAGTTGCCTGCACCGTCGTTCAGGAAGAGCTCAGCCACCTCGGCCGAGCAGGCGAAGATGTCGGCGAAGCCGTCGGCGTTGAAGTCATAGGCATAAACCTGCGCATAGGTGGTCTGGGAGTCGGCAAAGGGTTTAGGCGTGAAGGCAAAGGCGCCCTCAACGGTAAGGTCGCTTTCAGCTCCCAGCAGGATAAGGTTCTTTCCTTCGGGTCCCACGGCGACTATGTCCGTCCGTCCGTCCGCATTGAAATCGGCGACGGCAGACGCGGTCAGGGTGGAGAAGTCGGCTCCCTGGGTGTCCAAGGATTTCCGAAGCTGTTCCTCGGAGTCGATGTAATAGATGCCATTGTTAGCCCCATCGGGATTAGCGCTCTCATGAGGCATTCCGAGCACCACAAGTTCCAGGCGCCCGTGGCCATTCAGTTCCGCGGGTACGATGGACGGCATGAGCCCCGTCTTGAGGCTTCCCTCGGTAGCTTCCCAGGTGCCTTCTGCATTCTTGCGGATGATTGCATTCCAGGGAGTTGCGACCTCGGATCCGGTCTTCTGTCCGGCCACGATGAGACTCTTCTGCCCATCGTCTGCGAGGTCTGCCTGGACGAGTGTTCCCTGTTCCACGCCCCACTCGGCATTTGCCTCACCGAGATCCAGGCTGAAGGGAGCCACGGTGGGTGCTTCCAGCTCTTCGGAGGATGCTCCGTTGCCCTTGATGTAGGGCCATGAGTTGCGCCACAGCACCTCGTCGAGCCATACGACACGTCCCCGGTCAGGGTCTGAGCGCATGTATCCGTGGTATGTCATCCATGTCCTCCCTGCCTCGTCCTCGATGATGCGGGAGTTGTGCCCGGGAGCAATACAAGGTGTGTTCTTCGTGAGGAAAAGCGTATAGTTGTTGTCCAGCAACCGCTTGCCGTTCTTGTCGTAGTAGGGACCCATGAGCTTGGTGGCCCTGCCGACGATGGTCTCGTAGGTGCTGTTCACTCCTTCGCAACATGCTCCGATGCTGCAGAAGAGGTAGTAGTAGTGTCCGCGCTTGTAGATATACGGAGCCTCGAACCGAGTGCCTGCAATCTGCGTCTTCTTCGTGATGTCCTTCACGGCCAGTCCGTCCTCGGTGAGTTCAATGAGCCAGATGCCGTTCCACGACCCCCACACGACGTACTTGTGGCCGTCCTCTTCGATGTAGTTGGGGTCGATGCTGTTGTTCACTCCCACTTCTCCGCTTGTAAAGAGTTTTCCGTCACCCACGAGCTTGAAGGGTCCTCCCGGGTGGTCGGATGTGGCCACGCCGATGGAGGCGGTGTCTCCCCCACCCCACTTGGAGAGGGCGAAGTAGAGGACGTAGCGGCCGTCCTGCTTGGTCACGCAGGGAGCCCAGTAGACGCTGACTCCCTCGACGAAGGTCGGACGCGGATTGTTGCCGAAGGCCTGGCGGACGTACTTCCAGTTGACGAGGTCCGTGCTCCGGTAGACGTGTTCGGCGGTGGAAAGGAGGTAATAGTAGCCGTCGTTACCCTTGATGATAGATGGATCGGGGGCATCTTCGGCTATGATGGGATTCTTGTAGGTGGCCGCCTCGAGGGAGAGTGGTTGCAAGAGGAATGCAACACAGACGGAAGAAAGGAGTGTCTTGATTTTCATTGTGGCTCTGACTTATGCTATTTTGGTTCTGACTTATGCCATAGACGCGCGAGCGAGCCACGTAGCCCCCTCGCGCGATAATTTCAATGTAATGATGTCCTCCGCCGGAGATGATTATGCAGAGGTATTTCTTTTTCGCAGGTTTCTTTTTGGGGGGTATTCAGATAAAAACTGAAAACTGAAATAACTGAAATCCTTCTGAAACCTTCCATCGGTGAGGTGCCCTACTCGATGGTTATCTTGTCGATGTCCGGCATCCAGTCCGAGGCGTTGCTCAGGCAGATGCTGTTGCGTCCCTTCTTCAGATAGATGTCCAGGCTCACCCGTGCAGGCACGGTCCAGCTGCGTGAGTGGGTCATCAGGGTGGTGACGGGACGTCCGTTGACGGTCAGGTCCATGTTGCGGTCTTCGCCGGAGAAAAAGGTGATGGTCAGGCGATAGGTGCCGCTCTTGCACACGTAGACGTCATTCCATTGGATGTCGTTGTCCGGCCGGCTTCCCAGCCATCCGGCCTTGTAGCCTCCGCTGGCGTTGTCCGAGGTGATGAAAACTCCAGACTTGACGTTCTGGTTGTTGCGGAGTTCCTGATAGGCGGGCATGAGAGCGCTCTCGGCCTCGTAGACGTGGCGCTGGATGCGCTTCTTTCCCTTGGCACGGAAGATCTTGGTGCCGTGGGCGGGGATGGTCAGTTGGATGGGATTCTTGTCCGTGGTGAAGTCCTTCTGCGCAAAGCAGTCGTAGTACTGCACGGCTCCGCCGAGGTCGATGACGGCGGGATCCAGCGTCACGTGCTGGTCGGCATCGCTGGGATTGTAGATGGCCACGGCGCGCTCCTTGCCCTGAAGTTTCTTGACATCCTTGACGAGGACGAAGCACTCGCCCTGCTTCTCAGCCACGTAGGCCTGAAGGTGAAGGGGATCCTGGTTCAGGGCGATGAGGTCGCGGTTGCAGAGCAGCTTCAGGGACTCGGGACGGATGTTGCGGGTGTCGCATCCGATGAGCAGGGGGCTGCTCATGAAGCACCACATTCCGAAGTGCGTCTCGTCCTCCACCTGGCTCATGGAGCGACCCACCTCGAGCATGTCCATGTCGTTGTAGTGCCCGTCGTGGCAATAGGCACTGAGATACAGGTTCTCAGCAAGGATGCCGCGCACGCTCTTCCAGGCGTCGTAGATGTCGCCGGTGGTTCGCCAGCTATCGCTGATTTCTGCTCCCCAGGTGCCGGGGAATGCCCAGCGGCACATGTTATATACGATGTCCTTCTTGCCGCAATTCTTGATGGCATTGGAGATCTTGGTGTACTGCTCGCGCTCGTCCAGCCGCATGTGGTTGCCTCCGCAGTAGTCCACCTTGATGAAGTCGAAGTCCCAGTCGATGAAGTAGAGCTTGCAGTCCTGATCCTCGTGTCCGGCAAATCCCACTCCGAGGCCCCAGGCATGGCGGTTACCGCTTCCGCAGGTGTTGTCGCCGGCGTCGGAGTAGATACCGGCCTTCAGGCCCAGCCCGTGGATGTAGTCCACCAGGGGTCGCATGCCATTTGGGAAGAGCTTGGTGTTCAGGCGCAGGTGGCCGTCCTCTCCGCGGCCGTCCCAGTAGCCGTCATCGATGTTCACATAGAGGTATCCGGCTTGCTGGAGGCCGTTCTGGTGCATGGCATCGGCCTGCCCCTTGATGAGTTCCTCGTTGATGTTCAATGCAAATGTGTTCCAGGAACTCCAGCCCATGGTGGGCGTCCTCTGGGCGACGGCGGTGGCAGCAATGGCGAGCACCGCAAGTAACAAAGTTTTTCGCATAGGGTTAGTTTGTTATTTAGGGGTTAAAGTATTCCGATTGGCGTTAAAGTATTCCGATTGGCGGCACAAAGATAGGCATTTTTTCCCACGTTCTCCACTTTTTTTTGCACTTTTTTCTCCTTTTTGTTGCTTTGAAGTTCAAAAAGGGTTATCTTTGCCCCCAAAATCGAAAAGAATACTATAAGAATACTTTTATCCGAACCCCTTATCCGCCTATGTGGACAAAACCTTGGTCAATGAAAGAGGGCTTCGTCATCGGAGCCGCCATCATCGGTGCTGGAGTGCTGGTGCAACTGGGCACGGGAGCCGTTGAATGGGAGGCTTTTGCCTGGCCCGTGAACGCCCTGGTGTTCGGCGTCTTCCTCCTCGCCATCGCCGTTGTGTTCCTCGTGCGCAGGAACAACTATTTCATCCATTTCCTGACCACCCATCGCGCGGCCGTACCAGCCCTGGTCTACGCCGCCCTGCTCACCATCGTCATGGGGCTCACCCCCCAGCGCGACGGCGGTTTCTGGACAGAGAACATGCTGAGTTTCTGGCCCTTTGTGCTCATCTTCGTCTACATCTGCTTCCTGCTGGGGCTGCTGACGTTGCGCCGCATCAGCCATCTGGTCTACTTCAAGCACCGCCACCCCAATGGTGGACGCCGCCCCTGGCTTCGCGACATCGGTTTCATCCTCAACCACGGAGGCCTCTTCCTCACCCTCGTGGCCGCCACCCTCGGCGCGCCGGACATGCAACGTGTGCGGATGACCGTCCACACCGGCACGGAGGAATGGCGTGGCGTGGACGAGCAGCAGCGGGTGGTGTCCCTGCCCTTCGGCGTCGAGCTGAAGCGCTTCATCCTGGAGCAGTACGCCGACGGCTCTCCCAGCCGCTTCGCCTCCGAGCTATCCTTCACCAAGCACAACAAGCAGCGCCTCAGCGCCACCGTGGACGTCAACCATCCCATCAGCCTCCAGGGCTGGAAGATCTACCAGTACGGCTACGACACCTCCGCCGGTGCCGCCTCTCAGGTGAGTGTGCTGGAGCTGGTGCGCGACCCGTGGCTCCGCTATGTCTACTTCGGAATCTTCATGCTTCTGGGCGGCGCCCTGCTCATGTTCTTCGACCGCAGCTATAGCGTACGGGGTGTGAGCGAAGAGGAGATCCGCCGCGAGCGACAGAAGCAGCGCCAGAAGCGCGAGAAAGAGCGCATCAAACGCCGCAAGGCCGAAGAATTCCTCGGAGAAGGTAATCACCAAGAAGACGAGCACGAGCACTACCGCGCCGAGACGTAGTGCGGCCGGGCTCCGGTGCCCGTAGTTCCAATGAGCCCGCGCCCCGAAGTTCAATGAGCCCTGCGCCCCGAAGTTCAATAACGCCCGCGCCCTCGGTGGTAACTTCCCGTTCCGTCTCTTCTGGCGCGATTCTATCGCGCCGCCCCGCCCCCTCACCCCTCAAGCATCCTCACCTATCAACCCTCAACATTAAGAAATGACCTGGTCACTATTCCCATACTTCGCCATCGCCTCCGTCCTGCTCTGGGCGTTCGGAGCCGTTTCTGCCTGGCGCAACAAGTCCCGGGGGGCCTTCGGCTTCACGGCCGGCGGCCTGCTCCTCTTCTTCATCTTCATCCTCGCCCTGTGGATTACTATTCAGCACCCTCCGCTCCGCACTCTGGGCGAGACTCGCCTCTGGTACTCCGCGCTGCTGCCGGCGGTGGGACTCATCGTCTATGCCCGTTGGCACTATCGCTGGATCCTCTCGTTCAGCACGGTGCTGGCCGCGGTGTTCGTCTGCGTGAACCTCTTCAAGCCCGAGATTCACACCCAGACACTCATGCCCGCCCTTCAGAGCCCCTGGTTTGCTCCGCACGTAATCGTCTATATGTTCGCCTACGCGATGATGTCCGCCGCCACGCTGATGGCCGTCTACCAGCTCGTGTCGCGCCAGAGGGAACACGGGCTTTCCATCTCCATCGACGACACCGTCCGCGCGGGTCTGACGTTCCTCACTTTCGGCATGCTCTTCGGTGCCCTGTGGGCCAAGGAGGCGTGGGGCCACTACTGGTCCTGGGATCCCAAGGAGACGTGGGCTGCCATCACCTGGCTGGGCTATCTCATCTACCTGCACTACCGCCAGATGCCCACGCACCGCGCCCTCTATGCCCACCTCTTCCTCCTCGTCTGCTTCTGTCTGCTGCAGATGTGCTGGTGGGGCATCAACTACCTGCCCGCCGCCACCGGCAGCGTGCACACGTATTAAAAAAGAAGAAGACTACGTAATAAAAGACCGCGGATTTCACGGCTCTTTTATTCGGAAGGGGGGGGCGCCCCTTGGTATTCGTCATTTCAGAACCGTGTAATCCGCGTAATCCGCGATCATTATATTTATACGCGGCCCTTTAATCCGCGATCTTACTTTGTTCCTTATTGCTCCTGCAGCACCTCCTCTGCCCGCTCCAGGGCGAGGTTGATGTGCGGCTGGATATTGTCCGTTCCCAGCAGTTCCTCGAATCCGTTGCGGGCAAGGACTTCGTGCACCTTGGGGTTGACGCCGCTGAGGATGACGTGGATGCCCTCTGCGCGGGACATCTGGATCAGGTTCTCCAGGTTGTGCATGCCCGTGCTGTCCACGAAGGGCACCTTACGCATGCGGATGATGCGCACCTTCGGACGGCGAGCCATGCGCCCCATGATTTCCTCAAAGCGGTTGGCTATGCCGAAGAAGAAGGGACCGTTGATCTCGTAGACCTCGCAATCGTCGGGAATCTTGAAGTGCTCCAGGTTCGTGGCCTCGAAGTCCACCTCCTCGGCCGGGTCGATCTCGTCGGTGAGCACGCTGACCTGAGTGGTCTCTGCCATGCGGCGCATGCAGAGCAGGCAGGCCAGCATCAGTCCCACCTCGATGGCCACCGTGAGGTCGAAGACGACGGTCAGCAGGAAGGTGATGAGCAGCACCGAGATGTCCGACTTGGGATTCCTCAGCAGCTGGCGGAACGTGCGCCATCCGCTCATGTTGTAGGCCACAATGACCAGCACACCTGCCAGGCAGGCCATGGGGATATACTGGGCGTAGGGCATCAGCAGGAGGAAGATCAGCAGCAGCACCACGGCATGAACTATTCCAGCCACGGGCGTGCGGCCTCCATTGTTGATATTCGTCATCGTGCGGGCGATGGCTCCCGTGGCGGGAATACCGCCGAAGATGGGGCAGAGCAGGTTCGCCACACCCTGAGCTATGAGCTCCTGGTTGGAGTCGTGGCGGTCGCCGATGACACCGTCGGCCACGGTGGCAGAGAGCAGCGACTCTATGGCTCCCAGCACGGCGATGGTCAGCGCCGGAGCAAAGAGCTGGCGCACCACCTCCCACGACATCTCGGGCACCACGGGCGCAGGCAACGAGGCGTTGATGCGGAAGCGGTCGCCGATGGTGTCCACGTGCTCCGCCAGCCCGTAGCTCTTCAGAATCAGCACCCCGATGGTCATCACCACGATGGCCACGAGCGAACCCGGCACCTTGTTCAGCGCCGAGGCATGGCCGCCCACGTACTTCACGCGGTTGATGTAGGGCCAGCCGGCAATGAGCGCCACGCTGCCCAGTCCCACCACCGCGCTCCAGATGTCCACGCTATGGAAGTTCCGGGCGTAGCACACCCACTTCGAGAGGAAGTCGGCCGGAACGCTGCCTTCGATGCTCAGACCCAGCAGATCCTTCACCTGCGTGGTGAAGATGGTCAGCGCGATGCCGCTCGTGAAGCCAACCACGATGGGGTATGGAATGTACTTGATGATAGTGCCCAGGCGGAAGGCCCCCAGAAGAATCAGGAGCGCGCCGGCAAGGACGGTGGCAACGGCCAGACCCGCTGTGCCGTACTGGGCTATGATACCCGCTATGATGACGATGAACGCGCCCGTGGGGCCGCCAATCTGCACCTTCGAGCCGCCCAGCAGCGAGATGATCAGACCCGCCACGATGGCCGTGATGATACCCTGCTCCGGGGTGACACCCGAGGCGATACCGAAAGCTATGGCCAGGGGCAATGCTACGATGCCCACGATGATGCCGGACAGGATGTCCTTCGTCAGAGTTTCGCGATTATAGCCTTTCAGGCTGCTGATAATGGATGGTTTCATACGATTTCTTTTTCAAAAGCGGTGCAAAGGTATGCTAAATAACACATTTCTGAAAGCAAAAAGCAAGAAAAACGCCCAATCGTGCACGCTTTCTTGATTTATTCGTTATCTTTGTGCCCGAAATGCGGCAAATAAGTCAAGAAAGCCCAATTACCCCATCAAGCCCATAAACCCCATTTAGCCCATTTTGCCCATTTAGCCCATTTACCCCATTAAGCCCATCAAGCCCATAAAACCCATAAAAAAAATAAATCCTATGTTCGAAAACCAACCCAAAGGCCTCTACGCCCTCGCACTGGCCAACACCGGCGAACGCTTCGGCTACTACACGATGATTGCCGTCTTCGCCCTCTTCCTCGGAGAGAACTTCGGTCTCTCGGAATCCGTCTCAGGTATCATCTATGGAGCCTTCCTCGGCCTGGTCTACTTCCTCCCGCTGGTGGGAGGTATCCTGGCGGACAAATTCGGCTTCGGCCGCATGGTCACCATCGGCATCCTCATCATGTTCTTCGGCTACCTGCTGCTGGCCGTGCCCCTGGGCGGCGGCGGAGTGGCCATGGCTGGCATGTTTGCCGCCCTGCTGCTCATCAGCTTCGGCACAGGTCTGTTCAAGGGCAACCTCCAGGTCATGGTCGGCAACCTCTACGACGAAGCCCAGTACGCCTCGCGCCGCGACTCGGGCTTCAGCATCTTCTACATGGCCATCAACATCGGCGCCCTCTTCGCCCCCACGGCCGCCGTGGAAATCATGAAATGGGCGCAGGAAGACCTGGGCTTCAGCCACGCGGACTCCTACCACTTCGCCTTCGCCGTGGCCTGCGTCTCACTCATCCTCTCCATCGCCATCTACTACGCCTTCCGCAGCACCTTCCGCCACGTGGAGGGCGACAAGAAGAAGGACGCCGCCGCCGGCAACGCTGCCGCCGAGCAGCTCTCGCCCGAGGAGACACGCCAGCGCATCACAGCACTCATCCTCGTCTTCGCCGTCGTCATCTTCTTCTGGATGGCATTCCACCAGAACGGCCTCTCGCTGACCTACTTCGCCAACCAGTTCACGCAGAAGACCGCCGAGGGCGTCCACACCATGCCCTTCAACGTATGGAACCTCGTGGCCGTGATCTTCATCGTCTACGGCCTCTTCTCCCTCTTCCAGTCCCAGACCACCAAGGGCCGCGGCATCGGTGCCGCCGTCATCGTCCTGGCCGTATGCTTCCTGGGATATCAGTACACGGGCGCCACGGGCTCCGTGGAGATCAGCGCCCCCATCTTCCAGCAGTTCAACCCCTTCTACGTCGTGGCCCTGACGCCCGTCTCCATGGCCATCTTCGGCGCTCTGGCCGCCAAGGGCAAGGAACCCAAGGCACCGCGCAAGATAGCCTACGGCATGATTGTGGCCGCCGTGGCCTTCTGCCTGATGATCTTCGCCTCGCAGGGTCTGCTGACCCCCAACGAGCAGAAAGCCGCCATCGAAGCCGGCACCGCCACCTACCCCGCCTCGCCCTACTGGCTCATCTCGGTCTACCTCGTGCTGACCTTCGGCGAGCTGCTGCTCTCCCCCATGGGCATCTCCTTCGTCAGCAAGGTGGCTCCCCCGAAGTACAAGGGCATGATGATGGGCGGCTGGTTCGTGGCCACGGCCATCGGCAACCTCCTCGTCAGCGTCGGCGGCATCCTCTGGGGTGGTCTCTCGCTGACCACCGTGTGGCTCGTCTTCGCCGGCCTCTGCCTCCTCAGCGCCCTGTTCATGTTCGCCATGATGAAGCGACTGGAGAAGGTAGCATAAGTAGTAATCCAATTTAAGTTTTGCAAGTAAAAACCCCGAAGGATAGCGAGGGGAATAGTCCTAAAGGGACGGCAGAGTACAGGCAGGGGTAATCCCTGCCTGTGGTCGTATCACCCCTTCGGGGCTTAATCCCTGCCTATATTCTGCCGACCACTACTGACTTAACCCTGCCTATATTTTTTTTCGCCCGGGAAAGGTTTTCAAAGGGTTCAAAATGATTTCAGTTATTTCAGTTTTCAGTTTTAATCTGAATACCCCCCCCAAGAGCAGGAAAGGTACGGGTTTAGATTTAGTATTATTATATATATTATTTATAATATATATAATAATACTACTAAATACTACGCAGCATTTTTTCTCCCCTCTCCACCCTCCTGCCGCCACTTTCGTACTCCCTACCCCATGCGCAAAAAAACTGAAAACTGAAATCTGAAAGCACCTGCCGC
>CACXXT010000055.1 GCA_902771725.1 uncultured Bacteroidales bacterium
CTTCTGCTCCACGATATATTGCATCAGCGTCTTGTCCAGTCCGCCGTGCATCGCTTCCGGCGACTTGATGGTCGGCGGCAGCTGCCGGTGGTCACCGGCGAAGATGACGCGGTGCGCCTTGCGGATGGCAATCCAGCAGGCAGCCTCCAGCGCCTGTGCCGCCTCGTCGATGAACAGGGTGCCGAACTTCATCCCCGTGAGCAGGCGGTTGGCGCTTCCTGCAAGTGTACAGGCGATAACCTTGGCATCAGCGAACAGCGCCTGATTGATGGTGTACTCGATCTCCATAGCGCGGTCCTTCAGGCGCGCAATCTTCTGATGGCGGTTCTCGCGGCTGCCGCTCTTGGTGTCGTAGATCTGACGGATGGCCCGGCGGATGGCCCACAACTCCTGGTACGACGGATGGTCCTCGAAGCGGCGCTCGTAGGTGAACGAAAGCATTTTGTCCGTCACTCGCGTGGGATTGCCGATGCGCAGCACACTGACTCCGCGGTCCACCAGTTTCTCCGCAATCCAGTCCACTGCCATATTCGACTGCGCACAGACCATCACCTGATTCTCGCGCCGCAAGGTCTCGTAGATAGCCTCCACAAGCGTGGTTGTCTTTCCCGTCCCCGGCGGGCCGTGGACCACTGCCACGTCCTTGGCCCACAGCACCTCGTTCACCGCCTCCTGCTGACTCGTGTTCAACCAGGGGAACCGCACGGGGGCGAAGGTGAACTTGCCGCAGGGCAGCGTGGAATGAAAGATCTCCCGCAACTCTGCCAGTCGGCCTGTCTTGGCTTGGATCACATCGTCCAAGGCCTCGAACATCAGCCGATAGGTCTGCTCGTCCAGGTACAGCTGCACGCCCAGACGGTAGGCTTCGCGCAACTGCTCCAGGGCATCGGCAGAAGGCAGGACTATGACCATGCGGTTGTCCTCCACATAACTCACTTGTCCCACAAACTTATAGTAATGCAGCATACCGCCCGTGCCATGGAGGTCGCCCGATGCATCTTCCGAGAAGAAGCAGACGGGTTTGCCGGGTTCGAAGAGAGAAGGCTCGGCCCCTCTCCCCGCTCCCCCCGTGGGGGGGAGAGCCTCTTTTCTGCCGGCCACGTTTTGAGAAGAAACGGAGTCCTCCCCCCCACGGGGGGAGATAGAGAGGGTCTTCACCTCCACCACCAGCTGGTCCAGCGAGTTGTGGTAGCTGCGACCCATCGTCAGCGGGAACCAGGCCATGCCGCGCTCCACCTTGCGCTGCACACCCGTGGCTTCCGTCAGACGCTGGAACTCTTCCTTCTCATAGGCGTACTCTGTTTGCAGCAGAGCACGCTGACGCTGCAGTATGGTAATCGGACTTTCTGTCATAATCATACATATTCCGGCGCAAAGGTAGTGAAAAGTTAAAAGTTTTACGCTCAAAGTGAATAGTTTTTATCTCCAAGAGCCGAAAAGTTAGGAGATTTATGTATCTTTGTGCCGGAAACATTAAACTTTAGACCTTGCTCAGTGTCCAAAACGCATAGCGTTTTTCCCTCACATCCATCTATTGTATGCTCAGCGTCAAGACCTTCATAGACCGCCCTATCCTTGCAGGAGTCATCTCCGTGATGATTGTCATCGTGGGTGCCATCGGACTCACACAGCTCCCCATCGAGCAGTTCCCGGATATTGCACCGCCCACGGTCAGTGTAGGTGCAAACTACACGGGTGCTAACGCCGAGACCCTGCAGAAGTCGGTCGTGGTACCGCTGGAAGAAGCCATCAACGGTGTGGAGAATATGCTCTATATGACCTCCAACGCCTCGAACAACGGTTCGGCACGCATCAACGTGTTCTTCAAGCAGGGGACTGACCCCGATATGGCTACAGTCAATGTCCAGAACCGAGTGGCGCAAGCCCAGGGACTGCTGCCTGCCGAAGTCACACGCACCGGTGTCACCGTCATGCGCCGCCAGACCTCCACACTGAAGTCCTTAGGACTCTACAGCCCGAACGGCACCTACGACCTCGCCTTCCTCAACAACTACTTCAAAATCAACATTGAACCGCGTCTGAGCCGAGTGCCGGGCGTAGGTGAGGTTGACGTGTGGGGCTCCAACTACTCCATGCGCATCTGGCTTGACCCCGCCAAAATGGCACAGCACCATCTGATGCCTTCGGACATCACTGCCGTGCTGGCTGAGCAGAATATCGAGAGCCCTGCCGGGACTCTCGGAGAGGAGAGCGACAATACCTTCCAGTACGTCCTGAAGTACCGCGGACGATATGAGGAAGAAGCGGACTACGAGAACCTGGTCATCCGCGCCGAAGCAGACGGCAGCGTACTCCGGCTGAAGGACGTGGCACGTATTGAAATGGGATTGCAAGGCTATGCCATCGAGGGCTACATCAACGGGCGACCCGGAGCTACCTGCATGATTTCCCAGACACCTGGCTCAAACGCCAACGAAATCATTATCGCCATAGACCGACTCGTGGAAGAAATACGCCACGACCTGCCTGCCGACCTGGAACTCATTGACCTCATGTCCACCAAGGACTTCCTGGATGCAAGTATCCATAGTGTCGAACGCACCCTCTTCGAAGCCATGGCGCTTGTGGTGCTCGTGGTGCTCCTGTTCCTGCGCTCGTGGCGCGCCACCCTCGTCCCGCTCGTGGCCATTGTTGTATCCCTCGTTGGCACTTTTGCTTTCCTCTACATCGCCGGTTTCTCGCTCAACACACTGACACTGTTTGCCCTGGTCCTGGTTATCGGCACGGTGGTGGACGATGCCATCGTTGTGGCCGAGGCGGTGCAGGCGAAGCTGGACTCGCCAAATCCTCCACAGTCGGGAGCCACCCTCTCTGCCATGCACGAAATCACCACGGCACTCATCACCTCCACCTTGGTCTTCATGGCCGTCTTCATTCCCGTCTGCTTCATGGGCGGCACCAGCGGAATCTTCTACACCCAGTTCGGCCTGACTATGGCCGTGGCCGTACTCATCTCGATGATCAATGCGTTGACGCTCAGTCCCGCCCTCTGCGAGCGACTGCTGAAAAAAAGAAATACCCATGAAGCCCATAATGCCCATGAAGCCCAAAATGCCCATGAAGCCCATAATGCCCAAGAACCCCATGAACCCCATACCCCCCATAAACTCCTGACCCTCTACGAGCGCCTCGTCAGTTTCTTCATCCAGCGGAAGTGGCTTGTTTTCGTCCTCGTGGCAGCCGCCCTCGCTACCTTCGCCTACCTGCTGCGCACCACCAAGACCGCCCTGGTGCCCGATGAGGATATGGGTGTCATCTACGTCACCGTGCAGACACAGCCCGGCAGCACCAAGGCCGAGACTCACACCATGATGGACCGCGTGGAGAAACTCATCGTGGATCTCCCACAGATTAAGGCATACTCCAAGAGCGTGGGTGTCAGTCGTATGGCAGGCCAGAGCTCCAACAACGGTATGTTCCTCCTCCGACTGAAGAACTGGGACCAGCGGCGCGACAAGGGCGATGACCTCAAAAGCGTCATGGCTGAAGTCAACCGCCGCGTGCGCGACATCAGCGGAGCCAAAATCATGGCCTTCACACAACCCATGATCAGCGGCTACGGTGCCACAAACGGCTTCGAACTTCAGGTGCAGGACCATCAGGACCGTGGCGTAGATTCCCTCATGGCCGTCACCAACCGCCTCATCGCCGCCCTGCAGGCACGCCCCGAGATCACACGCGCTCAGACCTCCTTCGACAACCGCTATCCGCAGTACCGCTTCACCGTGGACGCTGCCCGCTGCAAGCGTGCCGGTATCTCGCCCTCCGATGTCCTCGCCTGCCTCTCCGGATATATTGGCGGCAGCTACTCCTCCAATATGAACAAGTTCTCCAAGCTCTACCGCGTCATGGTACAGGCTGAGGTGGACCAGCGAATGGACGTCCAGTCCTTAAACAATATGTACGTACGCGCCAAGGACGGTTCCATGGCACCGCTCTCGGCCTTCGTCAGCCTCACACCCATCATGGGCACTGCCAACCTGACTCGTTTCAACCTCTTCCCTGCCATTCAGGTCAGCGGTCTGCCAGAGCCGGGCTACAGCTCCGGCCAGGCGCTGCAGGCTGTACGTGAGGAGGCGGCCCGTATCCTACCCGAGGGCTACGGTTATGAGTTCGCAGGTATGAGCCGCGAGGAAGCTTCGGCCGGACAGAACACCATCTACGTCTTCGCCGCATGCATCATCTTCATATACCTCATCCTTTGCGCCCTCTACGAGAGCCTGCTCATCCCTCTGGCCATCCTCCTCAGCGTGCCCTTCGGATTGCTGGGTTCCTTCCTTTTCGCCCAGTGGTTCGGGCTGGAGAACAACATATACATGCAGACGGGTGTCATTATGCTCATCGGTCTCCTGTCGAAAACGGCAATCCTGCTGACGGAATACGCCAGCGAGCGCCGGCGCGCCGGAATGACAATCGTCCAGGCTGCGCTCTCTGCCGCCCGGGTGCGTCTGCGCCCCATCCTGATGACATCGCTGACCATGATCTTCGGTCTGCTGCCAATGATGTTCGCCTCCGGAGCCGGAGCTAACGGTAACATCTCCCTCGGTGTAGGCACCGTAGGCGGCATGCTTATCGGCACCATCGCACTCATCCTACTCGTCCCCGCCCTCTTCGTGGTGTTCCAGAATCTCGAGGAACGACTGAGTCATTCTAACCCATAAATTATCAGCTATGAACCACTCTAACCCATAAATTATCAGCTATGAAGAAAAAACTCTTGACTGTGCTACTCGCACTCTGCGCCACCTCCTTGGCTCTGGCGCAAACCGACAAGACCCAAGGTCCCTCGCAGCAGGGAGCCCCAACACCTGAGAACCGACTCATCCAACTGCGCCACCAGCTGGAGCAGCCCCTGGATGCAAAAGCACAACGTCAGCTCATCGCAGACATCACAGAGACCGGCACCTTCGTGGCCATGATGACCCTGGGGCAACAATTAGACAACGCAGCTGTGCAGAAGCAAGCTGCCCGCGGCATCGCCACCATCGCCCTCGCTCACCCCGAATACGACGGACATAACACCCGTCAGCTCCTGGCTCGCGCCATCCCCTTCGTCGGCGGCAAGCAGCGCCGAGCCATCATCCAACGCTTAGGTCAGACACCCGTGGAAGGCTACGTCAGCCACTTCAACGGGCGCGACCTCACGGGCTGGAAAGGACTTGTGGAGAACCCCATCGCACGCAGCCGGATGACACCACAGCAGCTCGCCGAGAAACAGGTGGAGGCAGACCAGCGGATGCGCGAGGACTGGCACGTGGAGAACGGGCTGCTGGCTTACGTGGGCACCGGCTACGACAATATTTGCACCCAGGAACAGTACGGTAACTTCGAGATGCTCGTGGACTGGCGCCTGGATCCCACGGGTAAGGAACCTGATGCCGGCATCTACCTCCGTGGCACGCCGCAGGTGCAGATTTGGGACATCCGCCGCACTAACGTAGGCGCACAAGTGGGTTCCGGCGGGCTCTACAACAACCAGCAGAACCGGGCCATCCCCCTCTGCGTGGCCGACAACGCGCTGGGCGAGTGGAACTCCTTCTACATCCGCATGGAAGGCGACCGCGTCACCGTCCGCCTCAACGGCATTCTCGTCGTGGACCGCGTGCCCCTGGAGAACTACTGGGACCGCAGCCTCCCAATCTTCCCCGTGGAGCAAATCGAGCTTCAGGCCCACGGCAGCAAAGTCTATTACCGCGACATCTACATCAAACGGCTCCCCTAAGCAGCGCAACAATCCCCACCAACGACCTGAGCTGGTGGGGATTTTTTTTGAGCACAGAGGATAAGAATTCTACTCGTTCCAGTCCACAGGATTGGCTTTTACCGAAACGGGTTTGTCACCGCCTAATTCTTCTTCGTCTCCGGATTTGAAATCGTTTACTTTGTATCTGCTGGCTGCCAGGGGAAGTTGGCTTTGCAGGGTGATGGCAACGCTGGCGGGTTGCTGATATTTCTTCTTCATTGCTACTCCTTTATTAATAAATGATAGATGTGCCCATGCTGATGTTCACGATGTATTCCGTTCCTGCTTTCCAGGTGCCGCTGAGGTTGAAGGCGTAGTACGTTTCGGTGCCACCATCAACAGTGTAGTAGACAGTAAGCGTCAGGCCTACCTTCGACTGCGGAATCAGGAAGAGGTAGCCGCAGGGGAGGGCTCGCTTGTCGGTGGTGAGGGTGATGTCGCCGGTTGTGAGGGTGTAGCTGGCAGAGGAGTAGCCGTCATAGGTGTAGCTGGCAGAGCCTGGTAGGGATTGGAATTGCCACTTTGTTCCTTCGTTGTTGTAATAGTAGTCTCCCTGATTCTTCACGCCCGAAAGCACGACGCTCTTGACAATGACGCTCTTCTCGCCCACCCCGTCTGTCTTGTAAATGTTGAACTTCACGGCAGCACAGGCGTGATCGAAGTCGAGGCTCACCTTGCCTTTGGCATCGTTGTAGGCGATATCTTTGTGGGTGGCCACGAGGAGGTCGGTCTGGTTGAAGGCACTCGCATCCATTGTGAAGCTGAGGTAGGGGTTACCGTCGTTCCACAAGAAGTTGCCATCGTTGTAGGCATAGAAGTCAATCTTAGAGTTGTCTGTCACAGGCCAGGTGTTTGGGTTTGTGTTCCATGAGCCGTCATCATTTTTCGAAATTTTATAATTATACCCGGCTGTGTAGTTCATGGAGAAGGCCGAAAGCGTCTCGGACGTGGTGGCCGCCTCGGTGCGCGTGGGCAACTGCTTGGGTGTCCCGTTGGCATCGAGCAGCGGATTTTCGGTCACTTCCACCGTGATCAGTCGCGGTTCCTGTTTAGGCTCGTCCTGGTCATCGGACGAGCAGGCGGCGAGGAAGGCCGCTGTAAGAAAAGTAAAGAAAAAAATCTTTTTCATTCTGAATGGTTTATTTAAGTGTTACTTGGTGTACGCCGCAGGGACGAGGGAGCGGGTCTTCGCAGGCCGAGGTTCAGAATTTTGCTTCTAACACGATGACCTCATCGCCCAGGACGATTCCCTGTGCGATGGTGTAAACGCCGCCCTTCTCGGCACTGTAGAACCGCAGTTCTGCCTTATCTTCGCCTTCGCGATAAACGATGATGCCTCTCCATCCGGGATAAAGGTCCTCGCACTCCTTGAGGACTCCGCGGCACTCGCCATCGATGAATACCGCCATCTCATCCCCGTCGGCACGGTTGAAAGGCAGCTGCTCAGGCCGGGTGACGGAAACCGGCACGAACAGGGGGTACTTCAGGCTGTTGCCCGTCGGGGTAAACACCAGCTGGAACGCTTCGTCCATCAAGTTGTTAGGCGTGAAGAGTGGCATGTATGGATCGTTGAACAACGCCTTGGCTCCTCCACTGTAGTATTGCAGCTCCATCGGCTGCCCCGTTTCCTGACTGGAGCCCTTGATGTGAATCAGGAACACCACGGAGCCGTCGGGATAGACATTGGGCTTGCTGACACCCCTGCAGGTACCGTTGATGAAGATAGCCATCTGGTCTTGCGACGAAGACACCTTCTGCAACTCTTCGTCCAGCGTCACCAGCAAGTTCATACTGCACTCATAGAGTGTGGCCGCGGGCTCCTGCCAATCAGGTGCCGGGTCGTTCGATGACCAGTCCACCGCCCAATGCGGTGCCTGCACCGCCGTGAATGGCGCAGTGCTGATTGTCTCGTCGTCCGATGAGCAGGCGCAGGCCAAAGCGAGCACTGCTGCGTAAAGGATAAGTTTTATCGATGTTTTCATTTTACCACTTGTTTCTTACCATTATGAATATATATACCTTTTCGCATGTTGCGTTTGTCGGCTTCCGTCTTGGCTACGCGTCGTCCGCTGAGGTCATACCAGTTGCCGCCCGAGCTCTTCTCCTGCAGGAAGGTGATCTTCGTGGGCTGCTTAGGCGAACCGCTGATGGCGTCCGGGAGATAGTTGAGTACGGGTCCGGTGGTGGCGATTCTCTCGCCGTCGCGCTCTACGGCGAAGGAGAGCGGTTGCTGCTTGTCGCCAGCTATGGAGAGGAAGATGAGCGGTGATGTTTCCTCACCGGTGTTCTCCACCTCTGTCTCGCCGACTACTTCTCCGTCGGTGAGCGCGATGAGCTTGTCGCCAGGCTGGAGTTCCACCCCGTCGGCGACGGCCGTCAGCGACATGGTGCGTGCGTGGGCCAAGGCTTTGGGTGCGCGCTGTGTGCTCTGTGTGCCCGTCTCCTCGAAGAAGGCGGCAGAGGGTTCGAAGTACGCGTAGGTAAACGTAGCGTCGCCCTTGCGTTGGCGGTAGAGCATATATCCCTCGCCGGGTTTCATGTACTTGAGGTTACCCTTCCACTGGCGCGAGCCGTCTGCCGTCTCGGTGAACATGGCGAATTCGGTCTTGCTCTTGATGAGGTCGCCGTCCTCTGCGTCGTCGAGATAGTCGGCAAGGGCCGTGCTTACGGGCAGATTCACCATGGGCGTGAATCCTATGGAGTTCCATCCGTTCTTGACGGGGATGGTTCTGTCGCCGGGTGTGGTGATGGCATTTCCGGTGATTTCCACGACGGTGTACTTCGATACCTTGACGCGGTAGCTCTTCTGCACGTTGATGGTGAGTTCAGCCTTCGGATCTGTTCCCCTGTTGGAAATCCACATGCCGTTGTTATAGAGCTTCGAGAGGTTCTCGTTCTCGTCGGTGATCATGTCTCCGTCCTGCCAGGGGAACTGTTTCAGGAAGGTGGCGGAGTCGCGATAGTCGTTGCTGTTGACATTGAGCGACACCCAGTTCCACCCAGGCAAGAGTTCGATGGTCTGGATATACTGCGAGCCAGCCTTCAGTACGACGGGTTCCTTGGTGGTGCCCTTGACGGTCTCCGGCTTGAATTTGATGGTCTTGGAGGGGGTAAGCAGCATCACCTTGCCCGTGTCGTAGTGCCAGAGCTTGAAGTTGAGGGTGCGCTCCACGGTCATGCTGTCATAGACACTGAGATAGACGAAGCTCTCGGCGGACGCGGTCTCGTAGTTGACATTGCTGCATCCCATGCATCGTCCGGTGGCATCGAATACGCCCACGATGTCGCGGGAGTCGGTGACGATGTCCTCACCTATCTGCACTCTTCCGACAATACTCATGGAGAACTGCTTTATGTCTGGATCGACGTACCACGTTGGCAAGTCGCCCTCCACGGTGATGTTGAGCATCAGCGGCTCCGACAGTCCGTCCTCGTCGGTGAGATAGATGATGTCGTCGTAGGTTCCCACGTTCGTGTCCTTGTTGATGGTGAAGGTCAGCGTCTGCTGGCTCTTGGCATCGACGACATCCTTCAGGGTGTTGACAGTGAGCCACTTCGGCATATTCTCGATGGTGAAGGTGTGCGGTGCACCGCTGTCGTTGTAAATGTTGATGTCGAAGCTCATGTCGCTGTAGGACAATGAGCCGATGGTGTTCTTGTAGGTCTTCTGCTCCCACCGCAGCGGGCTGCGGTCCACGAACGCCTCGGTGGTGGCCGGCGATGCCATATAGTTGCCGTTGAGGTCCGGGATGTCATAGATGGTGACGAAGACCTGCCGCTTGTTGATTCGTGCATCGCGCTCGTCGATGTTCACCAGCAGCTGGTTGTCACGTCCGACGAAGCTGAAGTTCAGGTTGCGGAGTTCCTGATAAGCTTGCATCGGCGCACCCTGGTTCTTGTCTATGTGATTGATGACGTAGGGCAGCGGATCGGCGAACACCGTGTCGCGCCGCTCCAGCTCCTTGCCGTCGTCGTAATAGACTTTCTGGCTGAGTGCGTAGGGCTGCAGGGTGTATTCGTTGTTCAGCTGACGCTCCTGGCGGTTGAATCCGAGGAAGGTGACCAGTCCTTTCTCGCTGCCACCTACGGACTTCTCGCTGTAGCGGCGGATGAGCGACGGCGGCAGCGCCTGCTCGAAGAGGCAGATGCCGTCGAGCCATCCCGTGAGGGCATAGTTCTGATGGCGTACGTCGTCGTGCTGTCCGGCTTCGTACCACACCATGTTTCCGAGGTAGAAGTTGTCGCCCTTCATGCCACCCAGGGTGTCGGTGGAGAACTGTGCCTTGAGCGCGCGGTCAACGTAGATGCTGGCGACCTGATGTGCCCGGTTGACGGTCATGGCGTAGTGATGCCATTCGTCGTTGCTGAAGTCGTCGCCCAAGGGGTATTCCCGTCCGTTGGTCCGGTATTTCAGGGTCTTACCCTCGAATCCGATGAAGAACTTGTGGCGTGCATCCGTGTCTGTGGCCTTGCCGGCGCCATTGCTGATGAGCGCGCCGCGCCCGTTCTCGTCGGTCTTGAACCAGAACATGAGGGTGTAGTCCTGTTCCTCGGTGCGGCTGAATCGCTCGGCGCGCACCTTCATGCCCTTGACTTCCCGGCCTGTTTCGCTGCGGTCCAGACGGAGTGCCATTCCTCGCGGCAGTGCCCACGTAGCCCCGTTGAGTTTGAGGTGTGCGCCCTGTGCGAGGTCTGTGGCGTAGTCGCCGGAGCCTTGGTTCATCGGGTAGTAGTCGGTGAGTCCCACTTCGTAGCCCGTGAGCAGTTTCTTGGCGTAGAGGGTGAGGCTTGCTGCATTCATGGCTCTGTTCCAGACACGTCCCTGCAGCATTCTTCCTTTGTAGAATTGCCGTTTGCTGACGTCCGTCTGGTTGGTGGAGCCGAAGATGACAGGACCGTATCCGCTGTATTTCACGCTGTCGAGTGAGCACTGGCACTCCTCGGCGATGATGGTCATGCGCTGTTTGTCGCGGTCCAGCACGAGTGCCACCTGCCGGTAGCCGTCGGTGTTGATGGTGGTGTCCGTCTCGAGGACTTTTCCGTCCACCACGGCGCGCAGCCGCTTCTCCTTGGTGAGCCAGAGCTGCAGCTGCTTGCCGTCGGTGCCATGCGAGAAGATAGGCATGTCCTGACCCGTGTTCTCGGGCTTGATGAGCACTTCGATGGTGACGTTCTTGTCGGCAAAGTTACGCCGCGCCTCGCTCTGGGCATATCCTTTTCCGCTGAACAGCAGCGCAGGTTCCTCCTGCACGGCGGTCTCGTTGGTCTCGCCCATCACCTCGAAGTTATCGGCCTGGAGGTAGTTGTGCTCGATGTTCTCCGAGAAGTTGAAGATGATGTTGTCGCCGGAGCCCAGAATGCCGTCCTTGGGTTCCACGGTGCCGAAGAGCTGCGGCCGCCGTGTGTCCTTGACGCCCGTGAGCACCTTGGAGTCGCTGGTGATGAAGCTGTTGCCGTTGCGGCAGAAGAGACGGGCGCGCAGGTCGTAGGCTTTCTCCATGACCTGTCCTTCGCCAAAGAAGTTGGTCACGATGTTTCCGTTCTCGGGAATCATCGCCTTGGTGCCGCTGGCGGCACGATAGGCCGTGGAGTCGGCGTAGAAGCCGCAGAGGTTGGTCCAGTAGTCATCGCCGCGCGTGCTCTCCTTATATTGGAACTCGATGTGGTCGAAGTTCTTCTGGTTCTTGTTGAATCCGCTGATGACCACCGGCAGGTACCACCCCCGCTCAGCGTCGAAGGGCGCGTCGGTGTTCATGATCCACTTGTCGCCCGGTGTGGCGATATCCACCGCACCTGCCTGCAGCAGGTAGTGCACGGAGAAGGCCACTTCCTGGAAGCATTGCACATCGCCCTGCGAGATGATTCCGATCTTGAGGTTCTCGTAGTCGAAGTCCTCTCCGGCCCACACCTCCAGCGTCTTCTCGGTCACCTCGCCGGGCACCGCCTTGATGGTCATTCCGGCGCGCGAGAGCGGCATACCGTCGACCAGCAGCCGTGCGCCCTTGGGGTTCGACGTGTCGTCGAGGTAGAGCGTGAAGAACTGCAGCGCGCCACCGACGGCCTCGGCCTGTTCGCTCTCGTTGGTCATGTAGAGCTTGAAGCGTGCAGGCTGGTCGTAGGGCACACCGCTGACGCTCTGCTTGTCCATTCGGATGACAGGATTCTCGATCTTCTTCGTGCGCTCGTCCAGCAGGGTGCCGGCGCGGTAGAACAGCGTCTTGCGCTCGTTCTCCCACGTACGGACGGTGGCGCCTCCGCGGGTACGATAGATGAATCCCCGGGGCTTCACCATGTCATGCACGATGTCGCGCGCCCCCACGTCGCGGTCGAGGAAGTATTCCATATAGTCCACGTTGTTCAGGAAGTTCTCTTCCACGAAGATGTCCGTGCGGCTGTCCACGGTGGTGGCCTGGCGGGAATCCATCATGCTGGAGTAATAGACGTCGAAGTCCAGATGCGACTTCTTGTCCATTTTGATAGTGAAGGTTTCCTTGCGGTTGTATTTCGTCGTCTCGTTGTTCTTGGGCGTGACGCCGAAGGCCACGGTGGGCGTGAGGCTGAACTTCCACACCGTTCCCGTGAACTTGAATTCCTTTACTGCCAGCGGGCTTTCGTTGTTGGTGACCTTGGACAACTCTGCCGAACCTTTCTTCATGGCCTTGGAGCTGTTGAGCAGCGAGAAGAGGAGTTTGGCGGCCGCGGGGCCGAGTATTCCGGCCATGGACGAGAAGGCTGCTGCCGTGCGTTCTTTGTCGCCGTAGCTGTCCTTGTCCGGGTCGGGGTTGGCAAAGAAGTTGTGGGTGTAGTCGGAGAAGATCCAGTTGTAGGACGTGGTGTTGGAGTACTCGGTGGCGAAATCCTCGCTGTAGGTCACCGATCCGCCTCCATCGACGTCGAAGTTCTTCATCTTGTTGGTGGCTTCGAGCTTCTGCTTCTCGTTGGTAGCCACCATATTGGCCCAGGTGTACATGGCCTCGCAGAAGTCCTTCACCTTGTCCTCCTCGGCTCCGCTGTAGCCGTTGGGCAGGACGATCTGGTAGTTGATACCCTCCTCCGCGGTACTGATGGTGGTGTTGTAAACATATTCCCATTCTGCGTCGCCCAACTTCACCGTCTTCTGGGTGTTGAGGACGCCGAAGTTCGGGTCATCCGGGGTGCGCAGCGAGCGATAGACAGGTTGTCCGGTGGCGTTGGCCTGCGCCTTGGCTTCTGCCTCGGAGCCGGTGAACATCAGCGACTGGCACTGCTGCGCCAGGTTGGGGATGAGCTGTTTGACGATGTACTGCTGCGAGTGAACGAAAGTGGACTTGACGGTCTGGCCCAGTCCGACGACTTCATCGCGCACGAGGTGGAAAATGCTGTCCTTCTCGTCGCGTCCGGAAGCTATTTCCACCATGTAGCCAGCCTTGCGCGCTCCGGCGCTGGCCCGGAAGGTAGAGTCGTTGATGGCTCGGATAGCCACCGTCGGGCGCAAGAAGACATTCGTCTCCATGCCCATATAGAGGTCTGCGTCGGCACCCACCATGGTGACGCCGCCGTCGGTAGAGATGTCCTCGTTGGCCGTCAGCGTGTAGGCGAAGGAGCGTTGTCCGCTGCCGGAGAAGATGAGGTCGAAGCTGGTGTTGAAGACTCCCTTTGCGGAGTTTATCAATCCGAATTCCGCTACCACCGCCACGGTTCCCGTGTACATGTCTGTTCCGGCGCCTCCGGAGATACCCAGGGTGAGGCCTCCCTTCCATGACATGTCCATCTGGTAGGACAACTTCAGTGTGGAGCCCTTGGTCAGCTTGGCAGTGGAGCCCGCACCGGGCGGGTCGCGCAGGATGTCCACCAGCACGGGCTGGTCGAAGGTCAGGATGTCCTTGGCACCGGGCTTGGCGTACTGGCTGAAGACATATCCCTTGATGGGTTCTCCCTCCAGGGTGACGCCGTCGCGCTCCAGGGTGAAGTTCACGGTGCAGAGCGCGTCCTTGCCGGTGAGCAAGTATGGCATCTGTGCGGCGCGCAGGGTGTAGGTGCGCTCGCCGTTGGCGTCCAACTGCAGCACCTCGCGGTGTGTGCCGCTGACGAGTCCGTTGCGTACCGTGACCGTGCCGCCGCCCAGGCGCACGATGTCCACAGTGTCGCTCTTCACATTATTATTATAATAGTACTTCTCCACGGCTGCCAGTTTGATGTTGTAGCCGCGGTCGGTGCTGAAGACAGGATGACCGAAGGTGTAGTGGGTGACGGTGGTCTCGACGCCCGTCTTCGCATCCTTGGTGGTCACGGGGTATGCGATGGGAATCTGCTGCTTGCCGCCTACGAGCGGGCGCATGGTGTAGTTCTTCTCGCCGAAGTAGTCGAACTTGTCGAATCCCACCTGCTTGCGCTCCAGCAGCACCGGCGAGTGGTAGATGCGGTTGTACTGGGCATGATACTTCACGTCCACCTGCCGGATGGAGTCGCCGTTGGCATTGGCCCAGGCACCCTCGACGTGGTCGGTGTGCGGGGCGATGGAGTCCGTCAGGTCGATGACGTCGCCCGTCTGTCCGTCCTGGAACAGGGTGGCGTAGCCGCGGGCGGTAATCTGCTGAATCTTCCACTTCACGGGCGGCAGCTTGACCATGTACTCTCCCGTGTGGACGTCGGGTGTGACCTCCACGCGGTGGGAGGTGGTGTGTACCCGTGTCTGGTAGTTGTATTTCTTGTCATGTGCGGTGTGGGTGAACACCTCGTCGCGCTCCTTCTTGCTGCGGTCGGTGATGTCAAAGACCAGCTGCGAGGCGTTGTCGCCCTCGAGCACGAACACCATCTTCAGGTCGTCGCCCAGGTTGTTCCGCGAAAGCGAGTTGCCCAAGGGGATGGCTGCCTGATCCATGCCGCCGGCCACACGCCCGATGAGCGTCACGCGCGTGTCATCATAGAAGTAGATGCCGGCCACGTCGGTGTTGAAGTCATAACGGATCTTCGTGGTGTCGTCGTCGGCGTGGTAGAAGCCGTCCTGGTAGAAGGTGTGTCCGTCCTTCACCGCCTGGATGCTGTGCGGCATATTCGGCAGCATGCGGAACGAGAAGCGGCCCTCAAAGTCGGTGGTGACTTTGCCGCCAGCATTGCGCACCTCCACTCCGTCAACAAGGAACGAGGCGCCCTGCACCGGAATGCTGGTGCCGAAGTAACGCACGAATCCGCTGAACTTCACGCTCTTCTCCACGTAGAACTCCACGCCGCCGACGCTGTTGCTGCCCGGCAGCGTGCCGAAGGTGATGCTGCGCAGTCCGCTGTCGTAGCCGGCCACCTTGGGCAGCACGTCGTAGGCGCTCTCGTCGCCGTTCCAGTAGGGCAGGCCGTCCTTCTCGAAGTAACCGCTCTCATCGGTCACGACCTCCTCCGTGAGCGAGGGGCTGCTGATGATGACGGTCACTCCGGGAATGCCTGTGCCGTCGGGGAAGCGGACGTAGCCCGAGACACGTCCCGTCTGCACACAGTGTCCAGGCACCCACAGGGTGCTCTCATAGTGCGTGCCCTCGCAGCTGTTGACGCCGCGCACGCGGTACTCATAGCTGTGTGTGGGCGAGGTGGCCTTGTCCTCATACTGCATGTCCACGAGCTGCGTGACCAGACAGACGGAGTCGGCAGGAGCCTTCACGTCGCGGCGCCACACCTCGTAGTAGTCCACGGGCATTTCATCGACGTTCTCCCACGTCAGCAGCACGGAGCTCTGCAGCGTCTGCACCTTCAGCGAGTCGCGGTTGATGTGTCCGAGGTTCTCGTAGTAGAAGCCGTCATCGGGCAGTGTCGCTGCCGTCGTGCTGCCGGCCACGGGCGTGGAGAACTGCACCTGCCGCACCAGCGGCTTGCCGTCCTTCCAGCACCAGTTGTCGGGTGCTGTCGCGGACTTCTTGCCTTGCTGGATACGACCGTTCCAAGTGCCAAAGCCGTCAAAGTAGGAGCAGTCTTCGATGATGCCCCACTGCGGTTTCTCGCCCGTGCTACGCAAGAACTCCTCCCAGCCATCCGTGTGGAAGAGGATATCTGGTTGGAAATAGCTGTTGCTGATTTTGGCAAAGCAGTCCTTCCGTCGCCACGCCACAAAGCCGGAACAGTTCGTCGTATTAAACTTACGTGAGTAGCTGTGGTTGACCAGACAGTTGCTGATGCGCACGCTCTTGGTGTTGTCCGTGCCGGAGTTCTGGTCCACGAGACCCACCAAGCCACCCATGGACGCGTCGCCGATGATCACCATCGTGATGTTCATGGCCGACGTGCAGTTCTCGATGTACACCTCGCCGGTGGACACCATGCCGAGGAGTCCGCCGGCAAACCGGTTATAGAGCATGACGAAGCCCGCCGTGGTGAGGTTGCAGAACACCGCCCCGCTGCCGGCGAAGCGCACCGGCGAGAGAAACTCATCGCTCCTCTCGCGATTCTCCGGATAATCGACGGTCAGCGTGTGTCCGTTGCCGTTGAAGTTGCCCGTGAAGGGTTTGTCCTGGTGGTAGCCGATCCAGGCATTTTGATCAGCTTCGCTGATGCTGATGTCAGCTGCCAGGATGAGATTGGGCGGCGTGTCACTTTGACCATTATTCAGGCTCTTCGCATACTTCTCGTAATCCTCCTTCGTGCTGATCAGTTGAAAGACCGTGCCCGTGCCGCGGCCGATGGGCGACTTGCCGGGGTCCACGACGAGGCGCATCTCGTACCGCACGCAGGAGCGCGTCAGCGTCAGTTCGGCCTGGCGTGTGCGCAGCTGCTCCGCGGTCAGCGCGGTCACCAAGCTGTCCACGAGCAGCCCCTGGCGGTTGAACATCCGGGTCTCCACCTTCAGTCCGGCGCGCTCGTCCCAGACGTAGTTGTGCGCCGCGTCGTTCTGTTCCCAGTTCCAGGTGAGCCTCACCTGGCGCTCAGCCTCGTCGCTCCACACCGCCCGGACATCCCGGGGCTGCAGCAGCGCCAACGTGGCGAACTGGGGCTGCACGTAGGCCACGGTTGGGTTTTTCTCCAGACCCCACAGTCCCTCCGTCGTGGCGCGAAACACGCGGTAGCGTACCAGGGGGATGCCCAGCTTGGCGTCAATCTGCGCTGCCGTGAGGGCCGACATGAGGGTGGAGTCGCGGAAGGTGTAGTCCTCCAAGTCGGGGTCATACACCACGTCGGATTCCACATTCTCGAAATCCTCAGGGCGACCTGTCAGCGAGCGCTGAATCTGGAAGATATCGCCTTCCAGCAAGTCCTCCATATCGCGGTCCATAACCTTCCAACGCAGCACCACGGCGCCCACGCTGTCCACGTCGGCCCGCAGCAGGCGGGGATGGTGAATCAGAGGCAACTTGTCAATGGTCTTCGTCACGTCGCCGTCGAGCTTCGAGGGCCACGAGCGTTCAGGCAGCTGTGACTGTTCGATGGTGGCAGAACGAATATTCGCGGTGATTTGCAGGTCAGTCACTTTCTCCGTCGCCGGCAGTGACACAAAGCCGAAGTAGGAATCCTCCTCCATCGTCTGCCGGGGCAGCTTCTTCTTGGTGCCGTCGCGGCCGGTGTAGGTGGCTTCGATGTAGTTGATGGGACGGTCGCACGACACGGGGATGCGCAGCGTGGACTGGTCGCCCTCCTCCGTGCCCGGCACGGCATCATACGTCTCCAGCGTCACCTCGTCGAACTCGATGGTGCCCAGATCCTTGACGTAGTCAGTGATGCTTCCTCCTTCATGAAACAGCTTGGCTTCTACCCGGAGCGTGTATCGCTTGCCTGCGAAACGGACAGGATAATACCAGTCCAGCTCAGCATAGCCGTTCTCCTTGTCAGTGCGCACCGCATCGTGTTGCGCTGCACTGACGTAGGAGATCAAGCATAGCGGTTTCCATTTAGTATCATTCGTCAGATAGAGCAGGGATTCGGAGCCCAACTGGTTTAGGTACAGTGATGTAACGTAGCCCGAGTTGCTGCTGTTCTGCTCGTAGATGTAGAACACTTTGGTTAAATTGCCCTCGCTGTCGCGCAGAAAGTAGTTGGCCTCATGCAGCGTCCGAAAGGGGCTGGCATTGGTGGTCATCAGTTTCAGGTGCATACAGCCGGGACCCTTGGAGTACCAGGTGAAGGCCTGGTTGGGAGTGTCGAACTCGCCGTCGGCAGCCCATGCCACGGCGGGCACCAAAACCTGCAGTAGGAAAAGCAGGAGCAGGGAAGTGATTTTAGGTCTCATATCGAATGTATTCTAAATGTATTTCTATTTGTGTATCGACAAATCTTTATAAAGGAATGTTTCAGGGGACAAAAATACACATAATAATTCAGATTCCAATTATTTTGCCCCAAAAAAACAAAAAAATGATGCCCGAAGGACCAATTTCTTTCATTTTTTCATCCAAATCACTTCCTCCGGCGAAGGCGAAGGCGGCAACGACGAGCCGTAAAAAGCCCACCCCTAAACTCTACACTTAAAAACTACTCTACGCTCGACCTCTGGTCGCTTCACACTTGAAGAACTCTAAACTCTAAACTTAGAAACTACTCTAAACTCTAAACTCTAAACTCTAAACTAACAATGCTCTAAACTAACAATGAAGGACAGCACGCTGCATCCCCGCCTCCAGCACGCTGCATCCCCGCCTCCAGCACGCTGCATCCCGCCCTCCAGCACGCTGCATCCACAAGAATTGCATGTAATTTCATCGCCCGTTGCACTTTTCTGCGGAAAAAATTGCGGGTTTCTGCAGAAAAGTAGTATCTTTGCAGCGAAAATTGCGGAATGCTGCATGGCAGACCGCTGTAACCCATAATCCTTCTAATCGCGGGGGGTGAGAAAAGCTCCTCTCAATTTGAAATAAAAGAACACGCGCATGCGTGGCGTAAGTCTCTGAGTGCGAGACTGCTGCTGCCCTGCGCCCTCTGCCTCGTGTTCGCCACGGCCATCGTCGGCTGTGCGGACGAGGATATCCCCGAACCCAAACCACAACCCCTCCTGACGCGCGCCGACAGCATCGCTGCCGGCCTGCTGCCTGCTGTCGTCACCGCCGATGGCGCCTGGGACAGCGAGACCTACTATGACTTCGACGGCAACCCCCTCCCGCAGCTGGGCGTTGGTTCCACTGACACTGATGCCGAGAAGGATGCCGACGGCTACGTCTACGGCGAATAACCCACTCCCGATGCTTTCCAGCGGGCCAGCTCGCTGACTGCATATAATGAATAAGTGATTAATGGCCGCTGGGGGCCGCGAGGTTCTCGGCGGTTTTTTCCCCCTTCAAAAAAAAGAGCTCAAATAGAAAACGAATCGTCACTAATTAAAGAAAATGGCATACGCCGCATCCATACAAAGACACGAATCCCCCGCCAGAAGATGGCGAGGGATGCATGGTCTTTTTCGTGAAAGCTCAGGGCTTGCCCTCATTGAACATCGCCGTTTCCTCATCGAAAATGGCGAGGATTTCTGCCAGTTGGGGGTTGCTGCGCTGCACTATGAGCGCGACGTATTCCATTCGGCCTTCTTCACCCCGGACTTCCACGGAACGCGCCACGTAGTGCTTCTGCTGCTCGGCGCCGTTGAACCAGCGCAGGAAGAGCCGGGCGCGCTGCGCCTGCTTCCCGCCCTCGGTGCTGCACATATAAAGCAGGATGTCTGGGTTCTGCCGGAAAAATTCCGAGATGATGCAGACCACGGTCTGCGCTATCTTGTGGTCATTGGGCGAGGAGACATTCTCAAGATTGGTGAGGTTGAACCAGTAAGCCGTGAAATACGGATTGCTGTCCAACTCGAAATCCACTGCATAGAGGATGTCAAAGTCGGTCTTGAAAAGGTATTTCCCATTCGGACTCAGCCAAACCTGATAATCCGAGTGGGCATTGATCATGTTCAGGTCGAGTGCAGTCATCGCTTACACGGCCACATCAAAATAATGGGACTCCTTGGCTCTAAGGCTTTCGTCCGCCATGGCCTTCAGTTCCTGTTTGGTTTCTTCCTCCCATGCAGCCTTGCGCTGCCGGGCTGCTTCCAGCCACGCAAGGATCTCCTCGCGCGTGCGTTTCCTTCTTGTTCCTGTTGCTTCCATAATACAGAATCTTTGGTTTCTGGCGGCAAAAGTAGGCATAAATATCCGAACGGCAAAGAAAAACAGGGAAAAAGTGGCTGGAGAACACCTCATACCTCACGAATTGAGGGAAAACGAACTATGGCAACGACATATAAACATCCCGCAATGTTCCATCAGACCTTCCGCAGGCGGAAGTGTCGCCTTTTGGTATGTAGTCAGGCCGTGCTTTCACTGCAATGAGTGACGCGGGGAGCGAGACCCCGCACGGCTTCAAAATAATAATTCATCTTGTTATGGCAACAAAGGAAACCGGTTATGTGTATATCCTCACCAACCCCAGCTTTCGCGAGGATTGGGTGAAGATTGGTAAGACCATCAATATGGAGGAGCGGTTGAGAACGCTCTACAATACTTCTCTGCCCCTTCCCTTCGAGGTCTTTGCCACGTTAAAGACAGCGAGATATAGCGAGGCTGAACGTCTGGTACACCGCTTTATCGAGCGCTTCACAGATCTTCGTATCGAAAAAAAGCGTGAGTTCTTCAATATAAAGCCAGAGGACGCGCTGGAGATTTTCAAAGATGTTTCGCTGTTGCTCGACGACGCAGAGATAGACGAGGTTTATAAGAAGACCGTAGCTGGCGGTAGCGGCAAAGAATGCAGGCGCGAGCGCAGGGCTGAAGGAGAAAACCGCGTGTGGATGATTCCTTGCAACAGCAAATTCTTCGACCTGAAAGGTTGTTTTGCAAAATATGGCGAGATGTACTGGTCACAGTACTTCAACTACCACAAGGGTGATACAGGTTATATCTATATGTCGAGTCCCGACAGTGCCATCATTTTCAGTATAGAAATCATAGATGCAGATTTGACATACTCGTCCGATATGGATTTCAAGGAAGAGTTCTTCATCGATAAGAGTGATTTCGGTTCATGGAAGCAGCACAATCGCTATGCACGTTTCCGTATGACGGGTCAGACAAGGTCCTCGCGTCTGAACCTTGCTCATCTGATGAGCCACGGCCTGAAAATGGCGCCTCGCGGTTCCCTCAACCTCTCGCACCAGGACTATGTGGAGTTGCTGAACTATATTGAAGAGAATTTCTGAAAGATAATAATAGATTCTTATGTCTAGAAAAAGGCGCCAAAATTTGGGCAAAAAAATAAGAAACTCTAATATGAATGTCACGATAAGTGAATCTGACAAGAAACAAGAAGTCAATTCTTTATCACCTCATGATAGAATGATTGACTTCGTGAAAAGTTTTATCGTCCCTATCATTGCTCCGATAATCGCTACACTGCTTTTGAACCCCTTTATGCAGGCTTGTAAACATGAGCAAAGTGAAATGGAAATCGTTCAAGAAAGGATAAAAGTTTTAGAGGATCAATTAACTATTGATGCAATAGAATCTGATACGTCTTTGTTTAACAACAAGGCTAAATTAGGTCATCTCAAAAGATTTCATAATTATATTTCCTTATTATCTCATTATGCAAATTCGCATGAGAAAAGCGATTTTAAAGGAATATCTTTACAAGAATCTTTTGACCTTGCTATAGACAACCTTTCAAAAAGAAACAGCTTTGATAGATTATCTTTGGATATTATAGTTGAGATAGATAGTTTAGACTATGTATACCAACATTCCCTGTATGAGTATGACGGAAAGAAAAAAGTGATGGAAAAATCTGTACGCAATTGGGTCGGTCCAGACACTTTAAGAAATAATCGCCTTATTGAAGTGTTGAAAGGCAGCCGAAATAGTAGTAACAAAATTATGAGAGAATCATTAAGAGAAGTCAAAAAGGAACTGACCTCTTTAAATGAAGACATCAACCACTATTACTTCAAGGCTAATTTTTATGATTATATCATAGAAATAAGGAATTTATGTAAATTATATTCCAATGAATCAGAAACATTGGATATGGAGAACCTTTAAATCATCTTGAGTATGGAAAACTTATTATATTATTTAAGGAAAATTGTCAAGCTAAATGCAATGAGCGCGATTATAGCGGGTTTAACTCTTATTATTTCTTTATATGCAACAACTCATCTCTTTTCATATAATAAGGAGGAAGCTCGCCTGAAAGATTTGATTTCAGATACACGGACAAGTATATTAGATGACAGAATGACAAACCATGTAGACACTATTATACATCCTGAATATAGTCGTTTCATTCATTATGAAGATTCACTTTTGCTGTTTTGTGATATAATAGAAGTAATAATAAAACAGTCTGATGTTTCTAAAGATAATTATATAGCAGCGATGTCATGTTTTGCTTTTCATTCCAAAATTAATAAATTGATGTTGTGTTTGAATAATATTATATATATAAATGTAAATGATACGAGCGATTATTTCAAAGATAATTATCCCTTGGAAAAATTTATTTATTTAAATAATTCAATAGAAGAATACCAAAAGGAGCAAGAATTGATGTACAACAAAATAGATAGAATTAGTATCAATAACACACTTGATGAAAAAGATCAAAAGGAAGCAGCCGCAAATTTGGTTTATGAGATGTTTCATAGTAAGAGCTTTTATAACTTAACAATAACCTATGTTGAACTTTATTCATCAATTAACGAAATAAATAGGATATATATAAATAAAATTAGAGGTATTTGATGTTCTCATAAATCCGTTCTAAGATATGACTAAAGACGATTTACGACGCGAGATAGGTGATTTGATATGGAAGATGGCGACCAATCTGGTGCATGGCGGCAAAGTGTCGAGTGTGCAGTTTATGGACTACACACTGGGAGCACTCTTCTATCGATTTATATCTGAGAATATTACAGACTATTGTAACCATCTGATGACTGAGGCTGGTGTGGCAAATGCCGACTACCTGCACATGAGTGATGAACAGGCAGAGTATGCCCGGAACCAGATAGTACAGGCCAAGGGTTTCTTCATCCGTCCCTCTCAGCTCTTCAAGAATGTTGCCGATGGAGCAAAGAATAATGATGAGTTGAATACCACCCTTGCCAATAATTTCAAGGCTATAGAGGAAAGTGCCATCGGTACTGCAAGTGAGGATGATGTAAGAGGACTTTTCAGCAACTTCAACACCAATGATGCAGGACTCGGTTCCACGGTGGAGGAACGCAACACGCTGCTCACTACCTTGCTGGAGAGTGTTCGTGACCTGCCATTCACGAAGTACATGGAGAGTGGACTGGATGTGTTCGGTATCTGCTACGAACACCTTATTAAGATGTACGCCCTGAACAGCGGTACCAAGGGCGGTGAGTTCTATACCCCTGCCGAAGTCAGCTACCTGCTGGCGGAGATAGCTGCCGCAGGACGGAAGACTGTCAATAAGGTCTATGACCCTGCTTGTGGTTCTGGTTCATTGTTGCTGAACTTCAACCTGGTGTTGGGTGCGAAGAACGTGCGCGAAGGTTTCTTCGGACAGGAGATCAACCTAAAGACCTACAACCTCTGCCGCATGAATATGTTCCTGCATAATGTGAACTATGATCATTTCGACATTCAGTTAGGTGACACGCTGCTTGACCCAAAGCACGAACTGGATGAACCATTTGATGCCATCGTATCTAATCCTCCCTATAGTGTGCCTTGGGCAGGTGACAGCGATGTGACACTTATCAACGACCCGCGTTTCTCTCCTGCGGGTGTGTTGGCACCAAAGTCCAAGGCTGACTTCGCATTCACCATGCACATGCTTTCGTGGCTCTCTACTGAAGGCACAGCAGCTATCGTAGAGTTTCCTGGCATTCTCTATCGTGGTGGTGCAGAGCAGAAAATCAGAAAGTATCTGGTGCAGAACAACTATATAGACACCATCATTCAGCTGCCCAGCAACCTGTTCTTTGGAGCATCAATTGCTACTTGTATCATTGTGCTGAAGAAGAATAAGAGTGACAACCGAGTCTGCTTCATTGATGCTTCGCAGGAGTTTATCCACGAGGGCAATAAGAACAAACTTTCTTCAGCCAATCAGGAGCGAATCTATAAGGCTTGTATGGCGAAGGAAGAAGAAAAACACTTCTGTCATGTAGTTACTACAAAGGACATTGAGGCAGAGGATTACAATCTCTCAGTTTCCACTTATGTAGAGCAGGAAGATACTCGTGAGGCTGTCGATATCGAGGATCTGAATGCAGAGATAGCAGAGATAGTAAAGCGCCAAAGCACGCTGCGCACTCAACTGGATGCCATCATCAAAGAATTAGAGGAGGTGGAGGTATGAGCGAGATTAAGAGACTGATAGAAGAGCTTTGCCCTGAAGGGGTGGAGTATAAGAAGTTGGGGGAACTTGGCGCTTTTTATGGTGGTTTAACGGGAAAAAGCAAGAAGGATTTCGGTAATGGAAATGCTAAATTCATCACTTATATGAATGTGTATTCCAATCCTGCTCTCGACTTATCAGTCACCGATACTGTTCAGATATCAGAAGGAGAAAAACAAAACAAAGTTCAATATAAAGATATTCTTTTCACAGGTTCATCGGAAACGCCTGAAGAGAGTGGTATGACTTCTGTAGTTACAAAAGAAATACTGGAAGACTACTATTTAAATTCTTTTTGCTTTGGCTTAAGGCTCTATAATCTGGAATTGTTCAATGCTGATTTCTTGAAACATTATTTCAGAAGCCTTGAAGCTCGTAAAGCTATTGCGAGAACTGCAAGTGGCGTAACCCGTTTTAATGTCTCAAAAGCGAAACTTGCGAACTTCGAAATCCCTGTACCTCCCATCGAGGTGCAGAGTAAAATTGTCGAGATACTCGACAATTTTACGGAGCTAGAAGCGGAGCTAGAAGCAAGGCGAAAGCAATACGAATACTACAGGAATCAACTCCTGACTTTTGATGAAGCGGGAGGAGCAAGATTTGACGTAAAGTGGATGACATTGGGAGAGATTTGTGATACCCTATCTGGATTTCCATTTGATAGTTCGAAATTTAAAGATGAAGGAATTCAATTAATGAGAGGTGCAAATATTAAGCGTGGCTATTTTGACTTTTCTTCAGAACTAAACAAGTATTGGGAGAGTTCTGAAGGATTAGAGAAGTATCTACTTGAACCTAATGATATTATTATCTCAATGGATGGATCTTTAGTTGGAAAAAGCTTTTGTTATTTGAAGAAGGAACATTTACCGTTGCTTTTAGTACAGCGAGTAGCCCGATTAAGAACAAAAGAAAATTTCAAATATATATATTACAATATAACGAATTCATTTTCAGATTACGTTGATAAGAAAAAAACAGCAGGGGCTATTCCACATATAAGCATGAAGGATATAAACGGATTTACTATCCCTTTGCCCCCATTAGAAGAACAAAATAGAATCGTCTCTATCCTTGACCGCTTTGAGGCTTTGACAACAGACCTGCAGAGTGGTTTGCCAGCAGAGATAGAAGCAAGGCGCAAACAATACGAATATTATAGAGAGAAACTATTGACATTTAAGCGTAAGACAGCATAATGGCAGAAATCAAATTAATAGACAAAGTAACCTTAACCAAAGAGGGCTTAATGGTTAAAGGAACGAAGCAGATGGCACATCTTCGTCAAGGAGAACTTGATGCAGCTTGTGCTGTTTATAGTATGATGATGTGTTTGGTGATAGAAAAAATCATCAAACGTAACATAATAACAAATGTCCCTGAATCACTAAGGAGAAACACTTCTGACGGAAGACTTATAAACCATTTTCTTGAAAAAAAAGGGATGGTGATAAAAGGCTATGAATTGAAGATTCTGAAAGACGAATTACAATCGGCATTTAGAAAGAAAGTGACCCCCTACTATTATTCCGCTGATGAATACGACTTGACGGCTGTGATAAAAGAAGCTATTGACAGCAACAAGCCTGTGGAAATAGGTCTCTCTCGCAAGAGGCAATATGGACATGCGGTTGTGATAATAGGTTATAAGGAGGAAAAAGATAAAACAAGTTTCTATTGCCTTGACCCTGGCTATCCTATGGAAGAATGTCAGATATGGAATAATGTGTTGGAGGTGGATTTGACTGCCACAGCTAAATATAATTGTCATAATTTCAGGGAAGACTCTATTGTCACCATTGATGAGGTAATGACATTTGAGAAAAAATAAGCTTTATTATTAGAGAGAATGGCAGAAATATTAGATATCATTTCACAGAATACTCAGAGTACAGTTGTGGCTGAGTATGTGCGTGAGGAACGCGAGAGGGAAACAGGTTACCAGAGTGAGAGTGACTTGGAGAATGAACTGATTGCCCAACTTCAGCGACAGGGATATGAGTATCTTCCTATCCATAATGAAGCGGAGCTGATAGCGAACCTTCGCAGGCAGTTGGAGGCGTTGAATGATATCACATTTACTGATAGTGAGTGGCAACGGTTCTTCAAGAGCGAGATAGCTAAGGAAAGCAATGGCATCAAGGAGAAGGCTTTCACCATTCAGCGCGACTATAAGAAGAGCTTTGTCCGCGAAGACGGCACGCAGCTGAATATATCGCTCATAGACAAGAAGGACGTTCACCACAACATCACGCAGGTCATCAATCAGTACTCCGCAGATAGCGGAAGCCAGAAGAATCGCTATGATGTCACCATTCTTGTGAATGGTCTGCCATTGGTGCATATAGAACTGAAGCGCAGAGGGGTGTTGCTCAAAGAGGCTTTCAATCAGATAAACCGATATGGAAGAGAGTCGTTTTGGGCTGACAATGCTTTGTTTGAGTTTGTGCAAATATTCATCATCTCGAATGGAACCACAACAAAGTATTACAGCAACACTACTCGCGACAACCACATCAAGGAACAGAACAGCAAGGCTAAGGCAGGAAGACAAAGAACTTGCAACAGCTATGAGTTCACTTCATACTGGAGTGATGCAAAGAACAAACTGCTGAATGACTTGGAAGACTTTACTGCTACATTCCTCAGCCGCCACTCTCTGCTAAACATTCTGACCCGCTTCTGTGTGCTGACAGAGCAGAATATCCTGATGGCAATGCGCCCCTATCAGATAGCTGCCACTGAAAGACTTCTGAACCGCATCGAGGTGGCACACAATGCCAGGTTGTACGGTACCGTAAAGGCAGGCGGCTACATCTGGCACACGACGGGCTCGGGCAAGACGCTGACCTCGTTCAAGGCTGCCCAGCTGGCCACCAAGCTGCCCTATATTGATAAGGTGATGTTCGTGGTGGACAGGAAGGATTTGGACTATCAGACCATGCGAGAGTATGACCGGTTCCAGAAGGGTGCTGCTAACGGCAATACGTCGACAAGCGTATTGGAGAAGCAGATAGCCAGTAGCAAGAGCAAGATCATCATCACTACCATTCAGAAGCTGTCGAGTTTCATCAAGAAGAACCCAGACAGCGAGATATACAAGAAAGAAGTGGTGCTGATTTTCGACGAGTGCCACCGCTCGCAGTTCGGAGAGATGCATGCCGCCATCACGAAGAAGTTCAAGAAATACTACATCTTCGGATTTACGGGTACACCTATCTTCATAGAGAATATGGCCACCGGTGCAGGACTCATCAAGACCACGGAGGATGCCTTTGGCGAACGACTGCATACATATACTATAGTCAATGCCATCAGCGACCACAATGTGTTGCCCTTCCGCGTGGATTATATAAGCACGATGAAGGAAAAAGAAGGTGTTGAGAATACTCAAGTGTGGGATATTGAACGGGAAAAGGCACTGAGTGACCCACGCCGCATCAGCAACGTGACGAGGTATATTCTGGAACACTATGCACAACAGACGCTGCAGGGGAAGAACTACAAGATGAGTGTCGTAACCAATGTGGAAGAGCTGGCAAAGGACAAGAAGAAGAAAGTGGAAGAGGAGCACGGAAAATCGCTGCTGAACGGATTCAACAGCATTTTTGCCGTACAGAATATCCCGATGGCCAAGCAGTACTACCTGGAGTTCCTTCGCCAGATGGAAGAACTGCCAGAGAACAAGCGATTGCGCATTGCCACCATCTTCAGCTATGGAGTCAATGAAGCCGACCCGGACGATGAAGGCGACGAGAACAGCGACAATACAGAGGGACTGGATGCCAGCAGCCGCGAGTTCTTGGAGCGAGCTATTACGGATTACAATAATATGTTCGGCACCAGCTACGACACCAGTGCCGACAAGTTCCCGAACTACTACAAGGACGTTTCGCTGAGGATGAAGAACAGGGAAATCGATATCCTGCTGGTGGTGAATATGTTCCTCACGGGCTTTGATGCCACCACGCTGAATACGCTGTGGGTGGACAAGAACTTGAGGTATCACGGATTGTTGCAGTCATACTCGCGCACGAACAGGATTCTGAACAGCATCAAGCAGTTCGGAAATATCGTCTGCTTCCGCAATCTGGAAGACTCCACCAACAAGGCGCTATCGCTCTTCGGTGACCCCGAGGCTCGCGGTGTCTCTATCCTGCGCCCGTTTGACGACTATTTCAACGGATATGACGACAACAAAGGGCAACATCAGAAAGGATATAAGGAACTGGTGGAGGAATTGCTGAACACACTGCAGCCGGGCGAACTGCCACTTGGCGAAGAGGCAGAGAGAAACTTTATCAAGTTGTTTGGCAATATCCTGAAGATGCGAAACCTGCTCAGTGTCTTTGACCAGTTCCAAGGCAAAGATATGCTCAGCGAGAGAGACGTGCAGGACTACACCAGCATCTATCTCGACCTGAGAGAGAAGTATATCAGAGTACAGAAGGATAAAGAAGACATCTGTGATGATATCGTCTTTGAAATGGAGTTGGTGAAGCAGGTGGAGGTGAACATCGACTTCATCCTCTTCCTGGTTGAGCAGTACAGGAAGAGCCACAAGCAGGACGGCGAAATCAGAGTCCGAATCAGCAAGGCTATTGACAGCAGCCCCGACCTGCGCGACAAGAAAGAACTGATAGAACGGTTCATCGAACAGCTGACACCCAACAGCGAGGTGGATGCTGCATGGCGCGTATATGTGAACGAGGAGAAACGGCGGCAGTTCGAGGCGCTCGTGCAGGAGGAACAGCTCAAACGCGAGCAGGCCGTGGAATTCATGGAGAACGCCTACGAACGCGGCTACGTGCCCGAGGGCGGTATGGAACTCGACGGCATCATGCCGTCCATCAACCCCTTTGACCCCAATGCGAACCGCGAGGGCAAGATAGCCCGGGTGGTGGAGCGGCTGAAAGCGTTCTTCAAGCGTTTCGCAGATATCAGCGACGGAGACTTCCAGCCAGCCATCAACATCAACATCACGAACAACTTCAACGGCCATATCGACAAATATGTGGCCGAGGAGTAAACCTATATACGAAAAGATTGTCTAATCCTAAAACAGAACAGACGAAACAGACAACAACGAAGTAAAGACATATCGGGCGACAACATCGCTTATCTTTTCCGACCCCGAAATTCTCAGTGAGCCCGCCGTGGCTTAAATCCATGTAGGAAGGAGATTTGCGACCATCGCTTCGCGTGAGCAGCATCACGGCGAGGGCGACGGTCGTATTACATTTCCTACAGGGGCCTGAGAATCCCGGGGTCAGAGTGTACATACGAACTCGTCTGCCCTTGCTTTTTGTGCAATAACTAATTAATTAATTATTAATCACTAACAACTAAAAGCAAGGCAAAATTATGAAACATGCTGGAAACGTTAGAAAACACGTGGAAAACGAAAACACGTGGAAAACTATTTCTACGGCACCATCAACCATTTCTACAAAATCGACGGCAATGTGACCTACAACGGCTCCGTGAGCTACAACGGGGACGTGCACAGCAGCAAGGAACAGCAACCCAACGGATTCACAGACGAGCAGATAGCACGGGCGCTGGAGGCCGTGTGCGGGGAAGGACGACCCGTGAACGAGAAGAGGAAATGGGCTGCGGTGTACTGGTGCCTGCGCTGGTACTGCAACTACCCGGTGAAGGGGTCGGAGTTCTGCAGCAGAGTGGCGCGGCTGCCATTCACCAAGAGGCTGAAACCCGAATGCGACAACGATAACATCCGAAGACTGATCATGGCATCGTTTATGGAGCAGGATGCAAGACAGATAGACAACGTGAAACCCGAAAAGAAGGACGAGGATTTCTTTGCTGAATGCAAGGTGGTGGTGCAGGCACTGGCGCAAGAACTGGGTAATGCTGCGCTGCTGATGCCATAGCCATTACCAATCCATTACCAATCCGTTACCAATCGATTACCAAACCATTACCAAGTGGTTATTTAGGCGTTCCAAAGTGTTTGGAACGCTTTTTTTTATCCGTACCTTTGCACCAAGAATCAAAGAGGATTCGACACCTATTTATTATTATTATTAACTTCAAAACAAAGGTACGATTATGACAGACCAAGAATTTTTTCGCCGACTGGGGCAGCTGGTGCTGACCTTGATGACCGGACTCGGACTGCTGTTTCTGGCAGCTATGCTGAGCTAATTTATTAACCCATTAACATTTTAGTGACTATGAAAAAGAAAAGAACACATGAATGCCCGCTAAGCGAGAGGCAGGTGCTGGAGATGGCCGGAGAGATCATGGCAGAACAGATCGCCGACCAGAACCAGCAGACGGAGGGTTGCCTGACAACCTCCGAGGTCGCCAGGGGACTCAACAAGGAGATGCGCGCCGGCGAACTGCTGTCCGCACTCAGAGACTTCGGCGTGCTCCACAAACGACATGGCCACCACGAACTCACACCGGAGTTCGCCAGCCGAGACCTGGCACGCACACGCCACTTCAACTACTTCACCCGCAACGGTGAACTCCGCGAACGACCCTTCCTCGTCTGGACTCGGCGCGGACGCGAGTTCATCGAAAACCTGATGACAAATGGAAAAAACAATGCCTGACTACGTGGCACGACGACTGCCGCGACACCACTGGAAGCTGCTGCGACCCGTGCCGGCCTGGGACGGAGTGCTGTACTACGACCCGCTGGACTTCGAGCTCGACCGACCGCTGACCTTCTACCGACGGCTGCAC
Source organism: uncultured Bacteroidales bacterium (assembly GCA_902771725.1). Classification (GTDB taxonomy): domain Bacteria; phylum Bacteroidota; class Bacteroidia; order Bacteroidales; family Bacteroidaceae; genus Physcousia. Next base: position 30,767 of record CACXXT010000055.1, read on the forward strand.
CACCGCCGACTCGGCGACATCATCTACCCCGTGAAGTCGTGGAAGAAGGACGTGAAGATATGGCAACGCAAGCATGGCATCAAGGCGAAGCCGATGTTCCGGGAATTCATAAAAATAAGACGCAAAGGCACCCTGATTCATCTCTACGTCGCCCAGCTGACCATGCACTGCCAGATGGGATTCACCATAGCCGACCCACGACACTGGGTGGTGGACCACATCGACGGCGACACGCTGAACAACAGACCATCGAACTTGCAGGTCATCAGCCAGAGCGAGAACCTAAGGCGCAGCGAAGCCATAAGGGAACACGCGAGGAAGACAGGCCGACTCAATCGAGGCAAGTCCAATGCGCAGCGGCATGCGGAGGCGGAGGAAAGGAGAATGGAGAAAATTAGAAAATTAGAAAATTAGAAAATTAGAAAGGCTATGACAGAAGAGTTTTACAGAAAGGTCACTGACTTGCACAACGAACTCGTGGAGACGGAAGTGCTCATCCAGAGACTGAAGGATCTGGACGACGAGGAGGAGTGGCTGGCATGTCAGCAGCAAATCACGGACTACAGGCTCAAAAAGAAAGTGGGCTCACTGGCAGCGCTGGCCTCTCTATACCTCCACACCATCCACGACATCCTCCGCAACACCAGCGTCATCGCACAGCTGCAAATGGTACTCCAAGATCTGCAATGCAGGTTCGAGACCATGAAGTGATGTGAAAATTAAAAGAGAAATGAGAAAAAGGAATTAAAAATTAAAAGAGAATCTATAAAAACAAACGGAAACGCTTCCCTCCCCCCCTGGGGGGAGCTGGAGGGGGGCTAAAATGATTTGACTTATGAAACAACATGAATTTTATTCTCCGCACTTCACGATGCAGGAACTGACACGGAGTCAGAGGTTCCCCTTCGTGGCGAACATCCCCACAGAAGAGGTGGTGGGGAATCTGCAGGCGCTCTGCGACAACGTGCTGGAGCCACTGCGGCGGGTGTGGAAAGCACCGATCTACGTCAACAGCGCGTACCGCTGCCGGCGACTGAACAAGCTCGTGGGTGGCGTGCGAAGCAGCCAGCACTGTCTGGGGCAGGCCGCCGACATCACCACCGGAGACTGCTACTACAACACGCGGCTGGGTAACCTCATCCGAGGACTGGACTTGCCCTATGACCAGCTTATCTACGAGAACTGGGATCCCGAACTCAAGGTCTGCGACTGGATACATGTCAGCTACGGACCTCGCCATCGGCACCAAGTGTTGCACTTGAGGAAAATGAGAAAATGAGAAAAGTAGAAAATTAGAAAATATAAAAATGAAAAAATATAAGAATGAAAAGTAAGAACAAAACATAAAAAACACCGCTGGCGGCGGCCTGTGGTCTACGACCAACGTGTCTGCCCCGTCCGTGCGTGTCTGAGAGCAAGCTCTCACACGCCGTCCAGACCATCCACGGTTTCGTTCCGAAACACAGACCGCCGCCGCGGCAAAAACACCGTTCCGCTTCGCTCCACTGAAAAAAGGTTGTACGCAGCTATCGATGTTTGCACGAAGTGCCCATTCGTGTCTCGAATTCATGAAACAGATTCGTGTCTCGAATTCGTGTAAGAAAACCATGACATCATATCTTTTAACATGAATTCAAGACATAAATTAAGCCCCATGAATTCAAGACATAAATTAAACCTTCAAATATCGCAAATATGATCAACCAGCAAGGTAGCGCCCGAACAGGGCAGCAAGCAGTCATCGATGTTGCATCCTTCACGCTCCCTGGCACGCCTCCCGCAGGTTGTTTTTCAGGACGAAGTCCGTTGTTTTTGCCGAAGCTGAGGGCTGGATTCCAGCGCAGCGCAGAATCCGATGCGATGCTGATCGTGGACGCGAAAGCTCGCTTTCAAGCGGACACGGACAGCAACGCAGAGAAGCGGACGACGAAGTCGGACGATGCAGACCTCAGCTGAGGTGTTTTTTTATTGTTTTTGTCCTATTTAACCAACGAAAAAGATTATGAAAAAAGAAGAAATCGAGACATTGTATGACGGTGAGAACGTCATCGAGATGAACAAGGAGCTGGAGGAACTGGAGCAGGAACTGCGCCGCCGCGTGGTGCGCTTCTGGTACCAGAAGAAAAATGGCGAATGGCGCGAGGCCATCGGCACGCGCCGCCTCAGCCTCATCCCCGAAGAACAACACCCCAACGGCACCGGCCACCAACCCGACTTCCTCGTCTGCTACTGGGACCTGGAACGCAACCACTGG
>CACXXT010000056.1 GCA_902771725.1 uncultured Bacteroidales bacterium
ACCGTAGGTGCCCTTTTGGAATAAGGAGTGAAGTTTCTCTTCCGAGTAGGCTCCGAAATAGTAGGTCTGTATTTCACCTGTATGTTTGTTGCGGCAAGTGACAGCCACAACGTTTTCGCCGAAAGCATCCGGGTTTGCCGGGTCTAGCAGATCATGACCTTCCTCGTCCAGAATCTGGAAGATAACGTCACAAGGCACCGGGTCGCCAAGCCAATGAGTCTCCGGTTCCTCTTTATCTCTGCAGGACGACAGAATCAGCAAGGATAATAACAGACAAGTCAACTTTTTCATACTGTTTTTTTGTGAGTTATTGAATTGGTTACTAAAATGGGTTTCTCTGAAATCCGTTGCAAAGGTAGGACTTATTTATGAGAATTCATTTTACCAAAATTGAAATCGAATCCGCTTATTTTACCAAATTTTACTGCGGAAGTGTAAAAAGTGGGCGTAAAAGTTTGAGATTCCGAGATTTCTGTGTACCTTTGCATTCCCACAAAAAAATCAAACAATGAGCCGCATATTTTATCTTTTTGGATGCTTTTTTCTCTTGATAGGATGCAACAAGTCCTCCATCAAGTCTCATTTGGATGCCTACGAAGAAGACATTGAAAGGAATCCGAAGTCCGTCTATTTGATCCTTAAGGATACGAAGCCCGTAACCGATGAGGACCGCGCTCGCTACGCCCTCATGACCATCAAGGCAAAGAATCTGGCCTATATTCCTCTGGAAGGTGCGGATACCACGATGGTTTTGGACGCTATTGACTACTATCGGAAGCAGCGGGATACGGAGCAACAGATGTTGGGTTACTACCTTCTCGGCAGCATCTTTCGGGATATAGGAGACGCGCCGCAAGGCGTGGAAGCGTTCCAGAAGGTGATTGAAATGGCGGATACCACACAGAAGGATTGCGACTACCGATTGATGGCGAGGGCAGAGGCTCAGAAAAGTGATCTGCAACGATTACAGAATGTTTTACCTGAGGCATTAGAGTCCTCATATAGAGCGGAGCACTTTGCATGGAAAGCAAGGGATACCTCCTACGCCTTTGATAACGCATTTGGAATCATTAATCTTTATTTCCTTAATGGTGACCATCAGTTATTTATTAAGAGAGTGCCACAACTTATTCAAGATTGCCTTGAATATGGTGACACTTCTATGGTTGTGTATTATTCCATTTCATTTGCGTGGTTCTACCTACAACAACGGCAGACAAAGGATGCCCAAAGAATGATTCAACTGTATGACCGCTACGACGGCACTCCGTATCCTATGTATTATGGTACCAAGGGCGAGTTCTTTCTTGCTCTGCAGCAGTTGGATTCAGCAGAATGGTGCTTTCGCCAGGAGCTGGAAGCCAAGGACTGGAATAACCGTCAAGCCGCCTACCGCGGACTGAAGAAGGTCTACGAACAGCGACATCAAGCGGACTCGGCACTGAAATATGCCACATTGCAATGTGAAGCCGTAGACAGCAACTATCACCACAAAGTGAGCGAATCCATCATCCAGATGAAGCACATCTACAACTACGAAGCATCGAAGGAGCAGGTACGAAGTAGTGAGATGGCACGAAAAGAACTGAAAAACCTGTTGACCGTTTCGTTGCTCTCTGGCGGAATAATCTTGCTGACCATGGCAACAGTCTTGCTGGCTTTCAGAAACAGACAACAGCGCAAGATGCAAGAGAAGGAAAAAGCTCTGGCACAAGAAGAGGAACGGAGGGTGAAAGCCGAGAACAAGGCATCAGAGATGGAAACCATGCTGATGCAAGTTCGTGAAGACCTGGCTCTCCAACAGGCAGAGCGCGATGAGATTCAACGCGAATTAGCGGAACTACATCTACCCAAGGCCAAAGAAGACTCGGCGTCAGACGCAACCCAGCAACGCATCAACGAACTGCATGAACTGCTGAAAGAGAAAGAGCAGGATATCCAAGTGATGGAGCAAGAAATGCGGTTGAAGGAACGAGAACTCCTGGAACACCAAGAAGAGATGGACAAGATGGTGGTGTTGATGGAAGCGCTGCAGCAGGAAGCCAGGCAGATGGAGAACCTTGGAGACGGAGTCCGACAGATGAGGCGACAACTGGAACTGAGCAAGTGCGCTACCTCTAGGAACTGGGAGGCCCTACAGCAGCAAATCGTAAAGCTATATCCTTCGTTCATTCAGACCTTAAGAAAGCAGGTGAAGCCCATCCTGCAGAATGAACTGCGGGTGGCGATGCTCATCAAGATGGATTTCCAGCCTATACAGATAGCGGTTCTCATGGGACTCAGTGCTCCCTTCGTGTCGAAGACGCGTCGCCGCCTATATTTGAAGGCTTTCGACAAGGAACCAGAGAACATGAAGGACGTGGACAACTGGCTCCTTAGTATCTCATGAAGATAGACGAAATCATTCAATCAGCCAAATCTTTTGCCGATTTTCTGCATTTCGCCGTTCTATTTCTGTTGCACCACGGGAGCCTTCATGCTCAACAGCAGACGAGGAATAATAGGCCACGTTATCATTTATGTACTACAGGAGTTTTATTTCTTGTTCCGTCAGCCCTGTCAGTTCGGCAATCTCTTTGCTGTCAAAGCCTTTAGCCTTCATCTTCCTTGCTGTCTCGTAATGTGCTTTTTCCATTCCTTCTGCCATCCCCTCTTCCTTGGCCTCCTTCCGTGCTGTGTTGATGGCGTTGGTGATGTCTCGATCGGCGTTCACGGCTGCCGCCCTGATGTGCTTTGAAGTTTTCTTTCCCATAGTTGTAATAATTTATTTGTTAAAGTCAGGTGAGACAACTTGTGTCGAACTGACGGCTTAATGACGGTGCTTGCACTCGTCGGGTGCAGGAGCCCCTGCCGCACGGGGTTGGCAGAATTTCCCTCGGGGAACATTCGCAACCCTTAGTGTGCTATTTCCAGATAGATGCTATCTGGGCATCGGCGGCAAGCCGCAGCCGGGATGTCTCTTTCCGGTTGCGAAATTACAGCATACTTTTTCAGGTGGGGAATCTGGGAAGGTCAAACTCTTGATTTAACACTTTGATGACAGGTTCGCATGAAAAGGATGATAGCATCATGTTCAAAACATCGGTTTGCAGTGACCGCTGCAAATCATTCCATCGTCCGCTGCAAGTATTTCCTGCTGACGCTGCGAATATTTGCGGTGGACGCAGCTAACTCGCCAATAGCCTCCTTGTTCCCAAAGAAGTGGCTTCCTTTACTCATCAGGTGGGGCATTATCCCCTTGAACATGGCGCTGACTGCAAGAACTATGAGCACTCAAAAAACACTCTTTAATAGAAATAGGACTTGCAGGAAGTGGACATGCAGTTTTTTTAAAACACCAAGTCACACTGCATTTAGTAACAACTTTTTTAATAAAAGTTTTGTTACTTTTCTTTTTTTTTGTATCTTTGTGCCGAATTTCTAAAAAACGATAGGCATGGAAGAGAATCCTTTTGTATTCGGTAAGGCTGTTGAAGGTAGTTATTTCACGAATAGAACCAAGGACGCAGAGCACCAGGAGGCCAATCTGACCCATGGCATCAACACCATCCTCAATTCTCCGCGTCGATGGGGAAAGACGTCGCTGGTGAAGAAAGTCATGGCCAATGTCATTAGGCCAGACATCAAAATCATCTATATTGATGTGTTTTCCTGCAAGTCTGAATATGATTTCTATAAGGTGTTCGCATCTACCATTATCCAGCAGACATCTTCTAAAATCGAGGAATGGATGGCCACAGCCAAGGAGTTTCTTTCCAGGGTGATAACGAAAGTGGCATTCAGTCCTGACTCAATACAAGAGTATTCCCTGTCTTTTGAATTTCCTGCCAAGGACGATGCAGAGGACATTCTGCAGTTGCCAGAGCGTATTGCACAAAAGAAAGGCATTCACATCGTCCTATGTCTTGATGAATTTCAGCAGATAGCCGAGTTTCAGGACTCAATGACGTTCCAGAAAAAACTACGCTCAGTATGGCAACACCAGCAAAACGTCTCATACTGCTTGTTTGGTAGCAAGCGCCACCTGATGACTAAAAAGAATATCCCCAACATATAGATGTAAAGACAAACTCCGTTTTAACCCAGATGAAACAGCAAGAAAATATGCGAAAGTTTTTTCTATTAACCATCATTGTAATAGCAGCTATGCTTGCTTCATGTGCTGGAGGCAAAGTAAAATACCGTATTGGTGTGTCACAGTGTTCGGATGACATCTGGCGTGACAAACAGAATGCTGAATTGCGTATGGATGCTTATTTCCATGACAACGTGGAGCTCAAGTTTGCTGCGGCCTACGATAGCGACGAGCGGCAGGTGCAGCAGATTGACAGCCTCATGAATGATGGCATCGACTTGCTGATTGTGGCACCCAATCAGGTGCAGACCATCTCGCCCGCCATCGACCGTGCATACGACAAAGGCATCCCCGTGATTGTTTTCGAGCGCAAGACCAGTTCACAGAAATATACCGCTTTTATCAGTGCCGACAACTACGAGATGGGGCGCGTGATGGGCGAATACATTGTTTCTCGGCTACATGGTCGGGGAACGGTGTTAGAGATAAAAGGATTAGAAGGGTCATCGCCCGCCATCGAGCGCCACAACGGTTTCATGGACGCCATCAAGGATGCGCCCGGTATCAAGGTGGTGGGCTCGCTGCAGGGTGACTGGACGGAGCCGACCGCATACGAGAGTACGAAACAATGGCTCTTAAATAATAAAGATGTACGCGTAGACCTTGTGTTCGGTGCCAATGACCGCACGGCGATGGGAGCAAGGAAAGCGTTAGCAAACTCTAAACTCTACACTCTAAACTCTACACTATATTGCGGCATCGATGGCTTGCCGGGAGAGAACGGCGGCATCCAACTGGTGCGCGACTCTTTGCTCGACGCTTCGTACATTTATCCCACACACGGCGACCAGATTATCGAATTGGCTGTTAATATTCTCGAAGGAAAGCCCTACAAGAAGGAGACGATGCTGATGTCGGCCTTAGTGACAAGAGACAATGCCAAGGTCTTGCTGATGCAGAGTGAGGAGCTGATGCGACAAGCCGACCGTCTTGACCTGCTGCACGACAAGGCGGACAACTATCTACATGAACTTGATGTGCAAAGAGTGGTCAACTGGTTGGCTATCGGCGTCATCATCCTGCTGCTCGTGGCCATCGTCCTTTTCTACCTTAACCACCTCAGTAAAGTCAATATCCGCAGGGAACGCGTTGTGAATAACCTATGGAATCTGGGAAGCACAGAGAGTACAGAATTGACGGAGAACACAGAGAAAACAACGGCAATCGCCGATATTCCAGAGGAAGGGCAAAAAACAGAAACAGAGCCTCTCTTCATTACCCGTTTTCGCGAAGTAGTGGAACGGAGGATGACGAACAGTGAGCTTAGCGTGGAGGATCTGGCGGCAGACATGAACCTCAGTCGTGTGCAGCTCTACCGCAAGGTTAAGGCCCTCACGGGCTCGTCACCCGTGGAACTCCTACGCATCGCCCGTCTGAATCGAGCCTACCAGATGTTGCTGACCACAGATAAAAACGTCAGCGAGGTGGCCTACGACGTCGGTTTCTCCGCCCCCGCCTATTTCACCAAATGCTTCAAGGATGAATTTGGCAGGGTGCCAGGAGAAGTCAGGAAAAGTTCTTGAAGTGTCAAACGAGCAAGCTCGAGCGGAAACGTTGTCAACTCGTCAACTTGTTAACTTGTCAACTCGTTAACTTGTCAACTTGTCAACCTTTCAACCTTCTAAATATCGTTCATCCTCTTGCAGATTTGTTGCATAGAAACAAATGTTCAAGGGGATGAACGATACTTTATCTACACCTTTATATATTATAACGTCCTTTGCAACAGCAAAACCAACAAACATCATTCATTAAAAGACAAAACAATGCAAAAGCTAAAACGATTGTTGATGAGCTTCGCGCTCATTCTTGCTGGCACAGCGCTCTGGGCGCAGCAAGTGGACATTAGTGGCACAGTGCTCGACGACCTCGGTGAGGGTCTGCCAGGTGCCACGGTAAGAGAAAAAGGCAACGCGACCAACGGCACTATCACCGACATGGACGGCAAGTTCACATTGAAAGTGTCCCAAGGTGCTACCCTCGTGTTCTCCTTCATGGGCTTCGAGACCCAAGAAGTCATTGCCAAGGACGGCATGACGGTCACGATGGGCGAGGCTGCCTCGGAGATGACCGAACTCGTGGTGACAGGCTACACCGTGCAGCGCAAGGCCGACCTTACTGGCGCCGTGAGCGTGGTCAACGTGGACGAGATTGCCAAGCAGAATGAGAACAACCCCATCAAGGCTCTGCAGGGTCGCGTCCCCGGAATGAACATCGCTGCCGACGGTTCGCCCTCGGGAGCTGCCACGGTACGCATCCGCGGTGTGGGCACGCTCAACAACAACGACCCGCTTTATATCATCGATGGTGTGCCCACCAAGGCTGGTATGCACGAACTCAACGGCAACGACATCGAGAGCATACAGGTGCTGAAGGACGCAGCCTCGGCTTCCATCTATGGTAGCCGCGCCGCCAACGGTGTCATCATCATCACCACCAAGAAGGGCAAGGAAGGCAAGGTGAAGATCAACTTCGACGGCTCGGTGGCCGTGCAGACCTACGCCCACAAGATGCACGTGCTCAACGCCAAGGAGTTTGGACAGGTGATGTGGCAGGGCTATGTCAACGACGGCCTCGACCCCAACCAGAACGGCCTCGGCTACCGCTACGACTGGACCTACAACCAGCAGGGTGTGCCCGTGCTCAACGGCATCACCATGAGCAAATATCTGGATGCCGCCGGCACCACACCTGCCGCCGACACAGATTGGTTCGACGAGACCACCCGCACGGGTGTCATTCAGCAGTACAACGTCTCGCTGAGCAACGGCAGCGAACGCGGATCGTCATTCTTCTCCCTCGGCTATTATAAGAATAAGGGTATTATCAAGCAGAGCGACTTTGACCGTTTCTCGGCTCGCGTGAACTCAGACTACAAGCTCATCAAACTGGGCGAGCGCAACCTGATTACCGTGGGTGAGAACCTAACCGTCAACCGCACCAGCGAGGTGCAGGCGCCTGGCGGCTTCTTGGAGAATGTGTTGCAGTTCAATCCCTCACTCCCCGTCTACACCACCAGCGGAGACTACGCAGGTCCTGTGGGCGGCTATCCCGACCGCGAGAACCCCGTGGCTCGTCTGGACCGCAACAGCGATAACCGTTACACCTACTGGCGCATGTTTGGCGATGCCTACTTGAACATCAACCCCTTCAAGGGCTTCAACGTCAAAACCACCTTTGGTCTCGACTACGCACAGAAACAGCAGCGCATCTTCCAGTACCCCATCACTGAGGGAACCGTGGCCAACCCCATCAACGGCGTGGAAGCCAAGCAGGAGCACTGGACGAAGTGGATGTGGAATGCCATTGCCACCTACAATTTCGAGAAGGGCAAGCACCGCGGCGACGTCCTCGCTGGCGTTGAGCTGAACCGCGAGGATGACGTGTGGCTCAGTGGCAAAAAGTATGACTACATGATCCTGAACCCCGACTATATGTGGCCCAACGCCGGTGTGGGCGAGGCCGAGGCTTACGGCAGTGGCGAGGGCTACACGCTCACATCATTCTTTGGTAAAATCAACTACTCCTACGCCGACCGCTATCTGGCCAGCCTCACCGTTCGCCATGACGGCAGCAGTCGCTTCGGTAAGAATAATAAATACGGAACCTTCCCCAGCGTCAGTGCCGGTTGGCGTATCAGCGAGGAAGGCTTCATGAAGGGTATTAACTGGCTCGACAACCTGAAGCTGCGCGCCAGCTGGGGTCAGACGGGTAACCAGGAAATCTCGAACATTGCCCGCTACACACTCTACGAGAGCAACTACGGCGAGGCTGGCTTTGGTGGCCAGAGCTACGGCACCAGCTACGACATCGCCGGAACCAATGGCGGTCAAACGCTGCCCTCCGGCTTCAAACGCAATCAGCTTGGCAACGATGACCTTAAATGGGAGACCACGACGCAGACCAACATCGGTTTGGACTTCGGCCTCTTCCGCAACGCCCTCTACGGCTCGTTCGAATGGTACTTCAAGAAGACCAAGGACATCCTCGTCTATATGCCCGGTATCGGTGTCATGGGTGAGGGCAGCAGCCAGTGGATTAACGCTGGCGAGATGGAGAACAAGGGCGTGGAGTTCAACATCGGCTACCGTGGCAACGTCGGCAACTTCCAGTATGACATCGCGGGTAACATTGGTTCCTATCGCAACGAAGTGACCAAGCTGCCCGAGACCATCGCCGCACGTGGCACCTTTGGTGGCAACGGCGTAGAGAGCGTTGTCGGACATCCCTTTGGTGCACAAGTCGGTTACGTCTATGACGGCATCTTTAAGAGTCAGGACGAGATAGACAACCACGCCACCCAGAACGGTGCCGGCCTCGGCCGCATCCGCTGGAAGGACCTCAACGAGGACGGAGTCATCAACGAGAAGGACCAGAAATGGATCTACAGCCCCGTGCCAGACTTCACCTGGGGCCTGAACATCTACCTGCAGTACAAGAACTGGGACTTCACCATGTTCTGGCAGGGTGTGCAGGGCGTCGATGTCATCTCTGACCTCAAGCGTGAGACCGACCTCTGGAGCGGCTTGAACATCAGCAACCTGAACAAGGGCAGCCGTCTGCTCGATGCCTGGAGCCCCACGAACATGAGCAGCAACATCCCCGCCATCAGCACCATGGACAACAATAACGAGAAGCGCGTCAGCAGCTACTTCGTCGAGAATGGCAGCTACGCCAAACTCCGCACCGTACAGCTCGGCTATAACCTGCCCGAGAAGTTCTGCAGCAAGCTCCACGCCGACCGCCTCCGCATGTACGTCAGTGCCCAGAACCTCTTCACCATCAAGAGCAAGAGCTTCACCGGCGTAGATCCCGAGAACGCTAACTTTGGCTACCCCATCCCCCTCAACGTCACCTTCGGACTCAATGTAGGATTCTAGGACCCACCCCCCAGCCCCTCCCTGTGAGGGAGGGGAGTGGTTACCGAAAGCAATTGATAACAATATAACAAATCATTAAACATGAATACCAATATATTATCCAAGAGTATTAACAGCCTGCAAAGGTATATACTCCCCTCCCTCGCAGGGAGGGGCAGGGGGGTGGGTCTGCTGCTTGCCCTTCTGACATTCACCAGCTGCTCCGACTTCCTCGACGAGCACACCCCGCAGGGCACCCTCAGCGATGAGCAGGTGAAATCACCCGAAAACGCAGAGGCCATGGCCATCTCCGCCTATGCCATCTTCACCTCCTCCGAGGACATCAACTCCAGCTTCTCCATGTGGAACTTCGACGTCCGCTCGGACGATGCCTACAAGGGCGGTAGCGGCACCAGCGACGGTGACGTCTTCCATCAGTTGGAGGTGCAGCAGGGCGTGCTGACCACCAACTGGAATATCAATGATATGTGGGTGCGCCTCTACAACAGCATCTCCCGCGTCAACAGCGCCATCGCCCTGCTGAACTCCTGCGACGACAGCTTTGCCATGAAGCAGCAGCGCCTGGCCGAGATGAAGTTCCTCCGCGCCTACGCACACTTCCTCCTGAAACGCCTCTACAAGAATATCCCCTTCGTCATCGACCCCAATCTGAGCTACGACGAGTACAACGCCCTCAGCAACCGCACCTATACCAACGACAAGGGCTGGCAGCTCATTATCGACGATCTCATGGAGGCCTACAACACCCTGCCGACGACGCAGGCTGACAAGGGCCGCCCCACTAAGGCTGCCGCCGCTGCCTTCCTGTCCAAGGTGTATCTCTACAAGGCTTATCGCCAGGACGATGCCAACACCAACCAGGTGACCAGCATCAACGAGGCTGACCTGCTGAAGGTCATCGAATACACCACCCCAACCCTCTACGCTAACTACGGCCTTGAGGACGATATGCACAACAACTTCCGCCCCGAAGAGCAGTATGAGAACGGTCGTGAGAGCCTCTGGGCCATCCAGTACTCGCGCAACGATGGTAGCACCTATGGTAACCTGAATTGGAGCTACGGACTCATCCCGCCCAACATCCCTGGTGCCACCGACGGTGGTTGCGACTTCTACAAGCCCAGCCAGAACCTGGTCAACGCTTATCGCACCGGTGCCGACGGCCTGCCTCTCATCGACACGTTCAACCAGAAGGACTATGACAAGACCGCCGACAACGCCGACCCGCGCCTGTTCCTCACCGTCGGCATTCCTGGACTGCCTTACATGTTCAACCGCAACTACATGATGGAAGAAACCAGCATCTGGAGCCGCTCCAATGGCCTCTACGGCTACAACGTCTCGCTGAAGCAGAATGTTGACCCCGCCCTCATCGGCCAATACCTCATCAAGGGCAGCTATTGGGCCTCCTCCATGAACCGCATTGTCTTCCGCTATGCCGACGTGCTCCTGATGCGCGCCGAGGCCTACGCACAGCTGGGACAGGCCGATGAAGCCATCAAGTTGGTCAACCAGATTCGTACCCGCGCCGCCGGTAGCACACAGATGATCAGCAGCTACCAGCACCTTTACGGCATCAAGATGTTCGCTTCCACCTACAAGGGCAACTACAGCAAGGAAGACGCTGTCCGCATTGTGAAGATGGAACGCCGTCTGGAGCTCGGCATGGAGTGCGAGCGTTTCTTTGACCTCGTTCGCTGGGGCGATGCCGCCACCGTCCTCAACAAGTACTACGCCGAGGAGATTCCCCATTGCGCCATCTACGCCAGTGCTCACTTCACCGCCAACAAGGATGAGTATCTGCCCATCCCCTTCGAGCAGGTCTCTGCCAGCCACGGCAATTATATCCAGAATATTGGCAACTGGTAATAGCGGGCTTCGCCCTCAATGAAAAAGTAAAAATTATAAATGAAGAAGAATATGATTACCAAGAGATATAGAAGACTTTTGATAGGTTTATCATTTATCATTTGTCATTTGTCATTCAGCATGATGCTCGCATCATGTGCAGATGACAATACCAGCGACCTGCAACTCTCCGGCGACTGCATGGTCACCGCCCTCGCCCTCGACAATTATGAGGGCACCATTGATCTCGCTTCGCGCTCCATCGTTGTCCGTCTGCCAGAGGTCTATGAGACCAAGGCCATGAAGGTGACAGCACTTACCGTCAGCGACGGTGCCACCTGCAACGTCACACAGGGTCAGACCCTGAGCATGGATGCCGCCAAGGTGCTCCATGTCACCAATGGCGATGCTTCCCTCGACTGGACCGTCAGCGTGCTCCACGACGAGGCTCGCATCTACTCCTTCGTCATCAATGACATCTACACGGGAGCCATCGACCAGGCGGCCAAGACCATCACCGTCTATGTGCCGGCAGGAGTGGACATCACCACCTTAGTGCCCACCATCACTTATAGCCAGAACGCCACCATCACCCCGGCCTCTGGTGCTGCCACAGACTTCACCCAGCCGGTCACTTATACCGTGACCAACAATTCGGCCATAAGTACCTACACGGTCACTGTCATCTGCATCGACAAGCCCGCAGCCCTCTTCATTGGCAGTGCCGCCACCATGAGCGAACTCGACTCTGAGGCCAAGGCCGCCTGTGAGTGGATGCTTGGCAACGTGGCCAACTCGCTATATGCCAGCTTCGCCGACCTGCGTGCCGGAACACTCGACCTCAGTAATTGCAAGGTAATCTGGTGGCACTGGCATGTGGACGGCGGCGTGGACGGTCACGACGTGTTTGTGGCTAAGGCTACCGACGCCCTCGACACGAAGAACGAACTGCGTGCCTTCTATGAGAATGGAGGCGCACTCTTCCTCACCCGCTATGCCACCAACCTGCCCTCGTTTATTGGCGTCACCGGCGATGACGAGTGGACCACGCCCAACAACTGTTGGGGCCAGAACGAAGACGCTGCCGAGTTGTGCGGTGGGCCGTGGAGCTTCCGCATCTTCGATGGCCAGAACGACCACCCGCTGTGGCAGAACCTCATCCAGGGCGACAACCCACAGGAGGTATATTGCACCGATGCTGGCTACCACATCACTAACTCTACGGCTCAGTATCACATTGGCACCGACTGGGGCGGCTACGACAACCACGCTGCCTGGGAGGCCCGCACAGGTGGCAAGGTCCTCGGTGTTGGCGGCGATGGTGCTGTCGTTGCCTGGGAATATCCCGCCCATGACGGCAAGGGAGGCATTATCTGTATCGGCTCTGGCTGTTACGACTGGTACAGCTATACCTTCGAGGCTGGCTACACAGAGAACTACCATAAGAACATTGCCACAATGACAAAGAATGCTATTAACTATCTTACAAAGTAAAAAGACCCACAAAGCCCCTCCCCCCAACCCCTCCCCTGTTAGGGAGGGGAGAAGAGGGGAGAGGGGGAGTGGTTACCAAAAGCAATAGATAACAATATAACAAAATACAATTATGAATACCAATATATTTCCCATGAGTATCAATAGCCTGCAAAGGTATATACTCCCCTCCCTCACAAGGAGGGGCTGGGGGGTGGGTCTGCTTCTCGCTTTCTGCCTTCTCTCCTGCAGCGATGACGACTTCGGTCCTGACCCTTCTAAGGACTGGGCTGGCACAACCACCTTCTTCACTCCCACCGACGATGCCGGTTTCAACACCTACTACACACCCACCATCGGCCGCTGCGGCGACCCCATGCCCTTCTATGACCAGAAGGCCGGTGAATACAAGGTGCTCTACCTCCAGGAGTACGACAACAATGGTCCCTGCTACCACCCCTTCTGGGGCATCAGCACCAAGGACGGTGCCAACTACACCAGCCTCGGTGAGGTCCTGCCCACAGGCACCAGCACTGCCCAGCAGGATGCCTCCCTCGGCACCGGCTGTGCTATCTACAACGAGAAGGATGGTCTCTATTATATCTACTACACCGGCTACAACGTCCTTCTGCCCAACCACGAGGTCGTGATGCGCGCCACCTCGCCCGACTTCAAGACCTGGACCAAGGACAACGTCTGGGCACTGAAGGGCACTGATTACGGCTACGATGCCAACGACTTCCGCGACCCGCAGATCTTCCAGGCTGAGGACGGCCTCTGGCACATGGTCATCAGTAGCAAACTCCGTTTCGCCGAGTTCAAGTCGAGCGACCTGAAGAACTGGGAGAATGTCGGCTCCTTCCCCATGATCTGGGACCGTATGTGCGAGTGCCCCGATATCTTCAAGATGGGCGAATGGTGGTACATGGTCTATAGCGAGGGCTACCGCGCCCCGTGGAGCCGCAAGGTGAAGTACATGATGGCTCCCACCTTCGATGCCCTGAAGGCTTGCTTCAACGACCCAGGTGCCAACTGGCCGAAGGACGGCCACGAGGGCGTGCTTGACAGCCGAGCCTTCTATGCCGCCAAGACTGCCTCCAACGGCACCGATCGCCTTATCTGGGGCTGGAGTCCCTACCGCACCGGCGCCACCCTGCACGACAAGAACATCAACGTAGGCGCCGACGGCGAGCCTAACTGGAGTGGTGCCCTGGTCTGCCACAAGATTATCCAGCATCCCGACGGCACGCTGACCCTCGGCCCCGTCCCTGCCCTCGCCGCCAAGTACGATAAGGAGCAAGGCGTAAGTATCATGGCCAGCAACGGAGCATCCCCCTCGGGGGACGGGAGGGGGGCTTCCCTCTCCGGCGACAACGCCTACCTCCTCTTCGCTCGCCTTGCCACTTGCAACCACCTCTCTTTCACCGTCAAGACCTCTAACAATTGGGACAAGTTCGGCATCTCCTTCGTCCGTGGCACCGACTCGAAGAAGTACTACACCATCGTCGTCAACCCCGAGGACGAGAATCACCGTAAAGTGAACTTTGAGCAGGAGGGCAAAGAAGGAAAAGGTTTCATCGAGGCCGCCGACGGCTATTGGTTTGACCGCCCCGCCGACAATGTGTACAATATCGACATCTACACCGACAACAGCGTCCTGACATTCTACATTAATGACGTCTGTGCCTACACCCAGCGCATCTACGGCATCCAGAAAAACTGCTGGAGCATCAATAACTACGGAGGCTCTGTTACTATCAGTAATGTAAAAGTCAGCCAACAGTAATTGTAGACAATACTTTTTCTGCATCGCCCAGGTTTTCTTTCTTGAAGGCCTGGGCGGTTTTATGAATTATCGTTCAATGTAGCAGAATAATGTTACATTGAACGAGTTCTCTTATTCTATGTAACATATCTTATTATCTATGTGGTTAGTTGGCTGTAATTTTGCACTCAGAAAATTTTCAGTTTCTAATCCTTTCAACAACAACATTATGAAAAAAGTATTTTTACTCTTGTGCCTTTTGGCAACAACCACCATCGCTACGGCCACGGATTTGTGGGAAGGTACGCACGCAGTAGATTGGTCTAACACGTTGACTATCGAAGCTGCTAAGTTTGCAGATGCTCAAGTGGGACAGAAAATCGTCGTTGAATTCAAAGATGCCACGGGAGAAGTCATCGAACTGCACAGCAACGGCGGCATGTTGCCCGGTACACGCTACGCCCACTTCCTCTATGCCGACCAGCACGAAATGGAAGTGTTCATCACCCCGGGAATGCTTGCTTGTCTGAAGGACTACGGAATGGAGATTTGCGGCAAAGGCTTCACCGCAACCAAAGTGTGGTATGGCGACGGCAAGGACAATGTCGATGGGAATACAGTTTGGACAGGCTTCTTCTGGATGGACGAATGGAGTACATTGGAGGTGGCCAAGACCTCGTTCGATGGCATCAACTGGAATGACTACAAGGCTATCCGCTTCTACTCAGAGGCAAACAGAACGGATTATGTCATTAATGTGCTTACCAGATGGGATGAGGGTGGCAAGCTGGGCGATCAGACCACGATGACCATGACCAACGAGTATGCCGAACTCAGCCTTGAGGGCATTGATATGGCTGCAAAACTTGATACTGACAGACTCATGGTTCAGTGCAACAAGGAAGGTGGTAATCCATTCAACTTCACGGCCATCGTGCTCGTCAAGAAAGAGGTGGATACGGGTGTCCGTGACCTGACAGCTCGTCCTACAAGCACTGCTTCCAAGAGTTTTAACCTTGCTGGCCAGCGTGTGGTTAATCCTGGCAAAGGATTGTATATAGTAGATGGCAGAAAGTGTTTCTTCAAATAAAGGTTAGTAGATATTTTTTAGTTAGTTAATTGGCAAAGAAGATTGCTTTTCAGGATAACATTTATAGCAATAATGATGCAGTGAACAATTATTTGCAGAAAATGAAACAGAAATAACAGGCCAGAAACGAGAAAAACGTATAACTTTGCCGCAGATTATTAATAACTAAAGATAAAATGAACATGATGAAAAGATGTTTAATGACAATGGTGGCCGTGATGACGCTGACGATGGGGTGGGGTCAGGTGGTGACGCCTCAGGCTTGTGAGCAGAGCATCGTGATGCCGAAGGAGACTGGACGCTACCTGTGGTTGCCCATCGAGGAGAAGGCTCCCGAGGGGAAGGTGCAGGTTATCGTCAGCGGTATGCTACAGATGGAGCAGAACGTGCGCATGGCCCGTGAGCAGGTGGACTATTATGTAGCGCTCGACTTGCAGCCCTATCAGGGTAAAGGTGAGCTAAGGGTTTGCGTGCAGAATGTGCCGACGGGTAGCGTGTGCTACAAGAAGTTGGCGCAGAACGACGATGCAGATTTCGCCTTGATCGACGAGAAGTTCCGGCCACTGTATCACCATACGCCGAAGCGTGGGTGGATGAATGACCCAAACGGGATGTTTTATAAGGATGGCGTTTGGAATCTCTATTATCAGTACAACCCCTACGGCTCGATGTGGGGCAACATGCACTGGGGACACTCTACTTCCACCGACCTCATCCACTGGAAGGACGAGGGCGTGGCACTGGCTCCCGACGTATGGGGCACCATGTTCAGCGGGTCGTGTGTAGTTAGAACACAGAGTGCACAGAGCGGACAGAGGACACAGAGTATACAGGATGGAGATGTTGTGGCCATGTACACGGCGAGCCGTCCCACACCGTTTGGCGGTGACGTGCAGGCGCAGTGCATAGCCTTTTCCAACGATGGCGGTAGGACGTTTACGAAGTATGAAGGTAACCCCGTGCTGACTGCCGAAGACAAGGACTTCCGCGACCCGCGTCCCTTCTGGAACGAGGACATCAAGGCGTGGAACCTCATCCTTGCCGTGGGACAGGAAATGCGCATCTACTCGTCCTCAGACTTGAAAGAGTGGAAGGATGAGTCACGCTTCGGTTTGGGATACGGCAACCACGATGGCGTGTGGGAATGTCCTGATCTGTTCAAAATTGATAACAAGTGGGTACTCATCTGCAACATCAACCCAGGAGGGCCATTTGGAGGCTCTGCCACACAGTACTTTGTCGGGCAGTTCGACGGCCATAAGTTCACCTGCGAGTCGAAGCCCGAAGTGACGAAGTGGATGGACTATGGAAAAGACCATTATGCTACAGTATCGTTCTACAATGCGCCTGACAACCGACGCACGGTATTGGCTTGGATGTCGAACTGGCAGTACGCCAACCAGGTACCGACGATGCAGTTCCGCTCGGCCAACAGCATCCCCCGCGACCTTGGACTCTTTACATATAACGGTGAGACCTACGTCAGCGTCGTACCCTCGAAGGAGATGCTGGCCGTGCGTGGCGCAAAGGTAAAACAGCCGACGGAGGCCTGTGAAATAGTCATCGACGTAAAGAAACAGACCGAGATAGTGCTGTCGAACGCGAAGGGTGAGCAGGTCACGATGACCTACGATGCCACGAAGCAGACATTTACTATGGATCGTACCAAGAGTGGCGACGTGACTTTCAGCGCAGACTTCCCTTGCACGACCGAAGCCCCGACATACGGCACCATCAAGCAACTGCGCCTCTTCATCGACCGCTGTAGCATAGAAGCTTTCGATGCAGAAGGTAAGATGGCGATGACTAACCTTGTATTTCCCTCTGAGCCATACAACACAATAAAGGTAAAGGGCGGCAAGGCTACTATCTATCAAATTGAAAAATAATAATTGAAAACTGATAATTATGAGTAAAACAAGCAAACTCGCCCTCATCCCCGTGATGCTCTGCTTCTTCTGCATGGGCTTCGTGGACTTGGTGGGCATCGCCTCCAACTATGTGAAGGAAGACCTGGGGCTGACGGACTCCGTGGCCAACGTGTTCCCCTCGCTGGTCTTCTTCTGGTTCCTCATCTTCAGTGTTCCCACGGGCATGCTGATGAACAAGATTGGTCGTAAGAAGACTGTGCTGCTCTCGCTCGTGGTGACGGTGGTGTCGCTGCTGCTGCCGCTCTTTGGTGAGAACTTCGGCATCATGCTCGTAGCCTTCTCGCTCCTTGGCATCGGCAACGCCCTGATGCAGACATCGCTCAACCCGCTGGTATCGACCGTGATGGGTGGCGGCAACCTGGCTTCGACGCTGACCTTCGGACAGTTCATTAAGGCTATTGCCTCGTTCTCCGCACCTTATCTCGCCATGTGGGGTGCCACAATGGTCATCCCAGAGTTCGGGCTGAACTGGCGTGTGCTTTTCGCCATCTTCCTTGTGGTTGGCATTCTCTCCACGATACTGCTCTTCGTGACACCCATTGAGGAGCCGCCCGTAGAGGGCAAACCCTCTACCTTCGTGGAGTGCTTCAAACTTCTCGGAACCCCCATCGTGTTGCTGTCGTTCCTCGGCATTATGTGCCATGTGGGCATCGACGTAGGCACGAATACAACGGCTCCGAAGATTCTGATGGAACGCCTCGGCATGACTCTCAACGAGGCCGCCTTTGCCACCTCGCTCTATTTCATATTCCGTACCCTCGGCTGTCTCACCGGCTCCTTCTTCCTGCGTGTGCTGAAGATGCGTACGTTCTTCATCATCTCTGTCTGTATGATGGCGTTGTCCATGTGTGGCCTCTTTGTGGGCACAGAGCAGTGGATGCTCTACGCCGCTATCGCCCTCGTAGGCTACGGCAACTCGAATGTCTTCTCCATGTGCTTTGCCACCGCCCTCGAAGCCATGCCCTCGAAGCAGAACGAGGTTTCTGGATTAATGATTATGGGTCTGTTCGGTGGTACAGTATTCCCACTTCTCATGGGTTTCATGAGCGACGCTATGGGACAGGCAGGAGCCGTGCTGGTGATGGTTATCGGTGTTCTTTATCTATTCACGTATATCAAACAATTAAAAACCACATAAACAATGAATCAGAAACGTTATGTTGTAGGACTCGGCGAAGTCCTGTGGGATGTACTTCCCGAAGGTAAGAAACTTGGTGGCGCACCTGCCAACTTCGCCTATCATGCCGGGCAGTTCCTGGGCATGGACAACACCGCATGGACAACACCATCGCCGTCAGCGCACTCGGCGAGGACAAATTAGGAGACGAGACCATCGAGGCCCTGAAGGAGCACGGCCTTAACGACCTGCTGCCTCGCGTACCTTATCCAACAGGAACCGTGCAAGTGCAGCTCGACGAGCAGGGTATCCCCACGTACGACATCAAGGAGAATGTGGCTTGGGACAACATCCCCTTTGACGATGACATCGCTGAGATAGCCCGCAACTGCCGAGCCGTCTGCTTCGGATCGCTTGCCCAGCGCAACGTGGTGAGCCGCGAGACGATCCAGAAGTTCCTCGATGCTACGCCTGCCGACTGTCTGAAGATTTTCGACATCAACCTGCGCCAGCAGTTCTACACTCAGGAGATTCTGCGCGAGTCGTTCCAGCGTTGCAATATCCTGAAGATTAACGACGAGGAACTAGTGCTCATCGGTCGTATGTTTGGCTATCCCGGCCTCGACATTGAGAACAAGTGCTGGCTCATCTTGGGTAAGTACAACCTCGACATGCTCGTCCTCACCTGCGGCACCAACGGCTCCTACGTCTTCACGCCCGGCCATGTGTCTTTCCAGGAGACACCGAAAGTGAAGGTTGCTGACACCGTGGGCGCTGGTGACTCATTCACCGGCTCGTTCGTGGGTAGCATCCTCAACGGCAAGTCTGTTCCCGAGGCTCACCACATTGCAGTACAAGTCTCTGCCTACGTCTGCACTCAGAATGGTGCCATGCCTACATTGCCAGCAGAACTGCTGAAGTAAAAGAACCAAGACCAATCATGGTTTCCATGCCAGGACGAAGTTTAAACAAACGTGAGTTCGGTATAAGCATATTTCTTATACCGAACTCACGTTGTTTTTAGGTAGTGAAACACTAAAAATGTGGGGACTCGGCTTCCTCGTACTCATGTTTCCCTACGAGCACAGAGGCCTTCTGCGCCAGACGCACCATCGCACGGGGTTCATTCCCCAGCTGCTTGTCGATCTCGTAGGCAC
>CACXXT010000057.1 GCA_902771725.1 uncultured Bacteroidales bacterium
GCGATTCATCCTCTGCTGTGCTTTGGCGATATTATCCATGGCCATGTCTATGGAGTTCTGCCATTGCTCACGAATGTCAGGCGGAAGCACCACGTCGACATTCAGCGTCACCTGTTCTGCTGTCTTTTGCGGTTCGGGTGTCGCTTCGTTGTCTTTCTGGCAACTGGAGAGGGAAAGCAGAGAAAGAGCTATAATCGAAAAGTGTAGAATGTATTGTTTCATTGCCGCTGCTATTTTTAGTTAGGTTCTGTTATCTCAAAGATATTGTCATTGTAGTAATAATCATCGTTGTGAGTGACCTGGCGGGCCATAGCGCCTGCAGGTTTACTCATCCATTCCTTGACCCACTCTTCAAGTGCCGTACCGAAATCACGGCTGATGAAGAACCGATCCAGACGGGTAGCCTTCTGTGCATCCAGCATGAGGGTCTTGAGTGGGCTGCTAGTGTAGGCCTGGCTCAGCAGATAGTAGTCCCATCCGGTATTTCCGGCTCCCAGATCTACGAGCACGAATGGACATCCCGAACCCTCGGCGGCGAACTGTGCAATCTGCGCTGCCTCGAAGGCGGCTTCCACCATGGTATTTGAGGAACCTTCCATGGCGATGCCAATGTCTTCCAAACTACTGAGCCCGATGGGAATGAATTGGACTCTGTCGCCAATCTCTTGCTGAATGGTTTCCATCATTCCGTCGCGATAGGGATAAGTCACTTCCTCGTACAAGCGATACACGGGAATCTGAATAAACTGTGACTCGGAGATCTCGGATTGTTTTATCCACTGATGGATATACTGGCAGAACTTCCGGGTGGGTGCCGAGGCCGAAATGTTGAGACCATGGACACGGTTCCCTAAGGAGAACTGCTGGGCAACCTGTGTGATGTCTGCTTCCTCCATCTTCAGCATCAGCACTTCGTCGGTGGGCTGCAGTACGTCCTTGATGAGGTTAAACATATCCACCATGTATGGCTCTGTGAGCACCAGCAGGCGCCGTTCGTAGCCCTCCGTGGAGTAGGATGTGGCAGATGTGTTTATCCATCTTTGGGCATCTTCCAGGTTGCGCGGGGCGATAAAGCGCACCTCGATGGAATCCCCTCCCCAGAGGTTATCCAGGTCGTCAAGTGCGTTCACGCCCTCCATAACATTGTCGGCAAAGCCTTTGTCGCCCAGTTGTCCTGGAGCGAACATCACGTTAACCAGGAAGGGCGCTTTCGTTTTGGGCTCAGGCTGCGGCTCGTTGTCGTCGTTCTTGCTGCAGGCAGCGATGAGCAGGACTGTCAGGAATAGAAGTCCCCATAGTTTACCATTACTCATATTTGATTTCATTGGGATTATAAATGTAGGTGTAATTATCTTCGTGGGTATAGAATTCGTCAGTCAGGCGCCAACCTACGACATCATTTAGCAGACTTGGTGCAGAGAAGATGAATCGGCAGCCATCCTTCATCACGGGATAGACGGTGGAACTGTACGATCCGTCGGGTCGCACACCTCCACTTACTGCCAGAGCGGGCAAGGGGTAGCTCTCGGCATAGTTAACGCCTTCGGTAGGCTTCACGCGGACGGCACCGTTCGTGATGTAGAAGTGGTCTCCCGCCATCTCGTCGCGCGGCTTCACTGTCGCTTTGCCTCCCACCCACTTCACATTGTAGGCCATCAGTTCACTGTCTACTCCCACTCCGCAGGCCAGATTTACTCTGCCTTCGTAGATGGGATAGCACACCCATAGGTCTCGGCCTTCAATCTGTTCGTGGCATACGGTGGCCACGTAGCGCCCGCCGCTCACGATATTCACCACCATTGCATCTGCGTCTGTCCGCTCATAGCGTTGCCAGCTGCCGTTGGTGTCGCGATACTTGCAGGCCGCCCTCGGGTAGCTGATGGGGAAACTGGTATCGAAGAAGTTCCAGTCGCCTAAGATTTCCTGCTGCATGGCGGCATCCTGCAACACCGCAGCCTTGATGCGGCGCGCCATGGGTGAGCTCACCAGTTCGGCGAATTCCCAGATGGGTATGACCCTCATGCCAATCAGTTCCACGTTAGATGCGCTCTCGTTGTCGGGGTTGTAGTAGAGTGAGTTGCGCCAGGCAGAGATGCCGTCGGTCGAGAAGGTGCGGGTACCGTCGGGCTTGTACTCGCCCAGCAGACTGGTCAGCGTACTCTGATCGCCGCCCTTGGCCGTGATGTTCAGCCGGGCGTGTTCCAGCCATTGGTATTCGTCGTTGGCGGTGTGGGTCTCGCGCTCTTTTTTCTTTTTTAGGAACTCCTCCGTGGTCCACTCGTCGATCTTTGCCTGATCGCTCCATCGCCACATATAATTCATCAGATCGATGTTCAGGCTGCCGCCGATCTGTGCGCTGACGATGACGTGTGTGCCCCAAACGTTGATGAACGAATCCACGGCGGCGATGTTGTCCTCGTAGGTTTCCTTCAGGTGTTCCACGGCATTGCGGAAACTCAGCGTCAGGACATCGGGCTGCTCACGGTAGCGCTCCATGATGGAAGCGTAGCTCAAGTAGCGCTCCACCAGCATTTGCTTCTCCTCCAACATGAAATAGTAGCTTTCCTGCACGCCGTCCTCGATGAAGTTCTGGCGCTTGCGTTTCTGCTTTTTGTAGAGTCCGATGTCCATCTCCTCCTTCAAATCCAAGTGTACGTTGGCAATGTAGTCGCGCATCGAGTACTCGAAGGTCTGGTTGATATCCGCCCGGCGTGCCGTGGAGGTGTGGATGAGGCCATCGCCCGAGGTGCGCTGCACGAACTCGACGAAGTAGCGGTTGATGACCTGGCAGCGTATATCGTGCCAGTCGCAGTAGCTGCCGCGCACGGCATCGTAGGAGTAGCCCAGGCCGAAGTTACGGAGGAACTTGGAGTGCGTCTCCACGTCCTCGGCGCGCGTCCATTGGAAGTCAGCGGCGGGAGGCTCGACGGGGGAATCGTCGAGCACTCTGTCATCGCTGCAACCGGCAAAGAGCAGGGCTGCGAGACATATTATAAATATGAACGCGCGTGAGGTCATCAAATATTCTGTAGGACGAATCCGGCAGGAACGCTGCTGGTGAAGTATTTAGCGTTGCAGATATACATCCAGTGGTTGCAATAGAACTCGTAGAAGTCCGAGTCGCTGCGTGAACCGTAGCGTCCTTCCTCCGTACCCTCGTCGCGTTCGCACTGATAGGGAACGCCGACATAGTACATATAACGTTTCTTGGAACCCCAGAGCTTGTACTTCTTGCTGCCTTCCTTGTTCGTGTCATAGACAATGGCAGCTCCGTTCTTCTTCTGATCGCCGATGCCTTCCTCGGCATAGAAGCTATAGTCCTCACGGGTGTGGGCAAAACCGTAGTCACCCTTTCCGACCGAGAAGCTGAACTTACTTTTGGAATGGTTGCTGCACAGGCGCGGGAACACCTTGTTATCCAACTTCTTGATGACTTTCGCCTTCTTGGTGGCATACCAGTCTGCGGCACAGAGGCGCAGATAGGCTCTGATGTCGCTGCGGGTGGGGAAACAGTCGTTGTCGGCCTCGTAGTTGGCGTCCCAGAGGAGGTTGTGCAACGTGCCGTAGCCGGGTTCTATGTTCACCAGCACACCATGCTCACTATTACTCTCTGCTTCTTTCACGCACACCCAATAGACGCCCTTGTCCAAGTAGATGTCGCCGAGCATGCAGGGTGATTCGAAGGCCGCATTGTCGCCCCACTGCGCCGCAGTCTTGTAGCTGATGCGCTCCAGATGGGGTATGCAGGGGATGCTGACGTCGGCATAGCCCACGTTGGTGCCATCGCCGCCCCGGTGGAAGGTCAGCGTGCCGAAGTTCTGTTTGCGGCCGTCCTCACGGCAGTCGAGATTCGAGAGGTCGATGACGAGGCCGTCTGCGGTCTCGCGAATGAATTCGTTGCCCGTGACGAGGTCGCGGAAGGCCACCTCACCGTCCGTAGCGCTTTCCACGCGAATGCTTCGCTCCAGAGGATTTGCCTCGTCGCGCACCGAGCCGATGGTGGGTTCGTAGTTCCTGCCCTCGAAGTCGATGTCGCCTTCGTATTCGGCATCGAAAGTCACATCGGCCAGATTGCGGAGCAGCTCCATAACAGCAAGACGTTCCACGTCCATGCGTTCGTACTTTGCTTCCAACTCAGCCTCGCTGGGCTGCTGGGGCTCATCGTTGTTATCGTCGCTTTTGCACGAAGAGAAGGCTGCTGTCAGACAGCATACAGAACAGAAGATGAGTAAGCGAAAATACTTTCTTGTCATTTTTCTTATTATTTTTATTCTAATAGGTATTATCATTGATGATAGTCAGCGTGGGATATTCAAACATAAAGCCCCGGACGGGTCGAACGGGGTAGTAGTCCTCGTGCCAGTCGCCGAGGGCCTTATAGGGGGTGAAATGATAGTTCTTGTCAAGCACCAGGAGTATGGCATCGGTGGATGATTCCTTGTTGCGGGTGGCAATGAAGTTATACTCGCCCTTGTAGCGCACGGCTTTCTTGGCATCGGCGAACGTGCGGTTATTGATGAGGTCGTTGATGCCTTTGTAGCCATTGAAGCGGGCTTCGAAGCCGCTGACCTGTCCGGGGAACAGGGCCTTGGGATTGAAGCCGAGGTAGGAGTAGAGGTGCTGCACGTCAAGGACGCTGGGCAGGAACCACCGTGTGTTGGGCTTGCCGTCGTAGTACGTGTTAGGCACATAGCCCCACGTCCACTCGTTGTCGGCCATCACCGTGCGGTGGATGTCATATTGGTAGCAGGCGTACAGCACGTCGCCCTCCAGGAATTCATCGGTCTTCGGACGGCCGCTATTCGGCGTCGGCGTGAAGCCCATCTTGTGGTTCAGGTCGTGGCGCGTCCAGAACTGCGAACCGATTTTCACGATGGGGTGCTTGTAGGTTTGGGCGCCATAGACGAAATAGAAGTAATCGTCCTGCACCGTGCGGCCTTTTCCCGTCAGGCCGCTGACGGTAGTGGGATTGTCAAGCAGCAGGTTGCCGTTGACATAGTAGAAGGTGTTGATACAATCGCCAGGGTACAACTCGGGAATGGGGTTGACATAGCAGTCCGCATTCGAGAAGCCGATGTAAGCTGGCGTGTGGATGCCGTCGCCAAGGAAAAGACCTTGGTTCATGCGGATGTGTTGTTTGTAGATGGGATAGGCCACGACGACACGCTCATCGGTGCGTATCTTCGGCACATACTCTGAGCACACTTCCAAGACGGGTTCGCCGTCGAAATAAAGCAGGCGGCACAGGCTGGACTCCGTATTATTGGGATTATCCGGGAATGCGAACAGGTCCTTGTCGCGGCCATCGGGTTGAATCTCATAGATATCCGTACCCGTGAAGCTGGCTGGCAGGCTGCAGTCCGAGCGGTTGGTCATCCGGAAGGTGGCGTTGCGGACGTCGTCGCGCAGGTCATTCCACACGAGGTCCCACAGCGGGATGAGTTCAAAGTGAATGACCTCCAGGTTCGCATCCGTCTCGGGGTCCGGTGAGTATTCGATGCTGGCGAGCCAGTCGGTGATGTGCCCCGGGTTGATCTGTGCGTTGCCGTCCAGGCCGCGGATGTCGGCCTCCACTTGGCGTCGCGTTGCCGCGCTGCCTCCGGCTATCGTGATGGCTCCGCTTTGCGACTTTGAGGTGATAGGCTTGCGGTCGGAGGTGCGGTCGTTGTCGGCGATGCGCCCCAGGGTGTAGTCGATTTCCTCATACATCTCCTGCACGCTGTTGAAGGCCGTCGTCTTCTCCATGGCGAAGGTGTAGTCGAGGCGTCCGCCCAAGTCGGCTTGTATGATGACGTGTGTGCCGTAGTCCACCAGCAGCTGCTCAATCAGTTTGTTGCGCTGCGAGCCCGAGGCGTGTCGGATGTGGTATAGCCGCGTGGAGAACTTTTCGGTGAAGGGCACGCCCCGTCCCCGTTGCAGGTCGATGAGTGCTGCGCGGTCGATGACGCGGGCTGCTACAGCTTTCTCCAGCGAGCCGTGGCCGAAGTTGCTGTGCTCCAGTGTGCCTTTGGCTTTGGCGATGAGTTCCTCGGCCGTCTTGCAGTTCTCGCAGCAGCCTTCGAAGTGGTTGTCCGCATCGTTGGTTTGCTGCTCGCTGAGGTACTTGCCGAAGGCGTGGATGCTGTTCGTGGTCACATAGCGTGTCTCGGTGCGCGACAGGCGGCAGTCCTGAATGACCTCGTAGTGGGCGGCAATGTTCTGTTGGCGCAGGTAGTCGAGGTCGATGATGGGTTCTTTCGTGCGCACGGCCATCGGTGATTCCAGCGCTTTGTAGATGTCATAGCCGTAGCCCACGTAGAGGTCGGCACGGGCATCAGCTCCGTTGGCGTTGCCGTCGGAGGACGAGAGCTGGGTGACGGTGAGCATCGCCTGGCGGGAGGCGTCATCAGCATCGGTGAAGATGAGCGTGGCCTCGCGGCGCAGACCGCTGTCGTTTGTGGTCGTCGTGAAGGCCACGATGCTATCGGCAGCCAGCGTGTCGCTCGCAAGGGTGATCCAGCTGTCGGCGGGAAAATCGCCGGCCACACTGCCGCCATGCTCTGCGGTTCCCCCGCCGAGAGAAACAATGACAGCCCTCGTCTCCGGGCCACAGCCTCGGATGCTCACCGTGAGGCTCTCATAGCTGGCGCGCCACGCAAGGCTCACGCCCTCGTCGGCGACGCCCACCACAGAGGCCACCCACGCTTCCTCCTCTGGAACCGTGATGTCGTCTTCGTGGCAGCTGGATAGCGTGGAAAGGGAAAGAGTGAAAAGTGAAAAATATAAGAACCCACGCAGGTGGCTCCAGCTGCTTTTGCAACTGGAGAACACCTTGCATATATGATGGAACATCTTATTCTTCACTTTTCACTTCTCATTCTTCACTTTTCACTCTTTTCGGCTAAACAGGGCTTTCACAGGTCTGGTGACCAACGGTTTGTCCGCTGGTGCCTCCCCGCTTCCGCCCTCGCCGGGGCTATTTCTTCCCACTCGTACCCTTATCGGACCAGAACTCTGAATTGGGATCGATGAGCTCGCCGAATGCGGGAGGAGCCACGGAACCGTTCATGATGCCGAAGTAGGCATTGATACCGCGGCTTGCATATTTCTTCAGGAAATAGTTCTGCACGTACTCCTGCACGTCGGGATCGCGGAACAGGGTCCAGATGGGCGTGATGGTGTAGCTAATAGGTGCTGCCTCGCTCAGCTTGGGATCGTCGCCCGAGGGACTGTACATCGATGATATCCAGTCCTTCATCGCACCCTGCCATTTGTTCAGATTGGTGGCATCGCCGCTGGTGATGATGCCCAGCATCTTGTCCGCCGTCTCGTTGGCATTTCCGCCATAGATGTAGATCTTCGTATTGCTATTGCGCAGCAGCGTGTAACCCTCGGAGGTGTAATGGAACGAACCTTCCACCTCGAACATACCAGCGAACTCGGCGCTCAATTCGCCACCCAGAGAGTCTTTACCCGCCAGGGCCATGGTGTCAATGTCGCAGTGCATCATTATTGCGCCGCCGTAATCGCCGCCAGCGATGAAGAAGGGGCCGTACTCGTTGTCGATGGCGTTCAGCGTAGCGTCAGCCTTCTCGGTGTCAATGGACAAATGGCGCTCCTTTCGCTTCGTGATAGCCGCGCGAAGCTCGTTGCAACGGCCCGTGAAGCCGCTGGAGAAGATGCCGCCGTAGTCGTAATAAACCGATACAGCATCCTCCATAGCTGCGATAATCTCCGCCTGCTCTTCCGTCAGACCGTCTTCGTTCACCTCTAAGTTGCGACGACGCTTGTTCTTCCTGAGATAGAACTCAATCTCAGCGTCAATCTGTGCCCAAGCGGCATTCTCGGCGTCTAAATCGACTTGGTTGTTATCTTCGGCGAATTTGGCCAGTTCAGCGGGTGAGACATAGACGTTGTACATGGGGCAGTTGCGGACGATGGTATAATCCACGATGGCGCGGCTCTCCTTCTTGTCCGAGCTATATTCGCCATGACCATCGAACGAGATGGGACCCATCTGCACGCCGAGCGTCAACGACACATCCAAGTGCTTCGACTGCACCAAGGAGGAGTCCATCAACTGTGCCATAAGGCTGGCGATGGGAATCACACTCTCCACGTAGGCCGACTTCTGCAGACCACCGCCTGCCTTCATCTTTTCCTGGATAACCGTAATGTTGAAGAGGTTGTTCAGGTGGTGTACCTTCGAGGCATCGAAGTCACCGTTTCTGGTGGACACTTCCTTCATGTTCAACACGTAGTCGTAGTCGATACCCGTGCCGAGGCCCTTGTCGGCGAAGGCCTGTCCGCTGCCGTTTGTGGGCGGCTGTCCTTCGAAATTGTAGTATTGGCGTACCTCGATTTTCGTCAGCTCGCCGTCGCTGTTGCCGATATTGAGCGTGGTGCGGCGGTCGGCCTTCGAAAGGTTCTCGTCGATGGCGATGCGCAGGGTCTTTGGGCCATCGTATGCCACCTGCCACTCCAGGATGCGGGCCCAGGTAGTGCCCTTCTTCAAGGTGGCTGTCCAGTGGCCGTTGCACTTCACGGGCACTTCGATGACCGCACTCTGCATATCGGTCTCAACGCCGCGTGTGGTGATGTCTTTGTCGATGCTAATCACGGACGTGTCTTCGGTATCGTCGTCGTTCTTACAGGACGTGACACCGAGGCTGAGGCCGCACACCAGCGCGGCCATCAGCAATAAATTGAAATACTTTTTCATAAATTGTGAATTGTGAATTGGCATTGTCAACTGTCAACTAGAATGCAATGAAGGGCAGTACGGGGTGTGTCTGGCTCTTCAGCAGTTTGTGGATGTAGTTCTTGCCCGTGAAGTCAAAGTTCACATACACGGCCTCGTCCTTCGTGTATTCCGTGCTGGTCCAGAAAGCCCAGGTGGATTGATCCATGGCGCCGCGCCAACGGCCCAGAATACTGGTCATGTTGTCTGAAGTGATTGTAACGATGTAGTCCGAATTGGTCTTATAGGTGATGGGGATGTTCCATGGAGAAGTGGTGAGGCACTTCAGTACCTGACCCACTGAGGGCAGGAACCAGTCGGACATGTCATAAATGTCAGGATCGAAACCATTAACCTTGTAGTTGCGGGCCAGACGGGCGGCAGGATAGCTGTCGCTCTGTATGAGGCGGTTGGTGTGACTGATGCCGTCCAGCTGTGCGGGCCATGTGGACTGCTCCTTACCCTTCGTCTCTCCAAAGAGGAGCGTGTTCTCGGCGTCGCTGCACCACTTCACGTGGTTGCCGTCATCGGCATACTCCAGTGCGACGGCCAGGCCGTGGTATTCCTTGTCGGTGCTGGTGTCAGCATCCTTGCCCACATAGACCACGAGGGCTACGGCCTCGGTTCCTGCGGTGCGGGCTGCATCCTTGGAATTGTAGAGCTTGCCGTCCATGCCGATAAACTGGTTCACCTGAGCCTTGTCATAGCCTCTGTCACCCGTCACTTCAGGTTCTTTGAGCAGGTCTTCCTCTGGCTCTACGTCAGCGTAGTAGCGATATACTTTTTTGCTGTTGCGGATGGGCGACCTCACTTCGTAACCTCCGGTGCCGTACATCTTCGCGAGCTCCTCGCCGGTAGCGTGGCGGATTACCCAGCGATAGTTGTTGTCTGTGAAATAATCGTTATACGAGCTGCGATAGGCACCGCTACCGCCATATCTGAAGTCGATATTTTTGGTGGCGGTGCTCATATCCTTCTTCACGGTCAGGTACTCAACATGGTGCAGGTTTTGCTCCGCGGTGCTGGTGCCGTTGGTATAGACAGCCTCATAGAGCTTGCAAGTCTTGCCCCAGGGCCATGAGTAGCCGTCGTACATCAGGTGAACGCCGTTCTCCTTGATTTCCTGCAGTTCAGCCAGTCCACTCAGGTGCAGGACATCCTTGATGATGTCGTTCTTGACCCAAGCTTTCTGCACGTTCTGCCAGAAGTACTTGTTGTGATACTGGATGTTGGCCACCTTGAAGTCATAGAACATTTCCGGGACGGTGATACCTGGGGTAATCAGGTTTTCCCACCAGGATTCTGGGAAGCAGATGGCATAGAGCATCTCGGCGAAGCTCTGCATGTGCTTCTTGTTGACACCGAGTTTGGTGGGCAGGAAGAAGTCGTATTTCGAACCGCCCCAGTCCGTAACGGGATAAATGTTGTTGTTCTGCAGCACGCCGACGTTCACCCAATGGGAGTCCTCCTTCTTCTCGGGGCCGAAGGCGGGGCGCACGCAGATCCAGTAGTCATCCTCGTTGGCGATACCGTTCACGAAACGGATAACGTCGCCGAAGCGGTAGTAGGCACGGCCCTCGAAGTAACTGTTGTTGTTGCCCTGATCGAAGCTCTGATAGACAATCTTCGTCAGCGTTGGCAGCTGCTTGATGTTGACATCTACCGTTGCCCACGACGAGCCGTCGGTGGTCTTGTTCCAGGTGAGCGTGCCCACATTGGGATCGCTGTAGGTGTGGGTGGCGGTGGAGGCGGTGATGTTGGCACCGGTGAGGTCGTTGTAGCTATGCACGGCAGCCTCCATGGTGTTGGTGACCACGATGCGTGTCAGCGGGTCGTTGTCCGCAGGCCGTCCGACATTGGTCTCGAAGGTCTTGTCCTCGTAGTCATCTACGATGTCGGTGTAACTGATAAGCTGACCTACCACGCCCCAGAACTTCTCCGAGGCTGCGGCTTTCGCCTCTGCTTCTTTCTGCTCCTGTTCTTCGGACTGGCTTCCTTCATGGTCATCCTTACAGGAAGCGACACTCAGGCCGAGACCGCACACCAGCGCGGCCATCAGCCAAAGATTGAAAAACTTTTTCATGTAATTATAAACTATGAATTGTCAATTGTGAATTTGTTAATTTGTTATTTGTTATCTCCCCAAGCCTGCACCCATGTAGGCATGGTGAGCTGCAGTCCGTTGAGCCAGTTTGTGGGTTTGTGGATGTTCGACCATTCTGCGTCAAGACATCCATAAATCACGTGGAAGGTTTCATCGATATCGTCCGTGGTGGTGGCTTCCGGGCTTGATGAGTAGATGTTCGCTGACTTGAACAATGTCAGCTTTTGGCCGTCCACCGTGATGGTGGCGTGGTCGTCTTCGCCACGGTCATAGACAGCCGTGGTGCGGTACATGAGCACCGGCTCGTTCCACATGTCTGCCGGATAGGTCTCGTTCACCATTGCGCTATTGTTGTAGAAATAGTTCGTCGGGTTGGTGGCCTTGCTATCCGGTTTGGTGCGATAACTGCGGAAGGCCGTGTCCGACCACGTCTTTATTCCATAGGCCACCGGCTGGGTAGCATAGAAGTCCGGACCGTATTTTGTCACGTAGTTCTGGTCAGCCACGTGCTGCAGCAGTATCTTCTCGTTTCCAAAGGCACCGCTGTTGTAGGCCTCAGTCTTGTCGTTAGGGTTAGCCACATAGTTTGTCCAGAAATGGAATGGTGGTCTCTCGTTATTCAGGTCAATAGGATAGAGGAAGCGCATCAATGTCTGGCCCGTAGTGGTGTTCGGGTCGAGATAAGCGACGGAGCACAGGTGCGTGCAATTGCGTTTGTTTCCACTCTTGGCCCCGACCAACTGGCAAATGTAGCGCATATCCACGCCAGTGGCCTCTCTGATGGCAAGGACAACTTTTCCCAAAACCTTACTGTCCAGTTGATCATCCTTGAGAGCGCCAGTATTCTGGAACATGTTGTGCAGCATGTAGAAGGTGCGGATGGTCCGTGCGTAGTTAGCCAAATTGGCGATGTACTTGCCGTCATCAGAGGGCAGCAGACCGTCGAAACTGACGAGCTCGGAGTAGGGCGCAGGCTCTTTGTCGGTATAATTAGCGCCGGCTCTAACAGGGTTGCCGTCGTCCCTGCCGGACATGGAAACCACAATCCAGCGGCTGCCCTCCTCGTCCTTATAGACCTGCCCCAGTTTGTAATGGGCACGTTTGCCGTAATTCGTCAGGTTCCAGTCGCGTCTGTCGTTGTTGCCTTTGTCGGAATGATCGGTTAGCACCGGCTCTTCGGGGTCGTCAAGCAGGTTGACGATGGGATAGACATGGGCGTAGTAGCGATAGAAGTCGCGGCTCTTGTCGATGGGCTGCTTCACGTCGTAGCGTCCGTTGCCGTACAACTCCGAGAGCTCCTCGCCGGTAGCGTGACGAATCACCCAGCGGTAGGGTTCACGATTGGTGCCGCTGAAGAACTCCTCGTATGCGCTCTTATATGAACTGCCGCCATTGCGGAAGTCGATGTCCTTGGCGGCGGTTGACATATCCTTCTTCACCGACAGGTACTCGGCATGGTGCAGGTTCTGCTCACTATTTTTGGTGCCGTTTGTATAGACCGCCTCATATAGTGTGCAGGTCTTGCCCCAGGGCCACGAGTAGCCGTTGTACATCAGGTGTACGCCCTTCTTTTCTATCTGCTGCAGTTCAGCCAGGCCGCTGGTCAGGTTCAGCACCTTTGTGATGACCTCTTTCTCCACCCATGCGTTCTGCACATTCTGCCAGAATATCTGATTGTGGTACTTGATATAGGTCGTAGAGAAGTCTTTGAAGAACAACAGATCGTCCTTGCTGTTGCAGTAGTCGCCCACATTCTGATGCCACTTTGCGGGGAAGCAGATGGCGTAGAGCATCTCGGCAAAGTTCTGCATGTGCGTCTTGTTGGTACCGAGTTTCGTCGGCAGCCAGAATTTGTGGTTGTAGTCCTCCAGTTCGCTGTAATCCTTGTACTCTTTGGTATCGAGTGTGCCGATGTTCACCCAATGTGAATCCTCCTTCTTCTCGAAGCCGAAAGCGGGGCGCACGCAGATCCAGTAGTCGGCATCTGTGCCCTCGCCAAACTGGATGACGTCGCCGAAGCGGTAGTAGGCCTTACCCTGGAAGAAACCGTTCTCATTGCCCTGCTCGAAGCTCTGATAGACAATCTTCGTCAGCGTTGGCAACTGCTTAATGTTGACATCTACCGTTGCCCATGACGAACCGTCGGTGGTCTTGGTCCAGGTGAGCGAGCCCACGTCGGGGTCGCTGTAGGTGTGAGTGGCGGTGGAGGCGGTGATGTTGGCACCCGTCAGGTCGTTGTAGCTCTGCACGGCGGCCTCCATGGTGTTGGTGCCCACGATGCGCGTCAGCGGGTCATTGGCAGCGGGGCGACCGATGTTGGGCTCGAAGGTCTTGCCCTCGTAGTCATCCACGATGTCGGTGTAGCTGATGAGCTGGCCCACCACACTCCAAAACTTCTCAGAAGCTTCGGCCTTCGCTTCAGCCTCCTTCTGTTGTTGCTCCTCAGACGATGTGTTGTCATCGTCATCACAGGAAGTAACACTCATGCCGAGACCGCACACCAGCGCGGCCATCAGCCAAAGATTGATAAACTTTTTCATGTAATTGAAATTTGTTAATTATGAATTGTGAATTGTGAATTGTCCATTGTCAATTGTGAATTGCTATCAGTTTCCCCAAGCAGTGCGCCAGGTGGGATGCTGAATGCTAACGCCGTCAACAAAGTAGTCCTCCCAGATATCAAACACTCCGCTCCACCACATATACATTGCTTCTTCAATATCCTCTTTATCCAAATTTGTAGAAATCTTGCGCGCGTGGTAGAGGGTCAGCGTATGGCCATCGTCGGTTATAGTGGCATAGTCGCTGTCGCCTCGGTCATAGACACGGGTGAGGCGGTACATTAGCACGGGTGAGTTCCACATGTCGCACACGAACGAGCGTGAACGCCACAGGGCGCGATTATAGACACAATTCGAAGCCCTGGCATTGCGGTCGTCGGTGGTGGTGCGCGGCTGACGACGGGGGTTGGCTTCTTCCTGCTCTACCATGCCGTCACCTCTTGACAGCGGAAGGCAGGCTATCAGGTCCGGAGCATATTTTCTCACCTTCGTTAAGTCAGTAACATCCTGCAGGTAGATGGGTTCCTGTGAGTACTGGTTTGCCGTATAGAGAATGGTCGTACTATCGGGATTGGCCACATAGTGATCCCATAGATAGAACCTATAGGGCTGGGTATGATCCTCGTCATAGCCCACGAAGCGCAGCAGGCGTTGCTTGTTAGTGGTGTCATCCTTGTAGGCAACGCTGGCCATATAATAGTCTTCACGTTGGCGGCCAGAGTGGTGGTTCACGCGCTGGAAATAGTCGCGAATTTCAAAGTCCATATAATCTAACATATTTTCCACTGCGTAACCGTATGATGTCAATGTGCCCTCATCTTTCCATTGATCGAAAGGTTTTTTATTGGCAGGTTTAGCTGCAAAAGAAAAAAAGTCTTGCAGGTAAGGGATGGAGTGGATGACTTGGGCGCGGGTGGGCAGGTTGGTGGCGCGTGCGCCGTCGGCGGTGAAGTTGAAGCCCTCGAAGCTGATTAGCTCGGTGTAGGGCGAGTACTCCTGATTCGCCAGATTGCCGGCACCGAGAGTCTGATAGTCTCCCGATACAAAAGCCACGTACCATTTGTGGCCGTTCTCGTCCTTATAGATATCACCGAAGGTGTAGTGTGACCTGCCTTTATAATCGGACAATTTCCATTTCGCGGGGTCGTTGTTGGTCGCGGGTGTCGCCGTCGGCGGCGTGTTGCTCAGATTGTTCCATGGGCCGTATTTCTCGTTGTAGCGCCACACATCGGTGCAGCCCACGATGCCCTCGAACTTGTTGAACGTGCCGCTCGCCATCAGCTGCTTGCCCTTGGCGTAGCGGACCACCCAGCGGTGTTTGCCGTCACCGAAGAAACCGTTGTAGTTCGATAGGCTATT
Source organism: uncultured Bacteroidales bacterium (assembly GCA_902771725.1). Classification (GTDB taxonomy): domain Bacteria; phylum Bacteroidota; class Bacteroidia; order Bacteroidales; family Bacteroidaceae; genus Physcousia. Next base: position 14,744 of record CACXXT010000057.1, read on the forward strand.
GCCCATTTTGTGGCAGTCGAACTTGAGGTCCTTCATGTTCTTCTTGATCGCCTCCGTCTTCACCTTGTGGAAGTTCGCTTCCTTGCCCGTGCCGTTCGTGTAGCAGATGTTATAGAGCTCGCAGTACCAGGAGAAGGTGGTCAACCACGAGTAACCGCTATAGAGCAGGTTCAGGCCTTCGGTGTTGACGGCAGTCTTCAGATCCTCCAGGCTGTTCATGTTGAAGGCCAGCTCGGCGATGCCGTTCTCCTTCCAGCCGTCATATACGTTCTTCCAGAAGTACTTGTTGTGCAGATGGAGGCTATCCACCGTGAAGTCGTTGAATATCTTCGGCTTGGTGGTGCCGGGCGTCGTCAGCGTTTCCCACCAGTCCTCGGGGTTGAACATGGCGTACAGCATCTCGGCGAAGTTCTGCATGTTCTCCTTGTCGGTGCACACCTTCGTCGGAACATAGTACTCCGTGCCGTTGCTGCCGCTGTGGTGGAACATATTGTCCTCGGGAAGCATACCAACGCTGATCCAGTGGCTGTCGCCCTTGCCCTCGGGACCGAAGGCCGGACGAACGCAGATCCAGTACTCTGCCACCTCCGTCGAGTTCTTGCTCACATAGCGGCGCTTGATGACGTCGCCGAAGCGGTAGTAGGCCGTACCTTCGAACTTGCCGTTCTCGCCCATCTGCGCGGGTGAGCAATAGACAATCCTGGTCAGGTGCGGCACCTGCTTGATGTCCACATCCACGGTGGCCCACGACGAGCCGTCGGTGGTCTTCGTGTAGGTCAGCGTGCCCACGTCGGGGTCGCTGTAGGTGTAGGAGGGGGTGGAAGCGGGGAAACCGCTTCCCTCGGACTTGCCGATGATGTCGGCGAAGCGCGCGGCGGCGGCCTCCATGTCGTTGGTGGCCACGATGCGGGTCAGCGGGTCGTTCTGCGACTCCTCGCCGATGATGGGTTCGAAGGTCTGCGACGCGTAGGTGGCGTCGTCCATCGCACTGAGGTCGGCCAGATGGCTCACCACTTCATAGAACTTGAGGGCTTTCGAAGCCTGCGCCTGCTGCGCTTCCTCGCTCGTGCCGTCGTCGTTGTTGTCATCCTTACAGGAGGTGACGCTCATGCCGAGACCACACACCAAGGCAGCCATCAGCCAAATGTTGAAAAACTTTTTCATCTAATAGTGAATTATGAATTGTGAATTGTCCATTGTCAATTGTCCATTGTCAATTATTGAATAGGATTATTCATCCCCCAATGGTAAGGCTGATCATTGAGCCAATGCTGCTTCTGGGATGTTTCGTAAGTATGATGATGGATATATGTTTGCCATATCTCGCCGAGCCTGTCGGGTGAGACATCCGAACACAAGCTCACGTGAACAAACTTCGTGCCGTCCTCGAAAGCCGCAGATGGCGAGCCAAGGTCCTTGACACGCTTCACGGCAAAGGTCACTATGGGCTCGTTGTACATGTTCGTGGGAGCGGTGCCCTGACGGTAGTCGCGGCCAAGCTGGTAGATGTAGCGTGTCAGATCCGACACGTTGTCGGTCGTCGTGCGGTAACCGGGCGAGGGGTACGAAGTTTTTGCGATAGCGTCCCACCAGGGGCGCAGCACCCAGATATCCTTGTTGTAGGCGCTGATGACACTTGCGTCGGCCAGGTCGCTGAGCAACATCGTGCGCGGCGCGGTCTTGAGGTTCGTAGAGTAGCTGTCGTAGAAATGCCACGACATGTCGCGGGTGCCGTCGTCCTGCGAGGCCGTGTAGTCAGACACGAGGCGCAATACACAGAGCTGGCCACTGGCATTGTGGTAGAGGACGTTCACGTAGTCGTTGAGCACTTCCTCTTTGTTATTGGGTTTATTCGGAAAGGCGTGAAGCGTGTCGCGCACGGCTACGATTTCCTTGATTTCCACGTTGGCGTGATCCAACATATTTTTCGCAATGATGGAATTCGGCCTTTTGACATCTGTGGCTGTCATCAGATAGTTGTGGAAGAATGACTCCATGTTGTACATCATCTGCATGGCGAGGTTCTTCGACGGCAGGTTCTGCAGGTTGTCGCCTATAGCACCCCTGTCAAAGCTCACGAAATAGGCGTGCTCGTAGTCGGGGAAGGTTTGCGCGTTGTTGGGCGAGCACTGCATGCACACCCAGCGGTTGCCCCGCTCGTCGCGCACCACGTCGCCGAGGGTGTAGAAGCCGCGTCCGACGAATTCCTTAGGCGTCGCCGTGGGCGGCGTGTTGCTCAGGTTCGAGGTGGGGCCGTATTTCCTGTTGTAGTTCCACACGTCGGTGCAGCCCACGATGCCTTCATACTTGTTGAAGGTGCCGCTGGACATCAGCTGCTTGCCCGTGGCGTAGCGAACCACCCAGCGGTAGGTGTTATCATCCTCACCATTGTCACCGGCGAAGTACTCTTTGTAGCCGTCGCGACTCTGCCCCATCTTGTGGCAGTCGAAACGGATGTTCTTCATGTTTTTCTTCCAAACACCATACTCGGCCTGATGGAAGTTCTTTGTTTCGGGTTCCTGACCCGAAGAGAAGCACACCGTATAGAGCTCACAGTTCCACGAGAAGTAGGTCAACCACGAATAACCACTGTACAGCAGGTTCACGCCCTGGCGAATGATGAATTGCTCCAATTCATTGATATTGCGCATGTTAAAAGCCTCCTCAGCAATGCGGTTCTCGCGCCAGCCCTGCTGCACACGTCTCCAGAAGTACTTGTTGTGGAGTTTGATGCTATCCACCTTGAAGTCGTTGAACATCTTCAGACCGTCGGCGGAATAGTCTTCCAAGTTCTCCTGCCATTCATTGGGACGGAATATGGCGTACAGCATCTCGGCGAAGTTCTGCATGTGCTCTTCGTTGGAGCACACCTTCGTGGGAACATAGTACTCCGTGCCGTTGCTGCCGCTGTGGTGGAACATATTGTCCTCGGGCAACTGGCCTACGCTGATCCAGTGGCTGTCGCCCTTGCCCTCGGGGCCGAAGCACGGGCGCACGCAAATCCAGTATTCGGTGCATATCTGACCGGTCTTACTGACGTGGTTGCGTTTGATGACATCGCCGAAACGGTAGTAGGCCGTGCCGCTGAACTTGCCGTTGTCGCCCATCTGCTCGGGTGTGCAATAGACAATCTTCGTCAGGTGCGGCACCTGCTTGATATCCACATCCACGGTGGCCCACGACGAGCCGTCGGTGCTCTTGGTGTAGGTCAGCGTGCCCACGTCGGGGTCGCTGTAGGTGTAGGAGGGGGTGGAAGCGGGAAAACCGCTTCCAGCAGTCAGGCCGACGATGTCGGCGAAGCGCCTGGCAGCCGTCTCCATGTTGTTGGTGGCCACGACGCGGGTCAGCGGGTCGTTCTGCGACTCCTCGCCGATGATGGGTTCGAAGGTCTGGCTCTCATCTTGAGGGCCTTCGTGGCCTGGGCTTTCTGCTCCTCGGCCTGCTGTTCCTCACTCTTGCTGTCATTGTCGTCTTTGCAGGAAGCGATGCTCATGCTGATTCCGCACACCAGTGCTGCCATCAGTCCAAAAGCGAAAATCTTTTTCATAATCGGTTCCATGTTATAATTATTTGTGTTTGTTACCAGTCATTGCACGCCACCACAGCGAGGTTGATGAGGCAGAAGAAGACGGCTGCCGCCAGCAGGTAGATGACCGTCAGGAGCCAGTTTTCAACAAGCCATTCGTAGATGGTGGCCAGTCGGGGGTGGCGGTAAATGAAATCCTTTAAGCGGGATTCCGGGCGCGTCTCGTTTGTTTCCATACGTTTAACTCGTTGGTTGCTGTTTGAGAATTTTTTGCAAAGATACGGCTTTCTTCGCGCCCGTACAATAATAAGGACAAATGGTTACGCCTTTCAGACAAATGGTCATGTCCAAAGACAAATAGTCAAATAAGAAAGCCCCGAAACAGAGGCGTTTCGGGGCTCGTGAGGTGAACTCTTCTGCAATGTACCGACGTGTCAGCTTGTCAGCTTGTCGATGTGGAATCTCCGGTATTGCGTGGGCGAGATCTGGAACTTGCGGCTGAAGCAGCGGCTGAAGACCGAGGCGTTGGAGAAGCCTGCCTTGGACGTAATCTCGGAAATCGGCAGGTCCGTGGTCACGAGCAACTTGCTCGCATATTCCAGACGCAGGTCGCTGACGAACTGAGGCAGCGAGTCGTATTGGCTGCCCTGGGAGAACGCTGCGCCCACACGTTCCTTCGAGATGTGGAACTCGTCGATGATCATCTGGCGGTCGAATGCCGGATTGAGGAACAGCAGGCGGCGGCTGACCTCGTGTTCGATGTAGTGGAACAGCTCCTCGGGCGAGAGGCCGTCCAATGAAACAATCTTGGGCTGCGGGCTTTGCTCCGGCGGCGAGGCGGCTCCCGGCTGTGCGGCAGAGGAGTCGGCCAGGGCTTCGTATTTCTCCTTATAGATATAGGCTTCCTTGATCTGCTGGGCCAGCGCGCGGTTCTTCAGCTGCGTCTTGCGCCACTGCCGTGCAGCGTACCATGCGAAGAACAGACCGGCCAGGGCGAGCAGGCTCACGAACAGGGCTACCACGATGATATAGCGCTTGCTGCTTTTCTGCTGTGCTATCTTCTGCTGCTGCTCCTGGACGTGGTAGCGTGCAGCGTAGAGGTTGGCCTGACTGAGCAGCAGACGTTCGTTGGTAGCATGGGCGATGTTGGCGTAGCGTTTCCAGAGCTGCAGGCTCTCGTCCTTCTGTCCCTGTGCCTCGGCGGCGACAGCCCGGTCGCGGAGGATGGTGGCAAAGTCGCGCGTCAGCGTATCGCCGCGTTCCTTGCATAGGGCTTCCGTCTCGTCGCAGATGGCCTCCATCCGCTCGTACTCGCCCAGCCGGCAGAGCGCCGAGATAATCAGCCTGCGGCCGTCCAGCGTCTTGCCGAGGGGTGTCTGGTCGTAGAGCGAGAGGTAGTGGCGGGCGGTGTCTCCCTCGCTCGCCGACACCAGGAACGCCCAGGCCTGCGAGCGGTAGAAACCGATGTAATCCGGACGTGAGTCTTCCTTCGGCTCGCGGTAGAAACCGTCGTGGTACTCATCGGGGTGCGCCTCGTAGTCGGCCAGGCGTTCGAGCATGTGCCGGGCCACGGCGGCGACATCGTCGTAGCGTTCGTTCTCATGAAGCACGTTGATCTTGCGCTTCATGGCGATGATGCTGGCGTCGAGCTCGGTGAACTTACGCACGCGGTCGATGCGCCTGAGCACGCTGTCGATCTTCGCCAGACCCTCGTCCGTCTTTCCCAGCCGGGCCAGCGACAGACCCACTTCGGCATCCGTGCGCAGCGCCTCCACCTCGGCACCTTGCTGGCGACATACGTCGGCCAGCTGGATGTTGTAGCGCAGCTGCATCTCGAAGTCGCCCAGCTGACGAGCCGAATAGACCAGCACCTCCAGCACGTCCTGCTGCAAGGCCAGGTCCTGTCGGAAAGGCTCCTCGTTCAGCAGCTGTTCGCCGATGATGATGGCGGTGTCCTGCCGCGTGGCTTCTATGGCCTGGCTGTAGACCTTGATGCGAAGCAGCTCGGCATAGTAGTTGGGCAGGATGCCCGTTGCCACTGCCGAGTCGATCATCGCCAGTGCTTGCTGCGGCTGATTGCCGTAGGTGTCCAGTATCCGGTCCTTGATTTGCTGTGCCTCCTCCTCCTGCTGATGCCCGCTCTTCCCGCCGCCCGTGCAGCCGACGACGACAATCAGGAGTACCATGAGTACACATCGGGATACAGTCCCGATGAATCTATATTTCCTTGTTACCATAATCCTGGCATTTGTTTCTTGATTCAAGTTTGCAAGTGGTATTGGGGTCGATGGCCCAAGGCCACGTGTGTCAGACTGTATAGGCTCTTCGCATATCGGCGGCAAAGGTACAAAATAATTTGGTTGTGTGGTGCCTTTTTCGCATAAAACCGTGCCCGGCATCAGCTTTTACCCTCATTTTTCTCACTTTGCTCGAAAAAGTTTACCTAGTTTACGGCAAGGGGCGTTGGGAATCTGTTGAGAAGCAGAAACGCGGCATCGGATGCCCGAGTGCCGCGTTTCAATATTCATGACCTTATATTATATAAGGTTACTCGCTCCAGTCGTCGTCCCAGTCGACGGTGTTCGTCTTAACGCGGGCTGCTGTAGAGCTGCCGCCGCCATAGGTGATGGCGTCGCCGTCGGTCAGGTTACTGCTTACGCTTTTAAAGCTGTTAGCTATCATCTGGGTGACTTCGATTTCCACCACGTTCATCGTGGGCTGCTGATACATCTTTTTCATTGTTGTATGTTGTTTACTTGATTACTACTTTCTTTCCGTTGTTGATATAGATGCCCTTCTTGAGGAATGACGAATGACTATCTCTCATCTCTAATCTCTCATCTCTAATCTTTCTTCCACTGAGGTCATACCACGCGCTAGCCTCATTTTCAATTTTCAATTTTCCATTTTCAATTGACCCGATGCCATCCGTCACATCGCCGAAGAACATCTTAATGTTGTTGGCAGGCAGGTCGCCTGCAGTGACGCCGACGAGCTTGAAGTAGGAACGAATGGGGCCGATGTGGGCACTGCCCTCAGGATAGAACAACGTGTTATTCGACCCGAGGAACAGGATGCTGCGGTCGGCTACGGGGAACGAGCGGTAATCGTATGTGCCGCGGAAGGTCACGATGCCGTCATCGCTGTTGACGTCGTTCATCGTCTTGGTGATGGTGACATTGTTGAAAGTCGGGCTGACGAGGTCCTTGCCGTTCGGCCATTTCGCGAGCAGAGGTGTGCCTGCTTCAAAGCTCCCATCTATGAAAAAGAGACGGAGCGTGCCCGTGGCTTCATCGAAGCCCGTCTGAATGGTATAATCCGCTATGTTTTGTTTGTCGCCGCCGAAGAATCCCTCCCCCTGTTCGTTGTATTTACCTGCAACGTCGAGCAACTTGAACTCTGCGCCATCGAAAGCCGGATAGCTGGCGTCGAGCGCGTTGGAGAGCGTGAACGGCAAGCACAGCGTGTTCCACTTCCCGTCCTTGTAGAGCGTTCTTCCTGTCAGTTTCACGTTTACTGTCATGCCATCCCAGAGGGCAATGAGGTCGCGGTTGTCCTTGCCGTCGGGCAGTTCGAGCACGAACTCGTCGGGCATCTGCCTCCAGACGTAGGTGGGTGACGTCAGCTGACCAGGAAGTTGGGCATAGGTGAATGGCTGGTTGTTCGAATCATATACAACGTCGCTCACGGTGGAGACCACGTTCCTGTTGCCTAACAGCTGCCAGCCGCTATAAACCCAATTGTTGTCGTGGTTGCCCTTGTTCAACTGCATCTCCTTGGTGACACTAACAGCTGGGGGCAGCGTCAGCTTATACAGTCCGTTCATGCTGAACATCCCCGTTACGTCAACCCCGGCCGCAAAGACGAAGCCCGAGAGGTCAAGCTCGCCAAGTTCGCCACAACCGTAGAACATATCGCTCATGTCTCTGACCTGTGCCGTGTTCCAGCCGTTCATGTTGAGCGACTTCAGCTTCTTGCAGCCGCCGAACATGTTGGCAGTGCTTTCCAAGGCACTGGTCTCTACGTTGCTCAGGTCTATCTCTGTGCACTCGGTGAAGTTGTAGAACAGTTGGCCGCAGTCATCATTGAAGCGCACACCTGGGTCGGCGGTTATCTTCGTTACCTCGCCCTTGTGCCATATTACATCGTCACCGAAAGCGTTGGTGCCAAGTTTATTGAACGTGCCGTACTTCAGCGTCAGCACGCCGTCCTCGAAGGTGTATTTCTTCTTGAAGGTAGCGGTGACCTTTACATTGCTGGCGGGCATACGGAAGAAGTGGTCGTAATCCACCTCAACGGGTTCGCCGGCCGTGCCGCCACCCGGGTCTGTTGTCACAGTCAGCTCATCCAGCAGATAGTACGGGTCAGGCGTTACGTTAATAAGGATGGACGTACCCGCTGGCGCAGAACTCCGGACACTCACCGTTCCGCCTGTCACCATGGGGTTCTCATCGTCCTTGCCGGGATAGCTGATCGTGTGGGACACCCAGCTGTTGGGCAAGATAAGCACATCCTCCTCGGGCATCGTCAGCGAATAGACGCCACCTTCGGGGCCACTCAATGTGCCTGCCGTAGGCGCGTATGGTCCGACGTCACCAGCGGTGATGAACTGAACCGTTGCGTCCTTCGGTGCCCAGATGGCCCTGTCGTAGGCAATGCCCGTCTCGCCCGTCTTCGTCAGCGAGATATTCGTGCCGCCCGTCACACTGTAGGCCCTGCTGCCGTCGCCCCAATGGTGTTGCGAAGCGTCGAGGCAGTTCACAGTCGTCACCGTCGCGCCCTCGGCCTTCGCACCCACGATCCAGTTGTCGGCAGGCGAACCGTCCACTGTACTCACCGTGCCACTAAAGACGCAGTTCTCCATCGTCGTCGCGCCGCCCACGGCTTCGCCCACGATGCCTGTCGAGCCATTGCCACCGCGGATGGAGCCTTTCACGCATAGGTCGCGGATGGTGGCGCCGCTCACGGAGTGGAACAATGCAGTGCCTACATACTCCTCGTCAATGTCGGCGGTCACAGTAAAGAATTCGCTTCCGCCGTCGATCACACCGGCAAAAGGATTGCCCAACGGTCCCATGACGGACGTAGCCGTGAAGCTGCTGCAGATGCGGAAATACTTCCCCGCCGTCGAACAACCGTACGTCACGTCTTCGCAGGCTTTCGCCCAGTCCTCTGCGCTGTTTATCTGATAGGGATCCGACTCCGTGCCGACGCCCGCAGCCGTGCCCTTGAGTGTCAACACGACATGTGTCGCCGTGTCGTGATTTGAATCCAAAATGTCATAGGGCATCGGCGAGATTATGCCGCCCACCGGCTCGGCGAGACAGCAGCCATTGGTGGTTATGCGGAAGTAATGCCCGTCGGTGTACGACAATGCTGCCGTGGATCCTGTCAGTTCAACCAGCGTCGGACTGACAAATCCGGGCACCAGCGTCAGCTTGCGGTCATCGACCGTGCCGACATAGTGTATGCCAGCCCCACTCGTACCATAAGACCGCAACAGCCCCCTTACGCTCACATTATTGTCCACCTCCACACCGTTCACCGAACCGCGCAGCGTAAAACTACCGACAAGGGTCAGTGTGCCGCCCTTGACATCGAGCGCCATGCCGTCTACCGCCTCGGTCATCTTATAGATACCCTTCACAGTCAGGTCGATGCCCTCTGAGCGAATGGCCATGTTCTTCGTCGGATGTTTTAGTCTCAGCGTCGCCGTCTCGGGATCGAAGGATGCCGTGCCGTCGCCTAGGATGTTGCCCATGTTATTCTTAAGTACCTGCCTGTCTCCTAACCAGAGATTATAGGTAAAGTGATGGATGGTACGGGTGGAACCGGACATCTCGTCGATGAGGTCGGGGTCAATATTCACGGTGCCGCAGGTGCCGGCATTACCTTTGCCGATGGGAACACTACTGCCTCCCGTTGTAGCGGTAACACCCATAATTTCCGGACCGATGGTAATACTGCCACAGCTGCCACCTTTTGCTCCACCGATGCCAGCCGCATATTCTTCACCTGTTGCCGTAATAGTGCCACCTTCGATGACGATGTTTCCACAAGGCTGGTTACCTTCATCGCCATAACTGCCACCTATGCCAGCGCTGAAAGTGCCGCCGATGGCATTCAGCGTACCGTCACCGCGAATGGTGAGCGTCTTTGCCTTTGGAACGAAGATGGCGGATGAATTCACCCCGCCTTTTACGTCATTATCACCAGTGAGGTAAATTGTGGCGTCACCCACACAGGTGATGCCGGCCCATCGTTGGGCGACACGGGTGTTAGTGACATCTTTGACTGTTACCACGGCGCCATCCTTGATGACGACATGCGTATCTGTACCGCCTGTGCCCGTGAGCACATCACCATCGTCTAACTCCACATACCCTGAGTTAGAGTCGAGCGTTACCGTAGCGGGTTCATGAACTTCCCACTGTGCAAACAGTACCACACTTTCGCTGACAGTTATGGCCTGTCTGTCGGTGAAGGCGGTTCCGCTACCGTCAGACTTAGTGTTCCAGCCTGTGAATGTATATCCAAGACGAGTGAATGAACAGGCATTGATATTTAAATCTATATTTTGCCCTTGCACGACAGTGAATGTCTGGTCGGCCATAGTGCCATTGCCACCATTGGCATTGAATACAATAGAACCTGGAATTAATTCCGCCCACTGTGCATAGAGCGTCATGTCCTCGGAGGCAGTAATCGTCTGACCGAAGGCGTAGTCCGTACCAGTGCCGTCGGCCTTGGTGTTCCAACCGGAGCAACGGTAGCCGTCTCGATTGAACCTACATGTGTTTAGGGTAAGAGAAGATCCGGTATTGAGTTGGCTGTGCATTGTGCCTTCGCCGCCATTGGCATCGAACCTGACCGCGTGTATGTTCCTCGGTTCGATGGTGTATGAAGAATAGGGATCAAGGTCAAACACCTCGTCACCAATCGTCACGGTGCAGTCTTTAATACCATTACGAGAGGCATTGATGGTCACACGGCTTACCTCTTCGGAGATGACAAGGTTACCGCCTTCTATGCAAGCACAATCATCAAGACCGTCGATAGTAAGGGTTCCATTACCACAGAGCGAGAGCGTCTTGCCCTCGGCGATAAAAATATTGGGGCAAAATAGTCCAGGCCGGGAAGATACAATTTGAAAGTAATTATTTCCGTCGAGGGCAATCGTGGCATTATCTTCAATTTGTAGGGCTGCACAATTACCTTGAACCGCAAATAACCGGATAACACTGGCGAATGTCACTATAGCTTTATCCATAATATGGATATCGGTATGCTGACCTCCGTAGCCTGTTAAGACATCACCCGAGGACAAAAGACAATCGTTAGAGTTTCTCCTTTTTACGTCCAATGGAGTACCATAGCCATATATATCGAACAGATTCTCAAGCTCTTCATCACTATATTCTTCAGTAAAATGAAAAGTATAACCTATCTCTGTTATGTTCAAATTAGTTAGATTATGGTAATAATCAGACAATTCATTATTAATCATTTGTCTTTCATTCTCTTCAGGATCATGAAAATCTATACCTTCATCCGTGAGTCTCCAAACTGTGCCTGCTTCACACCATTGCGCATAGAGTGTTATGTCTTCCGTGATGGTAATCGTTTCTTCTTCGAGGTAAGTAACTGCGCCTGCAGACGTATATGCTTTCCACCCTTCGAATCGGTAAAAAAAATGATAGAACTTGCACGACTTGAGTGCTTGTGGTGTTCCTGCCGTAAAAGTCTGTGGCTTCATCGTCCCCATGCCGCCGTTGGCATCGAAGGTCACGGTATATGTCTGCGCATAAGTCGCCATCAGGGGCATCACCATCATCACGAGCAACAGAGCTACTCTGCATACGGAGTTCTTAATGATTTCTCTTTTCATATCGTTATGTTTTCTGATTCGACTTTTTAGCGA
>CACXXT010000058.1 GCA_902771725.1 uncultured Bacteroidales bacterium
CAGGCCACAGACCGTGCCTACCGAATCGGTCAGCAACAGGCCGTCACTGTCTATCACCTCATCTGCCACCACACCATCGAGGAGAAAATCCTGCGCCTCCACGAGAGCAAACGTGCCCTCTCTGACAGCATCCTCGAAGGTGCCGATCAGAACTTCAAGCTCACAGCCAAGGAGATGCTCGAAATGCTCTCCAATCAATGGTAGTATCTGGCTTAAAGTTTAATAGTTTAAAGTTTAAGGCTCAAAATATATAGTTAAGTTCATTCCACCAACCACGGCCAATGGCCGCCACCCCTATGCGAATAGATATCATCACAGTCATCCCCCAGCTCATCGAAGGCTTCCTTCAGGAAAGCATACTGGGGCGAGCCCAGAAGAAGGGACTCGTGGAAATCCACCTCCACAACCTACGCGACTATGCCGTACGTAAGGACCGTCGCATCGACGACTACCCTTTTGGCGGCTTCGCAGGAATGGTCATGCAGTGCGAACCCATCGACCGTTGCATCAGTGCCCTCACTGCCGAGCGTCACTACGACCAGATCATCTTTACCACCCCAGATGGCGAACAGTTCGACCAGCCCATGGCAAACGAGCTGTCGCTCTGCGAGAACATAATCATCCTCTGCGGGCACTACAAAGGTATCGACTACCGTATACGCGAGCACTTGATAACCAAGGAAGTAAGTATCGGTGACTACGTACTGACGGGGGGCGAACTGGCAGCAGCTGTCATGGCAGACGCCATAGTGCGCATAGTCCCAGGCGTCATCGGAGATGAACAGAGTGCTCTCTCCGACTCATTCCAGGACAACCTCCTGGCAGCACCCGTATACACACGACCTGCAGAATACCGTGGATGGCGAGTGCCCGACGTATTACTCTCTGGCCACGAGGCGCGCATCAAGGAATGGGAGTTGCAGCAGAGCATGGAACGCACCCAGCGCCTGCGGCCAGACCTCCTGAAGAAGAAGTAAACGTTAAAAAATGCCAAGAAAGGGCACGGGCTTAGAACTTTACCTTTCTAAATGAAGTGATTAATCACAGGAACTCATACCTTTGTGCCCTGAACAATGACTTTTGAACTTATGGCAGAACAAAAAAAACTTAACTTATACGTCATCGCCGGATGCAACGGCGCCGGCAAGACTACAGCCTCGTTCACTGTCTTGCCGGAGATGCTGAATTGCCGGGAGTTCGTCAACGCCGACGAGATTGCCAAGGGTCTATCTCCCTTCAATCCAGAGGGCGTAGCCATCCAGGCAGGACGGCTGATGATCGACCGCATCATCCACCTGCTGAAGGAGGGCGACACTTTCGCCTTCGAGACCACCCTGGCCACACGCTCCTACATCAAGCTCATTCAGCAGGCGCAGAAAAGAGGCTATTTCGTCACACTCTTGTTCTTCTCGCTATCCTCGCCAGAGCAGGCTGTGGCCCGAGTGGCCAAGCGCGTCAGCCAGGGAGGACACAACATACCGGAAGAAGTCATCTACCGCCGCTTTAAGGCAGGACTCCAGAACCTCTTCCAATTATATATGCCTGTTGTCGACTACTGGACACTCTACGACAATTCCACCGTGCCCTCCTACAAGATTGCCTGCGGATGGAAGGACCAGCGAATCAATGTGATTGACGAAGAACGCTACACAGCCTTGTCCGAAACCTATAAAACCCCTGAGAACGATGAGTGACAGAGAAGTTTTTGAAATGCAGAAGAAAATCGACAAGGGAATTCTTCTGGCCCAGGAGAGAATGTTAGAACGTTCACGGTTGTTCCAGTCTACAGTCGTTGTCGCTCGTGGCGGACAGGTCGTGGAAGTAAAGCCTGAGGAGCTGTTGTCTTCCAGGCGATAACATTGCCCTTGGAACGAAAAATCATACATGTGGATATGGATGCGTTTTTCGCATCCGTAGAACAGCGTGACTTCCCCGAACTGAGGGGGAAGCCTATTGTAGTTGGGCACGACGGACCTCGCAGCGTAGTAGCTACGGCTAGTTATGAGGCGCGCCCGTTCGGAGTGCATTCTGCCCAGCCCATAGCTACCGCCAAGCGCCTCTGTCCCAACCTCATTATTGTTCCTGGACGCTATCATGTCTACAAGGAAGTGTCGGCACAGATGCACGAAATCTTCCATGAGTACACAGACCTCATAGAACCCATCTCGCTCGACGAGGCATTTCTCGATGTCACCCAGAGTAAGACAGGGCAAACCACGGCTGTAGAGATAGCCCGTGAAATCAAGCAGAAAATCCGCCAACGACTGCAGCTGACCGCATCAGCAGGTGTATCTTACTGCAAATTCCTGGCCAAGATTGCCTCAGACCTCCGCAAGCCCGACGGGCTCGCCACAATCCATCCCTCGCGAGCCCAGGAATTCATCGACGGACTGAGTATTGAGAAGTTCTGGGGTGTGGGTCCACGAACGGCAGAGGCTTTGCATCAATACGGAATCTTTAAGGGTGCCGACTTAAGGCAGAAGCCCCTCCCCTACCTCATCGAGCGCTTTGGAAAGATGGGAGGCGTACTCTACAACTTTGCACGCGGTATAGACCTCAGACCTGTGGAGCCCACCCGAGAACGTAAGTCTGTAGGTTGCGAACAGACTTTCGAGACCGACCTCACTGGGGCAGCCCACCTGAAGGAAGCATTGGAACAACTAGCCGCAGAACTCTCACGACGCCTGCAACGAACCCAATTCCGAGGAGCCACACTGACGTTGAAGGTCAAGTTTGCAGACTTCCAACAGATCACACGAAGCCTGACGCTCCCTGAACCCGTGGAACCCGATGCTGCCAGAATCCTGGAGCTGGCACTCATCATCCTGCAAGATCCGACAACCACAATACAGCCCATACGTCTGATGGGGCTTTCCGTCAGCCATTCGGCTCACGACGAAGCAGACTCCAGTGCCCAAGGCAACAATTATACCCAACTTGAATTTGACTTCCTGCCATGGGAGGACGAAGCGTGATAGTCCCTGGTTTGAAGTAGAAAACAAAAATCCCGCTCCATCGTAGGATGAAGCAGGATTCTTTGTGGAGCATGCGAGACTCGAACTCGCCACCTCTTGACTGCCAGTCAAACGCTCTAGCCAGATGAGCTAATGCCCCATTTCTCTGTTTTGCGGTGCAAAGGTAAGGTTATTTTGTCGTTCTGCCAAACTTTTTTTCCTTTTTTTTATGCATTAACGCAAAAAAAGCGTACCTTTGCATTGAAAATGGAGCCTAAGAAGGCACTATGTAGACTTAAACGGAAATTGAAAACATAAAAAGGAGTAAAAACTATGAGCCTTATTACATGCCCTGAATGCGGTCATCAAGTGTCTTCCAAGGCACCTACCTGCCCCTATTGTGGGGTTGCCATTCAGAACAATATCAAACGCTGCCCCGTCTGCAACGGACTCGCGCTGATGGATGCAGAAGAATGCCCCCACTGCCATGCACATTTCCTCGTCCAGAAGGATGAGGAGAAACCTGGAAGCACTGTCATGGCACCTGCAGCTGTGCTCCCGCAAGCACACAACTCCGAGGAGCCTGCGCACAGCAATCAACCTGTCGGATTCTTTGCGGCAGTGCCGGAGACTCCTGCTTCTACGGAACCTCCCCAGACGCCAGCATCCCCCCAGCCACCGGCTACTCCCAAGAAGAAATCTTCGCCTTGGTGGTTGCTCATCCTGATTATCATCCTTGTTGCAGTGGGCGGTTTCTTCTACTTCGGCCACCAACTGCACGAGGCCACGGAGGAGAAAGACTACGAGAGCCTGCACGGATGCACTGAAATCGAGAACTACCAAGACTTCATCAACAGATATCCCGACAGCCGGCACATTGAGAGCGTGCAAACACGCTTGAAAGAGCTACAGCGTATAGAGGACGAGTGGCACACTGCCTGCAGCGCACAGGACAGCCACAAGCTGATGGAATTCATCGAAAAGAACCCGACCTCTGTCCATAAATCCATGGCACTCTTCAAGATCGACTCGCTCGACTGGATTGAGGCAGACCGCAAAGGCACTGCTGCCGCCTACAGCTATTACATTGAGATTCACGAAGACGGAGAATACGTCAGCCAAGCCTACATTGAACGTGATCGTGCCAGTGTTCGTGAAGCACGGGCACGCCTCGACTCAATCAATGCAGCTCAGGACGCACTGCGCGACTCCCTGGCAATAGCACAGTCCGGGGTGCCGGCAGCACAATAAACTAACGAGAATCAGCGACGCTCCAGCAGTACGACATTCTCCACGTGCTGTGTGTGAGGAAACATATCCACAGGTTGAATCCGCGTGACCTTGTAGTCTGCATCCAGCAACGCAAGGTCACGCGCTTGTGTTGCAGGATTGCAGCTCACGTAGACAATACGTCCTGGAGCAGCCTTCAGGATGACGTCAATGACATCTCCATGCATTCCTGCCCGAGGAGGATCGGTGATGATGATGTCCGGCTGTCCGTGCTGGCGGACAAATTCCTCAGTGAGGATGTCCTTCATATCGCCAGCGTAGAATCTTGTATTCCTGATGCCGTTCAGTTCACTGTTCACCTTCGCATCTTCAATGGCTTCTGGCACATACTCTATGCCTATCACTTCGCGCGCCTGACGAGCCACGAAATTTGCAATGGTACCAGTTCCCGTGTAGAGGTCATAGACCAGGGGCTTGTCTTCGACGGAGTTTCCAGAGCCTCCGGATTTTCCAGAAAGCCCCCCAAAGGCAAACTCCCTCGCCACCTTGTACAGTTCCAGCGCCTGTTCCGTATTTGTCTGGTAGAACGATTTCGCTCCTACCTTGAAACGCAAGTCTTCCATAGCAAGGAAAATGTGGTCGTCGCCCTTGAATACCTCTACTGGCAAATCACCGAAAGTGTCGTTCCATTTTTGGTTATCGACATAAAGCAGCGATGTTATTTCCTGGAAGTTATCATCTATAGCTTTAAGTAATGCTTTTGCCTGGCTGCGCTCCTCTTCTGTCATCATACAGAACTGAACCAGCAACATCAGTCCACCCGTATTGGAGGTGCGGATCATCATTCCGCGAAGCAGTCCTGCGTGCTCCCGCTGGTCATAGAAGGTGAGTCCGTGGTCATAGGCATAGTCACGGATGAACAGACGAAGACGGTCGTTCACTGGTTCCATCAGATGGCATTCTTCAATGGGAAGAATCTTATCGAACGAACCCGTCGTATGGAACCCCACACTTTCCTGATGTTCGAACTGTTCGCCAGAACGAATCTGCTCCTTTGTCAGCCACCGACGGTTGCAGAAGCCGAACTCCAGTTTGTTGCGGTACTCCTGTGTCTTCTTCGAACCCAGGATCGGGCTGCACTCGGGCAGCTCCACCTTGCCAATACGTGTCAGAGCGTCCATCACCTGCTTCTGTTTGGCACGGAGCTGCAGTTCATAGGGCAGCATCTGCCATTTGCAGCCGCCACAGACTCCAAAATGAGGGCAGAACGGCTCCACACGTTCCTTGGACGGACGCACCATACGCACAGCCTCGGCTTCCGCATAAGAGTGTTTCTTGCGCGTCAGTTGCAGGTCCACCACATCGCCAGGTACCACAAAAGGCACGAAGACAACCATATCATTCACACGCACCAAGGCTTTGCCTTCGGCTGCTACATCTGTTATTTCAATACTCTCCAGCAGAGGGAGTTCTTTGCGTTTTCTGCTCATATCGGTAAAACTGAATTCCTTGAAATCTGCCGCAAAGGTACTCCAAAGTTTCCAACCGGCCAAAACTTTCCACTTTTTTGTTCCTATAATATATAATAAGGTGAAATTTGTTTGAAAAGAGGAAGTGTTTCTCAATGAATCTTTGTATTTTTGCCGCCAGAAAACAACAAATACATCCTATGAAGAAACTATTCCGTATCTCTATGCTGGCCTTCCTGGCCATCTTCTCAGCATTCGCCCAGGCACAGGAGACCGATGAAGTGAAGTTCGAGAATGCCCGTCAGGCTGTGGAAAATATGCGCGTGGGCTGGAATCTGGGCAACACGCTCGACAGCAATTCCGGCGACACACTTCACATGTGGATAGAATCAAACAAAAGCCGCACAGCAAGCACCTATGAGACAGCCTGGGGGCAGAAGCCCACCACGCCCAAGCTCTTCAAGCTGTTTCATGATGCCGGGTTCAATACCATTCGTATCCCCGTGACCTGGTATCCTCACATGGAAGCAACGTTCAGTTCTGTCCGTGGCTACGACAACAAAGGCACCTGGAGCTACACTCCGTGGTATCCCTCCAAAGACGATATCGGCACGAAAATTCAGAAGGCCTGGATGACACGAGTCAAGCAGATAGTGAACTATGTCATCAATCAGGGTATGTACTGCATCCTGAATATCCACCACGATACAGGTGCGGCAAATACGGCCTGGCTGATAGCCGACGAAGCTGTCTATGCCCAACAGCGCGAGCGTTTCGAGGCCATCTGGACACAGATTGCAGAGGTGTTCAAGGACTACGACGAGCACCTGCTTTTCGAAGGCTACAATGAGATGTTGGACATCAAGCGTTCGTGGTGCTTTGCCTCCTTCGCCAGCGATAAGCGCTATGATGCTGCGATGGCACGCTCCGCCTACAATGCCATCAACAGCTATGCCCAAAGTTTCGTCAACGCTGTGCGTGCCACTGGAGGCAACAACAGTCAGCGCAACCTCATCGTCTGCACCTATGGGGCCTGCGACGGCAGCGGCAACTGGAATAACCACCTACTGGATCCTCTGAAGCAGATGAAACTGCCTGAGGACCAGACTGAAGGGCACCTCATCTTCGAGGTACACTGCTACCCGGACATCACGAATCTGAGTTCCGCCAAGAGCACTGTGAATACGACCATAAACAATCTGAAGACCCATCTCATCAGCAAGGGAGCACCGCTCATCTTCGGAGAATGGGGCATCAGCAACGGTGGAGACAACCGGCAGAACTTCGCAGACTTCGTCAAGTTCTTTGCCCAGCGCTGTAAGGCCAACAATATCGGTCCCGTCTACTGGATGGGGCTCTCGGACGGTGACCATCGCCTGGTGCCCGAATTTAATGACCCCGATTTGGTAGAGGCCATGATGGAAGGCTTCTATGGCGAGGGCGGCTACGTCGGTATTGCAGACATGAAGGAATCCGAACCTGCACAGTCCTCCCGTTCACAGAAACTCAATCAGCATTTCTACGATTTCAACGGACGGCCCCTTGCCCATCCGCGCCGTGGTCTTATCATTCATAACGGGCGTAAAGTCCTGATTCATTAACAAATTCCCCAGACACATGAATACCACCAGAAGATTCCTCCTGCTGACAGCCTGCACACTGCTTCTGTCCTACCCTGCCAGCCTCAGCGCCCAACCGCGCCAGCACCAGCTCATTGATGACGGCTGGCACTTCGCTTTCGGACATGCTTCAGACCCTGCTCGCGACTTCGGTTGCGGCACAGAGTACTTCAACTACCTGACCAAGGCCAACAGTATTCACAACGAAGGACCCTATGCGATGAAGTTCAAGGAAGATCCTGCACAGTGGACCGCGATAGACTTGCCTCACGACTGGGTGGTGCGACTGCCTTTTGCGTCCAGAGCCAGCCACAGCCATGGCTACAAGACCGTGGGATGGAAATACCCGGAGACGAGTGTGGGATGGTATCGGCGCTACTTCAAGGTAGACAAGAGCGATGACGGCCAGCACTTTGAGCTTCAGTTCGACGGCATCTTTCGCGATGCCCGTATCTGGGTCAACGGTTTCTACATCGGAGGCGAGCAGAGTGGCTATATCCCCCAGACCTACGACATCACGGAATATATCAACTACGGCGACTCGAATCTCATCTGCGTTCGTGCCGACGCCACCCTGGAGGAAGGATGGTTCTACGAGGGAGCCGGAATCTATCGTCACGTCTGGCTCAACCGCACAGCACCCGTCTATGTGAAGACCTCCGGCACGTTTGTTCATGCCGAACTCAGTCCCTCCTTCGACAGCGCACACCTCACCATCGAGGCCACCGTCTGCAACGATGCCACCTCTTCCCGCAACTACTCGCTCTATCACGAACTCATCGATGCAGAAGGCAAGACGGTTGCCACCTTGCCCGTAACCACCTCTGACACAGCCACAGGCGCATCAACCACAGGCTCTGCCGCCCTCTCACTCCCAGGAAAATCCGAGCAGACCACCATCGCTGCCCTTGATGTAACAAGTCCACACCTATGGACCCTGAGAACACCTTATTTATATAAGGTTCGCACGCATATAATCTCCCCCGACGGCGCAGAGCTGGATCAGTACGACACCCCCTTTGGCTTCCGCCACATTGCTTTCGACCCGGATCGCGGTTTCCTGCTCAACGGAGAGGAAGTCAAGCTGAAGGGCTTCAATATGCACCAGGATCTGGCGGGTGTAGGCAGTGCCATTCCTGACGACTTAATTGAATGGGAGATGCGCCAGCTCCAGAAACTCGGTGCCAACGCTGTCCGCACAAGCCACAACCCGGCAACACCCGCCCTGCTGGATGCATGCGACCGCCTGGGCATCCTCGTATTGGAAGAGAACCGCCTCACAGGGGTCAACGAATACCAGCGCCACCAGCTCAAGCAGATGATCCTGCGTGACCGCAACCACCCGTCCATCATTCTGTGGAGTATCGGCAACGAGGAATGGGGCATAGAATGGAAGGACTATGGACGCCGCATCGGAGCTGCCATGCGTGAGTTCTGCCATCGGCTGGATGCCACCCGCCCAGCTTGTGCCGCCAGCAGCAGTGGTCCCACCATTCTCGAACCTATGGATGTCGCAGGCTACAACTACATCCTGCAGAACCCTGTCGAAGAACACCGTAAGAAATACCCGCAGCGCTGTGCCATAGGTGGCGAGGAGACCACAGGTGCTGGCACCCGGGGAGTCTACTACGACGACCGTGCCCACGGACACATGGCAGCCATCAACCGCTCCCCCGAAGGACGCAACAGCATGCTCAACTGCATCGAGCGCGGATGGAAATTCTATCACGAACGACCCTGGCTGGGAGGACTCTTCTACTGGACTGGATTCGACTATCGCGGTGAGCCCAATCCCCTGAAGTTCCCCGCTACGGGTTCTGAATTCGGCATCCTCGACTATGCAGGTTTCATGAAGGACGAAGCCTATTACCTGAAGTCCTGGTGGACCGCGGAACCCGTGTTGCACCTGTTGCCACATTGGAACCTCAGCGGGCACGAAGGCGAGGAGGTGGACATCTGGGCCTACTCCAACTGTGCCGAGGTCGAACTGATAGTCAATGGCAAGCGACTCGGCCGCAAAGCTATGCCCCGCGACGGACACCTCAGTTGGAAAGCCACCTACAAGCCCGGTTACATCGAAGCCCGTGGATATGACCTCCATGGTAAGCGCATCCAGACGGAACGCATAGAGACCACAGAAGCACCCTCACGCCTTCAGCTCACCTCCGAGACGTGCGGCAGCGTCTGCATCATCACTATCTCCCAGCTGGATCGCCGAGGCCGTTTCGTGCCCACAGCCTGTGAGGATGTGGAACTGAACCTCAGCGGTCCAGTGAGACTGCTCGGCGTAGGAAATGGCGATCCCGCCTGGCAGGCAGAGGAGCAGCCAACTGACCCTTCGGCACGCAAATTCCAGGTCCGCACCTTCAACGGACTGGCACGTGTTTTCCTCCAAATCCTGAACACACAGGAAATTCCTGAACTGACAGCCCGAACTGCCAACACGGAGCAGAAAATATCAGTCCAGTAAGTGCACAAAGGTAGAAAAAACACCTTGAAAAGGCGAAAAAAAAGGATGAACAGAGAATTATTCGGCAAAATCCTTGGAATGTTGGAAAAAAAAGAGTACTTTTGCGCACCTTATTAATAACTACATCACATTTCACATAATCTACAAATTCATTAACTAAATGAGTCAAAAAAGAGTCTACACCTTCGGTAACGGTAAGGCCGAAGGAAACGCGCAGATGCGCGAACAGCTGGGTGGCAAGGGTGCCAACCTGGCCGAGATGAACCTCATTGGCGTTCCCGTTCCTCCGGGCTTCACCATCACCACCGACGTGTGCAACGAGTACTACGAGGTTGGTCAGGAGAAAATTATGGAGCTGCTGAACGACGACGTCATGGCAGCCGTCAAGCACATCGAGACCCTGATGAACTCCAAGTTCGGCGATGCCCAGAACCCGCTGCTCGTCAGCGTTCGTTCCGGTGCACGTGCTTCCATGCCCGGTATGATGGACACCATCCTCAACCTGGGTCTGAACGACGAGGTCGCTGAAGGCATGGTGAAGAAGACGGGCAACCCCCACTTCGTCTATGACAGCTACCGCCGCTTCGTGCAGATGTATGGCGATGTGGTTCTCGAACTGAAGCCCGCCAACAAGACAGACATCGACCCCTTCGAGGAAATCATCGAGCAGGTAAAGGCCATCCGTGGCGTGAAGCTCGACAAGGATCTCAGCGTCGATGAACTCAAGGAACTCGTGGCACGCTTCAAGAAAGCTATCAAGGAGCGTACAGGCAAGGACTTCCCCAATGATCCTATCGAACAGCTCTGGGGTGCCATCTGCGCTGTGTTCCGCAGCTGGATGAACGAGCGCGCCATCCTCTATCGTAAGATGGAAGGAATTCCCGATGAGTGGGGAACGGCTGTCTCTGTCATGGCCATGGTATTCGGCAACATGGGCGACACCTCCGCAACGGGTGTATGCTTCAGCCGCGATGCAGCCAACGGCGAGAACCTCTTCAACGGCGAGTACCTGGTCAATGCTCAGGGTGAGGACGTCGTGGCAGGTATCCGCACTCCGCAGCAGATCACCAAGATTGGCAGCCAGCGCTGGGCTGAGCGTGCCGGAATCAGCGAGGAAGAGCGCAAGGCCAAGTATCCCTCCATGGAGGAAGCCATGCCTGCTATCTATGCTGAGCTCGACGCCATCCAGAACAAGCTCGAAGAGCACTATCGCGACATGCAGGATATGGAATTCACCGTCCAGGAGGGCAAACTCTGGTTCCTCCAGACACGTAACGGCAAGCGCACAGGTGCTGCCATGGTGAAGATTGCCATCGACCTGCTCCACGAGGGCAAGATTGACGAGCGCACTGCCATCCTGCGCTGCGAACCTCAGAAGCTCGACGAGCTCCTCCACCCCGTATTCGACAAGAAGGCTCTCACACAGGCCAAGGTCATTGCCCAGGGTCTGCCCGCCAGCCCCGGTGCTGGTTGTGGTCAGATTGTCTTCCACGCCGACGATGCTCAGGCTTGGCACAACGATGGCCACAAGGTGGTTCTCGTCCGCATCGAGACCTCTCCTGAGGACCTCGCAGGTATGAGCGCTGCCGAAGGTATCCTCACCGCACGTGGCGGTATGACTTCCCACGCTGCCGTTGTGGCTCGCGGTATGGGCAAGTGCTGCGTCTCCGGTGTCGGTTCCCTGAATGTTGACTACAAGGCAAAGACCGTGGAAATCGACGGTGTAGTCTACAAGGAAGGCGACTACATCTCCATCAATGGTACCACCGGTCAGGTCTACGCCGGCGAAGTTCCCACGAAGGCTGCTGAGCTCAGCGGCGACTTCAAGGAGCTCATGGACCTCTGCGACAAGTACACCAAGCTGCAGGTTCGCACCAACGCCGACACTCCCCACGATGCAGAAGTAGCCCGCGCATTCGGTGCCAAGGGTATCGGTCTGACACGTACAGAGCACATGTTCTTCGAGGATCAGAAGATCATCGCCATGCGTCAGATGATTCTGGCCGACAGCGCAGAAGGCCGTGAGAAGGCTCTCGCCAAGCTCCTGCCCTACCAGAAGGCTGACTTCAAGGGAATCCTCAAGGCTATGGACGGTCTGCCCGTGAACATCCGTCTGCTCGATCCTCCCTTGCACGAGTTCGTACCCCACGATCAGGCTGGTCAGGAGACTATGGCCAAGGAGATGGGTGTCGACGTTAGCGTCATCAAGCGCCGTGTAGAGAGCCTGGCAGAAAACAACCCAATGCTCGGCCACCGCGGTTGCCGTCTCGGCATCACCTTCCCCGAAATCACAGCCATGCAGACCCGCGCCATCCTTAGCGCTGCCTGCGAACTGAAGAAGGAAGGTTTCGACCCGAAGCCCGAAATCATGGTGCCCCTCATCGGTATCCTCTACGAGCTGAAGCAGCAGAAGGCCATCATCCAGAAGGTTGCTGAAGAAGTCTTCGAGGAATACGGCATCAAGGTTGACTTCGAGATTGGTACGATGATTGAGATTCCTCGTGCAGCCCTCACCGCCGACCGCATCGCCACCGAGGCTGAATACTTCTCCTTCGGTACCAACGACCTCACCCAGATGACCTTCGGCTACAGCCGCGATGACATCGCCAGCTTCCTGCCCGCATACCTCGAGAAGAAGATCCTGAAGGTAGATCCCTTCCAGGTGCTCGACCAGAATGGCGTCGGCAAGCTTGTGAAGTATGCCGTAGAGAAGGGCCGCGAGGTACGTCCCACCCTCCGTTGCGGTATCTGCGGCGAGCATGGTGGTGAACCCAGCTCCGTCAAGTTCTGCGCCAAGATTGGCCTCAACTACGCCAGCTGCTCACCCTTCCGCGTGCCCATCGCACGTCTAGCCGCCGCACAGGCAGCTGTCGAGGAGTAAATATTACTCTGATATAATAAGTAAAGGGACCTGTCCGCTTGGGCAGGTCTCTTTTTTGTGTCCACAAGAGGACAATTGACGATTTATAGACAAAAACGTCGCATAATATGCGATAATGTTTGGCGATTCTGCATTAATTATATATCATTGTCGCATCATTTGCGACGTTAATTACTATATTATGTCGCACTATGTATGAATGCGTTATGTATATACACGAAAGAAACTAAAGAATGGGCAAAAATACACATTTTTACCAAAATAAAAGTGAATAATCTGCTAAATCCGTAAATTGGGTTGATTTATCCGTAAATCGGTTAGGCTATGGATGACGGAATCGCCGTACCTTTGCGGTCGAAAAAAGAAACAAACTTTAAAAACTGCAAAGATATGAGTAAGATTGCATTAGGAACCTGGGCCTGGGGCGCAGGTGCATTCGGCGGAGACGCCGTATTTGGAAGTAAGACTGACGTAGATAACCTGAAGCCTGTGTTCGACGCAGCCATGAAAGCCGGATTGAACCTCTGGGACACGGCTACCGTCTATGGCATGGGTGAGTCGGAGAAGATTCTTGGAACATTCGTGGCTGGCGTGAAGCGTGAGAGCGTGGAGGTCTCAACCAAGTTTACCCCACAACTTGCCGAGATGTTTGACAACAATGTGGAGAAGATGGCCAATGCCTCCATCGAGCGCATGGGCTGCGACTATATCGATATTTACTGGATCCACAACCCCATGGACGTGGAGCGCTGGACGCCGGGACTGATTCTCGAGGCTGCCGAGGCTGCCAAGATTCAACTGACTGCTGAGGAAATGACGAAACTCGAAGCACTTGCCGATGCCACAGGCATTGATACCCGTGGCGGCTGGGAACACTCAATGGAATAAAGGATGAGACAGTTAGTAATGACAGCTGCAATGCTTGTACTCTCCTTCACGGCAGCAGCACAAGAAGAACAGACCATGATAGTCCGCCTGGCTGAAATCGAGGTCTATCCGCAGCACCTCCAGGAATATCTCGAGTATGCCAACGAGGTGAACCTTCTGATTGTGGAAAGAGAACCGGGAATTCCATCCGTTTTTTCTTTTAACCGAAGCAGACAAGGGCTGGTTTGTCGTCATTTATACCTTAATTTATATTGAAAACAGACTTATTTTGCAAGAAAAACGGGCAGAATGGACGCGATACCATGGAAAAACAGTAACTTTGCAGCCAAAAATCTTATTATTGCACAAAAAGAATGTGCGATACCATCGGATTCCTTATAGGAAAAAATTAAAAAGACAAGAAGAAATGAAACATATCCTTTGGGGCATATTGCTGGTGGTGCTTGTCGGTTGTGGCGAAACGTCTCCAGGCTCGTCGACTAGCCATTTTCAGACGCTGAGGGTGGAGCGGCAGGACCTTACCCAGGACCACCAATTCACAGCCAGGATCGAGAGCCAGCAGAACATAGACGTCCGTCCGCTGATTACAGGGATTGTGCAGAAGATCTGTGTGAAGGAGGGAGCTCGCGTGAAGAAAGGCGAGCCGCTGCTCATCATTGACCAGGCCCCCTACCTTGCCGCCGTCGATGCTGCCAAGGCTCAGGTCTCCACAGCCCACGCCGCACTCTCCACGGCACAGCTGAACCTGGAGGGCAAGCAGAAGCTCTACGAGCAGCAGATGGTGGGCGAGTTTGACCTCCGCAGGGCCCGCCATGCCAAGGATGAGGCAGCAGCACAGCTCGAGACGGCTCAGGCAGAGCTGGCTTCGGCACGCACCAATCTGGACTACACCACCATCTGCAGCCAGGTGGACGGCACAATCAACATTTTGGGGTGCCGCGAAGGCGATCTTGTGGCACCGTCCATGGAATTTCCTATAGCCGTCATCGCAGCGAACAAACATATCTATGCCTATACCAGTTTGTCGGAGAAAATACTGGTCGAGTTGTTCGCGGAGTATGGCTGTAGCTCTTCGGAAGAACTGATGCGCAAGCTGCCTGCCGTGAGGCTCTATACCATCTGGGGCGAAGAGCTTCCGCAGCAAGGCCATCTGGATGCCGTCAGCGGAAACGCGGACATTGCTACAGGAGCAGTCCTGCTGCGTGCATCCTTCGACAATCCTTCGGAACTGTTCCGCAACGGCAGCAATGGATATCTGGTGTTGCCAACCACGAAACACGGGGTTATTGTCATTCCTCAGGATGCCACCATCCGCATTCAGAACAAGAGCTTCGTCTATCGTGTCGTCGAGGGCAAGGCTGTGTTTACGGAGGTGAAGGGCAAGCTTTCCTCTGATAAGCAGAGTTTTGTGGTGACCGACGGTCTGAAGGACGGTGATGTCATCGTTATCGAGAACGTGGGGCTGGTGACCGAGGGGATGGCTATTACCCAGGAAAGAGAAGAGAAAGAATCCAAATAAAAGTCTGTTATGCGTCGAAGACTACATACTATACTCTATTTGGCAGCCGTGCTGACTTTTCCGATGCTCTGTACCGGCTGTGGCGAAGAGGCAAGCCAGCAAACGAAGGATTGCTATCGCACTCTGCGGGTGGAACGTCAGGATTATACCCTGTACCGCAGTTTTGCCGTGAAGTTAGAAAGCCGGAAAAACATACAATTGCGCCCGCAAGTCAGCGGCAGGCTGACAAAGATCTACGTGAAGGAGGGTGCCCGTGTGAAGAAAGGCGAGCCGTTGTTCGTCATTGACCAAGCTCCCTACCTTGCCGCCGTCGATGCTGCCAAGGCCCAGGTCTCCACTGCCCGCGCCGCTCTCTCCACGGCACAGCTGAACCTGGAGGGCAAGCAGAAACTCTATGAGCAGCAGATGGTGGGCGAGTATGACCTCCGCAGGGCCCGCCATGCCAAGGAGGAAGCCAGCGCACAGGTGGAGGCCGCAGAGGCACAGCTGGTCTCGGCACGCACACAGCTGGGCTTTACCACCATCTGCTGTCCCGTGGATGGTGTGATTGGCATGATACCCTATCGCGTGGGTGACCTCGTAGATCCCAGTGAAGGCCCCTACCTCACCCTCGCCTCAGAGAGCAACTACATCTATGCCTATGGTGCCCTCTCGGAGGAAGCATTGTCGGAACTCCTCCGTGACTTCGGCTGCAGTTTCCTCGACGAGCTCCCGGCCAAATTGCCCGCCGTCAGGCTCTACAGTAACTGGGGCGAAAAGATGCCCGTGGAAGGGCACATTGATGCCATCAGCGGAACCGTGGAATCCGAGAATGGTGCCACCTACATACGTGCTTCGTTCTTTAATACCACCGAGATATTCCGCAGCGGCAGCAATGGCTACATCGAGATGCCCTACGTTATGCACGGAGTCATCGTCGTGCCCCAGGAAGCCGTGGTGGATATCCATGATAAGTACCTTGTATATAAAGTGGTGGACGGAAAGGCTGTGGAGACAGAGGTGAACGTCCTGCACTACGATGACGGCCAGAACTTTGTGGTGTCAGCAGGTCTGGAGCCGGGCGATGTCATCATTGCCGAGGGAGCCGGATTCGTGACCGACGGAATAGAGGTAACAGAAAAGAAAGAAAAGAAAGGAGGGGAACAATCATGATCAGTCGTTTCTTTATCACTCGTCCTATCTTCGCCTGTGCCCTCTCGGTGCTCATCCTGCTGGCTGGCATCGTGGGTTATCTCAGTCTGCCCGTGGAGCAGTTTCCAGACGTTGCTCCGCCCGTTGTCACCATCAGCACGGAGTACACCGGAGCCAGTGCCGAGGCGGTGATGAAAAGTGTGGTCACGCCCCTTGAGGAGGCCGTCAACGGTGTGGAAGGCATGGAGTATATCACCTCGTCGTCCACCAGCAGCGGCATGGCCACCATCAACGTCACTTTCCGACCTGGTACCGACCCAGACCTGGCACAAATACGTATCAAGAACCGTGTGGAGGAGGCCGAGGGCTACCTGCCCACGGAGGTGCTCGATTTGGGCGTGAAGGTGGAGAAGGAGGAGCAGGGCATGCTGCGCATCATTGCCCTGGAGTGCCCGGACAACCGCTACGACAATGCCTTCATCACCAACTATTTCAATATCAACGTGCAACCACGTCTGCAGCGCATTGCCGGTGTGGGCAATATCCAGCTGATGGGCAATGTCTACGGCATGCGTATCTGGATGGACCCGAAGAAGATGGCGCAGTACCAGCTGAACCCGGAAGACATCGTCAACGCCCTGAGTGGACAGAACGTGGAGGCTGCCATCGGCACTCTGGGTGAGGATTCCAAGGGCACCTACCAGTACACGCTGGTGTACAGGGGACGTCTGGAGAACGAGCAGGAGTTCGAGGATATCATCGTCAAGACCGATGGTTCCTACGACCTGCGGCTGAGTGACGTGGCACGTGTGGAACTGGGTTCCGTGAGCTATTCCTGCGACAGCTGGGTCAATTCCCACAACGGCACCGTAGCCATCATCACCCCTGCCACCGGAGCCAACGCCCAACAGGTGAACCACGAGATAGACCGCCTGATGGAGGAACTGAAGCCTCATCTGCCAGCGGGGCTGGAGTTCGTGGTACTGCTGGACACCAACGACTTCCTCGACGCCTCGATGAACGCGGTCTATAAGACGCTGCTCGAGGCCCTGCTGCTCGTCATTCTCGTGGTGCTGCTGTTCCTGCAGAACTGGCGTGCCACCATCATTCCGTCGGTGAGCATTGTTGTCTCGCTCGTGGGCACCTTTGCCTTCATGTATATGGTTGGCTTCACGCTCAACCTCATTACCCTCTTTGCCTTGGTACTGGTCATCGGTACTGTGGTCGACGATGCCATCGTGGTTGTAGAAGCAGTGCAGGAGAAACTGGAAGATCCGACGGCCACCAGCAAGAAGGCCACTATCCAGGCGATGCATAACATCTCGACTGCCATTATCACCACCACCATTGTCTTCATGTGTGTGTTCATACCTGCCGCGTTTATGGGCGGACTAAGCGGTGCCTACTACCGACAGTTCGGACTGACGATGGCAGTGGCAGTGGCTATCTCCACGTTCTGTGCTCTTACTCTCTGTCCGGCACTGTGTGCACTG
>CACXXT010000059.1 GCA_902771725.1 uncultured Bacteroidales bacterium
ATTGATGTAGTTGGCCTTTGGCTTGCTGCGGGTGACGATGTTCTTGGAGGTGCCGTCGGCGAGGGTGCCTTGGACATCGAAGGCATGGTCGGCTTCGCTCCAGATGATGGTGAGATTGGCGGTCTGGAAGCTGATGTCTTCGGCAAGGAGGGGAGGGGTTGCCGTGATACAGCAACAAACCCAACAGAGGAATAGCCTTTTCATAGGGTGCTGGATAGGGGATAATCGTAAATCGGAATGTTTGTGGAAACGTCCAGAATGAATGGACAGCGAAGTAAGAGGAAACGGGGTTATTCCGAAATGAGCTCAACAACGCGGCTGTTCAGTTTGTTGCCTGTGAAGAGGTCGAGACCGATGTTCATCAAGTAGTCGCCGCTGTAGGTACGGTCGTGTACCCATGTGTCCTGACCGGGCATGAGGTTAATTTCCTGAATGCGGTAGTTGCGGTTGGGATCCAGTCCGCGCAGGACAACGTTGTGGCGCTGCTCGCCAAAGCGGGGATAGACATCAAAGGTGAACAACACGGCATGGCTCTTGTCGGACGTAGAGTAGAGGTTGGCGGCATGCTGTCCTTCGTAGGGCGAGACGAGCCGGAAGAGATCCCCTTCCATGATGACGGGTTTCAGTCGGTTGTAGTTCCTCACTGCTTCCTGGGCATACAGGATGTCCTTCTCGCTCATGTCTGTGAGCTTGATGTCGAAGCCAAGCTTGCCCATCGATGCCACGTCGGTGCGGAACTTGACGCTGGCGGTGCTGTTCCATGTGGTCACGTGGGCGCAGACGGCTTTAGATGGATAGAAGAAGCTGTAGCCATACTGGATAAACAGGCGTTCGATGGGGTCGGTGTTGTCGCTTGCCCAGAACTCCGTGAAGTATTCCAATCCCTTGTAGTCAATGCGTCCGCTGCCTCCGGAACACATCATCATCGGCAATCGTGGATACTTCGCCTTGATGCGCTCGAGCACGCTGTAGAAACCGCGTACGTAGTCCACATAGAGGTGTGTCTGCTTGTCCTTGAGATAGGGGGAATAGGGATTCATGATGGGTGCATTGCAATCCCACTTGAAGAAAGCAATCTCGGGGTATTTAGTCATCAAGTTGTCCACAATGCTGAACACGAAGTCTTGAACCTTGGGGTTTGTCAGGTCCAGAGTGAGCTGGTTGCGGAAGAGGGCAGGCTCGCGGTTGGGTGTCTGCAGCACCCAGTCCGGATGGTTTTCATAAAGTTCACTCTTCGGATTTACCATTTCCGGCTCTATCCAGATGCCAAATCGGATGCCCTTCTGGCGGGCGGCATCGCAGAGGCGGCCGACGCCATTGGGCAGCTTGGTTCGGGTCTCGTCCCAGTCGCCCAATCCGGCATTGTCGGAGCTGCGAGGATATTTATTGGCGAACCAGCCGTCGTCCAGCAGGAACATATCCACGCCGAGTCGCACGGCATCGTCCATCAGACCCACAAGTTTCTCCTCGTTGAAATCGAAGTAGGTGGCTTCCCAGTTGTTGAGTAGCGTCATGCGGTCAGCAGTGCCATCCTTGAGCTGATGGCGACGTGCCCAATTATGGAGGTTGTGCGATGCCTGCTCCAGTCCGCTGTGGCTGAAGGTGAAGTAGAAGTCAGCCGTGCGGAAGGTCTCGCCGGGTGCCAATGTGCGCTCGGAGAAGTCGGAATTGATGCCCGGGATGATGCGCAGTCCTCCCTGCTCGTCGACCTCGAAGACGAAACGGAAGTTGCCCGTCCATCCCAACTGTCCCAGCAGCACCTCGCCTGTGGTCTCCGTGGCAGGTTCTCGCATGGAGACGATGAACTGTGGCGAGGAATACATATCGGCGCGTGTGCCGAGGTTGCTGTCCATAATCTTCTTGCCGAATGCCAGCGGAGTGGTAGTCATGTGTGCCTCGTCTGCCCAATTACCGTTGAACTGCGTGAGGAAGTACGCCGGGCTGTTGAAATGAAGCATGGCGGAAGCGAATTTCCTCAGCAAAATGGGTTTCTTCTGTCGGTTCTGTATTTCCGTGTAAACCTTGATGACATCTTCGGTCGTGTAGGCGACATAGTGCAGTTGCACGAGTATGGGTTCCTTGTCGTCCTCGAGGGTGATGACGGTTTCCTGCACGCCCGCAGCAGCGCTCGTGGTTGTGTGAGCTGTGTGGCGTAGACGTGTGGAGGAATTGCCATCGGCGTGTACGATGTCCAGAGCCGGCTCGAAATAGACGTCAGCCGTACGGGTGAGGTAAGCTTCGCGTCCGTCCTCCAACCAGTGGAGGTCGCTGTCGTGAAGAAGTCGTTTGCCGAAGTAGGACTGGGTGAGCCGACCGTCGTCCTTCACCTTGAGGATGAGGTCGAGGTTGCTCGTCTGGATGCGGATGAGTTCATCAGCGAAAACGCTGACGGGGAGAAGGCTTGCAGCGAGAAAGCAGCAAAACCAACAGAGAAGTAAGGGCTTGAATTTCATATTGTCGAAGTTTTTATTAATTATCATAGGTGTAGCCTGGAGTCGGAGAATAGACGCCCGCAAAGAGGTTTTCGGGCACAAAGTTAAACAAAAATGCACGAATCACCAAATTTCAATCAAACTAAAAAAACGGAGAGCCGTCAGACTGCAAAAAAAAGTAAAAAAACGTAGCCTGAAAGAACAAGGTGGGTGATTTCTGCTTATCTTTGCCCCCGAAATCAGCTTATAAGTAGGTGTTCATAATTAGAACTCACCTACAGGCAAAGATAATGTAAAATAATTCTGAATACCTACTTATAAATAAACCAGACGAAATGAAACGAATCACTCAGACCTTGTGCTTGGCACTCACCCTGCTATTGGGCATCGTCATTCGAACCATGGCAGAGGAACCGAAGAAGGACATCAACCTACTGTTCATCGGCAACAGCATCACCTATGGTGCCACCCTCAGCACTCCCGCTACCCAGGCTCCACCAACAGGACTCACCACGCATGTCTACAATGGCGGCCATTCCGGAATCACCACTTGGGGCTTCCTTCCCGGGCGCAATGATTTCGAAAGGCTGGTGAAGGCCGCTCAGGACTTCCGGCAAACCAATGGTGGCCTGGTCTATATTTCCATCATGCTCGGCACCAACGACAGTGCCTGCACCACCACAGAGGGCGCTCCCGTTTCCACGGACACCTACCGCAAGAACATGCAGCTAATCATAGACAAACTGCTGGAAAGGGTGCCCGGCTGCAAAATTCTGCTGAACTACCCCATCTGGTATAGCCCCAATACGTACAACAGCGCCAAGTACCTTCAGGAAGGCCTTGACCGTCTGCACAGCTATTATCCAATTCTTGACGGCATTGCAGAGAAGTATGAGCAGGTCTTCGCAGGCAACCGCGGTGTCTGGGAGTTCTTCGAAAACAACAATGCGCTGTTTACTGCAGAGAAGGGCAATGCCGGAACCTTCTTCCTCCATCCCAATCTCAGCGGAGCACAGTGCCTTGCTGAGTTCTGGGCACACAGCCTCCTCGGTCTCATGGAAGCCGACGGCGTGGAAATCCGGAAGTCCTTGCAATAGTTCTCCAAGAACAATGTCCGCTGAACACCATCAGCGTTGCATCATCGCCTCGCACTGCGCGGGTTCGTTCGTGGTGATATAGTCCACACCGAGCCTGCGCATTTCTTCTATCTCTTCGGGTTTGTCCACAGTCCAGACATTCACGTTCATTCCCAGTTCATGCGCCTCCGCCACCCATTCGGGGTGTTTGCGGAGCACATTGATGTGGTAGTCCAGTCCCGTCAGTCCCATTGCGTGCAGTTCTGCCGGAGTGCGGTCGCCATTGAGGTAGGCCACCTCAGCCTGGGGTTCCAGGGCATGGATTGTCTCGCATGCTTCGATGGAGAAGGAGATGTACATCACCCGGTCTTGCAGCCCGCGTTTGCGGATAGCCTTCACGGCCTGCGTAGCACAATCACGGCTGCGCTGGGGATTGCGGTGTGGCTTCACCTCAACAACCAGTTTTGTTGGGCTTTTGCTCTTGTGTAGAATTCGCAGCAAGTCCTTCAGCTGTGGCATGGTTTCACCATTGCTGAGCGCCAGTCGCTTGCAGGCCTTGTAGCATGTGTCCTGCAGGCTGATTCCTTTGCGTTTTCCATCGTGGTCCACCATGATGTGGCCGTCCGTAGTCAGCCAGATATCGATTTCCGAGCCGAAGATAGCGAGCTCCAGCGCCCGGCTGAGCGACGCCCTGGAGTTCTGTGCAGATCCCGCGGGTTTCCAGTGGCCGCGGTGGGCAATGGTGAGGGGGACCCTCCGCTGATGCGGAGGGAACTGGGGCTGGCTAAGGGGAGCCCTCCGCTGATGCGGAGGGAGTGGTGGGTGGCTGAGGGAAGTGGTGCAGCCAAAAGTGGCAGTCAGGAGCAATGCCAGGAGATAGCGCTTCATTCGTTCAGTTGTTTGACGGGGAAGGTGAAGTAGGTGTCGGGGAAGGGTTCGTCGCGGAGGGTGAAGTGCCACCACTCAGAGTCGAGAGCCTTGAAACCATGGTTGAGCATGGCTCGTCGGAGTATCATGCGGTGCTGGAACTGTTCGGGCGTGATGCTTCGTCCCATGGGGCTCTTGGAGTTGTCCCCAGTGTACTCGCCCGTCTCGGGGTTCCCGCAGAAGTCGGGATGGCTCTCGGGTCCGAACCAGTCGAAGGTGCCGCCCATGTCGAGTTCCTTCTCTGTCTGCATGTCGAAGAGGGTGAGGTCCACGGTGGAACCGCGTGTGTGTCCGCTGCGTTCGTAGATATATTCTTGTTCGAAGAGAACGCTCTTGTCGAGGTCTGGGTAGAAGTAGGACTTCATCTCGGTGGCGTCGAGGTCTGCTGCCCAGCGGACGAAGTGGTCTACGCCCCGCTGAGGGCGGTAGGCATCGTAGATTTTCAGCCGGTAGCCCTGTGCCTTGACGTCGTCGCTGACTGCGCGGAGTGCCTCGGCGGCCTGGCGGGTGAGGAGTGCCGTGGGCTGTTCGTAACCATCGATGCGCTGGCCGACGAAGTTATAGGTGCCGTAGTAGCGGATTTCGAGGATGACATCGGGTACGATGTCGGTGATGTTGACGAACTGGCTGGCGTCCTCCGTGGGGGCGAGGGTGGGGTTTTCCCTTCGTTCATGCGAAGGGCACGGTTGCAGGTTGAAGAAGTAAGTAAAAACGAGGGTGGTGCAGAGGATGCCGAGCACGAAGGCTGCAAGGAGCCAGAGTCTCTTCTGTTTCATAAATCTTTGATATTATACATTTGGCATTGTTTTCTTCGTATATAGATGAGCAACGAAGGCACCGCTCAGGTTGTGCCATACGCTGAATACGGCTCCCGGAACGGTGGCCAGGGGATAGGAGGCGAAATGGAGTGTGGCGAGGCTGGAGGCGAGGCCGGAATTCTGCATTCCCACCTCGATGCTCACGGTTCGGCGTTTGGCAGAGTTCATCCCCGAAAGCCGTCCGATGGCATAACCCAGGCCGAGGCCGCAGAGATTGTGGAGGATGACCACGAGCATGATGACGAGCCCTCCCGTCAACAGTTTCTGGGCATTGGCGGCAATGATGATGGCCACAATCGTGCAGATGACAATCGACGACAGGGCAGGCAGATACGCTGTGCTCCTTTCTGCCTGTCGGGGCCAGAGGCGCTTCACGGCCAGACCGACCACAATCGGAATAATGACCACCCAGAGGATGCTCTGCAGCATGCCTAAGACGTTGACTTCTACGGTCTTGCCTGCTAATAACCACACGAGCAGAGGCGTCGCTACGGGAGCCAGCAGTGTGGAGGTCGCAGTCATGCCTACGGACAGAGCCACGTCGCCTTTCGCCAGATAGGTGATGACGTTCGATGCCGTGCCTCCGGGGCTGCAGCCCACCAGCACCACACCCACCGTCAGCGCCTCGTCCAGCGCAAACAACCGCGCCAGCACCCACGCCAGCAGAGGCATCACCGTGAACTGCGCCAGGCAGCCTGTGGCGACATCCCGGGGTCGGCTGAACACCACACGGAAATCATCCAGCTTCAGCGTCAGTCCCATACCAAACATGATCACACCCAGCATCGGGTTGATGATCGTGGGCTTCACGTGGCTGAACACTTCAGGCTGCCAGAGTGCCAGCGCTGCCGACAGCAGCACCAGCAATCCCATGTAGTCGGCAATCAACTTGCACAGTCGTTTCATACTCGTCTCTCAATCAGCGGTTTCCGTATGAAGTTCCGTTTTTTGTACCCCCCTCACCAATCATCATCATCGTTGCCTACGAGCCCGTTCTTCAGGGCTTCCTCCACCTTATCCATGATGGCATTGGAGTAGGCGTGGGTCATCACCAGGGCTTTGGCGTAGGCTTCCAAATCGGCTGCCTTCATCACTTGTGCCTGTACACAAGGAACACAGCAAAGTAGGAGGATGGCGGCGAGCATCCAGTGTCTTGTATTCTTCATACACATATCAAATAAATACTTAATAATCATTTTGTTCTTGTCTTTGAAATCTGCCACAAAGGTATGTTATTTCGTTCATTTGAGCAAGTTCTGAACTGATTTAGTGCTGGAGAAGCCCGAAATCAGTGCCCAAAAGAGCTGAAAGGTGCCTGTTTTTACACAAAATCTCTCGCAAAAGGCCTCACTTCTCACTCATACCCTGCTTCGTCCTCCGCTGCCATCGGGAGTATATCCTCCTCTGCAATCGACGGATATGTCACCACCTTGGCGTGATGATCCTGCAGCCAGATATGGTTGAGGGTAAAGGCAATGGAGTCCAGCGTTGATTCGCGCCTGGGAGACTTCAGTTCACATTCCCATACCGTGATGCAGTGCCAGCCCATTGTCGCCAGTTGCTTCAGTTCTTCCTTGTCCCGTTCTTTGTTTCGGCGAATCTTTGCTACCCAGAACTCACGGTTCGTCCTGGGAATCTTGCAACATGCAGAGTTCTCTAATGCTGATGGGGAATTGTCTGGCTGGATATTGACATTGTGCCCATGCCAGAAACATCCGTTCACAAAGATACACGTTCGGTACTTCCTCAGTACCAGATCCGGATGACCCGGCAATCGCCTGTCGTTCAACCGATATCTGAAACCCCGCTTCCACAGCCCGCGCCGCACAATCATTTCCGGCTTCGTGTCTTTCGACCGAATCGCCGACATGTTTGCATGTCTTTGTTGTGGTGTGAGCTTATCCATATTGTTCAGAAAAAGGGTGAACGTCTTACATCAGCCTTCTGAGCATCTCGATGACCTCCAGGTCTGCAGGCAGCCATTGCACGCTGTTCAACTCATCCCTGGACAACCACCGCGCCGCTTCGTGTTCGTTCAGGTGCATAGCCTCTGTCAGCAGCGAGCAGAGATAACAATGCAGGGTCAGATGGAAGGCCTGCTCATTGTAGTCATACTCCACCGTGGAGAGCAATTCATCCACCTGAATCTCCGTTGACAGCTCCTCGCGAATCTCTCGTTTCAGCGCCTCCTCTGGAGTCTCCCCAGTTTCCATCTTTCCGCCGGGAAACTCCCACCAGTCCTTCCACTCGCCATACCCCCTCTGGGTGGCGAATATCCTGTCTCCCTTGCGAATAATCGCAGCTACTACTTCTATCTGTTTCATTCTGCTATGCTTTTCCTTTATTTATGATTACAGAGCGGATTCATCGGCCATTTTTTCTGGCATAGTTGTATTTATCGATCATTCCCGTCCTTCTATCGGTTGGTTGTTAGTTCCAATAAAAGCCCCAATCGATTGATCGGGGCTTGAAATACGGAGGAAAGGTCGTTGCTCAGAGTTTCAGGTTTCTCCAGTCCTCGGTGAACTTGTCTGATACACTGGTGGACGGGGTCTGCTTCTTGCGCAGTCTCAGTTCGGAAGCCTTCTGAGAGACATTTTCCTTGATGTTGTCGGACAGGCGTCCATAGTTTATGTAACCGCCAGAAGTTCTGATTTCATTGAGGAGGTAATAGGTGAAGAGGCCGTGACCCTGGTCGGGATAGCCCTGAGCCGTCTCGTTGCCCTGGGCAGCTGAGAAGACAACCAGCGAGCCGCTGTTCAGCGGGGCTTCCTCAGCCTCGATCTCCACACCACGCAGACCTTCGGTGACAC
Source organism: uncultured Bacteroidales bacterium (assembly GCA_902771725.1). GTDB lineage: Bacteria > Bacteroidota > Bacteroidia > Bacteroidales > Bacteroidaceae > Physcousia. The sequence goes on from CACXXT010000059.1 coordinate 8,067, forward strand.
CCTCGTTGTCGCGGTTGATACCGCTGAAGCAAGCGTCCAGGAAGACGGTGGCCTGGGCGAATTCGAAATCGCCGATCTGGGTGTAGAACTCATCCAGGGCAATACCTCTTGCGGGGTGAGTGCCGCGTACGTCTGTGGGAAGGATGAAGGCCTTGTTCTTGTTCTTGATGTCGGGAACACCGTGGCCGGCATAGTAGACAATCAGTTTCTTCTCCTCGCGGTTGGGGATGGCTCCGATCCAGTCACCCAGCTCTTCTTCGAGGATCATGTGCTTCGTAGCATCCTCTGCGATGTGGATGTTGTTAGCCGGAATGCCGAGTGTCTTCTGGCAGTATTCGCCAAAGACGCGGGCGTCGTGGATAGCATAGGGGACATCGGAGACGAAACGGTAGTTCTGGTTGCCGATGATGAGTACGTAGGTGTCGTTGCGAGCCTCGTTGGTGACAGGAATATCGGTGTCCAGCTTGGAGGTGATTTCATCGTAGTCCACATCGGAAGTCCTGGAGGCGAGGACTTTCTCGACCGAGGCCTTGGAGAATCCGTATTCATGACAGTTGTTGGCGTTGACGTAGGAAGGCACGTGTCTGACTTCTCCGGCATACAGGGTGTGCTTCACCTGTCCGTTGGTCTTCTCCTCGTTCACGAACACCAGATGGCCCAGGATTGTCGTGGATGCACACTCAATGGATTGGAGGTTTGTGCAGGAGGCAAAGGCCATGTCTTCGACATAGCATTGAGCTGGAATCTTCACGGAATTGATGAGGCGGCAGTTGGCAAATGCTACCTTGCCGATGCGGCGGAGCTCAGAAGGCAGGGATATGTTGCGCAGACGGATGCAATTCAGGAACGCGCCCCAGCCAATCTCGTTGACAACGGTGCTGTTGAAGACCACTTCTGTCAGATCCTCGCATCCTGCAAAAGCACATGAACCGATGTTGACGATACCGGACTCAATCACTACTTTCTTGATATTCAGCCCTTTTTTAATCCAAGGTGCCCGATTCTTTGTCATGTCATAGTCTTCCATCGGCAGATAGCCTTTTTCGAGGGCGGTGTTGATGATGGTGATGGTGTAGCCGTCGAAGGTCCATTTGACGTCTTCGCCGCACTTCCCTTCAACCGTGCTTTGGGCGTGAACTGTGCAGAGGCACGTGAGTGCCATGACAACTGCTGTTATATACTTTTTCATAGTTCCTTCTTTTTTAATGTTGATGAATAAATAGACCGGCAATTATCTTCCCATGCGGAAAGAGATGTAGATGCGATTTGTAGAAGTCTTGAACTTGTAGGAACCATCTCCGAAGTCGCTGGGAGCGAATGACTTGTATTTGTTGCGGGCAACGCGGTACTCATAACCGATGCCGATGGCCTTCCAGGTCAGGGAGAAACCGAAGCTGGTGAGTACGCCGTGACCCCAGTTCATCTTCAGGTTCTCGCTCATGTCCTTGAAATTCGTAGAACCCTTACCAGCCTGGTTCGCATCGGCACTCTTCTCGTTTACCATGTAGAGGATTGATGCCTGATAGCCGACACGGAAATACATGTTGAATTTCAGGAAGTGCAGTGCTTCGCTGCTGGTATAGGTGAAGGGTGCGATGGTCATGGAGGGGCCGATGCTCATGCCGTAGCTGCCCTCGTATTTCTCCAGGTTCCAGGGGATGTAGTAGTAGGCGTTGGTGCCTTCATCATCGGTGACGATTTTCTGCTTAGAGCTATCGTAGACGTTCTTCCCGTCTCCGTCGATTTTGTAGTGGCTGAAGCTGAGGTCAATGCCGGTGTAGTCCACATAGAACTGCAAGACGTTGCCGATGGGCTTCTTGTGGAGGCGGTAGTTTCGGCCATATTGCAGCGAAACACCCCAGTTGCTGCGGACATCTTCCATGAAGTTGTTGCCGATACCCGTCTCGAAATCTCCCTTGGGCATCAGGTGGGAATTGTTGAACGAGAGGTTGAAATAGCTCCTGCGGCCCCAGACTTCATTGAAGTGCTTGATGGTGCTGTTGCGGGTGGTGGTTTCCTGCTGTTCCTTGACGATTTCATCGATGGTGATGACTTCCAGGGAATCCTGAACTGCCGCGTCCGTGAGGGGAATCTCTGAATCCGTCTCATGCAGAGCAAAAGCAGCCAGGGGGAATGAGATGGCCATGATGGCCAAGAGCCTTTTTTTCATAAGTCTTTAGTTTTGGTATTATTAATTGTTCTTTTTGATTTTTATCCACTTCTTGTTGACCACCATGTCCTTGTCTGCCCGCTGGCACTTCAGCAGCCATTTCTGGAAATCGTGAGTGCTGAGGGAATTGGGGTGCAGTTTGTCGCCGGTGATGTCGTTGCATTTGGTGAAGGGGTTGGGAGAGTAGATGACAACCAGCTGGTTCTCTTCGGTCTCGTGCTGAGTGCTCAGCTTGTAGTAGGTGGCTTCGGGATCTTCCTGTTTGTCGAAGAAGAGGTATTCCCGGTTATGCCGGATGGGGTTGCGGCCTGTGACGTTCTTCTTGTAGGGCAGCAGACATGCCGTCTCGTCGTCGCCTGTAATGAGGTAGATGGCGACGTATCCGTCGGCGGGCGAGCGGAATTTCACAAACACGCGTTCGCCGGCCGTGAACTCTGCGGTTTCTTTCTTATGTCCGTTGTCTTCGCGGAGAATGCTCCACTGCAGGTCGGTCTGTGTCTGGGTGATTTCGCGCGCCTTGCCCCAGACTTCTGCCGTGAACAGCAGGCGGTCTTGAGCATAGGCAATCTTGATGTGGGTAGGCTGTGTGTCCTCCAGCCATTCGCCCTTGGCCATGGCCACGGTGTTCTCCCAGAAATATGAAGTCGAGGATTCGCCGTTCGTCTCTGTGTTCGAGTCGATGACATCCGAGGTGATGAGTTCGCCGAAAGCAGCCTTGATGGCTTCGGCCTTGGCCAGTTCCACGCACTTGCGCTTGGCTTCGCGCAGAGTGATGTTGTCGTTCTCGCCCACGGCGTAGGTGTACGTCCCATGGACTTCCATCACTTTCTGTGCGCCGGCACCGAGTGGCAGCAGGTAGCACAGGCAGAACAAGAGTAGGGCTCTCTTCATATTCATATTCCTTTAGAATTTTACGACGTAGTACATTCTTATCTCATTCATCCCGTCGGGAAGGGTGCGGCAGAGGGTGACCAGCGGTGCCAGGGATTTGATGGTCTGCTCCACCCTGGAACGTATCTGTGATTCCACATCCTTCCGGCTGGTGACAGAGTCGCCTCTCTCACTGTTGGACATCTCGATACTCACCAGTGCTTCGACCTGGCTCTCTCGCATGGATGCCAGTTGGGCCATGGCACTGGTGCGGGCTTTGGTGTAGGCGGTGTTCACCTTCTTGGCCTGCCCTGTTCCCACGATGTGCTGGGCCTGTCCGCCGTCCTGTTCCAGTTTCTGGTAGTATTTCAGCAGGGCGGCATCCAGGGCCAGGGGGTTGTCATAGACCTTCCAGCCCTCTTTCTTGAGTTCTTTACATTCTTTCTTGTAGGCTTTCTGCAACTCCTTGCTCAATTTGCCGTCTCCGGCCTGAGCCGTCAGCGTGCCTACGCACCAGAGTATCAGTAGCAGCCAGGATGTTTTTTTCAGAAGTGACTTCATATATATATAATAAGGTGTAGATGAGTTCTAGGTTGTCATTGCAGCAAGATGGCTTTGGCGGTCTTGTTGTCCATATCCGGCATGGTCTTTCCTACGGGTGCACCGAAGTAGGTGGCATCGCAGATGACAAAGCGTTCGCCATCGCAATAGAGGTAGTCGCCGTCCACAGGCTCGGTGAAATGGACAGCCGAGGCAAGATGGCCAGGATAGTAGACCAGCACCACCTTCAATCCCACGAGGTCGCGCACCAGCCTGGAGAAGAGGATGCTGCGGTCCTCACAGTCGGCATAGGGGTAGAAGAGTGTCTCTTCGGCGAAGAAGGCACGGTCGCCGCCCCAGATCTCCTCGTCGTACTTGTAGACGAGTGCCCACTGCACGAAGTCCAGCAGCTTGCCCACAGCATCTTTCTGTCCTAATCCCTGAATCTTCTTCTGCAGGGCAGGGTAGAGCTGTTCCTTGATCTTGAAATCCAGGGGCGTGTTGGCATACATGGCCCAGCGGGACATCATGTTGCCTCCGATTTCCGAGGACGGATAGTTCGAGTAGAAGTCCAGCAGGTTCTTGTTCACGCTGACCTCGGCTTGCAGGTCGGGCTGGTTCAGCGACTTCAGTGTCCGCAGGCCCGAGCGGACGTCCGTCAGGATCGGTTCCTGGGTGAGCAGCAGCGAGAGTCCTTGCTCGGCAGGGTAGGGCAGCGTGCAGATCATCAGCTGCTGTTCCGAACTGTTCAGCGCGTAGAACATATCGCTGTTGAAGGTGAAGTAGGACTTGTTGTAGATGATGTGGCGGCTGCCATAGAGCAGCACCAGCTGGGAATCCGAACGTCCCAGACGCATCTTGTAGCCCGACTGGCAGTAGATGAAGGCTGTCAGCAGCGTGGCTTCGTTCGTGCCCTTGCCCAGGCAGGCATCGCCCACAGCCTGCAGCAGCTGCAGATAGCCCCAGTCGCTCAATCGCAGCTGCTTGCGGATACTCAGGCAGTCCGCGATGGTGTTGTTGTAGATTTCGGAGGACAGGGTTTCCCAGCCCTCTGCCACATCCTTCTCGGAAATGCTGGAGAGCTTGAAACTGCATTCATCCTCGAAGCGCACATATACCTTTGTGCCATAGTACAGGATTTCCTTCCCTTCGGGCTTTTGGGGTTTTGCCGGGTCTATCTTCAGACGCTCGATGGGAGCCACGGAGATGGTGGGGTCGGTGATGACCATGGGCACGGTGGGCAGATAGGGATCCACGACGACGATGTCATCGGGAATAGTGAGTACGGCGGGGTCGATGGGCATCGGTTGTGGCGTCACCAGCAGGGGTGCTACGAACTCCTCAACTTGTATGGGGCGGCTCTTGATGCCCTTGCCGCGTTCTTTCTGAGGCAGCGTCAGCGGTTTCACCTCTTCCTTCTTGGGCTCTGGGATGGCAGGCTGGCTGCGGAACGACTGCCATGCCTCCTCCATGAACTCTGCATACTCCTTATTGGCCTGGTCGCGGAATTCCTGATACTCCTCGCGGGCATCGTTGGTGAAGTCCCTGAATTCTTTTTCCCAGTCGTCCTCCTCTACGTATTCTTGCTTCTCGCGAGTGACGGTGGCCGGGTCGCTGTGGCGTCGGGCAGCCAGTTTGGCACCGCCCTTCAGCTGGTTCTGCATGTATTGGAAGTAGCGCATGGATAGTTCTCCAACTCCGTTTTTCTTGTTCTGGACAAAGGCACTTATCTTGTCGCGTCCCGGAGTCTTGAGGACATAGTGCTTCTTGGCTGTCTCGTCCAGCAGTTCCAGAGAGGCATCATAGGGAATGTTGATGGTGGACTCCATCGTCAGTTCGTCATAGGCCTTGATGGATGTGTTGCCATTGGTCGTGACTAATTGTGGTCCGCCGGAGACGGAGAATACTACCAGGCGTTGGGCAGAGGCCGAATCCAGGAAGGAACACAGCAAGCCCACCACGAAAAAGAACTTAATGTATTTCATTTGACAAATCATTTGCATAGTTCAACAGGGATTTATAAGAGCTTTCGGCTGTCCCGAGGAAGGCAATGGCGGAGAATGTCAGACCGAGGTTGAAGCTGATGTCGTAGCCGCAGAACAAGACAAACGCTACCCACATCAGAAGGGCCATCCAGAGGAAAGCGATGATCGACCCCACAATAGGGAATCCCAGCAGCAGTCGCAGGGCCGCCCTCGGGCGTGCATCCACCCATTCTTTGCGCCGTTTGCGGAACCAATAGGTGATGGCCACCAGCACAAAGGTGATGACCCAGAACCAGAAGCCTCGGATTTCCATGATGTCATTCTGCTTCATCAACGTCTGAATGCTGTAGGCCAGGAGCTGGATTCCGGCAATCTTCCCCAGCGGAGTGTAATGCATGTCTATCTCCTCGTTCATCGCACCGAAGAGCACGATGTGATCTGCAATCAGCTCGGGGTGCTGCAGTACGGAGTCGGCAGGGATAATGGGGAAATTCGTGGGCGTGAAGTTTATCTCCACTTGCTTGGACGAAGTCTCTGCAATCTGCTTGCCTGCATATTCGTTTGCCGTGGCTACGATGAACGACGGCTTCAGCTCGCCGCGCAGGCGCCAGCCCAGGCTCATCATGCGCTTCAGGCCGCCGTAGAGTTCGCGCTGCATGTTCGTGACACCTTCTTTCACCTCTGTGTCTTCCGTGAAGAACGAACGCACGTCTACCATGTGTTCTTGCTCGTCATCCACATAGTCATAGAGTTTCATCGACCAGATGATATTGTCGTGGTGTGCTGCCACGGCGGTGATCATGCTGTCGCCCACGAAGTCTTCCTTGCGTCCCTCGAACACCATGTCCACGCCGATGACCTTCGGGCCGCAGCTCTCGATGTCCTCCAGCGCCTGTGCCAGGTCCTGACGACTGATCAGCTCCGTCATGTCCACGATGGTAATCAGCGGACTTGTGGCCGGCGACCCCGTCTCCTGCAGGATCTGGTAGTAGAGGTCGGTCATGGAGAATTCCTTCACCGCCTTCTTGATGGGGTTCAGGAACGAGAGGTTGAAGGTGAAGAAAGCCATGATGCCCAGTACCACGAAGGCCAGAGCCGCTACGATGGGCACACAAAAGCGCGTCAGGAATCGATGGAACCAATGCTGCTTCATTCTATATTCATTTCTCATTTATCAGACAACCCTTCTCTCGCCTCCCACGAGGAGAGGCGGAGAGGGGGCTTAATTCAAAACGATGGCCTTGGCCTTGCTGTTGTCCATGCCCTCCATGGTCACGCCCGGTGCTGCCACGTAGTTCGTGGGGTCGCAAATCAGGTAGCGTTCGCCGTTCAGCATGATGTAGTCACCCTTGATTTTCTCATTGAAGTGAACAGCCGTGGCCAGGTGGTTGGGATAATAGATCAGCACAGCCTTCAGTCCCAGCACATCACGCACCAGCCTGGAGAAGAGAATGCTGCGGTCCTCACAGTCGGCGTAGGGATAGAACAGCGTTTCCTCGGCAAAGAACGCACGGTCCTCGCCCCAGACATCCTCGTCGTATTTATACACCAGTCCGGACTGGAGCAGGCTCAGCAGCTTGCTCACGGCCTCGCGCTCCGAGAGGCCTTTCAACTTCTCCTGCAGGATGGGGTAGATTTGCGCTTTCACATCCTCATCCAGCGGCGTGTTGGCGTACATGGCCCAGCGCGTCAGGAAGTTGTCGTTCAGGTTCGACGTGGGATACTTCTCGAAGAAATCAATCAGGTTCTTGTTCACGGAAACCGTGATCTGCAGCTCGGGGAACTCGCGGGACTGGATGGTGCGAACCTTGGGCTTGTCCTGAGAGAACAGAGGCTCTTCGGGCACCAGCAGCGACATCGCCTGTTCCTTGGGGAATACGTGGTTGCAGATGCGGATGCGACCCAGCTCACCCTTTTGGGCAAAGGGATAGAAATGTTGACCGTTTAAGGTGTAGAAGGACTGGTCGTAGATCCCATGGTCTGTGGCATAGAGTACAATCAGCCGGTTGTCCGTCTGGGCCAGGCGCATCTGGTAGCCCGACTGGCAGTAGATGTATGCCGTCAGGAACACCGACTCGTTCGTGTCCGCGCCAAAATAGGTGTCGGTCATGGCCTTGAGCATCTGCAGATATGCCCAGTCGCACAGGTGGTAGGCATCGCGGAGATGAAGGCAGTCCGACAACAGCTCGGTGTATGCCGGCAGTGAACAGAGCTCCCAGGCAGCACCCACGGCCTCATTGCCCGTGTCCGGCAGCGACAGCTTGCGCTTGAGGTCGCCGGGATGCACGGTCATCTGAGTCCCGTAGAACTCAAAGGTCAGCGGCTCCTCTGCAGGAACCTCCTCTTTCTCCTTCTCTTCCGCCTTCGGTTTCTTCTTTCCGAAGAACAGGAACCGGCTTACGGGCTCCGGGCGCTTCACGCCCTCTTGCAGCTGAGTGGCTGTGACGACCTCTCCCACACGGATCTCCACATCCTTCTGGGCCGACTTGCCTTTCGGACTGGAGTCCTTAGTCCCGCCGCCCTTCTGCAGTTTGTCCACGACATCCTGCGGCAGGCGTTGCTGGTCCTTGGGTTTCTTCACGCCGGGCAGGCCGTCGAATGCTTCCCACGCTTCCTTCAGGAACTGGGCATACTCTGCGTTGCACTGCTCCCTGAAGTTGTCGTACTCCTTCTCCGTCTCTTCCTTGAACTTGTCGAAATCAGCCTTGAAGTCATCGAAGTCGTCCTGGGCGGAAATGGAGTAGCATGCTATCATGCAGATAGCGAAAACGAATATCTTTTTCATCCTCCAGAGAAGTTGAGGAGTGAACACACCTTATTTATTTCACAGAAATCTTGTCGAACTTCTCGGCCAGTTCCTTCAGTTCTGCTTCCAGTTGTTCGCGTACAACACCCTTGGCCTCTTCCAGCGCCTGAGTGGTAGGATAGGCAAGGCGGATCATCACTTGCGTGTTGCCATTCGGCAGCTTCAGGAAACACTCCACCAGGGGAGATGTACGTCCGAGCTTGCCGGCAATCTTCTCAGTACTCTTCATAATCATCTGGTTGATGGAGGCAGCCTCGTCTGCAGACAACTGTTTGTTACCCACGGAATTCTCGATGATGCCCTTCATCTCGGTCTGAATCTGACTGACGATGTCAAATCGGGCCAGGCTCTGGGCCTGAATCTTGGCGGCATCGTAGAACTCAGAAATGGGCTGAGCGCTACCGACGAAGAACTTGGAAATTCCGAGTTCGTTCTTATCCAGCTGCTTGCAATAGGCATCTTCCAACTGAGCCTGAAGGGGAAGAGCTCCGGGGGCGGTCTTCCAACCCTCCTTCTTCAGAGTCTTGGCCTCTTTTTTGGCCAACCTAGCCACTTCTTTTTGGTTGCATTCGGCATTGACGTTAAGGCTGAACACAAATGCACTGATGAGTGCAAAGAGAATAGATTTTTTCATACTTTACAAGGTTTTATGTTAATAGATTAATGTTTTTTAGTAAATAACGCCGCAAAGATAAGTACAAATCCTTTTCCTCCCAAATTTTTCTTAAAGAAAATGTGTGGATTTGTTAAAAAAGCTATTATTCGTGAAGAATGGTGAGGGCAAAAGCATTTGATTGCGATATGTATTTGCCCTTGCAAGGCGCGTTTGTCGGGTGAATACATACCCAGGGCGATGCCCTTGGCGAAGAGGGCCTTTAGAGGATTGCCCTTTGGCCATCCGTGCCCTATGAGGGGAGCCGTAACTCCTACGGCGACGGAGTTGTACTCCTTGCAGCCCCTTCTTGCCTTGCTGCTTGTTGTCATACTTGCGAAAGTTGAGGTTGGTTCCTGCAAACCGCCACCAGCACCGATTCAGCCGTTGTTCCATGGCGATGGAACAATGATTCCATGGTGATGGAACAATGGTTCCATGGCGATGGAACAACACAAGCAACTGCTTCCGATAAACACCGAGGGTAGTTTAGCGCTATATGTTGACTACCTAAGTCAGTTTACGTGTAAAAGTTGAAATTCGACTACACCATTACACCCTTGAGGATTAATTGCCTTATAATCTATTGATTACAAGATGTAATAAAGGTGTAGTCGATGGTGTAATGGTGTAGTTTGCACAGAATAATCGATGAACAAGAGGATTTTTCGGAGCGTTTTTTGATGAAATTTGCACGCAAACAGAGCGCAAACAGCGTCCAAATAGCGATAAAAAGGTACAGAAAATGACGGCAAAACGCCCATTTCTGCACCAAAACTACACCATTACACCGTCGACTACACCATTATTACACCATGCAACTTATTGATAATCCGCAAAATAAGTGCCGAAGGTGTAATGGTGTAGTGAAAATACAACTTATTAAATCCACTTTAAAAAGTGGCTTTTGAGAAATGATAGCCTGTTACTCGCCTCACCTGACAGATGGAGTTCACATAGAAATCCTTATTTTGCAGTCGAAAATATGTGGTATCCCACAAAAAAGAGACTCTAACGATTGTAATATCTCGTGATAGATATCTTCAGCAGCTGATAACTGGTGAATTAAGAAAACCTTTAGAACGCCTTTGGCTTTACTTGCTCGGGTCTCCGATCCTTCACTGTACAAGCCTAAGGCTTTTTTTTCGTGCTGTCTTGAAGGAAGAGCTACAGAGCCAACCGGAAACCTAAAGAGTAGCTACGGTCCGACGGCTGATAGCCGTTATGGCTAGCCACACGGCAACGATCAGCTGTACTGCTCCAGCCGCCGCCTCGAATCACCCGGAAGGAGCCAGTTGTAGGACCTGTAGGATTTGTAGAGGGGCTGCTACTATAGTAGCTTGAATCATAATAGTCCGAACACCATTCCCAAACATTACCACTCATATCGTTGAGCCCAAGCTCATTGGCCTTCTTGGTCTTCACTTCAAGCGTTCCCGTACTGCTATTGTCCGTGTACCATGCAATATCTCCAACGATATTGCCGCCTGAATACTTATATCCTTTGGAGGCATTGCCGCCCCGAGCCGCGAATTCCCATTCAGCCTCTGTCGGGAGACGGAACTTCTGCCCCGTCAGCTGGTTCAGCTTCGTCAGGAACGTCTGGCAGTCCCAATAACTGATGTAATAGGCTGGATAGCTCTCGCCTATACCATAGGAGGTACTCCATTTGCTTCCATCAGAGGTGGGTGACTGCCCCATCAAGGCATACCAGAAGCCCTGAGTCACCTCTGTTTCACCAATGTAATATGGAGAAAGAGTCACCTGATGAGCAGGTTTCTCATCATCATTTGCTTCACTACCTTGCTCTGGGGTGGCTCCCATTGTGAACGTGCCACCTTCCACCTTTATCATGCTAAAATAAATGGTCCTTTTTTTAATACTATTCCTTATTCCATAGGTTATTATGCCATTTATATCAACACCTCCTCCAGGTAGCAATGTTATCCCAGCCTCTTGTGTCACAGTAATAGTATTTTTGGTTTCTCCATAAGATAGAATGACAGACGCGGTTCGTCGTTCGACAGAATTGTTTTCTGTGGCTGTAATCGTCAACTTCTTATGGTCAGTTGACGAGGTGAGTTTGAGCCAATTGGCAGAAGTGCTATAGGTATAGTTCACATTACTAATCAAATCAATAGTTGCACGACCACCTTCTGCAGAGAAATCGATTTCGTTTTTGGAAGGTGTAATGTAAGAAGCCGGTTCCTGATAGACATTTATTGAATCTGCTATCCAACCAATAGCATTGCTATTATTTTTATAACCAACGTGGATGAGGGCTTGTCGAGACTCTAAAGTTGTATTCTCATCTACCGAAATATTAATAACGGTTTCTCCATTACCTGAAGACGGGCTAATAGTTATCCAACCTGTTGGATTATCAGTATTATAATAAACATCTACTTTAAATTGCCTATTTGTGCTTATCCTTATTTGCTGATTATTGAAATTTGAGGAAAATCGCAAAGAATGCTCAGTTATTTCGAGGTAAGGAGTTTCGCCTGATTCTGGCTCATTGCTCCAACTGAAAGAATTGCCATCACTACAGGAAAACAGGAGTAACAAAAGAGGAGGAAATAGTATAAAACAGTATCGTTTCATTGTACACAATTATTTAGAATGAAAAACGAAGGCCGAGACGGACATTAAAGCCTGTTCCCCAACCTTTTATTTTAGAAGATGCATCTGCCAATTGACTAAAAATCTCCGACTTTTTAACGGCAAGGCCGATTTCAGGGGCAAGATAGATGCCTATGAAAGAAGCAAATGCATAATCTGCGCGTATTCCGATAGTCGCAGATAAAGCATTACCTTTGGATGATTCTCCATCATCACTGGTCGCAGATAAAGGTACTACGTGCATTCCAATTTGAGGAGTCAGACGCATGCGTTTTTTTGCTACATCGATTCCATAGNNNNCATAGCCGACTTTTCCACCTATGAGCATAAGTCGATAATTAAATGGACCATAGACAGTCCACCATATATCCTCACTCTTCCCTAATCCATACAAGAATGTAGCTTCGATGTTGAATTGGTGGATGTATGCACCACCGGTGATGCCGGCAGCTATGAGCGAACCGACTTGGAATGTAGGAAGAACATAGCCGCAGGTTGGTTTTTGATAACTCAGTCGGACAGAAGTGTCATTTCCGTCCATTTGCCCCAATGCAGCAATTTCTGCAGAATTAAGCTTCCGAAGATCAAATGCGACCTCAGTAGTTTGGTTCTCCAACACTTGAACAGTCTTGCTAGTTTCTTCATATCCTCGTTGGCTGAGAGTCACGTTGTGTGAACCAATAAGGATGTCATTTAAATTCTTTGGGCTCTTGCCGATTTCTTTTCCATCGATGGATATCGTTGCACCAAGAGGCTTGGAGGTGACGGCGATGGTTCCTGTAATAGGTGTTGGAACGGAAAGGTCGAAGGCCTGTTTACCTCCTTCCTTCACGGAGATATATTGTTTGCTTGAATGGTAGTTATGCTGGCGACATTCCACCTGATGGGTACCTGTTTTAAGAATACCCGTCCATTCACGCTTACCCTTATGCTGATTGTCTACGTAGATGTCCGCGTCAGCAGCGACGCGCAGAGTTACAGGTAGTCCGTTTGGTTTTAAGGTAATATTCTCCGTCAGAGTCTCTGTGCGGTCATTAAGTTCGAGACGTCCTTCAGAAGGGAAATAGCCTTCTGCTACCACCCGATAGGTATAAGTGCCAAAAAGGAGGTTTTTGGCGACAGAACCTGTTTCATCAGTTTGGCCGAACAACTCCTCAACAGCATTTTCCTGAATGCCTTTGACAGATATAGAAGCACGAACTCCGACTGGCAGTACGATGAACTGTACCATTTGGGTGAAGACAACATCTGCTGTCACCGATAGCCTCATCACATAGGTGCAACCTACATCAATAGTAGTTCGCAGGTCATACTTATCAACATCGATGTATCCTTCACGTTTGATGCTAACCGTCTTGGCATTCTTCTGGACATAGACCCACAATTCTTCCTTTTCTGGATGATGAACCACGAAACTGTTCATAAGGCCGAAGTCAAAGTGGTAGGCCTGCAGGTCATCATCGGGAAGGTCGGATTTCACCTTGATGATGGAGTAGAGAATGCCGTTGTCGTCTGTTCGTTTGTGCTCACCGCGTGCTGTCAGATCCATCGGATCCTGCCTGAACTCTGCCACGGAAAAGCGTTGTAGCTGCTGAGCGCAAAGTGGTAGTTCCTGTAAAATGAGCAGGATGAAAGCTAAAAGAAATTTTGATCTTCTCATAAGGCCTATTGGGTGTTCTAATTATCATAGAAATAACCTGCGTGGTAGAGCTTCTCCATCTCCACTTCGTTGGGTTGCCAGGTGCGCACCTTGATTTGTGGTAGGTTGTGGTCTGTGAGGTCTGTCAGCAGGAAGAGGTAGCCGATGTCACTATAGGTGGAGGAACTGTACTCCTGACCAATTTGGATGCCGAAGAGTTCCTTGTCCTTGAACTTTTCGAGGCGCTGGATTTCGTTGTTTGAGAAGCGGAGGTTGATGAACTCGTTGCGGCCGAAGCAGCGACGAAGGTTGCGCAGGTATTCGTCCTTCGTATATCGGTTATAGCGGATGACCTGCTGCCCCTGTACCGAAACGGCATGTTCGCGATTAATGGAACCACCCTCGGCATTGCTTGCTGGAGCCTTACGAGCCACATTGCCGATGATGATAACTGCATCGTCGGCAAAGATCTGGCGGATGTAGGCGGAGTCCTTCATGCAGTAGGCAGTCTTGTAGTTCTCCAGAAATTCCATCAGCAATTCCTTTGTCTCGTTGTTCCACTTGGGATGCTTGCAGAGGATGTCGTTCGTGGCAGTTTGACCTAATCCGAAGGTGACATTCTCGATCCGCTTGTCGGTATTGAAAGTGAATACAACGTCTTCCACGAAGGTCTTTTTCCTGCCACGGCTGTTGTATGTCAAAGACATTTGCATTCCTCGAGCCACAACGCGACCGTCCTGCCCCTTGAAATACTCTATTTTGGGCGTTCCAACCACCCGAGCCACGCCCATCTTCAATAGGGTGCGGTAGCGGGGAAGACCGCCATTGATGGTAAAGTAGCGATCCACATTAGATAAATTACGCGTGCGTGAGGCCTCTATCACTTGTCGCATAATGTCATCATAATCTGCCAGTTCTGAGATGACCTGACTCTTTGATGGCTTCAGATTTACGCCCAAGTCTTTTTCCAACTTTGTTGTTGGCGGCAGGCTGGGTGTCAGGTCTGATACTTTCGGGTTCCTTCCAGATTTGTCCTCCACTCGGAATCCAGCTTCTGGTATTACCTTTTTGGTGATGACATTCAGCACGCTTTCCATCTCCGCATCGCCGCGTGCCTGTTCGATGTATTCGTAGTTCAGATGCAGGTGGTAGGCTTCTTTCTCTACGCCTGGGGCCATCTCAATCATCCCACGCCCATCGTTGGCACGCGCCTCGCAGTTATCAGACCGGCCGTCGTTGTAGAAGAACTCCAGACTGGATACGGGTTTGCCATCGTATAAGAAACTGAGGTTGACGCGGTCATCCACACGGTCAATGAATTCCACGCGAATATTCCGGAGGATGTCGCGAATGCGTAAGGGCAAGATATCCGTCAGGATGCGTCCGTCTTTGTCCTTCACCTCGTTGGGATACTGAACGGAGCGGATAAGCGAATAAGCCCAGTAGTAGTACTGGAGTGCCATATCTATTTTACGTTCTTCAAGACACTCCTTGGCAATCTCCACCATCCCTTTGGCTTTATCTATGCGGCTCTCGTAGATGCGTTGTAGTTCAGACCGCTTGATGTAGCGGCGCACCGTCACATCGGGTTCCTTCCCGACCACCCATCTTTCACAGTTCGTCAGTGTGGCTTGGGAATAGGTCTTCATGCAGTTGAGTACGCGCTGTTTGTGTTCGGTCGTGCCGTTGACGGTCCTCTCATCATCTATCTGGATAAAGTCGTTGGAGACATTCGTGGCAATCTGGCTCACCAAGGCTTCCATGGCAGCCTTATCCGCCTCCACCTCAGTCTGCCCACGACCTACACCGAAGTAATAGTCGCCGGACGTCTGAACTGCGTCCCAATTTTGTGCCCACACCAAAAGAGGGGAACAGGCCAAGAGAAGGATGAAAAATAGTAGTTTCCGTATCATTGTTGGATGTTTTTTATTATTCAGGTTGAAACAAAAATGCTTCTAGAGTTGCCTTTATTATCTTTTTTCGAAAGCCTTTGGCTTTACTTGCTTGGGTCTCCGATCCTTCGCCGTACTAGCCTCAGGCTCTTATTTCATGCTGTTTTGTTTTAGGGAAGAACTACAGAGCAAGACGGAAGCCCAGGATGTTGTAGCGGTTCGATGGCGTAACGTAGAAGCGGTCAGCCACACGGCAGCCCCCGGCGTCGTCGCCCCAGCTGCCGCCCCGAATCACCCGGAAGGAGCCAGAGGTAGGGCCAGTGGGGTTAGTCTGTGAACCCGAGTTGTAGCTACCGTACCAATCGGCGCACCATTCCCATACGTTGCCACTCATATCGTAGAGCCCAAGTTCGTTTGCTTTCTTGGTTTTCACTTCATGTGCCTCGTTTCCACTATTATCATACCACGCTACATCGCCTAAAGTATTGCTGCCTGCATAAATATAGTTGGGGGTGGTCATCTTATGACCTCCTCGTGCCGCATATTCCCATTCGGCTTCTGTCGGCAGGCGGAACCTTTGTTTGACTAATTTGTTCAGATGTTCTAAAAATTTCAGACAATCTTTATAGTTCACATATTCTACAGGAATGCTGTCTCCCTTATTCCTTTTGGAAGGGATTTTACCCATCACCGCATACCATAGAGCATTAGTTACCTCCGTCTCCCCCATGAAATAGTCCTCGGTGAGAGTTACTTGATGAACAGGTCTCTCATAATCATCGCCAGAATCCGAGCCCATCTGGAAAGTATCTGCTTTCACCTTAATCATCTTGAAACTCACCGTTTTCCCGTGTCCCGTTACCGTAAACACTTGGGCATCGCCATCCACGGTCGCATAAATGCCCCGCTGTGCAAGTTCGATATCTATGATTGCAGTTTGGCTTTCTTGGATTTCCACGTTCTGCTTGCTGCTCCTGTTGCCAGAGCCAGAAAGCTCCACGGTGTGCTTACCGATGAGCAGCCCGGTGATATTCTTCGGTGTCTGCCCGTAGTCCTTGCCGTCGATTTTAATCTTCGCGCCCAACGGGCGAGAGGTAACGGAGAGACTGCCTGTGATGGGGACGGGAAGGGGCAATGCAATTGTACGTGTCTCGTCCTCCACAATGGTGATAGACTGCGTACTGGGTTTGTGGTTGGCCTGCCTGCATTCCACTTGATGGCTTCCTGCTTTCAATGCACCCGTCCAAGAACGTGTCCCTTTCCTTTCCCCGTCTACATAAATGTCGGCATCGGATTCCACTTCCAGGGTAATGTTACCGAAGTTCCCTCGCAATGCTACTTCCTCAACGTGGTTTTCCACTTGGTTATTCAGCGTGAAGCGTCCTTCTGATTGATAGAAGTTCTCGGCTGCTACCCGATAGGTGTAGCTGCCGAAGGGCAAGCTCTTAGCCACGGCACCGTTTTCGTCCACAATACCGAACATTTCTTCCACGGCATTCTGACGCTCGCTTTTCACCATTACCACCGCCTTTGCGGTTGCAGGTTTCACTCGGAACAAGACCATCTGCAGATATACTTGAGGCCCAGAAACAGAAAGGAGCATTTTATAGGTGCGGCCAGTATCAATGGTCGTCCGTAAATCATACTTATTTACGGAAATATATCCTTCTCTACTAATGCTCACCGTCTTGGCATTCTTTTGTACATATACCCACAACTCTTCAGCCTCTGGGTGATGTACCACAAAGCTATTCATCAATCCAAAGTCGAAGCGATAGGCTTGCAAGTCATCATCTGCCGAATTGGATTTCACCTTGATGATGGAATAGAGTTTCCCATCGTCGTCCGTACGCTTATACTGATCATTACGGGCTGTTAAGTCCATCGGGTCTTGCACGAACTCGGCCACGGAAAATCGTTGGAGTTGTTGTGCGGAGGAAGATAGGACATTAAATAGGCATGCAAATACGCATATAATAGTGAGATATCTGAAGTTCATAAAAAGTTCGTTGAGTAAAGTCGCCGCAAAGATACAAAGAAAAGTGAAAAGAGAAGAAAAGAACGGTAAAAAAACGGAGAAAAACTTAAAAAATGTACAAAAAGGGGGAAAGGGGAGGGGAAAAGAGGGAATAAGAGGGGAAAAGAGGGAATAAGAAGGGGAGGGAAAAGTACCTGAACGACCGGTTTCTTGGCTAAAGGAAAAGCCTGAAATGATAAAAGGAGCAAACTTTTCGGGCGAAATCTCGGGAAAATCGATAGATTTCGCCCGAAAAGTGTGGATTTTGGGCGAAATCTATGTGTTTTGGGGTAGATTTCGCCCGGAAAGTCCTTCGGTCTGGAGCCTGGGAAAAGGAAAAAGAAGGGATGCAGCCGTGTGAGCTGCATCCCCTTGCTAAATTCCTGCAAGATTCCTAATTCTTGCAAGATTCCTAAATTCTTGCAAGATTCCTAATTTCCTGCAAGATAAAGATTCCTAGACTTCTTTACTTGATAAGTACTTTCTTGCCACGGATGATGTACATACCTGCGGGCAGGTTCTGGACGTCCTTGGCGTTAGCCTTGGAGCGAACCTTGGTGCCGTTGAGGGTGAAGACGTCGGCTGGTCCTTCTGCGAAGACTGCTGTGATACCGTCGACAATCGAGAGGATGTACTCGAGGTCGTGGGCAGGCATGGTCTCTGCGGTCTCGCCATCCCAGACGTAGGAGTAGCGGTCGGGATCTTCGAGCTCGTATTCGCGGAGCACCACGGGAGCGCCGTATTCCACTTCGTCCTCGAAGAGGAGTTCCTTGCCGCCCTCGCTCTCTTCGTTGTAGCGATAGTAGCGGATGACGTAGGTGTTGACGGTGAGTTTAGCCGTGAAGGTGATGTCCTTGGCGGGCATGGTCTCTGGGATCTCGTCATCCCATCCCTCGAAGGTGTAGCCTTCTACCTCGGGCTCGTCGATGGCAGGCACCTTTTCCTTGAATGCAACCTCGAAGACCTGGTCTTCCATGCCTTCCACCTTATAAGTTACCTTGTAGGTGTTGACAGTGTATTGGGCTTCGTAGGTGACATCGTGTGCGGGCACTGTGGCATCGAGCTCACCCCAGCTGACGAAGGTGTAGCCCTCGTTCTGCGGATTTTGGGGAGCGGTGATTGCGGTGTTGAAGTTCTGCTTCTTCTCGGAAATGACCTTTCCGGCGAATACGAACTTCACGGTGTACTGGTTGATGGTGTAGTCGCCGTAGTAGGTGAGGTCCCGGCTGGGCATGGTTTCGGGCATGTCGCTCTGGCCTTGGGCGTTCTTCCATCCTGCAAAGGTGTAGCCCTCCTTCTCGGGTACCTCTGGCAGTCCGATTTCCTCGCCGAACTTCAGGTCTTGGATGATCCAGAGCTCGTTCTCGAGGTAGTAGGTGAGGCGGAAGTTGTTCTCGGTGAGGGTGGCGGTGTAGGTGACATCGTGAGCGGGCACGGTGGCATCGACCTCAGGATCCCATCCGGAGAAGAGCCATCCTTCGGGTTCAGTCACATTGGGAATGGTGATGGCGGTACCGTAGTCCTGCACCTGCTCGTAGAGCACTTCGTTGCCGAGGACGAACTTGACGGTGTACTTATTAGGAACGTATGTACCCGTGATGGTGACGTCGCTGGCCGGCATCGTGGCGGGAATCTCGCTCCATCCGCTGAAGGTGTATCCTTCCCTCTCGGGAACTGTCTGGGCAGGAATCTGCTCGCCATACTTCACCTCGACGGTCGTGAAGTCGGCATTGTCGATCTTGAAGTATGCCTTGAAGGTGGCAGGGACGTAGACGGTGGAATAGGTGAAGTCGCCGGCCTGTACGGTCTGGGGCAGCTCAGGATTCCATCCGATGAAGACGAGTCCGTCCTTGTTGGGAGTGGTGGGAGCCGTGATGCTGGAACCGAAGACCATAGTCTCTTCGCTCAGGACATCATTGCCATCGACGAACTTGACCTTGTAGCTGTTGATAGACCAGGTGGCCTCGTAGCTGCGGTTGTCTACTGAACCGGCAGGAATCGTTACGGAGGTGGAGGCTTCGGCGAGTTCTGTGCCCGTCCATCCGGTGAAGGTGTAGCCTTCCTTGACGGGGTTGTTCAGCGCAACGGCGTCCTCGATGGTGTAGGTGGCGGGGTTGGTGATGTTCTCGGGGAGAGCGCCTCCGTTCAGGTTGTAGGTGAGGTTGTAGTTGATAGCCTCCCAGTTGGCGACGTAGGTGTTGTTGGCCTGTGTGTTGGCAATGGCTACCTGTGTGGAAGGTGTGGCAATGCCCGTGGCAGTCCATCCTACGAAGTTATATCCTTTGCGTACGGGGTTCTTCAGGGTGAAGCTGCTCTCGATGGTGACATCGGTCAGGTTCGGGTTCTCACCCTCGATGGTACCGCCGTTGAGGGTGTAGGTGAAGGTGTAGTGGATGATTTCCCACTGAGCTTCGAAGATGACGTTCTTGGCGGGCATCTTGCTGCTGTAGTCAGCCGGCGCCTTGTCGAACTGATCCTTCCATCCCTGGAACGTATAGCCGTTCTTGCTGGGCGAATCGGGTGCCGTGAAGGCGTTGTTGTATTCCACCACAGCTTTCTTCACTTCCTGGCCGTCGACCTTGAAGACCAGATCGAACTCGCCGCCATAGAGCGCCTTGTAGACGACATTGCCAGCAGGAACCTTGCCTGTCCAGTCGCCGAAGGTGGCCACCCAGGTGGAGAAGGGAGCGTCGTCGTTGTTCGTCTTGTTCGTCATGTCGGGAGCGATGGCGGTCAGGTCGCTGTCGTAGTCATACTCTGCCTCAGCCAGCAGCTCGGTATCGTCGTAATCCACGAACTTCACCTTGTACTTGTTGATCTGGAACTGAGCGGTGTAGGTGAGAGCCTGGTCGGGCATCTTGGCGGGGATTTCGGCAGGATTCCATCCGGTGAAGGTGTAGCCTTCCTTCTGGGGGTTTTGAGGCTTGGTGATGGCGGCGTCGTACTCCACCTCGGATTCGGTCTTCACGCCATCGACGTCGAAGGTCAGCTTGTACTTGTTGACCTCGAAGACGGCGGTGTAGGTGACGTCAGCGGCAGGCACCTTG
>CACXXT010000060.1 GCA_902771725.1 uncultured Bacteroidales bacterium
GATGGCGGAATCGGTAGACGCGCTGGTCTCAAACACCAGTGGGGAAACCCGTGCCGGTTCGACCCCGGCTCGGGGTACAAGACACCCAATCCCCGTTGTGCGGAAGCGCAACGGGGATTTTCTTTGGCTCTTTGACACATGATTATTTCTTTTTGAGACATCTTTTTATTCTTGAATGAGAAAAAAAGTGTACTTTTGCGGCCAGAAACAATTAATAATCCCAAATGAATATGAGCAAGCGACATCTTCTTTCCGCGCTGATGTGGTTGGTAGCCACTTCGCTGAGCGCACAAAACCCCTTCGTACAAACATGGTTTACCTCCGACCCCGCGCCCATGGTGCACGACGGCACTATGTACGTCTACACGGGTCACGACGAGGACCGAGCCGACTTCTTCTGGATGCAGGAGTGGCGCGTCTATTCCACCACCGACATGGTGAACTGGCAGGACCACGGCTCGCCCCTGGCACTGGAGAGTTTCTCGTGGGCCGACGACCGCGCCTGGGCTTCGCAGTGCATCGAGCGCGACGGCAAGTTCTTCTGGTACATCTGTGCCCACTCACGCCGCTCACGCGGCATGGCCATCGGTGTCGCCGTCAGCGACACCCCCACGGGTCCCTTCCGCGATGCCATCGGACGGCCGCTGTACGAGGACGGCAAGTGGGATCACATCGACCCCACCGTGATGATCGACGACGACGGCCAAGCTTGGCTCATGTGGGGCAATCCGCGTGTCTACTATCTAAAGCTGAACCGCGACATGATTTCCTACGAGGGCGAAGTGGGGAAGCTGCCCATGACAGAACAGGCCTTTGGCTCGCCGGCTATGAACGAACGCGAGCAGGGCAAGAAGTATAAGGACAGCTACGTCGAAGGACCCTGGCTGACCAAGCGCCAGGGCACCTACCAGCTCCTCTATGCTGCCGGAGGTGTACCCGAGCACATCAGTTATTCCACAGCCCCCCACCCGACGGGTCCCTGGACTTATGCGGGCGAAATCATGCCGCTCTGCGATACCAAATCCTTCACCAACCACTGCGGCGTAGCAGACTACAAGGGACACAGCTACTTTTTCTACCATACCGGCAAGCTGCCAGGTGGCGGCGGATTCGGTCGCAGCGTAGCCGTCGAGGAGTTCCTGTACAACGCCGACGGCTCTTTCCCCACAATCCAGCCCACGGATGAAGGCGTCAAGCCTCTGGAGACTTTCAACCCCTACAGGAAGGTGGAAGCCGAAACGATGGCTTTCTCACGCGGTGTGAAGACCGAGCAGAACAACCAGGTGGGCGTCTACGTCACGGATATCCACAACGGCGACTTCATCAAGCTGCAGAACGTGGCGTTCGGCAACAAGGTGCCCCGCACCTTCAGTGCCCGTGTGGCCAGCGGACTGCGTGGCGGAGCCATCGAGGTTCGTCTCGACAGTGTCCGTGGTCAGCTGCTGGGCAAGCTCAACGTGCCTGGCACCGGCGGCTGGGAGCAGTGGCAGACGCTGACCCTGGACTTCCCGGCTATCGCCTCCGGCACCCATGATCTCTTCTTCGTCTTCTCTGGTCGCAAGGGGCCGAAGCTCTTCAACTTCGACTGGTGGGAAATGCGCGGTCTGGAGCAGGTGAACATGCCGCTGTTCCAGACCAAGTTCACCGCCGACCCCTCACCGCTGGTCGTCGGCGACACGCTGTTCCTCTTCACCTCCCACGATGCCTCGCCCGAAGACATCCCCGATGCCAACGAGAAGAACTCCGCAGGCTTCTTCATGTACGACTGGCTGCTCTGGACCACCACGGACATGGTGAACTGGACTGAGCATGGAGCTGTGGCTTCGCTGAAGGACTTCACCTGGCGCAGCCGCGAAAACGGAGGCTGGGCCATACAGACCGTGGAACGCGGAGGCAAATACTACCTGTATGCTCCGCTGCATGGCCATGGTATTGGAGTCCTTGTGGCAGACTCGCCCTATGGTCCCTACAAGGATCCCCTGGGCGAACCTCTGGTCTGGCAGCGCGAACACTGGAACGATATCGACCCCACGGTCTTCACCGATGACGACGGACAAGCCTATATGTACTGGGGCAATCCCCACACCTACTGGGCTAAGCTCGGCAACGACATGATCTCGCTCTCCAGCGGCATCACCCAGCTGCCTCATATTCCCAACTACCAGGAAGGCCCCTGGTTCTACAAGCGCCAAGGACACTACTACCTCGGCTTCGCCTCCACCTGCTGTCCCGAAGCCCTAGGCTATGCCATGAGCGACTCGCCGACGGGTCCCTGGGAGTGGAAGGGATACATCATGCGTCCCACTCCGCGCGACCGCGGTAACCACCCGGGAATCTGCGACTTCAAGGGACACAGCTACTGCTTCGGACAGAACTACGACGTGATGCACCTCGAGACCTTCGAGCACCACGAACGCCGCAGCGTCTCCGTGACCGAAATCACTTACAACCCCGACGGCACCATCCAGGAAGTACCCTACTGGCTGGACCAGCAACCCGTGAAGCAGCTCCAGTGGCTGAATCCCTACCAGCGCGTGGAAGCCGAGACCATGGCCTGGGGCTTTGGCCTGAAGACCGCCAAGATGGGAATCCCCAATACGGGTGTGGTGGCTGATATGCCTACCTCCACGGGTCGTCGGAATATGTATGTCTATGACCTCAACGACGGCGAGTATATCCGCCTGCGCGGAGTGGATTTCGGTGTCGGTGCCAAGCGCTTCGGCATCACCGCTGCCGCCACGGAAGGCTGCACCGTCACACTTCATCTCGACAGCCCCGACGGCACCGTCCTCGGCAGTGTGAAAGTCACCAAGACCGGTTCCGTGGACAAGTACCGCGCCTTCTCCACCAAGGTGCAGAACGCCACGGGAGTGCATGACCTCTACATCACCTTCAGCGACGTCCGTGGAGACACGCACCTGGACTGGTGGAAATTTGAAAAGTAATCCTCTTGCACTTGCGTAACTGACAACTCCAAACTTCACACACATGAATCGTTTTCTCTGGGCAACGCTTCTTCTGCTATTGCCTTTCAAAGGATTGAAGGCTGAGGCCGACCCAAATTACTACATCTACCTGTGCTTTGGCCAGTCGAACATGGAAGGCAATGCCAAAGCCGAAGCCATCGATGCACAGGTGGATACCCGCTTCAAGATGCTGGCCACCTGCAACTTCGACAATCCCGCCCGGGCACTCGGGAAATGGTATGTGGCCAAAGTACCCATCGTCAATCCCGCAGGCAATCTGGGTCCTACAGACTACTTCGGACGCACCCTTGTGGCTGCCCTGCCCAAGGATGTGAAAGTGGGAGTCATCGCCGTAGCGATGGGCGGCAGCCCCATCGAAATGTTCGACAAGGACAAACTCGAGAAGAAACTGGCAGACAACCCCAACGAGTGGTGGGCTATCCTGGCTAAGCAACACTACGGCGGGAATCCCTATCAGCGCCTCATCGAGATGGCAAAGAAGGCTCAGGAAGTAGGTGTCATCAAGGGAATCCTCCTGCACCAGGGCTGCTCGAACAACGGCGACCCCAACTGGCCGAATATGGTGAAGAAAATCTACAAGGATATGCTCACTGACCTCGGGCTGGAGGCCGCGGACGTACCGCTCTTTGTCGGCGAGACCCTGCGACAGGAGGAGGGAGGTGCCTGCTGGGGACACAACAGCGTGATCGCCAAGATGCCCAAGACTGTGCCGACCTCGCACGTCATCTCCTCTGCAGGATGTCCCGGCAACGGCACTGACCCTTGGCACTTCTCGGCTATGGGCTACCGCATTCTGGGCAAGCGCTACGCCTTCGAAGCCCTGAAGCTGATGGGACAGCCAACACTGCAGAACGAGGACTACCGCCTGCCCAACAACCTGAAGCGCCTGTTCACGGCCACTGAACTGAAAACGGATGTTGAAGGCGAACTGACCCTGAAGAAAGGACGTAGCAAAAAAATCAAGGTGACGGCCACCTTCCTCGACGGACACAGCGAGGACGTGACCGATTCCGTACACCTCTCAGGGCCGGAGTTCCTGACCTTCAGCGGCAACCAGATAAAGGTCGTGGAGGAAGGCAGCGGCACTATCACCGTCAGCTACACCGACTTCACGAGAGCCACCATCACCACGGAAATCGCCATCACCACAGGACCCGGCGCTGGCATCTGCGAACTCCCCAACCCCGCCCAGCCCTCGTCGCTCCAGCCAGCCTCCCCAATCATCTACGACATCCGCGGTCAACGCGTCACCCACCTCGCTCACGGACTGTATATCGTAAATGGCAAGAAAGTCATCCGATAACTCTAAACTCATAATACAATGAAACGACTCTTCCTATCAGCAATTGTGCTGTCCCTGGCCATCACGGCAATGGCACAGGATGCCAACGGGCAAAGTGCCCTCCGCTCTCTCGTCGTGGAGGAGGGAGGCACAGGACCCTACAAAGCCATCATGACCGAGGTGCCGGGTCTGGAAGCCCACACGGTATTCCATCCTCAGAACCTCGAACCCTTCGGAGCTGCCAGGCAACTGCCCGTCGTCGTATGGGGCAACGGTGCCTGCACCAATTCGCCCTGGGAACACTTCAAGTTCCTGAACGAAATAGCATCCTACGGCTACATCGTCATCGCCACCGGCTACATCCCCATGAAGGAAGAGCCGTACAACGGACCGATGTCAACCACCCAACAGCAGTTGGAATCCATCGACTGGGCCTTCGCACAGAACGCTGACCCACAGTCACCTTATTATAATAAGATAGACACCCGCCGCCTCTGTGCTGCCGGGATGTCGTGCGGCGGTCTGCAGACCCTCTACAACTGTGCAGACCCGCGTATCTCGACCATCATGATCTGCAACAGCGGCCTCTTCAACGCACAGAATGCCCACCAGGCCAAGGGTGGAATGCCCATGCCCCCCAAGAGCAAGCTGGAGCAGCTCCATTGCCCCGTCCTCTACCTCCTTGGAGGCAAGCCGGATATCGCCTACGAGAACGGCATGGATGACTTCCACCGCATTCACCATGTTCCGGCCTACGCAGCCAACCTCCCCGTAGGCCACGGCGGCACCTACCGCCAGCCGCACGGTGGCGAGTTCGCCGTCGTCGCCCGCGCCTGGCTCGACTGGCAGCTGAAGGACGACGCCGAGGCTGCCGCCTGGTTCACCGGCGACAAGCCCAAGCTGGCACAGCGCGAGGGATGGACACTGGAGAAAGGGACCTTCGCCGAAAAGGCTGCCGGCAAGGAGGGCGCCCAGCAGCAGCGGCCGGCCATCTCTCCCTCCGGAGAGCTCACCCTCACTCCCTACGAGGGCGGTCTGCGTCTTGCCTGCAACGGACAGACCGTAGTAGAAATCCCGGTGCTCGGACTGGGAGAGAAACCGGCGGCGCTGACCACCCCGCTGACCTTTGCACGCCACTTCACGGAGGACTATGAGATGCTGGCGGGCAAGCGCCACCGCTGCTCCAACGAAGCCTACGAATACACGGCAGAGCTCGCTTCGGACTTGCTCCTGCGAGTGCGCCTGTATGATGATGGACTGGCCTTCCGCTACGAGTGCTCCGGCCTCAGCAACGTACTGCCGCCGCAGGAACAGACCACCTTCCGAATCCCCGACGGCACGCGCCGATGGATGCAGCGCTGGAGCGACGGCTACGAAGGATTTTACCCACTGACAAACACCGCCCACAGTGAAAGGGCTAACGGCAGGACTCCACGCATCGGATTCCCCGCCCTGCTGGAACCGGCCGACGGGCTCTTCGCGCTCATCACCGAGGCAAACATACAGCGCCGCCAGAGTGCCGCCAGCCTCTTTGTCGAAGGCGACCGCTACCGAGTCGTGCCCGACAAGAACGAGGTGCTGCTCTCGGGCAGCTGGAACACGCCATGGCGACTGGTCATCACAGGAGCGCTGGCGGACATCGTGGAATCGACGCTGGTAACGGACGTCGCAGAACCCTGCCAGCTGCAGGATGTCAGCTGGATTAAGCCGGGAGTGGTGTCGTGGGTTTATTGGGCTTACAACCACGGCAGCAATGACTACAACATCATCAAGAAATACGTGGATATGGCCGTGGCGCTGCATCTGCCCTACGTCCTCATCGACGCCGAATGGGACGAGATGAAGGACGGCAAGACCATCGAAGATGCCGTGGCGTATGCACGCTCCTGCAACATCAAGCCCCTGATCTGGTACAACTCCAGCGTAGGATGGGTCAATGGCGCTCCGGGGCCCAAGTTCCGCCTGAACAAACCCGAAGACCGCGAACGGGAGTTTGCTTGGTGCGAACGTATTGGCGTGGCTGGCGTGAAGGTCGACTTTTTCTCGGGCGACACACAAGCGAATATGGACTACTGCATCGACCTCATCGAGGATGCAGCCCGTCACCACCTGCTCATGAACTTCCACGGAGCCACCATACCCCGCGGATGGCAGCGCACATACCCCAACCTGCTTTCCACCGAAGGTGTCTATGGCGCCGAGTGGTACAACAACGTTCCGACCTTCACGGAACGGGCTGCTCGCCACAACGCCACACTCCCCTTCACCCGCAATGTCATAGGTCCTATGGACTATACGCCTTGCACCTTCAGCGACTCGCAGCATCCCCACATCACCTCCGACGCCCACGAATTGGCGCTGACCGTGCTCTTTGAGAGCGGCCTGCAACACCTTGCAGACCGTCCTGAGAGCTACTTCTCACAGCCATCCAGCGTGCAACATTTCCTCATGCAACTACCTGCATCGTGGGATGAGACACGTCTCTTGGACGGCTATCCCGGCGAGTATGTCGTCATGGCACGCCGCAGTGGGAGTACGTGGTACATTGCGGGCATCAACGGCAGCGACTCGGTCCGTGAGGTTGCCCTGAAGGGAATCGACAACCTGCGACCCCGCCGTCGCGACGGCAACCAGGCGGCACCGACCGGCACCCTCTTCCTCGACGACGAACTGGCAGCAGGCGAGCGCATAGCCCACTTCTCGATTTCCGAGAATGCCACGTTGCCTGCCACCATCACCTGCCAGCCCCGTGGAGGCTTCGTGATCGTGCTCGCGGCCGGTAACTGAACGCTTATCCGAAGAACAAGGTAGCCACGATGATGGCTGCCACCATCGAAGCCAGGTCTGCGGCAAGGCCGCAAGGCAGGGCATAGCGCGTGTTGCGGATGCCCACGGAGCCGAAATAGACGGCGAGGATATAGAATGTGGTATCCGTGCTTCCCTGGAAGATGCAGCTCAGCCGGCCGGCAAACGAGTCGGGGCCGTAGGTCTGCATGCATTCCAGCATCATGCCGCGCGCACCGCTGCCGCTGAGGGGTTTCATTAGCGCCGTAGGCAGGGCACCGGTGATGTCGGCGTTGCCGCCGCAGGCCTCGACCACCCAACCGATGCCACCCAGCAGCCAATCCATGGCACCCGAAGCGCGGAAGACGCCGATGCCCACAAGGATGGCGATGAGGTACGGGATGATGCCCACGGCGGTCTGGAAACCGCCCTTGGCTCCTTCGATGAAGGCATCGTACACATTAATTCTTTTACGCACGCCCGCGATGAGGAACGCGATGATGATGCCCAGCAGGATGATGTTCGCCACATTGCCCGAGAAGACGCCCATGGCCTCGCGGCTCAGTGCCTGCGAAGCCCACGCCATGCCCGCCACGATGAGCGAGAACAGCGCCAGCGTGATCAGCACAGGGCGGTTCCAGAGGCTAATGCGCTGGATGGCGCCCGTGATGGCTACGCCAATGACCATCGAGATCAGCGTGGCCAGCAGGATAGGTACGAACACGTCCGTGGGCTGGGCTGCTCCCAGCTGAGCTCGATAGGCAAGAATGCTCACCGGCACGATGGTCAGACCCGCAGTGTTCATCACCAGAAACATGATCATCGGGTTGGAGGCGGTGTCCTTTCGCGGATTCAGTTCCTGCAGCCCCTCCATCGCCCTCAGACCCAGCGGCGTGGCAGCATTATCCAGTCCCAGCATATTGGCCGAGAGGTTCATGAAGATATGTCCCACCACGGGATGTCCCTCTGGAACGTCGGGAAACAGACGGCGGAACAGCGGCGAGAGCCAGCGCGCCAGCAGTTCGACAACGCCACCACGCTCGCCAATCTTCATGATGCCCATCCACAGCGAGAGCACGGCAGTCAGTCCCAGCGAGATCTCAAAGCCGGACTTGGCAGAATCCATCGTGGCATTCATGATGGAAGGAAACACTTCGACGTCGCCGAAGAAAATCAGCTTGCAGGCCGCCACGGCAGCTGCAATAAAGAAAAAAGCAATCCAAATGTAGTTCAGACTCATTGAAGTATTTAAGGATTTAATGATTTGAGGATTGGGAGATTGGGGATTGGAGCCAAAATTCAATATTTTGCCATTTCCGACTGCAAAAGTAAGGACTTTCTGGCGAAAAGTGAGGCCAAAATGAAATAATTTCATAAATTTGTCCCGCCAAAGGGTCACTTTACCTTCTTTTACCTTAATAAACGAGTGCAGAGAGCAATAAGAACTCTAATCTTAAAACTCCTCTACACTCTAAACTAAAAAACTCCAAATTTCATAACTACTCTAAACTTAAAACGACTAATATGCTTTCCTCATTATCCACCTGGTTCTCCTCCCTCGACCCCACGATGCGTTTCTTCTGGGCTTGTGCCATTGCAGCCAGCATCGTTTTCATCATTCAGAATGTTCTGATGCTGATGGGTCTTGGCGACATGGACTCCGATGTCGATGCCGACGTCAGCACGGACTTCGACGTGCACACAGATTTCGACGGCGATGGCAATGGCGATGTCGACGTCTCCACAGGCCACACCGGCCACGAAGGCACCCTGGGTTCTGCCGGTATCTTCTCGCTGTTCACCCTGCGCAACTTCATCAACTTCTTCCTCGGCTTTGGCTGGGGCGGCATCAGCTTCGCTCCCGTCATCCAGAGCAAGAGTCTGCTCGTGCTGGTCTCCTTCCTCTGCGGATTGCTCTTCGTCGCCGTCTTCGTAGTGATGCTGCGCGCCCTGCTGAAGCTGGAAAAGAGCGGCAACTTCCGCATCCAAGACTGCGTGGGGCAGACCGCCAGCGTATACCTCCGCATCCCCGCCGAACACAAGGGCGCAGGCAAGGTGCAGATCAGCATCAACGGCAGCGTCTACGAGCTCAACGCCTTCACCGACGGCGACTTCCTCCCCACGGGCTCACGCGTACGCATCATCAGCGTCATCGACAGTGGCAGCCTACTCGTCGAAAAACTCTGAATACATAAGTATCGCTCATTAAACTTTAAACTCCATAACCACATGGGCATCTTCACCTTACTCGCCATCCTCGTCATCATTGTCGCCGCATGGCAACAGTATCGCAATCGCAGACATTATAAGTAACGCTCATTAAACATTAAACTTTAAACTATAAACTCAATAACCACATGGAACTTTACGTAATTGTCGTGGCAGCCGTTGTTGCCTTCTTCCTGGTCGTAGCGATCTTCAACCGCTATCGCCGTTGTCCTTCGGACAAAATCCTCGTTATCTACGGAACCAGCGCCTCCAGGGGCTCTGCCAAGTGCGTCCACGGAGGTGGCACCTTCGTCTGGCCAATCATTCAGGACTACGCCTACATGTCGCTGACTCCCCTGAGCATCGATGCCAACCTGACCAACGCCCTCTCGCGCCAGAACATCCGCGTAGACGTGCCCTGCCGCTTCACCGTCGGTATCAGCACCGAACCTGAGTACATGCAGGCCGCTGCCGAGCGTCTGCTGGGCCAGACCCCGCAGCAGATCCAGGAACTCGCCCGCGATATCCTCTTCGGTCAGCTACGTCTGGTCATCGCCACCATGTCCATCGAGGAGCTGAACTCCGACCGCGACAAATTCCTCGAGGCCATCTCCACAAACGTCGAAGTCGAACTGAAGAAAATCGGCCTGCGCCTGATCAACGTGAACGTCACCGACATCAAGGACGAGAGCGGCTACATCGAGGCTCTCGGTCGCGAAGCTGCCGCCAAGGCCATCAACGAAGCCAAGGTACGCGTGGCTGAGCAGGACAAGATTGGTGAAATCGGTAAGGCCGAGGCCGTCCGGGAGACCCGTATCCGTACCGCCGACGCCAACGCCCAGGCTGTGAAGGGTGAGAACGAGGCCAAGGTCGAGATTGCCAACTCCGAAGCCTATCGTCGAGAAAAGGAAGCCGAGGCAGCACGCATCGCCAACGCTGCCGAGAAAGTCCAGCAGGCCAAGGCGCTGGAAGAAGCCTACGCAGCAGAGAAACTCGCCGAGACAGCGCGCGCCGAGCGCGAACGTGCCACCGAGACCGCAAACATCATCGTGCAGCAGGAAATCGAGAAGCAGCGACTCATCATCGCCGCCGAGGCAGAAGCAGAGCAGAAACGCGCCATCGCACGAGGTGAGGCAGACGCCGTATTCGCCAAGATGGAAGCAGAGGCAAAGGGTCTCTACGAAATCCTCACACGCCAGGCACAAGGTTACGACAAGATGGTGCAGGCTGCCGGAGGCGACGCCACCGCCGCCTATTCCCTCCTCCTGCTGGAGAAGCTGCCCGAGCTCGTCAAGACACAGGTCGAAGCCATCAAGGGCATCAGCATCGACAAGGTCACCGTCTGGGACAGCGGTCAGGGCGGAGCCGACGGCAAGAGCTCTACAGCCGGATTCCTCAGCGGACTCATGAAGTCCATCCCTCCCCTCCACGATCTCTTCGAGCAGGCTGGACTCGACCTCCCAGAATACCTCGCCAAGCGCAAGGCTGAGAACGATGCCGCCGAAGCAGAGGAAGTGAAGTAAGGACTACATCCAACCCTCTCCCACCGAGGGGAACAGCAAAGAGGAGGACAGCTCGCAGCTGCCCTCCTCTCTTTTGCACCCAACCCATATCGAAAGACGCAAATGATATATTGTCTTAGCCTGAAATAGGTTGACTCCATTTAGACCTTGTTTTTTAACATTTGCCTACCCGTACGGATTTGGTTGACTGCCTCGTCTGAGTATAGTTGACTACTTTAGCTGGAAAGGTAGTCTGCTTTCCATGTTGGGAAAGCGTACCCCCGACCAGGGTCAGAAACTGCCGGCTCAGAGGGTGTTGCCCCAAAGACGGAAGGGGTAGTGGCGGAGATGGGAGTTGTAGAAGCGGCGATCGCCGGTCACTTCGCGGCCGATGAAGTCGGGCTTGACGTAGGGTTCATCGGCACTGCGGAGCTCCACTTCTGCCATGACGAGTCCTTCGTTGTCACCATAGAATTCGTCGACCTCGAAGATGTGGCCGTCGTCGGCACGCACGAGGAAGCGTGTCTTCTCGATGACTCCGGGCTCGCAGATGGCGAGCAGGTCGCGTGCATCGGCCAGGGGGATTTCCATCTCGAACTCATAGCGCGAGAGTCCTCCGTCGTCACTGGGTCCCTTGATGGTCAGGTAGCCGCGTTCACCGCGGATGCGTACGCGCACGGTGCGTCCGTTGCCGCTGCTGATGTATCCCTGGGAGATACGAGAAGAATCGAAGGCGAGCGCCCGATAAGCGTCGCCTTCGACCAGGAACTTACGTTCAATTTCTTGTGCCATAGGTCTGAGGGAACTTAGAGGATGGCCCAGAACAGGACACTGATGAACAGCAGTGCAAGGAGTATGGTGGCAATCCACCGGATGATTCGCTTTGCCTGACGTTCTTCGCGGGCAGCCTTCTTGGCAGCACGCATCTCTTTCTTTGCTTTGCTCATGATAAAGGAAATTTTATATCTTCTATTTTTATATTTTCTCTGTTAATTATCTCCGCCGAATTCCATGAGGTAGGCTTTGATGAAGGCATCTATCTTGCCGTCCATGACTCCGCCGACGTCTGATGTCTGGTAGCCTGTTCGGTGGTCCTTGACGCGCCTGTCGTCGAAGACGTAGCTTCGAATCTGCGAGCCCCATTCGATTTTCTTCTTTCCGGCCTCGACCTTTGCCTGCTCGGCCATACGGTGTTGCAGTTCCTTGTCGTAGAGCATGGAGCGGAGGAGTCGGAGTGCGTTCTCCTTGTTCTTGGGTTGGTCGCGTGTCTCGGTGTTCTCGATGAGGATTTCCTCCTCCTCGCCTGTGTAGGGGTCCTTGTACTGATAGCGCAGTCGCACGCCGGATTCCACCTTGTTCACGTTCTGTCCGCCGGCACCGCTACTGCGGAAGGTGTCCCATGAGATGCGTGCCTGCTCGATGTTCACCTCGATGGAGTCGTCCACAAGAGGTGTCACGAAGACCGAAGCGAAGCTGGTCATGCGCTTGCCCTGGGCATTGTAGGGCGACACGCGCACGAGGCGGTGGACTCCGTTCTCGCCCTTGAGGTAGCCGTAGGCGTACTCTCCCATGATTTCGAGTGTGCAGGACTTGATGCCTGCATCGTCTGCCTCGAGGAGGTTGCTGACGACGCATTTATAGCCGTTCTGTTCAGCCCATCGCATGTACATCCGCATGAGCATCTGTGCCCAGTCCTGTGCCTCTGTGCCTCCGGCTCCGGAGTTGATTTTGAGGACGGCGTCCATGGGGTCTTCTTCTTGCCGGAGCATGTTCTTCAGCTCCAGGTTCTCGATGGCGTTGATGTTTCTGGCATATATCTCGTCCACCTCTTCCTCGGTGACGAGTTCTTCCTTGTAGAAGTCGAAGGCTGTGGTAAGTTCATCGGCCAGGGTGCGCACTTCGGCGTAGCCCTTGATCCATTTCTCCAGGCTCTTGACTTTCTTCATCTGCTCCTCAGCTCGCTTGGCGTCCTCCCAGAAGTCGGGTGCCTGTGTGCGCAGCTGTTCCTCCTCGTACTCCATCTGCTTGCGAGGAATGTCGAGGTAGTGGTTGAGCGCTTCCACGCGCTCCTGAATCTCTTTGAGTTGGTCTGCTGTAATCATGGATTGATGGGGCTGCGACGGTGTCGCAGCAAAGTAGGACAAGAGTTATTCTGCGTACATCGCGTCGATCTGCTCCTTGTAGTTCTTGGCGATGACTGGACGTTTGATTTTCAGTGTGTTGGTGAGTTCTCCCCTCTCCATGCTGAACGGGTTGGGGAGTAGTGTGATGCGCTTGACCTGTTCGTAGTGCGCGAATTCCTGCTGGAGTGTCTCTATGCGAGCCATGACCATCTTGTTCACCAGGGGGTTCTGGCAGAGCTGTTCGCGGCTGTCGAAGTCGATGGCATTTTCCCTGGCCCATTGCTCCAGGAGGTTGTAGTCTGGTATGACCAGGGCTGAGACGAACTTGCGCTCGTCGGCGATGATGGCCACCTCGTCGATGTATCGGTCTACCACGAACTTGGACTCCAGTGCCTGCGGGGAGATGTACTTTCCGTTGCTGGTCTTGAAGAGGTCCTTGATGCGGTCGGTGAGGTAGAGCTCTCCGTTCTTGATGTATCCGCAGTCTCCGGTGTGGAACCAACCTTCCTCGTCGTAGGCCTGAGCGGTGATCTCAGCCTTGCGGTAGTATTGCTTGGTGATGGTGTCGCCTCGCAGGAGGATTTCGTTCATGTCGCCGAACTTGATTTCTATGCCGTCGAGCACTCGTCCCACGGAGCCGATGCTGGAGGGCGAGTGGTGCCAGTCGCAGCTGACGGTGGCCGTGGTCTCTGTCATGCCGTAGCCGGCCGTCATCTTGATGCCGCAGCTGTGCACGAACTCCTCGATGGCTGGCGGGATGAAGGACCCTGCGGTGGGGAAGAAGTTGGCGTTCTCCAGTCCGAGTGTCTTCTTCAGTAGGGCGATGATGGTTTTCTCGAAGAACTTATAGCGGAGCTTCAGTGCCAGTGGCGGTACCAGTCCGCGCATCTTGTAGTCCACATTATATTTCTTGCCCACGGCCAGCGCCTCGAGCATCAGTTTTCGCTGCATGGCATTGCTGGATGCAATCTTCTCCTGTACGCCCGAATAAACCTTTTCCCAGAAGCGCGGCACGGCAGCCATGCACGTGGGATGCACCTCGCGGAGGGTCATCAGGATGTCCTGCGGCTTGAGGTTGATGGCCAGCTGACATCCTCGGCTGAGGCACCAATAGCTCCAAGCTCGCTCGAAGACATGGGTGAAGGGAAGGAAGCACATGATGACGTCCGTGTCCGAGAGGTCCATCACCTTGTCGTTGGCAGGGATGGCAGCAGCGTACATGCGGTAGGTGAGGGTGACGCCCTTGGATACTCCCGTGGTGCCGCTGGTGTAGAGGATGTTCACCAGGTCGTCCGGCTGTACAGAGGAAGCACGCCGTGCAACCTCAGTGTCGTGCGGGAATCCCTCGCCCAGCTTCAGGAACTCGTCGAAGTACATCGAGATGGTGTCCTGCGGATTGCGCACCACGGCCGGGTCGAAGATAATCAGTCGCTGGAGCGAAGGACACATCTTCAGCACGCGGAAAGCCGTGTCGTACTGATATTGCTCGCCGACGAAGACGAAACGCACGTCGGCATCGTTGATCATATACTGTATCTGAGCCTCGCTGCTGGTGGCATAGAAGGGGATGCTGACGACTCGCGCGCCATAGGCACCGAAGTCCACACAGACTCCCTCGGGTTTGTTCTGGGTGAACACAGCGATGTTCTCCTGAACACCGACGCCCAGTTCCACGAGTGCGTTGGCCACCAGCGCCACCGTGTGCGAGAACCGGTTCCAGGATATCTCCTTCCAAGTGCCCGTGGAGTAGTCACGATAGCTCAGCGCCGTCTTCTCGCCATAGACCTTGGCCTGCGAGTGAATCAGCTCGGAAAGGGAAGTATTGTTCAGCATAACCGTACTTATTTTCTGATTAACGCCACAAAAGTACACAAAAGTTTTGGAAAAGTGGAAAAGAAGAAAGTTGAAAGTTGAGAGAATTCGTTTTTCTACCCGCTTTTTCCGCTTTTTGCACCCAAACTACTTCTATTTTCACGCCTCATTTGCATTTTCACCAAACTTTAAGCTTTAAACTTTAAACTTTTCACTACCTTTGCCCCGTCCTATGCAAAGAAACATGCCCACCGCCCCCCTCACAACCGAAGCCGTGGCGCTCCTGAAGCAGCTTGTAGCCACGCCCCGCACCAGCCGCGACGAAGCAGCTGCCGCCACGCTATTTGCAGATTTCATCTCCCGTAAAGGCTTCCGCCCTGAGCGCGAAGCGAACAACGTATGGTGTCTGGCCGACAGCTATTCCTCCGCGCGACCCACCCTGCTGCTGAACGCCCACCTCGACACCGTGCGAGCCGTCAGTGCCTGGACGCGCGACCCTCTGCTTCCCACCCTGGAGGGCGACCGCCTCTATGGCCTCGGCACCAACGACGACGGCGCTTCGCTGGTGGCGCTGACCCAGGCCTTCGGCATCCTGGCCAGTCGTCCTCAGCCCTACAACCTCATCCTGCTGGCCTCTGCGGAGGAGGAGGTGTCGGGCCGCGATGGCATGGAACGTGCCATCACCCGCCTGCCGCACGTGGACCTCGCCCTCGTAGGCGAACCCACAGGCATGCAGCCTGCCATTGCCGAGAAAGGACTGATGGTGCTGGATGTGACTGCCCACGGCCGTGCCGGCCATGCTGCTCGCGAGGAGGGCATCAATGCCATCTACCGCGCCCTGGACGACATCAACTGGTTCCGCACCTACCGCTTCCCCGCCGAGAGTCCTCTGCTGGGTCCCGTGAAGATGAGCGTGACCGTCATCCAGGCGGGTACGCAGCACAACGTGGTGCCGGACGAATGCCGTTTCACGGTGGACGTGCGCAGCAACGAATGCTACTCCAACGAAGAACTCTATCAGGAAATCTGTGCCCACGTCGCCAGCGACGTCCATGCCCGTTCCTTCCGCCTCAACTCCTCGCGCATAGACCCCGAGCATCCCCTTGTGCGCCGTGCCCTATCGCTGGGAGCGGCTCCCGACGGTCGTCCGCGTCAGCCCTTCGGTTCCCCCACCCTCTCCGACCAAGCCCTGATGCCATGGCCTTCCATGAAGATGGGTCCTGGGGACAGTGCGCGCAGCCACACTGCGGACGAGTACATCTGCCTCTCCGAGATCCGAAGTGCCATCGACGAGTACATCCGTCTGCTGGACGGTCTCGACGTTTAAGGAACTATCTGTGAGCGGCGGAGGAGCTATCTGTAAGTGGCGAAGGAGCTATCTGTGAGCGCCTAAGGAGGTAGGGAAGCACATCAGTATATCAGTATACCAGTATATCAGTATATCATTTGCAAAATCCGACTCTGCCGTCAGCTGCGCTTTCCCACTTCTGTTCTTGCCAATCTTACAATCTTACAATCTTACAATTGACTTTTCGCCTGTGGGGAGGGGAGAAGGGGGGGGTAATGTTGAATTTGTATATTATATATTTATATATATATATATAAATATATAATATACAAATTTAGATAACACATTATTGTAATATTCGTTGATAACTTTCACTTCGCCACCACTCCCCCACGCCGCGCGCCACCCGATTGACGACGAGCGGAGGCGGAAAAGTCAATTGTAAGATTGTAAGATTGTAAGATTGGCAGTGCTGCTATGGACAACATAGCAAAGCGCAAAATCGCAAATGATATACTGATATACTGATATACTGGTATACTGGTAAATTGGAAAGAGCTTTAAGTCCATCCAGACCGTAACCTCACTTAACCATCACCTTCCTTCCGTCCCGGATGTAGATTCCCTTCCGGGTGGGCAGAGAGTTGAGGCGGCGGCCGGAGAGGTCTAGGAATTTACCATTTACGGACTCACGATTCACGGATTTATCGTCCTGCAGGTCGCGCACGGCATCGTCCACGAGGGGCAGGGAGAGGAGGGCGGTGTACTGCTCCTCGGCGTTCTCCACGATGAGGGTGTACTCGCCGTCGGGGTACTGCGTGAGGTCTG
>CACXXT010000061.1:0-8973 GCA_902771725.1 uncultured Bacteroidales bacterium
TTGTGGAGCTCCCATGAAGCTGCATACGGAAATCAGTAAGCGCTGCACGAACTGTGGCAAGGAAGTATGGCCCCAATTGGCGACTGCCATCATCGTAAGAGTAACCAAGAAAGACCAACTCTGCCCCTTCCCCGACCCCTCCCCTGTTAGGGAGGGGGGAGTAGGTGCCGTCAAAGAAAACTTTCCTCCCCTTCCCAACAGGGGAGGGGTCGTGGGAGAGGCTATTCTTTTGGTCCACGCAAACAACTTCCGACGGCCTTACTACGGCCTCGTGGCCGGTTTTGTGGAAACGGGAGAGTCGCTGGAAGAAGCCGTACGACGAGAGGTGCGAGAGGAGACGGGATTGGAAATCACCGACATACGCTACTTCGGTTCACAGCCATGGCCCTATCCCTGCGGACTCATGGTTGGCTTCACAGCCACCTACGTCTCTGGAGAAATCCACCTCCAGCGCTCCGAACTCTCGTCCGGAGGCTGGTTCACGCGAAACAACCTTCCTGCCATCCCCGGCAAATCCTCCATCGCCCGAAGGCTCATCGACGACTGGCTCCAAAAAACAGGGAACTCCGATTAGGGGCTCCCTGCTTTGTTTAACCAAATCGGCCATTCTTATTACCGATGTCGTGGGGTGTAATTGGTATTGATGTCATGGGCAATCAGCCTTCCCGCTGACGTACAGCCTCGTAGAGCAAGATGGCCGAGGAGACGCTGACGTTGAGGGAATCCAGACGTCCAAGCATGGGTATTCGAATGTGTGCTGTGGCAGCCTTGCGCCATTGGTCGGTGAGACCTGTGGATTCCGTTCCCATGACGATGGCGGTGGGGCGTCGCATATCCGTGTCGTAGTAGGGATGGGAGTCCTGGAGCTGGGCGGTCAGGATTTGAATACCGTGCGCCTGCAGGAATGTGATGCACTCGGAAGAGCTGCAAGCGACGGTGGGGACGGTGAAGACGGCACCAATACTTGCACGGATGAGGTTGGGATTGTAGAGGTCGGTCAGCGGGTCGCAAACGATAACGGCATCTGCTCCGGCAGCGTCCGCCGAACGGAGGATGGCACCGAGGTTACCAGGCTTCTCCACACTTTCCAGTACGACAATCAGCGGATTCGCAGGCAGCTGAAGGTCAGCAAGCTGGAGATGGCGAGCCCGGACGATGGCCACCACACCTTCCGTAGTTCCCCGATAGGCAATGCGTTCGTAGACAGCGGGGTTGACGAATTGGGTATTGAAAGCAGAATACTGGAAATCGGAGGAAAGAAACTCCGGACAGACGTAGAGTTCTGCTACTTCAAAGCCTGCCTCCAGACAATGTTCAAGCTCGCGCTGGCCTTCGACAAGAAAGAGACCAGCACGACGGCGCTCAGAAGACTTCTGCTGCAAGGAGAGCAGATGCTTAATCCGCGGATTCTTAGTACTTGTTATTACCTGTTCCAAATGTTCTCTTTTAATTAGTCAACCTTTAACTTTAAACCCTTAAACTCTTAACCCTTAAACCTTTAAACTCTTGAACTCTTAAACCTTAAACCTTAAACAACAACTCCCCTTACTCCCACTCAATAGTGGCTGGTGGCTTGGAGGAAATATCATAGCAGACGCGGTTGACGCCACGGACGTGGTTGATGATGTCGTTACTGACGCTGGCAAGGAAGTCGTAGGGTAGGTGAGCCCAGTCGGCCGTCATGGCGTCTGTGCTGGTGACAGCACGAAGGGCAACGGGATGCTCGTAGGTACGTTCATCACCCATGACCCCAACACTACGGACGGTAGCAAGGAGGATGACTCCAGCCTGCCACACCTGGTCGTAGAGCGACACCTCTATTTCACCATCGGTCATTTGGGCCGGCACACCGGCAGCAAGCACCCGACGGGCTTCGTCGCCACTGAGGCGAACCTTGTACTGACGCAGGGCGCGGATGTAGATATCATCGGCATCTTGCAGGATACGCACACGCTCTGGCGTGATCTCGCCAAGGATACGAACTGCCAGACTGGGGCCAGGGAATGGATGGCGAGTGATGAGGTGTTCGGGCATACCGAGCTGACGTCCAACGCGTCGCACTTCATCCTTGAACAACCACTTCAAAGGCTCGCACAACTGGAGGTTCATCTCCTTGGGCAGTCCGCCTACATTATGATGGCTCTTAATAACCTTGCCGGTGATATTAAGGGATTCGATGCGGTCGGGGTAGATGGTGCCTTGTGCCAGCCAACGAGCACCCTCGACCTTACGGGCTTCCTCGTTGAAGACTTCGACGAAGTCGCGACCGATGATCTTGCGCTTCTGCTCTGGATCAGTAACGCCGGCAAGGTCTGCAAAGAACTTGGCCGAGGCGTCCACTCCGCGAACGTTCAAGCCCAAACACTCATAGTCGTGAAGAACATCTTGGAACTCATTCTTGCGCAACAATCCGTGGTCAACGAAGATACAAGTGAGACGGTCGCCGATGGCACGATTGAGGAGCACGGCAGCCACACTGCTGTCCACACCGCCGGAGAGGCCAAGAATTACCCGGTCATCACCCAGCTGCTGACGCAGTTCCTGCACGGTGGTGTCTACAAAGCTGGCAGCACTCCAGTCCTGATGGCTGCCGCAGATTCCAACGACAAAGTTACGCAGGAGCAGGGAGCCTTGAGTGCTATGGAACACTTCTGGATGGAACTGGACTCCCCAGAGGGCTTCGCCCGTAGCCTGATAAGCGGCATAGTGCACGGTGTCCGTGCTGGCGATGCACTGGAATCCGGCGGGCAGGGCGGTGATGGTGTCGCCGTGACTCATCCACACTTGTGAACCCTTCTCGAAACCGGCAAAGAGAGGATTGGCAGTATCGATGGTGCTCAGGAACTGGCGTCCGTACTCGCGGGAAGGAGCCGGCTCCACCTTGCCTCCGAGGCTGTGGCTCATAAACTGGGCACCATAGCAAATGCCCAGAATGGGGTAGCGGCCACGGAGTGTGGAGAGGTCAATCTTAAATGCCTCCGGATCATAAACCGAGAAAGGAGAACCGGAGAGAATGACACCGATGACATCTGGGTCATCTTGCGGGAACTTGTTGTAGGGCAGGATCTCGCAGAAGGTGTTCAACTCACGAACACGGCGTCCTATGAGTTGTGTGGTCTGGGAACCGAAGTCGAGGATGATGATTTTCTGCATATATGAAGCGGATGTATGGAATTAATGGGGGATTATCAGGAATGGGGAGTTATAAGAAGTCACGATAACGTAGCCAGGAACTGTTCTGCCTCGGCCAAGGTGTCTGTCTTGCCTACATCCATCATTTGCAGGCCCTCTTGCTCCCAGGCCAGTATGGGGAATCTGGCACAAGCCTGAAGATAGAAATCGATGATGGAAAATTTCTCCGGCCAGGATTCCATCAGGGGAAATAGGGCAGGGGAGAAGAGGTGGATTCCATCGAATGCCAGCCGCTGGCACTGCTGGGGATCAAAATGTTCATACGGCGACTTGACATCACCTGTCTCTACGTTTGTCCAGCCAGCCAGTTTGCGCTGTTCGTCGAAGAGTAGGTAGCGTTTCGTCTGGCGGTCGCTCACCAGCAGGACAGAAGTGCGCGGAGTTGCCTGCTGCCACATCTTCTGGAGATCAACGTTCGAGAGGATGTCTACATTATGAATGAGAATGGGATATTCCGGCTCGAAGAGGTGAGCAGCATGTTTCAGCGCACCACCTGTCTCGAGGAGCAGGTCGCGTTCATCGCTGATGCGGATGTCCATTCCGAAATTGTGGTTGGACTTTAAGTAGTCAATGATTTGCTGGCCAAAATGATGTATGTTGACCACAATGCGCTGGAATCCAGCAGTCTGCAGACGCTGAATGACATGATACAGCAGCGGGCGACCAGCCACAGGCACAAGTGCTTTGGGCATTGTGGAAGTGAGGGGACGCAGGCGAGTGCCAAGACCTGCAGCAAGGAGCATTGCTTGTTTCATGGGTGCAAAGATACGGAAAAGTTTATTGTTTAGGGGTGAAAGTCGAAAGTTTTTTGTGTCAGTGAGGATCAAGCGACTCATTTTTCCGGTTAACGCCGATGGCGAGCTACGATTTCGAGTAGGTCTGGTCCGTGGTCGGCGGCTGTCTTGTCTCCGATTCCCGGTACGGACAGCAATGCTTCGGGAGTATCGGGTTGTGCGTTCGTAAGGGCTATGACAGTACGGATAGGCATGACGTAAGCTGGTGGAATCTTGCGTTCACGCGCCACGTCGCGACGCCAGTCGATGATGGCCCGGTAGAGCGATGGATTGTGTATGGCGGACGTGTCGACGGAGACCTTGGGAGTGCGGGAAGAACGGGACTTCGGAGCCTTCGGGGAGGTGTCTTCACGGAAACCATCGGACGAAGCCGGGGATGCTGCGGTACGGGTAGAAGAGGTCCTTTTGCGAGTAGCAGATTTCTTCTTGGGAGCTGTGTCCTCGGTCATCGAAGCACGTGCTTTGGCGTCCCAGTAGGCATCCAGCGAAAATTCCGTGAGACAGGTGATGAAGGTATTCATCTTCTGATCGAAATCGGTTTTCAGTATCTCGAATTCACGCTCTATCTGCTCTCTTCCGCGGGCATTATCCACTTCAGGAAGTTCCTTAGACATGAGGTCACCGAGGACGTTAGCAGTCTCTTTACAATAGTAGGCGATGGCAGCATGAACACGCTGTCGAAGGGGCTGGTTGGCTCCGTAGCTGTCTGCCAGTGGAATGAGTTCGTGGATTTGTGCCTGAAACTTCACGCCAACAGCCATGAGGCGAGCGTCTGTCTCCTGCGCAGCAGCCTGAACCTCAGCAACATACTCAGGAAAGTACGGCATAAATTCACTCACCAAGCGCAGGAAATAACGCAGTCGCATGGAGATCCCGCGGAAGTCAAAGGTATCGCAGAGAATGTCTTCCACGAAGCTACGGCGGTCTTGTAGGAACGTGGAAGCCGTGGGCATGAGGTCGCGGGCATGATCCTCGAACTGGATGACATCGGGGTCTGTGGTGACTACGGAAGGAGAGATAGGGGTCGAGAGCACCATTCCCTCGAGAGTACGGCAGCGCGAAAGGGCTACGTAAACCTGTCCGTGGGAGAACGCACGGCCTGCGTTAATGATGGCACGGTCGAAAGTCAGACCCTGGCTTTTGTGGATAGTAATTGCCCAGGCAGTGCGTAAGGGAATTTGCGTGAAAGAGCCCACGACTTCCTCACGGATGATACCTGTAGAACTGTCGGTGGCATACTTTGTGTTCTGCCAGATTTGAGGGCTGACTTCGATGCGGTCGTATTGCTGTGCGGCTGCGGAAGAGGAGTTTGAAGCAACAGCACGACGGCAGACGACGGTCACCTTGCCATCGGCAATACGCTCCACACGACCGATGCGTCCGTTGTAGTACGCCTTGGCTGTGCTGGGGTCATTCTTGCAGAACATCACCTGGGCTCCGACCTTCAGGGTCAGGTGAACATCTGTGGGGTAGGAGAGTTCCGGGAAGTCACCTTTAACCGTAGCATCAAAGACCACAGGTTCTGCAGGTAACATATTGAGTTTTCTGGCGTTTATCTGTGCTGCCTGATGGTTGTGAGTCGTCAGGGTAATCCATTCCTCATCATCCGAAGGATTGAATCCGGGACGGTAGCGGGCATTCAGTTCCTGCAGCGTGGTATCATCCAGATGTCCGTCTCGAACAGCATTCAACAGCCTCACGAAATGGTCGTCCTGCTGGCGGTAGATATGACGCAGCTCGATGTACACGAAACTGGTTTGCTGCAATGCAAGCGACGAGAAAAAGTAGGGCGTCTGGTAGAACTGCTGCAGTATGGGCCATTCTTCATCTGTAGCCACAGGAGCCAGTTGCTGAAGATCGCCGATAAGCAGCAGCTGCACACCGCCGAAAGGCTGGTCGCGCTTCTGATAACGGCGTAACACTTCATCAATCGCATCGAGCAAGTCGGCTCGCACCATGGAAATCTCATCGATGACCAGAAGATCAAGTGAACGCAGAATATTCAATTTCTGTTTCGAGAAACTGAAACGGCTACGCTGGTCACGACCAGCTACCATTTGTCCACCAGGAAGGTATAAGCCTGGAGCCAACTGAAAAAAAGAATGGATGGTAACACCGCCAGCGTTGATGGCAGCAACACCCGTAGGTGCAACCACAATCATGCGCTTGCGTGTCTCTTGCTTCAATTTGCGAAGAAAGGTTGTCTTGCCAGTACCAGCCTTTCCCGTGAGGAAGATATTCCGATGGGTATATAGCGCATAGTTACGCGCCATCTCCAGTTCTTGGTTTTCTGTATTCATGCTGCAAAGGTAGCCAATTAAGTTTGTATTTGCAAGTTCTTTTTTGGAAAAACCATTTTCCACTTAATAGATGGCGTTTAATTTACTTTTATTAAACATAACACCTATTATAATTTCAAGGCATATAAAGATGAACTACATAAAATAATTATATATAGACACAGTTCCTTATTGGAAAAGAGTTAAAAAAATTGGCCACGTCACAGAAAGTTTGTACTTTTGCAGCGCAAATCAGAAAAATAGCCTGAAAGCATTCTATTTGTGAATTACTAACTAATGATTATATTCATATGAAGAAACTCTACGCATTTCTGCTTGTTTGTCTCTATGCAAGCTTGTTATCCTTCGCAAACGCCGAGGAGACAAACGTGACAACCAAGTATCTGAAGAATCCCAGCTTCGAGAACAAATTCACGAGCTGGACGCAGACCAATCTGCAAACACAGAGCAACACATCGTTCACCCTCAAGGCTGGCAGCATTTATGTCGAGAAATGGGTCTCGCAAGGCAGCCGTGTAGGAAGTGCTGCCATTTATCAGAAACTCTCCAAACTGCCGGCTGGACAATACAGACTACAGGCTGTTGCTCAGAACATACAACAAGGCTCAGCCTCGGCTAAGCAGACCGGAGCCGTAATCTATGCAGGCACGGCTACGACAACCGTCACACTGCCGGACACCTACAGCGTGGAGTTCACAACGCTGGGTGAATCCATAGAAATTGGTTTCAAGGCCACCAATGCTTCAGGCAACTGGCTTTGCGTGGACGATTTCAAGCTTTTCTTCATTGGTGAAGATGTTGCAAAGCTTCTGGAATTGCTTCAAAATCAGATTGCTGCAGCTGAAAAGACCCTCGCAAATGCCAATCGTACTACCCCAGCCCGCATGCAGCAAAGTTTCATGGAGGCACTGACCAAGGCCATCGAAGATGCTCGTAATCTTGACGAATCTGCGACTGCGGAACAAATCAGTCAGGCTGCTGTAGCATTGGATGCAGCAAATGTCAGTGCGAATGATAACTACTTGTCAATGACTGAATTAAACACTCTTGCTACACGTGCTAAAACTTATACAGGAGAAACCAAGAAGATGGCTGAAACCTATAAGCAAGCGCTCATAACGGCCTACGATGAAGCCCAGGCGGTGCTTGCTTTGGAGTCCGATGCAGATGTAAAGAAGACCACCGAAAAGTTGCAGAAGGCCTACGATGATGCCGTAGAAAGCAACACAGCATATCTTGCCCTGAACAAAGCAATCTCTGCTGCCAGTGTGCTGAACACTGATGGCAAAGAAGGAGCCGACGAACTGGCCGAAGCCATCGAAGTAGCAAAGGGCGTGTTGGAGCAGGCAGATGCAACTCCGGCAACAATGGATGCCGCAACAGCTGAGATGGAGAAAGCGACCCTAATTTACCGAGTTGCCAACGGCACTGGCAAGGAAGTTTCAGCTAAGACAGCAGGTGTTGTTCAAGGTGCTACTGAGATCTTCGGACGTGCCACCTTCGGTTCTGGAACAACCAAGGAGAAAGGTTTCTGCTATAGCACAGAGAATCCCGAGCCGACGATCTACGACAACCG
This sequence comes from uncultured Bacteroidales bacterium, assembly GCA_902771725.1. Lineage (GTDB taxonomy): Bacteria > Bacteroidota > Bacteroidia > Bacteroidales > Bacteroidaceae > Physcousia. The sequence goes on from CACXXT010000061.1 coordinate 7,863, forward strand.
AACCACCTTCACCTACTCCAACAACGGAAGCATCTTTGCTATTCAGAATCTCAAACCCGCCACCTTATATTATATACGCGCGTACGCGATAAGCAATGGATACATGGTTTCCTACGGCGATGTCGTTAAGACTTACACACGCCCCCTCGGCAACGCAACCTTCAGCTATGGTAACGAAGGCGATGAAGCTACAAACAATCGGATTCGTAGCGCTTGTGAGGAAGGTGTTTGGATGTGGAACAACATCTCGGGCATCAAAGGATTCCACTTGGACGCCCACTATGTTCCTGGTGCAGGAGCTGGCGACGGTACGGCAGACTGTTCCTACGGCGGTTATATGCGCGTTAGCCAAAACAGTGCCTATCAGAAAACAGGCACGATTCTGCATGAAGGTGCCCATGGATTAGGAATGGTACCCTATCAAGACTGGACGAATTCCATTTATCGCAGCAACGGAGATCGTGGCGACTGGTTGGGACCGCGTGTGGACCGCGTCATCCAATTCCTGGACAATAATCCTTCTGCCAAGCTTCATGGAGACAATCAACACATGTGGCCTTATGGTATCAATGGTGCCCATGAAGACAACGGAAGCCCCATCCTCTATCGTGCTAATGCATTACTCGTTGGTGCTTTGGCCGAAGACGGAATCCGTACTCCCAATCAGAACTTCCTCAGACCTGCATACTCTTTCACCCAGGACGACGAGGTCAAGTACTATATCAAAAGCTCAGACCAGAAGTTTGGTCTGACGACCTCCTACCTCGTTGAAGCCCCCAATGGACAGCTTCGCTGGGAGGCTATGACCAGCGACGAAGCCTTCCAGAACGACAGCTGCGCATGGACTGTCACCTTCAATCCTGCCACGTGCTACTATAGGTTCCAAAACGTTGCCACAGGACGTTGGATGAACTATAGTGCTACGGGCAAGAATGGCATCCGCACCGTTCTCAGTGCCGGCAACAACAGCAACTTCCACCTCCTATCAGCCCGTTCTGCCACCACCGCCAATAAGTTTACCTTCGAGAACAACGCTTATTGGTTCGTAGCCCCCACCAGCCTCGCTTGCCTCAATGCCCTTGCAGATGGAGCCATCTCCGCTGCTGCCTTC
>CACXXT010000061.1:8985-30708 GCA_902771725.1 uncultured Bacteroidales bacterium
TAGCACAGCTCAGCGCTGGCTGCTGATGACGGCTGATGAGGTAGCCCGCTACGGTGAAGCCAATGGCGAAACCGTGGGAGTCCGCAACCTCGATGTTGCCCAACAGGGTACGCTGCGCGTGCTTGGAGGACAAGGTGTTGTCAGCATCACTGCTATCGGTGCCGGTTCCGAAGTCAGCGTCCACAGCCTCGATGGCCGCCTGCTTCGACAACTCTATATCCAACAGGATGCCAACGCCATCGTCCGTCTTCCAAGGGGTATTTACCTCGTCGGGGATCAGAAGGTCATGGTGCGCTAAGCATATCACAGATAATCTATGAATAAGGGGAGGACCGACAAACATCGGTCCTCCCCTACTCTATTTATCGAGTCTACAGATCAGAACTTGAAGCCGAGGGTGAATGTGATGGTGTGGCGGCTGAGGTCCACTTCTTCGCCACGGAGACTCTGTCCATTGTATACGAACTGGTTGTAGCCTGCTCCGCCTTGACGCTGGAAACTATCGTCGAAGGCGTAGAAGTCACCTTTCTGGTGGCGGAACTTATATGCGAAGTCGGCGTAGAAAGCCTGATAGCGATATCCGAGACCGAATGTGAGCATATTGGTGGCACCGAGGTTGGTGTAGTCTGTTCCGAGGGCGAAATCAAGGCTCTTGCTGTTTACGGTTTGGTCGAGACGAGCCTGATCCTTCATGGGTTTGCTCCAGAAGTTATAGCCCAGACGTACGGCGAACTCAGGCAGAGGCTTGAACTCTATACCGGCACGGATATTATGAATGCCGTTGATGCAGTCCTTGGTGAGAGCGGTCATACCAGGATCCTTGGTCATTCCCAAAGAAGCGGTGTTGTTGTGATACTCACGGGGATAACCGACGGTGGCATTGTTGTAGAGGGCATACTCGTACTCTATATCCCATGCAAGATAGGTGTCAACGGTGGAAGCAGCGCTGAAGCGGATTTTCCAAGGCGAATGGAGATTGAAGTCGAGGAAGTTATCGTCTGGGCTGTCGTAATTGGTGTAGATGCCATCACCGTTATAGGAGTACTGGTAGATGTCGTTGACCTCATCGTAACCATCGTAGTTCCACTTGGATGCAATGCTATAGTGGCTGTCCTTCTGGGTGAGAGTATACCAAGTGGGCGTCTCGAAGGCGAAGCCCAAGCGCAGAGGATTCTCCTCGATAGGACGAACGAGTGCGCCGAACTTGAGGTTCAGACCCTTGCCGGTGATGTACTTGTTGGAGAGTAGGTCGTAGTCCTCAACCTCGCCCATAGAACCATCGCGGAACTCAACGTAGCGCTGACTGTTCTCGTAGCGCAGGAAGTCGATACCAAGAGTCATACCCAGATAGACTCGGTCCTTGATGCTACCGGCAAAGGAGAAGTCGAGGGCGTAGTTGTTACCGAAGGAATGGCGATTGAAGTTGTAGCCGTTGCTCTTGATCTGGTGATAGCCATTCTCACCCGCCACCTCGACATCATAGATATAAGCGTTGTTTGCCTGATAGGGAAGCGAGTAGCGGAAATTCTCGTTGCCCAGGAAGGTCTTGCCAAAATCGTAGAGTCCCTTCAGCTGAGCGGCTTGAGAAAGACCATTCAGGCTGTTGTTCTGAACGAAGATGCTGTGACCGTAATCGGCCTTCTTCTGGAAATTCACTCCAAAGTTGATAAAGGAAGTACGATCCATATTGGGAAATGCTGCCACAAAACCGACCTGATCGAAACTATAGTGACCACGATTGTCGGCTTCGTAGGGCTTGGCATCCTGAATGACACCTCCCATGGTGATACTGATGTCGTTCTTGCGGAAAAGGCCCAGCGAGGCAGGGTTATTTGACATGGCAGAGATATCTGCGCCGAGAGCACCCATGGCACCGCCCATACCTACGTAGCGTGCAGAACCGATGACATCGGCCGTACTGGTCATGGTGTAGTTGGTGTAGGTATCCTGAGCTTGAAGGGCTGCTGCAAAAAGCACAAAGGCTGAGGTGATGATATACTTTTTCATATGTTGAAGTATGCGTTTGGGGTTTCTATAAACGAGTTTCTAACACTGGAATTTCACGTGTAGGTGCGGGGTTGTTCCTGGTAGATCAACGTCCACCGCGACCACCGCCACCGCCGCCTCCGCGGCTGCTGCCACCTCCACTGAATCCGCCACCGCCTCCGGCACGGCCCCCGCCGAAGCTGCCACTGCTGCTTCCGCCAAAGGAACCTACGGAACGGCTACTGGAGCTGCTGGAACTGACACTGCTGGAACGTGAAGTGGAAGGAGTGGAAATAGTGCCTGCGCGACCGCTGCTCATAGTGCCAACGGTGGAACGGCTGGAAGAAACACTGCTATTGATGTTACCGCCACGACCAGAACTCAAATTACCTGCAGCACGTCCGCCAGAGATGGTACCTGCAGCACGTCCGCCGGTGATGGTACCGATACTGCGACTGCTTCTTCCGTTACTGTTATAGCTTCCGGCACGTCCGCCACGTATGCCACCGCCACGTCCGCCAGTGTAGGTCCGGGGACTGTAACCTCCGCGTCCATAGCTTCCATGATAGCGATGGTTGTAATAACCACCACCCCAATAGCCTCCATACCAGTGTGGTCCATAGCCCCAGCGGCTGTACCAATAGGGACTATGCCAGCCGTAGTAGCCATAGTAGCCGTAGTAGGGACGGTAGCCCCAGTACCAGTCATCCCAGTAGAAGGGGTCGTAGTAGCTATAGTACCAGGGTGAGGCGTAGACACCGCCATAGGTGAAGCGTCCGAGCCGGTTGCTGTAGGCATAATCCTCACCAGCAGCCACCCCGTCTTCATATCCCCGAGAGTAGAGTTCCTCGGCGAAGTTGTCGGTGGTGATGGCTGTGGAATCATTCATCACGTAAAGCGTATCGTTGGCAGGTACGCGGTAGCTGAACGTTCCGTCGGGATTCTGCACCATCTGCCCCGTGAGCTGCGAGCCTCGAGCCGAACGGCGGTTGTACTCGTCGACATTGCGGTTGGAGCCAGCCGTGGTGATGGTGGCATCGTCGTCATATTCATCCTCGTAGACGATCTCTACGGGAAGGTAACGCTGGGACGGCTGTGCGCGCTGTTCCGTCTTGGCTTTCTGAGCCTTCTTCTTTGGAACGAAATACACATCGTCGTCCTGTGCCCATCCAGTGAAGGGCAGAACCAGCAGCATGGCTGCCAAGAGATTTCTTGCGTTCATCATATCGTTTTTTCGTTTTTAGAGGGCGGCAGGGCCGCCTGGTTTGACGTTTTCTATTGTTTCACGCTGCAAAAGTACTACCTTTCTCTGATTCACCAAAGGGAAATTTCCTACTTTTAGGGGGAGATTTCCCTACCTTATGCAGCGGAGACATCAATTTTATGCCGCAAAGATATAAAAAGGTACGCGCGCGTGCAAGCGTTTAGCGAATATTAACAGATGAGAATAGCAGTATAGACAAACAAAAGGTGCACACAATTCTCATTTAGAATCATATGCACCTCTATTAATGAGTAAGAAAATGGGGTCAGTCTTCCTTGGACTTCGTCAGGACGACAGCAGAGCGAGCAGGCAGGTAGAGTTTGAGCCAACCCTTGTTGTCGCGCGCCAGAAGGGGATCGTAGTTGGTGAAATGACGAACGGAATCGTCATTCAGTCCATGACCGCCGAAAGCCACGTCATCGGTATTCAGGAGCACCTGATAGGAACCCTGGCGAACCATGAAGCCATAGCCCGTGTAGCTGCGGTTGTAGGAGAAGTTGAAGACGAAGAGGAGTTCACCACGCTGGTATGCCAGCACCTGATCATCGTCCTTGGTCCATATTTCGGTGACAGGGGTCTTCTGGATGTCCTTCTGGAGCTTCAGAACCTTCAGCATCTTTTGGTCAAAGTCGCCCAAATAGTGGTAGCAGAGTTCCTTGTTGTCCACGAGGTTCCACTGACGGCGGGCATACTTATAGCTCCATCCGTTGTCCTGGCGGGGGAAGTCAATCCATTCTGGGTGACCGAACTCGTTGCCCATGAAGTTGAGGTATCCGCCGTTGATGGTGGAAGCCGTGAGCAGACGGATCATCTTGTGGAGGGCAATACCACGCTCGACGTTGTAGTTCTCGTCGCCCTTCTTGAAGTGCCAGTACATATCGCTGTCCACGAGTCGGAAGATGATAGTCTTGTCACCTACTAGAGCCTGGTCGTGGCTTTCGCAGTAGCTAATGGTCTTCTCGTCTGCACGGCGGTTCTTGACCTCCCAGAACATGGAACTGGGTTTCCAGTCCTCGTCACGCTGTTCCTTGATAATCTTAATCCAGTAGTCGGGTATGTTCATGGCCATGCGATAGTCGAAGCCGTAGCCTCCATCCTTGAAGGGCATAGCCAGACCGGGCATACCGGAAACCTCCTCGGCGATGGTGATTGCGTGGGGATTGACCTCATGGATGAGAACATTGGCCAGCGTGAGATAGGCGATAGCGTTGTCATCCTCATTGCCATTGTAATAGTCGCCGTAGCCCATAAAGTTATCACCCAAACCGTGGCTGTAGTAAAGCATGGAAGTGACACCGTCGAAACGGAAACCGTCGAAGTGGTACTCGTCGAGCCAGAACTTACAGTTCGAAAGGAGGAAATGCAGGACTTCGTTCTTGCCGTAGTCAAAGCAGAGACTATCCCAAGCCGGATGCTCGTGGCGGGCACCAGGATAGAAGTACTGGTTGGGGTCGCCGGCAAAATTGCCAAGTCCTTCGTTCTCGTTCTTCACAGCGTGGCTGTGCACGATGTCCATGATGACGGCGATGCCCATACCATGGGCGGCATCGATGAGTTCCTTCAGTTCTTCAGGTGTACCAAAGCGGGATGATGCAGCGAAGAAACTGCTGACGTGGTATCCGAAGCTACCGTAGTAGGGATGCTCCTGAATGGCCATAATCTGAATGCAGTTGTAACCATCCTTAGCAATGCGAGGCAGTACGTTCTCGCGGAACTCAGTGTAGGTACCAACCTTCTCGGCATCCTGTGCCATACCCACGTGACATTCATAGATAAGCAGGGGCGAGGTGTTGGGACGGAACTTCTTCACCTTCCAATCATAGGGTTCTGCCGAGGGTTCCCAGACTTGTGCGGAGAAGATCTTCGTCTCTGGATCCTGAACCACGCGACGCGTCCAGGCCGGGATACGTTCACCCTCTCCCCCATCCCACTTGACGAGGAGTTTGTAGAGTTGACCGTGCTTCATGGCCTTGGCCGGGAGTTTAATCTCCCAGGTGCCGTTGCTCTTGGCCAGGCGCTTCATTGCGTAGCGGTCTTCCTGTTTCCAGTCGTTGAATTCTCCAATGACGTAGATGGCGGTGGCGTTGGGCGCCCACTCGCGGAGCACCCACTTCTTGTTCTCGAAGTGAAGTCCGAAGTAGAGGTATCCCGTGGCGAAGTCCGTCAGTTTCTGTTTGCCGCCGTTGGTGAGTTCCCCGAGTTTGTCAAGGACGTGCTGGTGGCGTCCTTCGATGGCACCGGCGAAGGGCTGAAGCCACTCGTCATGCCGAATCAGTCGCAATTGTTTGGGTGCAGCAGGCGCTGCCGACTTCTTGCTGGAAGCTTTCTTGGACGAAGCGGCCTTGGTGGTCTTCTTCGTGCTCTTTGCTGCCGAAGTCTTGGTCTGTTCTTTCTTTGCCATGTATATTGGTTTTAACTTTCTTCTTAAGCCTTGACTTTGAAGATGGCCTTGCGCAGCGTGGTCGTGGTGATGGCTGGTGCATGACCGTCGGTCGGGAAATAGATTGCAAACTGTCCAGGCCGCAGGACGAAATAGGTCGAGGCCAGGGACGAGATGGGCGCTGAATCAGCAGGATCGTGCAAAGTCATGTCGATGGTTGCATCATAGTCGGCTGCGGGCAGATCGGCCAGCGGACACCATCCGTGCTCCTCACTTCCTGAAACAGGAATCTGAATGTCAATCATCTCACGATGAGTCTCGAAGCGAGCCTCCTCGCGAGACTTCACGGGAGCATCCTGCACATTGACGAAAAGTTCATCACCTTGAATCTCATGCTTTCCTGCCGACAATGAAGAAAGGTCATTGTTCCGGAGGAACTCTGCAACAGCGGCAAACCGGGGATTCAGCACGGCGTACCGCTCTAAATTTTCGATTGAGTCTACAATCATTGTTCTTTATATGTATAATTTTAACGCGACAAAGGTACGAATTTTCTTTGAAAGTGGGAAATTTTTCGCAAGAAAAGTGCCTTGCTTGGACTGCAAGGCACGAAAAGAGGTACTTATAAGCAGCTAAATCGCTGAGAAGTCTGTCATTTTAGAGTGGTAATTGTACACTACTTGTCGAGAACGCCGTGGGTGTAATGTCCCTTTCGGATGACGTTCCCGTTTCGGTCTTTCTCAACGAAATCTCCGTCGCGCTCGTTGTCCTTGAAGGAACCTTCGAAGCGTATACCATCGGGCGTTTCCATCACGCAAGGTCCATTCTTCTCTCCTTGGCTGAAGTGCCCACGGAACTTGGTGCCATCACTCTGGCGCAAGATTCCCTCGCCGTCCATCATTCCGTTTGCCCACATGCCGTCGTAGACGTCACCATTGGCCCAGGTGTATTTGCCGCGTCCGTGCTTCATGTCGTCGCGCCACTGCCCCACATAGGAGGCACCGTCGGTGGAAGTGAAAGTACCATGTCCGTGCTTCATGCCGTTCTTGAACTGCCCCACGTATTTGTTGCCGCCGGCGTAGACGAAAATGCCTTCGCCATCACGCTGGCTCATGTTGTAGTTACCCTCGTAGCGATCGCCGTTGTTGAAGAGGTAGATGCCTTTGCCCTGCAGTGAATCATTGTAGAACTGACCTTTGTAGACATCGCCGTTGGCATAGTGGTAAGTGCCCTGACCGTTCATCTTGCCTTCACGCCAGCCGCCAGTGTAGTGCGAGCCGTTGGACCATACGAATGTACCCTGTCCGTGCTTGAGGTCATCGCGCCAGTCGCCAGAGTAGTTATCGCCTGTAGAATAGGTGTAAGTACCTTCTCCATGGCGCTTGTCCTCCTGCCAGTTGCCTTCATACTTGTCGCCGTTGAAGTAGTACATGATCCCTTTGCCATGCTGGTAGTCACGGAACCAAAGACCCGTGTAGCGGTTGTTGTTCTTGAAGTAGAATGTACCCATTCCATGCTGTTGGTCCTGATACCATTCGCCCTCATAGCGTTCGCCGTCCACGAACTCATAGACTCCATAGCCTTGGCGCTTGCCCTTGACGTATTCGCCTTCGTACTTATCGCCATTCTTGAAGGTGGTCTTGCCTTTTCCGTATGGCTTTCCCCTGAACATTTCGCCTTGATATTCGGCTCCGTCCTTGAACGTGTAGTTGCCAATTTCTATTTCTTGCGCCAAACCATTCATATTCAGCGCAGAGAAGCATGCCAAAAGTATGGCAGTGAGATGTTTTTTTATAGTGTAAAGCATACTATTTCCGTTTTTATCGCAGCAAATGTAGTAATTTCCTTTGGCCTGACGAAATTCCTTAAGACCTTTTAACGGTTATTCTCAATTCTCAACCTTAAACTTTAAACTCTAATCTTTAAACTCTAAACTTTAAAACTACTCTAAACTCTCAACTCTAAACTCTAAACTCTACACCCTACTCACCCCTTTTACGCCTTTGACGCCCTCCAGTTTCTGGATGAGCTGTTTCAGTCGCGAGGTGTCGTCGAGCAGGATAGTCAGCGTGCCACTGAAGAGTCCGTCGTTGCTGTCGATGCTGATGCTGCGCAGTTGAATCTTCTCGTCCTTGGAAATGATGCTGGTGATGTTGTTGACGATACCCAGATCGTCCTGCCCCACCACCCGTAGGGTCACTCCATATTGCGTACCGCCCTTGCCAGCCCAGCGTGCATCGATGATGCGGTAGCCGTAGCGCTGACGCAGTGCAGGTGCGTTGGGACAGTCGATGCGATGGATCTTCACCCCACCCCCACTTGTCAGGAAGCCGAAGACCTGATCGCCATAAACGGGATGGCAGCACTTGGCCAGCGTGTAGTCAATTCCGCTCAGTCCCTGGTCGATGACCATCACGTCACTCTTGCGCAGGCGTTCCTTATTATTATCGTATTGTTGCAGTTGGAAGTTTCCTGCGCTTTGTGGCTGCTGTTGCTGCGAGGGCAGTTCGCCGCGTTCGTAGCGCTGCTGCATCATATAGGCTTCCAGCACCTGGTTGATATCCAAGGTGCCGTCGGCCAGTGCTGCATAGAAGTCTGTGACGATTCGGTAGCCGAGTCGAGTCATCGTGTGCATGAGGGTAGCCTCTTCAACTTCTATCTTGCGGTTCTTAAACTTGCGTTCCAGTTCTTCTTTGGCGTATGCGGCCTGGGTGGCAGCCATTTCCTTCAGCGCCTGACGTATCTTGGAGCGAGCCCGTCCTGTTTTTGCCACATTCAGCCAGTCCTGCTTCGGCACCTGATTGGCGTGGGTCATGATTTCCACTTGGTCTCCGCTTTGTAGCACTTGGCGCAGGGTGACCATCTTGCCTCCGATGCGTCCACCCGTACAACGGTTGCCCACTTTCGTGTGGATAGCATAGGCGAAGTCCAGCACAGTAGCCCCCTGGGGCAACTTGAAAAGGTCGCCCTTGGGGGTGAAGACGAAGACCTCGTCCTCGTAGAGATCCATCTTGAACTGATCCATCAGCTGGAGGTCATCGCCGGCTTCCAGTGCGGTTCGAATATTCTGGAGCCAAGCTTCTACACCCGCCTCGCCACCTTTCACACCCTTGTAGCGCCAGTGGGCTGCCAGTCCTCGTTCGGCAATTTCGTCCATGCGTTCGGTGCGAATCTGCACCTCCACCCACTTCTGTTCCGGTCCCAGTACGGTGATGTGCAGACTCTCGTATCCATTGGACTTAGGTATCGACAGCCAGTCGCGCATGCGTTTGGGGTTCGGCTGGTACATATCCGTGATGATGCTGAACACCTGCCAGCAGTCCTGTTTCTCGCGTTCTAAGGGCGAGTCCAGGATGATGCGGATAGCGAAGAGGTCATACACTCCCTCGAACGGACAGCGCTGCTTCTTCATCTTCTGCCAGATGCTGTGGATGGACTTCGTTCGGCCCTTCATGTGGAACTTCAATCCTACCGCCTTAAGCTTTTCATCTATAGGCTTTATAAACCTCTCGATATAGGCATCGCGGCTCTTCTTCGTGGCATTGAGTTTCTCCTTGATGTGGTAGTATGCATCGTGCTCCAAGTATTTCAGCGAGAGGTCTTCCAGTTCACTCTTCAACTTGTAGAGACCGAGCTTGTGGGCCAGTGGCGCATAGAGGTATGCTGCCTCGGTGGCTACGCGCCGGCGTGCCTCGTCGTTCTCCGATTCCTTAATCTTACGCATGATGCACACACGTGAGGCAATGACGATGAGGATGACCCTCATGTCCTCGGCAAACGAGAGCAGCAGCTGGCGGAAGTTCTCGCTTTCCACGATGGGATTCTTCTCGTAGAGTTCATTGATGCGTGCCAGGCCGTGGACGATGACTGCCACGTCCTTGCCGAACACCTGCTCAACCTCCTGCGAGGTCAGCAGTCCGCGGATGACCAGTCCGTTCAGCAGCACTCCCAGGATGGCTCCCCTGGTGATGCCGATTTCCGTGGCTACGATGATGGCGGTCTGATATTCCACCAATATAGGGTGTAGTCCGAATGCGTCCCGTCGGATGGACTCTGCTTCCAGGGCTTGACGGTGGTAGTTATCCACCTTCGTATAGTCGTCGGCGCTGAGTTCACTTTGTGTCAGCCTTCTCAGTTCTTCTTTCAGAGCCTCGATTTGCTCTTTCTCAGCTCCGTTCAAACCGTTATTTTGTTCCATTCTTTCGGTTTTTGTTAAAAATCACGTGCGAAGGTAGATATTTTTTCTCATTCATGCATCATTATTGAACGTTTTTTACTACTTTTGGCACGAAATTCATAAACTTTAAAACGATATGTTCACACCAGAAGACAGAAAACAGCTTTCCCAGAAAGGTATTAGCGAGCAACAAATCGAGAACCAACTGCGTCAGTTCCGCGAGGGATTCCCCTACCTCCACCTGCGTGCTGCAGCCTCCATCGGCAACGGTATTCTCTCCCCTGCCGACTCCGAGAGCCAGGCCTTTGTTGAAGCCTGGGAAACCTATAAGGCGGAGGGGCACCACATCACCAAGTTCGTGCCCGCCAGCGGTGCTGCTTCGCGTATGTTCAAGAACCTCTTTGAGTTCCGCGACGGCGACCAAGATGCTCCACAGACGGATTTCATGCGCACATTCTTCGAACATCTGCACGACTTCGCCTTCTTCCCAGCCCTGGACGATGCCTGCGTGGTGGTCTATGGTGAACCTGCCGACAGTCTCGTGGAAGCCGGTCGCTACCGTGATGTCGTCAGCGCCCTGCTGGACGACGAGGGACTGGGCTACGGCCAACTTCCGAAGGGACTTCTCCAGTTCCACTCATATAGTGACTGCGCCCGCACCCCGCTGGAGGAACATCTGGTGGAGGCTGCCCTCTATGCCACATCCGACGGCAAGGCAGACGTCCACTTCACCGTCTCCACGGAGCACCGCGAACTCTTCGAAGAACTCGTGGAGCGCGTCCTGCCGGAGTACGAACAGCAGTTCGGCATCCACTACAACGTCAGTTTCAGCGAACAGAAGCCTTCCACCGACACCCTCGCTGCCACCCTTGACAACGAACCCTTCCGCACGGACGACGGGCGTCTACTCTTCCGTCCCGGTGGCCATGGAGCACTCATCCAGAACCTCTCCGAACTGGATTCCGATATCATCTTCATTAAGAACATCGACAACGTGGTACCCGACCGCCTGAAACCCGCCACCACCTTGTGGAAGAAGGTCATCGCCGGCGTGCTCGTCACCCTCCAGCGCCAGGCCTTCGCCTACCTGCGTCGGTTGGACGAGGGCAATGTCGGTCGTGCCGAACTCGACGAGATGTGCCAGTTCCTGCATCGTGAACTCTGCACAGAAGTACCAGGAATCACCGAACTGCCTGAGGCAGAGCTCCGCGAGACACTGCGCCGCAAGTTCAACCGTCCCATGCGTGTCTGCGGCATGGTGCGCAACGTGGGCGAACCGGGTGGAGGGCCGTTCCTGGCCTTCAATCCCGATGGCAGCGTCAGCCCCCAAATCCTGGAAAGCTCGCAGATCGACACCCACAACCCCACTTACATGGCCATGTTCCAGGGCGGCACCCACTTCAACCCGGTGGATCTCGTCTGCGCCACGCGCGACTATCAGGGCAACCGCTTCGACCTTCCCAAGTACGTGGATCCCGCCACAGGCTTCATCTCTTCGAAGTCCAAGAACGGACGTGAGCTGAAAGCCTTGGAGCTGCCTGGACTCTGGAACGGAGCCATGAGCGACTGGTCCACCGTTTTCGTCGAAGTGCCTCTCGAGACCTTCAACCCCGTGAAGACCGTCAACGATCTTCTTCGCCCCCAGCATCAAGCCTAAGTGCATACCAAAAAACAGCAATAAAGAGGTCATTTCTGCCCACGAAGAGCAAAAATGACCTCTTTTTATCCTATGAAGTCAAAAAACTTGCGACTTTCAACGCTAAACTCTAAACTTTTTCCTACCTTTGCGCCCGCAAAAGCGGTTCCGTAGCTCAGCTGGATAGAGCAACAGCCTTCTAAGCTGTGGGTCTTGGGTTCGAATCCCAACGGAATCACGAAAAAGGGACATCGAAGGATGTCCCTTTTTCTTTGGTCGCTGCTTCAGTTCAGCCACTGCTGGTACTCACTCTCGAAGTTGGGGGTGAGGAGGTGGTGGCCTATGGCTTCGCGGAGTTCTTCTTCCGACCAGAAGCTGCCGCCATCAAGCTCCTCGGCGGAGGGATGGAGGGGTGAGTCGTAGATGCAGCGGAAGATGTACACCAGCTCACGCTCCACGGCACTTTCGAAGACATATTTGCCGATGAAGACAGGGTCGAAGTCGGTGATTCCCAGTTCCTCACGCACCTCACGCTGAAGGGCCTGGGCGGGCGTCTCGCCGTAGTCGATGTGGCCTCCCACGGCGGTGTCCCACTTGCCGGGCTGGATATCCTTCCACAGGGGCCGCTTCTGCAGGTAAAGTTCGCCTGCAGAGTTGAAGACGTGGAGATGCACCACCGGATGCAGTAGTTTGTTGCCGCTGTGGCATTCACCGCGTGTGGCTGAGCCAATCACCCTACCCTCTTCGTCGACGAGTGGGAATCGTTCCTGCTGATTGTCCGCTTTCATAGCCTCCCCCTACTTGACGTAGCCGACAGGGTGATTGAGCAGTAGCAGCTGCTCTGGGGCGAGCGCGAGTCCACGGGCCAGCGGCTCACGGTCCATCATGGCGCGTGCTACAGTGCCGAGACCCATCGCCGTGGCGGCGAGATAGACGTTCTGCGAGACGTAGCCGGCATCGATGCGTCCGTAGTCTGGACTTCCCTGTGGCCCGAACTGACGCTGGTCGCTGACGATGACGAGGCAGACGGGTGCTTCCTTGGCGAAAGGCTGGCGGGAACCTGCTACGTGAGGTCGTAAGTCCTCAGAGTTTACACGCTGGAGGGCGTGTTCCTTGGCTTTGTAGAGGAAGGCTCCGTCTGCACGGCAGACGTACACTTGAATGTCCTGGCGGTTCATGGCCGTGGGTGCGGTGCGACGACCGTCTTCACGGTTAATGCCGTTGGCAGCCCAGAGCAGCAACGACAGCTGGTCGTCGGTGAGGGCACGGTCCGAGAAACTGCGCACGGACTGGCGCTGTGCCAGAGCGTCCATCACACTCATCGTAGCCTTGGACTTATCCGGGGCGGGTAACTTAATCGTCTCCTGAGCACAGGCGGTCAGGGAAAGGAGCAGCGCTGCGGCTGCGATCATAATCTTCTTTATTTCCATATTCGTTCTTATCGGAAATATTATTTTTGATTTCGCTGCAAAGGTATCATATTTAGCCGAAAACGGCAAGAAAACAGGCAGATATTTCTTCTTGACGGCTGCAGAACCCATTATTTCATTTCCAATTGCCCATTCATGGCATTTCGTTGCTGCTTGCTCCTTTCAGGGCGCTGCCTTGCTTGCAGCAATTCCAGCTTACTCATACTTGCGAAAGTTGAGTAAGAAAAGATAAATAAAGGCTCGCTTTGAATAGGGTTTAAGTGGCTGCCTGTCAGAGGGCGGTCAGGGGGTATAAGAGGTTCACGATGAAGATGTTGGCGGCAAGGATGATGAGGTTCATGGGCAGACCGATGCGCATGAAGTCGCTGAAGCGATAGCCGCCAGGACCGTAGACGAGCATGTGGGTGGGAGAACCGATGGGGGTGGCGAAGCTGCTGCTGACGCTGATCATCAGGGCTATGAGGAAGGGATAGGGCTCGTAGCCGAGCTTCTCCGCCGCCTCGTACATGATGGGGAAGAACATGGCTCCCGCGGCCGTGTTGGAGATGAACTCGGTGGTGAAGGTTCCGACGAGGCAGATGGCCGTCATCACGATGATGGGGTTGGTGCCGCAGACGTCGAGGATTCCGAAGGCAAGGCGCTCGGCGATGCCGGTCTTCTGGATGGCAAGGCCCAGCACGAGGGAGGCGGAGAAAACCATGAGGATGTCCCAGTTGATGGCCTTCATGGCCTGGTCGGCGTTGCAGCAGCGGAAGATGAGCATGGCGAAGGCGGCGATGAGGGCGGACTGCAGCAGGGGCATGACGTTGAGGGCTGAGAGGGCCACCATGGCTATCATGATGATGGTGGAAACCAGGGTCTTGCCGCCTATATTCTGCGACACCTCGGAGTCAAAGAAGTGGAGTTCCTTGGAGAGCGAGCTGGTGTCGAGGTTCATGCGCGGGGGACATTCCAGCAGGAGGGTGTCGCCGGCACGTAGCACCACGTCGCGCGGGGACAGGTCTATGCGCTTACCGTTGCGCGCCACAGCCACGAGGGTGAGGTTGTTGTCGCGTTCGAAGGTGGAGTTGGCGATGGTGGTATTGATGAGGGGGCTCTCGAAGGTGACGTAGGCGGTGCGGAGTTGGCGGTCCTTGCTGACCTCATTCATGGTGAACACGTGGTGGTCGGCATTCACGAACTGGTAGTTCTTCTTGACGTCGAGGATTTCATCGATTTGTCCGGCGAAGATGAGCCTGTCGCCGCCTAGGATGAGCTCGTCGGCGGGCACGGGTGAGATGACTTCGTCGTAGTGAATCATTTCTATGAGTGTGCCGCCCCGCACATGGTTCAGCCCGGCGTCGGCCACGGTCTGGGCGATATGGGAGTTGTCCGACGGCACCAGGAGCTCTACGGTATATTCGCCCGTGGACTCGAAGGCCGACTCGGGTGCCTGGCGGTCGGGGAGCAGGCGTCGCATGGCGATTACGCTGAGCACTCCGATGAAGAGGCAGAAGAGGCCGGGGAGGGTGGTTGCCAGCACGTTCATGGTCTGCCCTGTGTTGTCGGTATAGAGGCCGGAGATGATGAGGTTCGGGGGCGTGCCGATGAGGGTGCAGACGCCGCCCATTCCGGAGGCGTAGCTGAGGGGAATGAGGAGCTTTGAGGGTGAGATGTTCAGCTTCTTGGACCACATCTTCACGACGTTGACGAAGAGGGTGACGACGGTCGTGTTGCTCAGGAACGAGCTCAGGACGGCCACGGGCAGCATCAGTCGTACGACGGCCCTGTTGAAGGTCTTGGGCTGCCGCAGGATGTTCTTCACGATCCAGCGGAGCACGCCGGTCTGGGTCAGTCCTGCCACGACGACGAAGAGCACTCCGACGACGATGACCGATTTGTTGCTGAAGCCGGAGAAGGCCTCCTCGGCGGTCATCACGCCCGTGACGTAGAGCACGGCGATGGCTCCGAGGAACACCAGGTCAGTGCGCAGTTTGGTGAAGAGTAGCAGGCTGAACATGGTCAGCACGGTGGCGATGGTGATCCAAGCGTAGATGCCGAGTCCTAATAGCTCAAAAGTGTCCATGTGAAATGATTTGTTTGAATGAGGGATATAAACCTAAATCGAGCAGGAAGGGGTGAAGCCCCCTCCTACTCGATTGTTGGGAATTAGCGGAAGTGGAAGGTGCCCGGGCTTATTCGAGCAGCTTGTCCATCTCTGCCTGCTTGGCCTTGTCGCCGAGGATGTAGTAGACGGTGGAGAGGCGGCTGGCCCACTTGTGGGGATTCTCGGGCTCGAGCTCCTTCACGCGGAGGAAGTAGGGCTCTGCCTTGGCGTACTCGTCCTTGACCTTCTGGATTTCCACCTTCTGCTGGGCGGGTGTCATCTTCTTGCCGTTCAGGCTCTCGTTGATGTCATATCCGACGTTGGAGTAGCAGACGCCGGCGTTGTAGTTGGCATCGGAGAACTCGGGGTCTGCCTGGATGGCCTTGTCGAAGAAGGGGATGGCCTCGGCGTACTTCTTGGCGTTCATGAGGGTGAGGCCCTTAGCGTAGTTACCGATCTTGCTGTCGGGGTCGGCGGAGAGGAGTTCCTCGGTGAAGGCGGCGGCGCCGTTGGCGTCCTGCTTGTTGAAGTAGTAGGCGAGGATGTTCTGGGCGATGCCGTCGTTGGACTGGGGATCAGCGAGCACGATCTTCTTACCTGCGTTGAGCCATCCGAGTGTGTCGCCCTGCTCGATGTAGGCGGTCATCTCCAGCTGGTTGACCTGGTTGATGTCGTCGGTATATTTCTTGGCCAGAGGCATGAACTCGTTGAGCGACTTGTAGTCCTTGGCG
Source organism: uncultured Bacteroidales bacterium (assembly GCA_902771725.1). GTDB lineage: Bacteria > Bacteroidota > Bacteroidia > Bacteroidales > Bacteroidaceae > Physcousia. The sequence goes on from CACXXT010000061.1 coordinate 24,676, forward strand.
AAGTAGCTGGCGAGGCAGGTGAAGTAGGCCATCTTGGCGGTGTTGGGGTCTTCGGGGTCCATCTTTGTCTCCTCAGCCACGATGGTGTAGATGTCTGCGAAGTTCATGTAGCGCTTGAAGGCTTCCACGGCCTTGGGGTACTGCTTGTTGGTGAAGAACATCTGACCGCAGAAAGCGAGGTACTGGCGGCAGTTGAGGGCATAGAGCTTGTTCTTGATGCTGTAGACGGTGATGGTGTTGTCCTTCTTGAATTTCTCGAGGATGCCGCTGGCCTGCTCTTCCTTGTAGCACTGCTCGATGGCGTCGAGTGCGCTGATGACGAGCTGGGCGAACTGGGCGGTGTCCACGGGCTGGTCGGCCTGCAGCTTGGTGATGATGGGGTTGATCTGGAAGAGTTCGAGGTTGGCCTTGATGTCCCAGGCGTTGGCCTTCTGCTTCTTGGTCTCGGGACTGGTGAGCGTAGGCTCAATCATTTCCATGACAGAGGTGATGAGCTCGTTGAGCTTGGCATCTTCCTTCTCGGTGCGCTGGTTGTTCGCTGCGAGGTCCTGAGCCTGAACGAACTTGTCGCGTGCCCTGCGGACGACGCCGTCCTGGGCGGAAACTGACAGCGTTGCTGCCAGGAGTGCAATTGCACAGAAAATCTTTTTCATAATCTAATATTTGTTTAGTGAGGGGTTACTCTGTTTTTATTGCTGGTCGTCGCGGTCGAGCGTCACGGTCTGTCCGTCGCTGAGCTCTGTGGGTTCGGGCAGGTCGCTGACCTGTGCGTCCTCGGGGAGTTCTTCTTCGTCGTCCTCGCGCGGCACGACGCAGACGTTGGCAATCTTGTCGTTGCGCTTCTGGAGTTCGATGAGCTTGACGCCCTGTGTGGCGCGTCCCTGAATCTTGATGCTCTCGAGGTGTAGGCGGATGGTGACGCCTGACTTGTTGATAATCATGAGGTCGTCCTCGTTTCGGAGCGCTTGCCGTAGCCTTTCTCGGAAACGACGAGGATGGTCTCTTCCTCGGGCTTGTCGACCACCACCATGCCTACAACTTCGTTGCCCTCGCCCTCGAGGGTGATGCCGCGCACGCCGGTGGAGTTGCGGCCCATGGAGCGTACGGCGCTCTCGTTGAAGCGTACGGCACGGCCCATCTTGGAGGCGATGACGACTTCGTTCTCGCCGTTGGTGAGTGCCACGTCGACCACGCGGTCGCCCTCGTTGATGTTGATGGCGATGACGCCGTTGGTGCGCGGACGGCTGTAGTTGGCCAGGCTGGTCTTCTTGATGACGCCTTCGCGGGTGCAGAAGAGGACGTAGTGGCTCTCGTTGAACTCGCGGTCGCTGAGCTTCTTGATGTAGAGGCAGGCGTTGACGGTATCGCCCGGCTCGATGTTGAGCATGTTCTGGATGGCACGTCCCTTGGAGGCCTTGTTGCCCTCGGGGATGTCGTAGACCTTCAGCCAGTAGCAGCGGCCCTTCTGAGTGAAGAAGAGCATGGTGTTGTGCATGGTGGCGCGGTAGATGTGCTCGATGAAGTCGGCGTCTCGCGTGGAAGAGCCCTTGGAACCGACTCCGCCACGACCCTGGGCGCGGAACTCGGCCAGCGGGGTGCGCTTGATGTAGCCCAGGTGGGAGATGGTAATAACGACCTCATCGTCAGCGTAGAAGTCCTCGGGGTTGAATTCTTCGCTCGAATAGACGATTTCGCTGCGGCGAGGGTCGCCAAACTTCTCCTTGACTTCGAGGAGCTCGTCCTTGATGACCTTCCAGCAGAGGGCGTCGTCCGTCAGGATCTGGTTGTAGTATTCAATCTTGCGCATCAGCTCGTCGTACTCGGCGTGGAGCTTCTCCTGCTGCAGGCCTGTGAGCTGAGAGAGACGCATGTCCACGATGGCCTTGGACTGAATCTCGTCCAGCGAGAAGCGTTCTTCCAGGCGCTTGCGGGCCTCTTCGGGCGTCTTGCTAGACTTGATGATCTGCACGACCTCGTCGATGTTGTCCGAGGCGATGATGAGTCCCTCGAGGATGTGGGCACGTTCCTCGGCCTTGCGCTTGTCGTACTCCGTGCGGCGGATGACAACGTCGTGGCGGTGGTCGACGAAGCACTTGATCATGTCGCGCAGGGTCATCAGCTTCGGACGGCCGCCCACGAGGGCGATGGAGTTGACGGAGAAGGAGGTCTGCAGCTGCGTCATCTTGAACAGCTTGTTCAGGACGACGTTGGCGTTGAAGTCGCGCTTGACATCGATGACGATGCGCATACCCTCGCGGTCGCTCTCGTCGTTGGCGTTGGAGATGCCCTCGATCTTGTGGTCGTTCACGAGGTCTGCGATGTCCTTGATGAGTTCGGCCTTGTTGACGCCGTAGGGGATTTCGCTGACGACAATCTTGTCGTGCATTTCGCCCGGCTCAATCTCCGCACGTGCGCGCATGACGATGCGTCCGCGTCCGGTCTCGTACGCGTCGCGCACGCCCTGCATACCATAAATAAATGCTCCCGTGGGGAAGTCGGGGGCGGGGATGTACTGCATCAGTCCGGCCACGTCGATATCCGGATTGTCGATGTAGGCGATGCAGCCGTCGATACACTCACCCAGGTTGTGGGTGGGGATGTTCGTGGCCATACCTACGGCGATACCCGTGGCGCCGTTGACGAGCAGGTTGGGGAACAGCGTGGGCAGCACGCTGGGCTCCTTCTCCTTGCCGTCGAAGTTGTCCACCATGTCCACGGTCTCCTTCTCGAGATCCTGCATCATGGCCTCGCCGGCGGAACTGAGGCGTGCCTCGGTATAACGCATGGCGGCGGGGGAGTCGCCGTCCACGGAACCGAAGTTACCCTGACCGTCGACAAGCGTGTAGCGCATGTTCCAGTCCTGAGCCAGGCGGACCATAGCGAAGTAGACGGAGCTGTCGCCGTGGGGGTGGTAGTGACCAAGCACGTTGCCGACGGTGCGGGCGCACTTGCGATAGTCGCGATCGTGGGTGTTGCCGTCTACGCGCATGCCATAGAGGATGCGCCGATGTACGGGCTTGAAGCCATCGCGTGCATCGGGCAGGGCACGTGCAACGATGACGGACATCGAGTAGTCGAGAAACGAGCTTCGCATCTCCCGCTCAATGTCCACTTTGATAATTCTGTCTTCTGAGTCTTGCATTCTTTATCACGGCCGTGGCCGTTGGGATTTTATTGTTTAATGGTTATTGTTTATGGATTAAAGTTTAGGGGCGGATGTGATGTCGGATGTTTGATGATGTTCTTCTTTGTCAATACTTTTCCTTTTGGCGAATTCCTTTGAAGCCCGTAGAGGGCAAAAAAGACGCATTTTTGGGCACGGAAGCCTCTTTTCGTCCTAAAAAGCGTACAAAATTACGGCTTTTCCGCGAGTCCGCCAAATCTTTCGGCCTAAAAGTGGTTAAGAACGGACTTTTTTGCGTAACTTTGCGGCCGAAAACGCAAAATAATAAGATTATGCTCTCATTTGCTATTAGTGTCGTAGCCCTTTTTCTGGGCTATATGATTTACAGCCGGGTGGCCGAGCGCATCTTCGGTCCCGACGATCGCGAGACGCCAGCCATCCGCAAGGCAGACAAGGTTGACTACGTGGTGCTGCCATCGTGGCGCATCTTCATGATTCAGTTCCTGAACATCGCCGGAACGGGACCTATTTTCGGAGCCATCATGGGTATGTGGTTCGGTCCCGCGGCCTATCTGTGGATTGTGCTCGGATGCATCTTCGGAGGTGCCGTGCACGACTACATCAGCGGCATGCTCTCCCTGCGGCACGACGGCAGCGGACTGGCGGAGCTCACGGGCTTCTACCTTGGCGGCACGGCGCGCAAGGCGCTCATCTTCTTCACCATGCTGATGATGGTGCTGGTGGGCGCATTCTTCGTCTACTGCCCGGCCATCATTCTCAGCGGTATCTGGGGCAACAAGATGATGTGGGTGATCCTCATCTTCCTTTACTACGTGGCCACCACGATGATGCCCGTGGACAAGGTGATCGGCAAGATTTATCCAGCCTTTGCGCTCTCGATGCTGTTCATGGTCATCGCCATCGGCGTCGTGCTGTTCTGGAAACAGCCCGTGCTGCCAGAGGTATGGGACGGACTGGGCAACTGGGGCGCCGAACGCCTGGGACTGGAGCAGCCACTCTTCCCTGCCCTCTTCGTGACCATCGCCTGCGGAGCCGTAAGCGGATTCCACGCCACACAGTCCCCGATGATGGCGCGCTGCATGAAGAGCGAGCGCCAGGGACGACCCATCTTCTACGGAGCCATGGTGACCGAGGGGCTGGTGGCGCTCGTCTGGGCTACCATCTCCAGCTACTTCTTCTTTGCCGACGGATGGCGTGACGTATGCCCGCCCGAAATCGTACAGCAGTTCACCACGGGTACCGACGGCCTGATGCGCAGCGCCGACGGGCGTTCGCTCATCCAGTTCTTCGACGCTCCCACGGTCGTGACGACCATCTGCTCGTCGTGGCTGGGTATAGCAGGCAGCATCCTCGCCCTGCTGGGCGTCGTGGCGGCTCCCATCACCACGGGCGGCAGCTCCTTCCGCACGGCACGCCTGATTCTGGCAGAATCGTTCGGGCTGAACCAGACGAGCAAGCGGTCGCGACTATTGTTGAGCCTGCCCGTCTTCGCCGTAGGCATAGCCCTGCTCGCATGGCAGATTGGCAACCCCAGCGGATTCGGAACCGTGTGGCAGTATGTGGCCTGGGGCACACAGCTGATGGCGGCCGTGACGCTATGGGTGTGCACAGTTTATCTCGCGCGCGAACATAAATTATATTATCTAACGTTGCTGCCCGGCCTGTTCATGACGATGGTGGTCAGCGACTTCTTCTTCGTCTCGCCAACCATACTCTCGCTTCCCGAGATGCCGTCGCTCATCATGGCTGCCGTGATTACCCTGGCCTGCCTGGTGCGGTTCGTGGTCTGGAAAAGGAAGCTGGGGAAATAGCAGCAGAAGAAAGACGAGGAAGACGACGAAGAGATACAAATAAAAGGGGCTGACTCTTTGTTTTCGGACTCTTAGCCTTCGACTCCTAGTCTTCGAAGCGTTTGCCCCAGAGGTGAACCATACGCTGCTTCAGTTTGTCCTCCGAAGGATTCGGCTGGGCATGCCAGAAGCGTTGCTTGATGCCGTCGGGCAGGAACTGCTGCTCCACGAAATGCTCTTCATAGTCGTGGGCATACTTGTAGCCCTGGGCATAACCCAGCTCCTCCATAAGGCTGGTGGGAGCGTTGCGAAGATGAAGGGGCACGGGCTGGTTGCCCGTCTGACGGACAAACGACAGGGCCTCGTTGATAGCCATGTAGGCGGAATTGCTCTTGGGCGAAGTAGCTAGATAAATGGTGGCTTCGGCCAGGGGAATACGCCCTTCCGGCCATCCGATTTTCTGAACCGTGTCGAAGGCCGCATTCGCCAGCAGGAGGGCGTTGGGATTCGCCAGGCCGATATCCTCCGAGGCGGAGATGACCAGCCGGCGGGCAATAAACGCAGGATCCTCGCCTCCCTCGATCATGCGGGCCAGCCAGTAAATGGCGCCGTCTGGGTCGCTGCCGCGAATGCTCTTGATGAAGGCGCTGATGATGTCGTAGTGCATCTCGCCGCCCTTGTCGTAGGCTAGGGGATTCTGTTGCAGCCGTTCGCTGACGAGTTGGTCGGTTATCACCACCTCGGCGTTGTCGTCCGAACCCGTGTCGGTGATGAGTTCAAGGATATTCAGCAGCTTGCGGGCATCGCCTCCGCTGTAGCGCAGCAAGGCGTCCGTCTCGCGAACCTCGATATGCTTCTCGCGTAGGATGAGGTCGTTGTGCAGCGCACGGTCCACGAGGGCGAGCAGATCGTCCTTGCCCAGGGATTTCAGGACATAGACAGCACAACGCGAGAGTAACGGGCGGATGACTTCAAAGCTGGGATTCTCCGTGGTGGCACCAATCAGCGTCACCAGCCCCTGCTCCACGGCACCCAGCAGCGAGTCCTGCTGCGACTTGCTGAAACGATGAATTTCATCGATGAACAGGATGGGAGCTG
>CACXXT010000062.1 GCA_902771725.1 uncultured Bacteroidales bacterium
CGCAAATCTCTATAAGAAAAGATGGCTGGTAGAACTATTCTTCAAATGGCTCAAACAGCATCTAAAGATAAAGAGGTTTTGGGGTACGACGGAGAATGCTGTCCGCATACAAATCAGTGTGGCCATTATCACATACTGTCTCGTGGCTATTGTCCAACATGATATGCGATTGGAACGCTCGACCTATGAGGTCTTACAGATTCTCAGCATCTCATTGACAGACAAAACTCACCTGCGAGACCTGTTCGATAAGACTAATTTCAACGATGTCAAAGAACTCGATTATCCCATCTTTAAGGGACTATTTGATTAAATATTTAACTCGTCCATTTTTTATTGGACACTAATGAATAACGTCCAAAAATGAGTTATCCCATGAATCCGTTTGTTCCTTCTGTAGACTCCCCCTCGAATGGCACCCCTGTTTCCGGCGGTTCGTCCGTTGGATTATCGCCCGCCCGAGACCACTCACACCCGCAGACGCTGCGCGCCACTTGGCACAACTACCGCGAGCCTGGGGTGTATATGATTACTTTATGCACCGAGGGGCGGCGTTCCCTTTTTGGGCAGCTGGTGTCCGATGGAGCGGGTTCTGCCACTGTGGCTCTCAGTCCGCTGGGAAAGGAACTGGAACAGGTGCTGCGGGGACTGGGCAGAAGATATGCAGAGGTGGAGTTCATCCGCTGGGTTGTCATGCCGGATCATCTGCATGCGGTGGTGCGGATTCACCAGTCGATGGACATGCATCTGGGAGAGGTCGTGCGACGGCTGAAGTACGAGAGCACGGTGGCATATCTGAGGATACTGGACGGCGTTGAAGGTGGCTGGCACCGCGTTGAGGGAAGCCGCCCGTCAAAGAGGGAGAGGGAGAAGATAAGGAGGGCTGCCGGCGGAATGCTGACAGCCGGGCTGGGAGAGAAGGGGAGGTCTGCGGACGGACCGCAGACAACAGGGGAAAGCGATGGTGCTGAGGAGAGAAGAGGAGGAGTTGAGGAGAGAAGAAGGGGAGGTGAAGTGGGAAGAGGGGGAGGTGAAGTGGGAAGAGGGGGAGGAGAGGAGAGAAAAGGGGGAGGAGAGGAGGAAGAGATCTTTGTGCAGCGATTGTGGCAGGATAATTACCACGACCGGGTGCTGACGGAGTATGGGCAGCTGACAAAGATGCTGAATTATGTGGCTGACAATCCACGGCGTGCGTGGATCAAGCAGCAGCATCCTCGTCTCTTCTATGATAAGTGGACTGTGAACTGGCCGCTGCCTGTGGAGAAGGCCAGAGAACTCTACCGGGAGGCCAGGTCGCTGGGTGAAATAAAGGACCTTGAGTCGTGCCTCATTGTAGACCGCAGTGGCGGTGAGGTGCGCACGAGTTTGCGCTTTCGGGCTATGGGTAATTACTTTCTGCTCTCAGAGAGTACTTTGGTGCCGGTGCGCGTGTCGCGCCGCGCCACGCCGGCAGAAATCAACGCTCTCATCGCCTCGCTGGATGAACGCTGTTCTATGGAAGGAGCTGTGGTCATCACGCCCTGCGTCAGTCAAGGAGAGCAGCAGGTGGTCAATAGTTCGCTCGCGGCAGGACATCGCGTAATCCGTTTGCAGCACGAGGCGATGTCTGCTCTCTATGCTCCTGCCGGCAATCATCTCACTTACGTGGCCAACGGCCAGCTGTTGCTGTTGGCTCCCTGGCCAGACCAGCCCCTCTCGAATCATGGCAACAAGGGACGTTTCGAGTTGCTGAATAGTATTTGCCGGGTTCTCAGTAGTCTATAGGGATAACTATGGCTGTTTTCACCACGTGATGCTGCGCTGGTGGGTGTCGGGGTCTTCCTCGATGGTGACTCGGACGGTGTCGGCGGGCAGGAGGTCTTCGATGAGTTCGGGCCATTCGATGAAGCAGAGGGCACCGCTGTCGAGGTAGTCCTCGAAGCCGATGTCATAGGCTTCTTCGAGACGGCGGATGCGGTAGAAGTCGAAGTGGAAGACGGAAGCCCCCTGTAGTCCTCCGGTGGGGGACGATTGGTATTCGTTGACGATGGCGAAGGTCGGGGAGGTGACAGGCTCTGTCACACCGAGTTCGCGGCAGACGGCGGTGATGAAGGTGGTCTTGCCGGCACCCATTTTGCCGTAGAAGGCGAAGATGCGGCGATCGCCGATGGATGCGACGAAGTCGCGGGCTATTTCGGGAAGATCTTGGAGGTTGTTGATTTGCTTTTCCATTGTTGATGGGGAGGGGAGAAGGAGGGACGCGCGAAAACGCGCTACACCCAACCGAAGTTACTTAAAAAGGGCAGATGTCAAATGGGGATGATAAATGGGGATTGGGGAGAAGGAGGGGCGCGCGAATACGCGCGACACCCAACCGAAGGATGATAGAGGGCAGGTTATGGATGGTCAAGTTCTGGTGAGGGAGGGGTCAGGTTCTTCTTTTGGGTGTCAGCTCGATGAGGGGGATGAGCATTTCCTCCATGGAGATACCGCCGTGCTGGAAGGTGTCGCGGTAGTAGCTGACGTAGTAGTTGTAGTTGTTCGGGTAGGCGAAGAAGCTGTCGCCGGTGGCGAAGATGTATCGTGTGCTGAGGTTGGGCGATGGCAGCTGGGCCCGGCGCGGGTCGGTGATGTCGAAGACCTCGCGGGGATTGTAGTCGAGGTTCTTGCCGAGTTTGTAGCGGAGGTTGGTGTTGGTGTTCTTGTCGCCCTTCACGCGCACGGGGTTCTGACAACGGATGCTGCCGTGGTCTGTGGTGAGAATGATGCGGTAGTTGCTCTGTGCCAGAGCGCGGAAGAGGTCTGCTGCGGCGCTGTGGCGGAACCAGCTGAGTGTGATGCTGCGGTAGGCAGCTTCGTTGCTGGCGAGTTCTCGCACCATGCGGCTCTCGGTTCGTGCGTGGCTGAGCATGTCTATGAAGTTGAGAACACAGACGTTGAGGTCGTATTTCTCCTGAGCGGGCAGTTGCTGCACCAGTCGTTCGGCGGCCGCGGAGTCGTTGACCTTGTTGTAGGTGAATGTGTGCTGCCGTCTGTAGCGCCGGAACTGTGTCTGAATGAGCGGTGCCTCGTTGAGGTTCTTACCTTCTTCGCTGTCCTCGTCGACCCATAGTTCCGGGAACATCTCGGCGATGGTATTTGGCATCAGTCCGGAGAAGATGGCGTTGCGAGCATACTGCGTGGCGGTGGGTAGGATGGAGCAGTAGAGGCGTTCGTCAATCTGGAAGAGGTCTGCAATCTCCTGCATGATGATGCGCCACTGGTCGTAGCGGAAGTTGTCGATGACGAGGAGGAACACCTTCTCGCCCTGATCCAGGAGCGGGAAGACGCGCCGCTTGAAGATATCCGGGCTCATGACCTCCGGCCTGCCTTCAGCCTCCGGTTCAGCAATCCATCGGAGGTAGTTCTTGGTGATGAAACGTGCAAAGCCGTGGTTGGCCTCTCGCTTCTGCATGGCCAGCATCTCCTTCATGCCGCTGTCGGTCTCGGATAGCTGCAGCTCCCATACGACGAGCCTGCGGTAGACCTCCATCCAGTCGTCGATGCGTGTGGCATCGCTGATGAGCATGGATAGCTGGCCGAAGTTCTGCTGGTAGGCTGTCTGTGTCTGTTCGGTGACAATCTCGCGCCGGTGGATGTTCTTCTTCAGGGTCAGCAGGATCTGTGTGGGGTTCACGGGCTTGATGAGGTAGTCTGCAATCTGGCTGCCAATGGCCTGATCCATGATGTTCTCCTCCTCACTCTTGGTGACCATGACCACGGGTGTGGTAGGAGTGATGTCCTTGATGCGGCTGAGGGTCTCGAGTCCGCTGATTCCGGGCATGTTTTCATCCAGAAGTATGAGGTCATAGGTCTGTTCCGCCACACGGTCGAGGGCGTCGAAGCCGTTGGTGGCGGTATCGACGGCATAGCCTTTCTTCTCGAGGAAGAGCAGGTGTGCCTTGAGCAATTCTATTTCGTCGTCTACCCAGAGGAGTCTTGCGATGGTCATAGTGGGGGGAGGTGGGGGATTGGGTTAATGGGGTTAATGGGCGGGATTGGCGGGGTGGGTTAGGGGAGCCAGTCGTCGTCATCTTCGACTTCTTCTTCCTCTTCCTCTTCTTCGTCCTCAGATTCCTCGGCGCCCTCGGCATCTTCGGCGTTGAGTGCTTTCTCCTCGCTTTCCGGCACATCGTCGATGTCGGTGGGCTGGTCTGTGGGTTCGTCGAGGATGAGTTCCTCTGGAACCTCATGTGGCGAGAGTTCTGTGTCGAAGAATTCGGCGTATTCGTCGTAGCTGTAGCGTGTGCCCAGCAGCTTCAGGTTCTGCTCGCTGATGAGTATGGCACGTATGCCCTCCAGTCGGGATCGCATGTGCTGATCGGAGTAGAGCTGCTGGGCGTAGGCGTGTACTTCGTCGTAGCTCTGGAATCCCGTGACTCGCAGCTGGGTGATGAGTCCGGCCGGCACGATTTCGATTTCGAAGTTACGAGCCATGAATGAGGTGAAGTTGTAGCGTGCCATCTCGTAGAGCAGCATGTCGTTGTCCACCTCACCGGTGGGATATGCCAGTACGAAGACGTAGGGCTGGTCTATTTCAGCCACGAGTGTGTCTGCCGCCATCTGCGTGCTGTCGCCTTCGATGAATATCGTCTTGTTCGCCCAGATACTGCTGGCATTCCAGTGGTCCGATGCCAGCAGGCGTCCTTCCTGTACGCCCTTGACGATGACGGAAGCCATCTGTGCGATTTCGTCCTTGGAGTATTTCTCCGCCACCTGCTTCATCTCGATGAGGAAGGAGTCTCGATGGCCCGTGTAGAGCTGGCTCATGGCATGTACGAAGAGGAACTTTCCGCGGTGTGCCCCTTCCTCGAAATCCTCTGTGCTCTGGCGGAAATAGTGATCCACGGCGTAGTAGTTCTCTTCCTTGTAGGCGTCGTAGGCCATGGCATAGAGCGTGTCCTCGAGGTGTTTGCCGTAGACGGACAGCTGCAGGAAGCGCGGATTGGTGACGGTCTTTGTCAGCTTGCTCTCCGGGAAGGTGTCGCGCAGGACGGTGAGGTAGCGCTCTGTGTCGATGCTGTCGCCGCGGCGCATGGCCAGAAGGAAGAGGTGATAGTATACGTCGTCCATCTGCTCGAAGTCCGGGAACTGTGCTACGAGGCGGTTGAGGGTCTTCTCCGAGAGGGGGAAGTTCTCCACCTTCTCCATGAGCATGACGCCTCCGTTGTAGAGGCCGTCGAGGATCATGCCGTCCGATGCAGCAAGCTGGTCTTCGGTGAAGGGAATCTGCTTGAGGTAGTACTCCCGCTGGTGCGGGTCGTTCTCGAGTGAGTCCTTCAGGCGCTGTTCCTCCTCCGAGAGTTCTGAGTCTTCGCCCGAGAGCTCTGAGTCGTCGGAGATGCCCAGACTGTCTGCGTTCTCGGGATTCTCGGGATTGTCCGTACGGCTGAGACCTTCCTTGTTGTTCAGCCGCCAGTTGTCCTCGTTGGCCCTCTTGCCCCATCTCTTCTGGAAGTCCTGCTTGCCCTGGGCTACGGTTTGTGGGTTGTAGAAATAGAAGGTCGTGGACTGCTGTCCGCGTCGTGCTCCTGCCGCGGCTGCGGGGTTGTTGCGTGCTCCTGCCGCGGCAGCTGCTGTTGCGGTGGCTCTGGCAGCCCTGTCGCCCAGCTTGGCGGCTCGTTTCTCGTCGCGCTTCTCCTTCTCCTTCAGTTCCTTGATGACCCGGTCGATGACAGCCAGGTATTCCTTTTCGGGCAGCTTGGCCAGAGCCTGTAGGCTGTCCTGGAGCTTCACGGCACTGAGATGAGGCTCGATTTCTGCCAGTATCTTGCTTCGGCGCTGCACTTCCTTGTAGTCATCGTGTTCCTTGTCCATGATGCTAGCCAGCTGTGTGTAGCACTCTGTGGCGTCGATGTAGTTCTCGCGTTCCCAGTAGAGTTCGCCGAGGTGCTGTAGCACCACCGCCTTTGCGAAGCCGTTCTGTGTGCTTTCCTCGATACCCTGTTTCCAGGCGTAGATGGTGTGGAGGGTGTCGTGGCTGGCGAGGTAGATGTTGCCGATGGCGTAGTATATTCGGTCGAGGTAGTTCTCGTTGTTCGGGTTCTTGGCCATGCGGCGCAGCTTGCGTATCATCGCCTTTCCCTGTCCGTCCGCCATCACTTCGGTCTGAAGAATACGAGCGTTGAATGCCAGTTCATAGGGCGGATTCAGGCTTACGCATTTCTTGAGTGCCTTGTAGGCATTCTGCTTGTCGCCCGTCTCCTGGTAGAGCTGTCCGAGCAGGTAGTAGAGTCGGGCACGCTGTAGCTTGTGCGAGGTGTGTCGTGCGGTGCTGGCCAGCGGTTCCAGGGCTTCCTTGTACTGCCCCGTAGCCACATAGTATGCCGCCTTGGAGGCATCGAGCTCGCGCTGACCGTTGGTGCTGATGCTGTCGCGCCGCATCTTGTTGAAGACGTCTTCGGCATCGTAGGGCCAGTCGAGCAACACGTAGCAGCGTGCCAGTTTGGCTCTTGCCACGCTGGCCACATCGGGCTGACCTGCGTAGAGCCGCATGATGTAGTTGTAGCTGGAGGCCGCTTCGATGAACTCTCCTTTCTGGAACTGTGCATCGGCAAACATCATCCAGGCGCGCTTCATGGCCGGGTTGAACTCCAGTCGCTGGAAGTACGCTTTCTCCTTGGGCGACATCTTTCCGTTGGGTTTCTTGGGCTTGTGCTTGATGCTATGTTTCTTGATGGCCTTCTCGGCTTTCTCGATGGCGGTCTCGAAGTTGCCTTTGCCCAGTCCTGCCGTCTTGGTGCTGGCCACCATGTACATCGGCAGTATCTCGGTGTAGTTGTCCACATGGCCCTTCTCCTGTGCCTCGATACCTTCGTCGAAGGCCACGCCTCCGTTGTAGAGCGTGTTGTAGCGGGCGGTGATGTTGTGGTAGCGGCGTGTGATGGCTGTGTTTTTCTTGGTCGAACACGAAGTCAGCCACCCTGCAGCCAGCAGGATGAACAACATATATATTATGGTACGCGCGCGTGTCATCTTATAAATAACGTCGTGATAGCCGCTTTTATTGTGTTAGGGGTTGCCGAATCTTTGTTCGCCGATGATGAGCAGTGCCTCGTCGCGTACGGCGGCGGGCAGTTCTATGCCTCTCGACTCCAGGCTCTGGACCCATTCTTCCACCTCGCGGGCGAGGGTGGTGTACAGTACTTCGCGGAATTCGTCTTCCTCCTCGGGGGAGTAGTCCGTGGCGGCGCGTCCGCGGAAGCGGTCCAGCTCCTCGTCGTCGAAGTAGTCGACGGGTGTCTCGGCCGTGCGCAGCAGTTCTTTCTCGCAGACGGCGTGCTGTCCGCAGCAACCTATAGGTCTCTCGTTCATTGCTCTTCAATTTCAAATCCAGCCCTCTGCAGGTCCTCCCAGAATCTGGGATAGGACTTCGAGACGACTTCGGGGTTGTTGATGTCGATGCTGCCCAGGACGAGTGCGCCGGGGGCAAACGCCATGGCCATACGGTGGTCGTCGTAGGTGTCGATGGCGGTGTCGGGTGCGGGTTGCAGGTAGGGAACCTCCCCGGCAGGCTGGTGCTCCGGTCCCGCCCAGCTCATGATGCTGTCGCCCTCCACCTCCACCTGCACTCCGAGTTTGCGCAGTTCCTGCTGCAGTGCTGCAATGCGGTCGGTCTCCTTGATGCGCAGGCTCTGGAGTCCGGAGAAGCGGAAGGGGACGCCTTTCAGCGCACAGGTCACCACGAGGGTTTGTGCCAGGTCGGGTGTCCGTGTGAAGTCTGCATCGAATCGGGCTGGCAACTCGCCTCTGCGGATGAGCGTGGTCTTCGGTTGCTGGCTGCCGGCGGACAAGAAGATGGATCGCACGGACAACTGGGCAAAGAGGTCTGCCACGGCGCTGTCGCCCTGCAGGCTCTGTTCGAAGAGGCCCACGAGTGTGGCTGTCTCCTGAGCACTGTCGCTCAGCAGCACGATCTCGTACCAGTACGATGCCGCGCTCCAGTCGGCTTCTATTAAATAAGGTGTGGGGCAATAGGTCTTGGGCTCCACGCGGATGGCGCTGTCGCCCTGCCACTCCACTTGTGCCCCGAAGCTGCGCATCATCTCCATCGTCATCTGGATGTACGGCCGGCTGATGACTTCGCCGGTGAGTTCCAGCGTCAGTCCTTCCTGCAGCCGCGGGGCTATCATCAAGAGGGCCGAGATGTACTGCGAGCTCACGTTGCCGGGCAGGCTCACCGTTCCTCCGTGCAACGTGCTCCCGGTGATGCGCAGTGGCGGGAATCCCTCTTCCCCGGCGTATTCAATCTTGGCTCCCAATTCGCGCAGGGCGGTGACCAGCACTCCGATGGGGCGATGGCGCATCCGTTCGGAGCCGGTGATGAGGTGCGTGCCCCGGCCGATGCAGAGCAGCGCCGTCAGGAAACGCATGGAAGTGCCAGCAGCTCCGACGTCTATGGTCTCTGGCCACGACAGGGCGCGGAGCATCGCGTTGGTGTCGTCGCAGTCCGATACGTTGGTCAGCAGTCGGGCTCCGTCACCACTCATTACACTGAGCGCGAGGGCCCGGTTGCTGATGCTCTTGCTTGCCGGAAGAGTGACCTCTGCGGAGAGGTTTCTGGGCTTCAAAATGCGATATTTCATATCAAAAATCACTTTTGCTTGAAAATTTCGGCACAAAAGTACGGAAAAATTTGCATGCATCAAAAAAAATCTCTACCTTTGCACCCGCAAAACGGAAAAGAACCCAATCTTTCGCCTTTTGCGCCCAAGTTTCGGGATGTAGCTCAGTCCGGTTAGAGTACGCGTCTGGGGGGCGTGGGGTCGCTAGTTCGAATCTAGTCATCCCGACAACTTAGAGAAGTAGCCTGCTGATTCAGCAGGCTATTTTCTTTAGATGAGGTTGAAGGAAGGGATTCCGACATCCCGGCTTTCCGACTTTCCGACATTCCGACTTCTCGACTTTCCGACATTCCGACTTTCCGATAATAATTCAGTTTCATTATGCTGTCGCGTCTGCTTGATTTTCTTTTTCCCCGCACCTGTGTCGTCTGCGACACCCGGCTGGCTATGAGCGAACAGTATGTGTGTCCGCGCTGTCTGATGTCGCTACCGCTGGAGAGTATGTCTACGGACTGGGAACTGAACCGGCATGTCTTCCAGTGGCGCGGCGAGCACCCCGCGCTCTGCCGGATGGCAGCCTTGTGCATCTATCAGCGCGAGAACGCAGCGGCACATCTGGTCCACGCGCTGAAATTCGAGCGCAACCGCGAGCAGGGAATCTGGATGGGACGCCTGGCTGCCAGGAAGCTGAAGGGCTCGGGGTTGTTCGACGGTGTGGATGCCTTTGTTCCCCTGCCTCTTTCCCGCAGGCGGAAGCATCACCGCGGCTTCAATCAGGCCGAAGCGATTGCCCGGGGACTCAGTCTGGAGACGGGAATACCCCTGCGCACGGATCTGCTGGTGCGCAATGCCGACCGCGAGTCGCAGACGCATTTCCGCCTTGCCGACCGCTTCCGCAACGGTCGCGGCCTCTTCTCGCTGGTCGAAGGAGCTGAGGCCGGAGGGCAGCATCTCATGTTGGTCGATGATGTGCTCACGACGGGTGCCACGATGATGAGCGCCGTGGCTGCCCTCGAACAGTTTCCGGATATTCGCATTTCCACCTTCTCGTGGGCGTGGGTGAATATGTCTACAGAGGTTTGGGCGCATGCGCGAAGGGAGTCTGAGACTTAAAAAAGCATAAAAATGAGGCTTTTTCATCCTTCGGAAGAAAACTTTCAACCCGAAACTTTATTCTTTAAGCTTAAATCACTACCTTTGCGCGGTTTTTTTAGGTATTTCGCCCGAAAATCACCGAAATATATCGCTATATTGTAATATTGTCATACCGCAATTCCGCAAATAATTAGACGCAATCGTAATCGTAAATCGTTAAATTGTAAATCGTAAAGATGAACGTAATCACCAAGACAGTCCAGCTCCCCGATGGCCGCGAGATTTCCATCGAGACTGGCAAGCTTGCCAAGCAAGCAGACGGAGCCGTCATGCTCCGTATGGGTAACACGATGCTCCTGGCCACCGTATGTGCCGCTCAGGATGCCGTACCCGGAACTGATTTCATGCCCCTTCAAGTAGAATATCGCGAGAAATATGCCGCTGCCGGCCGTTTCCCCGGTGGCTTCACGAAGCGCGAAGGTAAGGCCAATGATGACGAAATCCTCACTTGTCGCCTCGTCGACCGTGCGCTCCGTCCCCTGTTCCCCAGCAACTACCACGCTGAGGTCTACGTGAATGTGAACCTCTACAGCGCCGATGGCGTGGATATGCCCGATGCCCTCGCCGGCTTCGCCGCCTCTGCCGCCCTCAGCTGTTCAGACATCCCCTTCGAAGGTCCTATCTCTGAGGTCCGTGTCATCCGCCTGAACGGCGAGTACATCGTGGATCCTACTTTCGACCAGATGAAGGATGCCGATATGGATATCATGGTCGGCGCCACCGAAGAGAACATCATGATGGTGGAAGGCGAGATGAAGGAAGTCAGCGAGCAGGATCTGCTCCAGGCCCTGAAGGTCGCCCACGAAGCCATCAAACCTATGTGCCGTCTGCAGAAGGAACTCAGCAAGGAACTCGGCAAGGACGTCAAGCGCGAGTACTGCCACGAGGTCAACGACGAGGAACTGCGCGAGCAGGTCAACAAGGAATGCTACCAGCCCGCCTACGATATCACCAAGCAGGCTCTGGAGAAGCACGCCCGCGCCGAAGCCTTCGAGAAGGTGCGTGAGGACTTCAAGGTCCGCTACGCTGAGGCTCATCCCGATATGGAAGCTGCCGAGCTCGAAGAGAAGAACGCCCTCGTGGACCGCTACTACCACGACGTGGAGCGCGATGCCATGCGCCGCTGCATTCTCGACGAAGGTATCCGCCTCGACGGCCGCGGCACCACCGACATCCGTCCTATCTGGTGCGAAGTCAGCCCCCTGCCCGGTCCTCACGGAAGCTCCATCTTCACCCGTGGTGAGACCCAGTCGCTCTCTACCGTCACCCTCGGCACGAAGCTCGACGAGAAACTCGTGGACGATGTCCTCGACCGCTCCTACATGCGTTTCCTGCTCCACTACAACTTCCCGCCCTTCTCCACGGGTGAGGCCAAGGCTCAGCGCGGCGTAGGCCGTCGTGAGATTGGTCACGGCCACCTCGCTTGGCGCGCCCTGAAGGGTCAGATTCCTGCAGATTATCCCTACACCGTCCGTGTCGTCAGCGACATCCTGGAGAGCAACGGTTCCAGCTCCATGGCTACCGTCTGCGCAGGCACCCTCGCTCTGATGGACGCCGGTGTACCCATCAAGAAGCCCGTCAGCGGTATCGCTATGGGTCTGATCAAGAACCCCGGTGAAGAGAAATATGCAGTTCTGAGCGATATCCTCGGCGACGAGGACCACCTCGGCGACATGGACTTCAAGACCACCGGCACGAAGGACGGTCTGACCGCCACCCAGATGGATATCAAGTGCGACGGTCTGAGCTATGAGATTCTGGAGAAGGCTCTCATGCAGGCCAAGCAGGCTCGCGAGCACATTCTCGGCAAGATCCTGGAATGCATGCCCGAACCGCGTCCCGAACTCAAGCCCCACGTACCCCGCATCGAGCAGATCATCATCCCGAAGGAGTTCATCGGAGCTGTCATTGGCCCCGGCGGCAAGATCATCCAGGGCATGCAGGAAGACACCGGTGCCACCATCACCATCGACGAGGAAGACGGAGTCGGCAAGGTGCAGGTCAGCGGTCCCAACGCCGAGAGCATCCAGGCTGCATTGTCCAAGATCCGTGCCATCGTCGCCGTGCCTGAGGTCGGTGAAGTCTACGAGGGTACCGTTCGCAGCATCATGCCTTACGGCTGCTTCGTGGAATTCATGCCGGGCAAGGATGGCCTGCTGCACATCTCCGAGATCGACTGGAAGCGCCTCGAGACCGTTGAGGAAGCCGGCATCAAGGAAGGCGACAAGATGACCGTCAAGCTTCTGGAGATTGACCCGAAGACCGGTAAGTTCAAGCTCTCCCGTCGTGCGCTTCTGCCGAAGCCCGAAGGCTACGTAGAGCGTCCTGCCCGTCAGCGTCGCGAGCGTCCCGAGCGCGGCGAACGTCGTCAGCGTGGTGAAGAATAAGCTTCACGAGCAATAGAGAATAGCAGAGCCCCGGAGGTCAGTGAGACTTCCGGGGCTCTCTTCTACCAATCTATTTCAGAGAGGGTATTCCTCGAACGCGAAGAGCTGGGTGCTGAGGTAGCGTTCGCCGGTGTCGGGGAGTAGTACGACGATGCGTTTGCCGGCATTCTCCGGGCGCTTGGCGATTTCGGCAGCGGCGAAGGCGGCTGCTCCGGCGGAGATTCCCACGAGGAGTCCTTCCTGCTGGGCGAGCTGACGTCCTGTGCGGATGGCATCGTCGTTCTCCACGTCGAAGACCTCGTCGATGACGTCGGCATTGTAGGTCTTGGGGATGAATCCTGCGCCGATACCCTGAATCTTATGCGGTCCGCTGGGCTGTCCGTTGAGGACGGCGGAGCTCTTGGGTTCCACGGCAATGACTTTCACGGCGGGGTTCTCTTCCTTGAGACGCCGTCCTACGCCGGAAATGGTGCCGCCGGTGCCCACACCAGCCACGAAGATATCTACCTTCCCTTCGGTCTGTTCCCAGATCTCGCGCCCCGTGGTGACATAGTGCTTGGCGGGGTTGGCGGGATTCTCGAACTGCTGGAGGATGATGCTGCCAGGGGTGGCGTCGCGCAGGGCCTCGGCGGCTGCTATGGCACCTTTCATGCCATCCTTGCCGGGAGTCAGACGCACTTCAGCACCGTAGGCTTTGACGAGGTTGCGACGTTCTACGCTCATGGTCTCGGGCATCGTCAGGATGAGGTGGTAGCCTTTGACGGCGCTGACGAGGGCCAGTCCTACGCCTGTGTTGCCGCTGGTGGGTTCGATGATGGTGGCGCCGGGTTTGAGCAGGCCGCGCTGTTCGGCGTCCTCGATCATGGCGAGGGCGATGCGGTCCTTGACGCTGCCGCCGGGGTTGAAGAACTCGATCTTGGCCACGATGGGTGTGGCGATTCCTTTCTCTGCAGAGAATTTATTGAGTTCCAGTAATGGGGTTCGGCCGATGAGGTCGGTCAGTTGTTTTGCGATGTGTGACATATGTAGTTTAGAGTTTAGAGTTTAGAGTTGGCCCCTCTCCAACTCCCCCCTGTTAGGGGGAGAGCTCGTTTCTGGCTGCTTACTTTTCAGAGAGGGGCTTTTTTCTTCTTTTCAGCGGACCTGCGTTCTCCCCCTAACAGGGGGGAGTTAGAGAGGGGCCTTTATTTGTGCCGCAAAGGTACGAAGAATTTGATTAATATGTGGAATTTGAAGTGTAAAAAAACTAAATCTTGTCCAAAGCCTGTGCGATATCGTCGAGAATGTCGTCAATGTGTTCTGTTCCGATACTCAGCCGCACGGTGGCAGGAGTGATGTGTTGCTCTGCCAGTTCTTCGGGACTCATCTGGGAATGCGTGGTGGTGTAGGGGTGGATGACCAGACTCTTCACGTCCGCCACATTAGCCAGCAGCGAGAAGATCTGCAGGGCGTCGATGAACCTCCAGGCTTCGTCCTGTCCGCCCTTGATCTCGAAGGTGAAAATACTGCCGGCGCCATTCGGGAAGTACTTGTTGTAGAGTCCGTGGTCGGGATGCTCTGGCAGGCTGGGATGGTTCACCTTGGCCACCTTTGGGTGGTTCTTCAGGAAATCCACGACCTTCAGTGCGTTCGCCACATGGCGTTCCACACGCAGGGAGAGGGTTTCCACACCTTGAAGCAGAATGAAAGCGTTGAAGGGAGAGATGGCAGCACCGGTGTCGCGCAGGATCACCGCACGGATTCGGGTGACGAAGGCGGCAGCACCTGCCACGTCGGCGAAGACGGCACCGTGGTACGAGGGGTCGGGCTTGGCCAGCGTCGGGAACTTATCGGCATTGGCCTTCCAGTCGAATGTGCCGCCGTCCACGATGACACCACCGAGCGAGCTGCCGTGTCCACCCAGGAACTTGGTGGCCGAGTGGATGACGACGTCTGCACCGTGTTCGATGGGACGTATTAAATACGGTGTGCCGAACGTGTTGTCGATGATGAGGGGGATGCCGTGTTTGTGGGCTACCGCTGCCACGCCTTCGATGTCAGTGACATCCGAATTGGGATTGCCGAAGGTCTCTGCGTAGATGGCTTTGGTGTTGGGCTGAATGGCAGCTTCCAGGGCGGCGAGGTCGTTGACACGCACGATGGTGTTGGAGATGCCTTGTGTGGCGAGGGTGTGAGTGATGAGGTTGAACGAGCCGCCATACAGGTTGTCGGCTGCCACCAGGTGGTCACCGGCCTGGGCGATGTTCTGTAGGGCGTAGGTCACGGCGGCGGCACCGCTGGCCACGGCCAGTCCTGCCACGCCTCCCTCGAGGGCTGCCACACGGTCCTCGAAGACACCTTGCGTGGAGTTCGTCAGGCGACCGTAGATGTTGCCCGGATCGCGAAGGCCGAAGCGGTCGGCGGCGTGCTGCGAGTTGCGGAACACGTAGCTCGTGGTCTGGTAGATAGGCACCGCACGTGCGTCGGTGGCGGGATCGGGTTGTTCTTGTCCAACGTGCAGTTGGAGCGTTTCGAAGCGAAGTTTTTTTTCTTGTGACATGTTATTTAAGTTTAGAGTTTAGAGTAATTTCTAAGTTTAGAGTTTAGAGTTTAGAGTGTAGAGTAGTTTTTAAGTTTAGAGTTTAAAGTGTTTAGAGTTTAAAGTGTTTAGCGTTTTAAGCGTGTTTGGTTGTGGCTGTTGGAAAGCCATCGGACCTGCGTTCTCCCCCTAACAGGGGGGAGTTAGAGGGGGGCTTTTTATCTTGAATTGCGCTGCAAAGGTAACGCTTTTTGGAAATAACTTCCAAATTTCTTGCTAAATTCAGAATAATCCGCTATTTTTGCCGCGCAAACAGAAAATATCTCTGCGAAGTGCTGCTGAGCAGCTCTGAGAGAGAATAATATTCTATCCTTATGGCCGAGTTGTTAGACGAAATTGACATTCAGCTCCTGAAAACGCTGCAAAAGAATGCCAAATTAACCACAAAAGAACTGGCAGAAGCCGTTCATCTGACCCCAACACCCGTCTTCGAGCGTCAAAAACGCCTCGAACGGCAAGGATATATCAAGCGCTACGTGGCCGTGCTAGACCCCGAACTCATGGGGCAGGGCTTGATGGTCTTCTGCAAAGTCAAGCTCAAGCAAATCAACCATGAACTGGCAGATGCCTTTGCCCGTCGCATCCAGCGTACTCCCGAAGTCATCGAGTGCTACAATACCTCTGGTTCCTTCGACTACCTGCTGAAAGTTCGTACGGCCGATATGAAACACTACCAGGAATTCATCCTCAACAAGCTGGGCGACATCGAGAACCTGGCGTCCATCGAGAGCATTTTCGTCATGGACGAGGTGAAGCAGAGCTATGGCATCAATTTCTGATTGAGGCGGTGCGGACAGCGGGAGAGGCAAGTCGTTTTCGTAGTTCGTTTCGGCCGATTCGTTGATAAATCGGGCGTTTCTTGTCTTCGTATCATTTCTTTTATTTATCTTTGCAACGCAAATCATAAAGAAAGGAATGATTATGAAAAAACTGATATGTATATTATTGTTGGTGACAGCTGCTCAGGCACAAGCCACCGACTACGAGTACCCCTACCTGGTTCTGACCACCGGCAGCGGCTCGAAAGTAGCCCTCGCCGTGGACGGGCTGGAGATGACGTTCGAGAACGGGAAGCTGGTGGCAAAGACCGCCACGGGTACGACTTCCCTCACCCTTGCAGACCTCGCCTCTATGCAGTTCTCCCAGACCAACGACGGCACCGAGGACGGCGTGAGCGCCACGACGGCTACAGGCCGTGAGGGTAGCGAGACCCTCTATGACCTCAGCGGCCGGCGTGCCTACCGGCAGGGAACAGCGATCCGCAAGGGCGTCTACGTCATGCGCAAGGCCAATGGTGAAACCTCTAAAATCCTGGTGAAATGAAACGGTTAGCTACTCTTCTCCTTGCCGCCGTGACCACAGTGGTCGCCATGGCACAGACGCTGAACGTAGAAGTCGGCAGCGTCACCTATCAGATTCTTGCCGCCGAAGCCGGAGAGATGCTCTACGCCGACGCTTCCAGCGTTACTATATTAAATAAGGTGTATGCCCTCAGCGACATCACCCGATTGTACATCGATGCCACCGAGGTCGAGGCCAACACCGTCAGCGTGACTTACGAAGGCAGCAGCGCCAAGGTGCTGGTGGCTGGCAACATCGCACAGTACGTCACGCCCACCGTCAGCGGTGCCCACGTCACCATCGTGCAGAGCGATGCCGTCGGCGACGACACCTGCGGCGAAATCACCTACAGCCTCGCCGGCGCCTCCACCGACGGCGAATTCACCCTCGAAGGCAGCTACAAGGCCACCGTGGAACTGCGGGGACTGGAGCTGACGAACCCCAGCGGCGCAGCCCTGAACATCCAGGACGGCAAGCGCATCGATATCAGCGTGAAGAACGGAACCGTAAACACCCTGGGCAAGACCGCCCACGCCATCTTCTCCAAGGAATATATGCAGATGAAGAACTGCACCATCAATGTGCTCGGTGCCGTCAAGGACGGTGTGAACTGCAACGAATACTTCCTCCTGGAAAGCGGCGCGCTGACCATCAGCGGAACCGGCGACGACGGCATCCAGGCCAGTCTGGACGGAGAGACTTCCACCGGCGAGACGACGGACCACGACGGCGAGGACACCGGCAACATCTACATCGCAGGCGGCACACTCAGCATCACCACCACCGCAGCTGGCGCCAAGAGCCTGAAGAGCGACGGCACGGTGCGCGTGGAGGATGGTGTACTGACGCTGAACGCCAGCGGAAGCATCGACACCAGCGACAGCACCGACCCGTCGTACGTCGCTGCCATCAAGGGCGAAGCCTTTGTGCAGAATGGAGGTAGCATCACCGCCACCGTCAAGGGTGTCGCCGGACGCGGCGTCTCGGCCGAGGACATCACCACCAACGGCGGTTCGCTCACCATCACGAACAGCGCCACGCCGCAGACCGTCTCCAGCGATGTCAAGTCCGCCAAGGGCCTGAATGGCGAGAACATAGCCCTCAACGGCGGCACCATCAGCATCACCGTCTCGGGCAATGCTGCCAAAGCCATCAAGGCAGGCAGCGGCACCAAGTCCAGCGGCGGCGGTGGCGGTGGCGGCTGGGGAGGCGGCGGAGGCCGTCCCGGCGGTGGCGGTGGAGGAGGAATGGGTGGAGGCACCACCTGGACCAACGTCACCGGCAGCTACTCGCAGGGACTGAAAGACGGCAGCGGTCCTGCGCTGACGGTCAACTGCACGGGTTCGGCCTACAGCTCCTCGTCCGCCAAGGCCATCAAAGCCATCTGCGCCGTCTATCTCTACGGCGGCACCACGGAGGTCACGACGAAGAACAGCGGTGCCGAGGGCCTGGAGTCCAAGACGGCCATCTATGTCGAAGGCGGCAACCACTACTTCCAGACCTACGACGACTGCATCAACAGCTCGGGCAAGATCTACTTCAACGGAGGCGCCACCGTCTGCTACAGCAACGGCAACGATGCCGTGGACAGCAACGCCGGCACCACGGGAGCCGTCACCATCGGCAACGGAGCCGTCTTCGCCTATACCACCAAGGGAGCACCCGAGGAAGGCCTCGACTGCGACAACAACAGCTACATCCAGATCACCGGAACAGGCATCGCCATCAGCGCCGGAGCCTCGCAGGGCGGCGGAGGCGGTGGCGGATGGGGAGGCAGCAGCAGCGGCAACACCATCTCGAATGCCCAGCAGGGCTACGCCTTCGTCACCTCCAGCATCAGCTATGCTGCCAACCGCTACTACACCCTCTCCGACGCCTCCGGCAACAACCTCGTGACCTACAAGTTCGCCGCGGCCTGCAGCAGCAGCCTCGCCCTCTTCACTGCCACCGGAATGGTCAAGAACTCCAAGTACGACATCAAGTACTCCACCACCGAGCCCACCGACGCCACCACCGCCTGGCACGGCCTCTACCTCGGCAGCTCTGCCTCGGGCACCACCAGCCTCACCAGTTTCACCGCGAAGTAAGGCCTAAAACTATAATATTTTGTTCATTTCCGCTCTAAAATTTATCCCTAGAGGCCATAAGTGCATTTTTTATCGAAACAGACCGGAGAATCCAGATAAAATAGGTATATTTGTCGCCGAATGAGAACTACCTAATAATTAGCAACTCTAAATCCGACGACTATGACCGTAACATTAGAAACCTTATCAGCCATTTTCCGCCTGAGCAAGCACCTCATCTATGTCGATGGGGAAAGATCTGAAGTAGAAGTACAGAAGATTGTGGATTTCCTTGACTCCTTCGAGGGTCTGGATATCAAAACGCACGAACAGATTATGAATTATGGCTTGGAGCAAATGGACGACACCCAGGCTGTGAAACTCATCGCAGCGCTCGATGACGACGCCAAGCAGGAAGTGTCCAACCTCTTCGCCCATATCATCCTCGACGACGGCAGACTCACCGAGGACGAGAAGCGACTCTACTGGCGGATTCAGGAACTCTGCGGCCTGCCCGATCCGAAGGAAGACAATGCGGCAGAAGACACGCCCGCCGAGGAGGAAGAAAGCAATGACATTGTCCCCGCCTTCATTGTTGTGAACTACGACGGCTTCACCTCTACCAGACAAAGTCCGAACAAGGACTGGGACACCCTCGGCGGCGAGCTGGCTTCATGGATTGGCGCCAACGGCCGTGTGGAGGTGGTCCGCTACACCCGTCCCCTGAACGCCATCAGCGAACAGCTGCACCTGCGAGGCCGTCACCTGGTCTTCATGGTGGCCCGCAACGGCTATGTCAACACGGTGGGGGACAACATGCCTGCCACCCTGCTCTACGGCGGAGGGTATCCCATTATGGGAAACATCGTGTTTGCCCTGGAAACCGACAAGGGATATGAGATTGAGGGTATCACCTCCCGAAACCTGATCGCGGAAATCTTAGGTGCCATCGACACCGCCGTGGGCGGACTTCTGAGAACGGAGTAAGACGCGAGACATGAGAATCAACAAGAATACCCTCCAGAGGATGATGATCATCCTGTGCGTCGTCCTTATCATCGTTTCATGCAGCCTCATAGCAGGGGTCTTTCATCTGGGCGACGAGGCTGCGGTGGGCATATTCTCCCTGGCAGCAACCTTGGTAGGAACCGTGTTCATTGCCATAGAGCTGAAGAACTCGCAGGTAGTGACCTGCTGCGACATGCTCATCGACCAGAACAACTACTTCCACGACAACGAGCACCTGATGAAGGTCTACTCCATCTTGGAAGAATCGCCCGCCCAGGGCTACAACCCGGCACTCTGGAAGGAGGTCCAGCCTACGGACATCGCCTGCTACTGCACGTTCTTCGAGAATCTGTACCTCCTCTATCGGAACAAGATTGCCAGGATCGAGGACCTCGATGACCTCTTCGGCTACCGCTTCTTCGTCTTCGTCAACAATCCCTACGTTCAGGAGCACCACATCCTGCCAACCTCGTCGTCCTACAACGAGATCTTCCGGCTCTACGCGGCCTGGTCGAAATACCGCCGGCAGCAGAAATCGCATATTCCGGGTGCTGAGTATGCCTTCAGCCCAGCCTACCTCGATGGGGAGTATTTCCTGCACGACCTCAGCAGTCGCCCCCGGAAAGCTCCTGAGACGGTGATTCTCCGTGACAGGTCTTTCCAGCTTCGGCGCCTCGGCTTCGGGGACATCCGGGAGATCCTGAACGTTCAGCAGCGCGCCTGCGAGCAGCTGCCAGCTCCCGCTCTTTTCTTCCCGCTGTCCCGCGAGGAGATGATTGAATCCATGCACCTCGACACCCTCTGGGGAGCCTTCGGCGACGATGGCGCCCTGGCGGCCTTCGCCCTCTTCGTGGGCTGTCGCCAGACGGAGCGCAACCTCGGCAAGGATGCAGACATGCCCTGGCAGGATGCCTTCACCTTCGACGTTGTCGTCAGTGATCCTGAATGGAGGGGCTTCGGACTTCAGAAGCTGTTCATCGACCGCGCCATTGCCGAGGCCCGGGAAGCCGGCGCAAAAGCTGTCCTCGCCACGGTCTCGCCCCGCAACTCCTACAGTATGGACAATTTCCTGTCGAAGGGCTTCACCGTCATCAGAACAGGTCTCAGCAAATACGCAGAACTCGAACGCTCGTTGGTGTCCTTCAGACTATAGCCCAAGGAAAAAGAGACCCTGGGGTCTCTGCAAAAAAATCGGGGGTACGCATTTGCGCACCCCCGAATGGTATATCGTCATGTGTTCTGACGACCGATTAATCCTGAATCAGGCAGCGGCCGGTCATGTCCTTCGGCTGGGGCAGTCCCATGATGTGCAGGATGCTGGGAGCCACGTCGGCCAGGATGCCGTCCTCGACCTTGGCGCTCTTGTTCTCCGTGATGTAGATGAAGGGCACTGGGTTCAGGCTGTGGGCGGTGTTCGGCGTGCCGTCGGGGTTGATGGCATTGTCGGCATTGCCGTGGTCGGCGATGATGATGACCTCGTAGTCGCCCATGGCCTTGGCGGCTTCCACGACTTCGTTCACGCACTTGTCCACGGCTACTACAGCCTGCTCGATGGCTTCGTACACTCCCGTGTGTCCCACCATGTCGCCGTTGGCGAAGTTCACGACGATGAAGTCGTACTTGTCCTCGCGGATGGCGGCGATGAGCTTGTCCTTCACCTCGTAGGCACTCATCTCAGGCTTCAGGTCGTAGGTGGCCACCTTAGGCGATGCCACTAGAATTCGGTCTTCGCCCTCGTAGGGAGCCTCGCGACCGCCGTTGAAGAAGAAGGTCACGTGGGCATACTTCTCGGTCTCTGCCGTGTGCAGCTGCTTCAGGCCCTGGCGGCTGATGTACTCGCCCAGGGTGTCCTCCACGTTTTCCTTCGGGAAGAGGATGTGTACTCCCTTGAACGAGGCGTCGTACGGCGTCATGCAGTAGTACTGCAGGCCGGGGATGGTGTGCATACCCTGCTCGGGCATATCTTGCTGTGTCAGCACGATGGTCAGCTCCTTGGCGCGGTCGTTGCGGTAGTTGAAGAAGATGATGACGTCGCCTTCCTTGATGGTGCCGTCCACCTTAGCATTGTTGATGGGCTTGATGAACTCGTCCGTCACGCCGTCGGCGTACGAGAGCTCCATAGCATCTGCCATGTCCTGAGCCTGATAGCCCTCGCCGCTGATGAGCAGGTCGTAGGCAATCTTCACGCGCTCCCAGCGCTTGTCGCGGTCCATAGCGTAGAAGCGGCCGATGATGCTGGCGATGTGAGCACCCGTCTCGTCGCACTTCTCCTGCAGCTGGCGGATGAAGCCTACACCCGACTTGGGGTCGGTGTCGCGGCCGTCCATGAAGCAGTGGACATACGTCTCGCGAACCTTATATTCCTGCGAGATCTCGCAGAGCTTGAACAGGTGCTCCAGCGAGCTGTGGACACCGCCGTTGGAGGTCAGACCCATGAAGTGGACAGCCTTGCCCTCGCGCACAGCGTACTCGAAGGCATTGATGATCTCGGGGTTCTTCATGATGCTGCCCGTCTTGCAGGCGCGGTTGATCTTCACCAGATCCTGGTAGACGACGCGTCCGCCACCGATATTCAGGTGACCGACCTCAGAGTTGCCCATCTGTCCGTCGGGCAGACCTACGTTCTCGCCACAGGCCAGCAGCTGGCTGTGGGGATAGTTCTCGTTCAGATAATCCATATAAGGTGTCGGCGTCTGGTAGATGACGTCACCCTTACCTTTGTTGCCGATTCCCCATCCGTCGAGGATCATCAGCAGAGCTTTCTTTGCCATAGTTATATTGAGGACTTAAGTTTAGAGTATTTTTAAACTTTAGAGTTTAGAGTGTAGAGTTTAATGTTTTGCGGGTGCAAAGGTAGGCAAAAAAAGTGAAAAGGAGAGCCGTTTCGGTGTTTTTTTCACCACTACGGCTCTTCTTCACTATGCTTTTCCCTTTTTCATTCTCTCATGGGTCTTGATTCCAGCTCACTTGACAACGACCTTCTTGCCGTCGATGATGTAGATGCCCTTGGCCGTCGGAGTGCCATGCAGTCTGCGTCCGTTCAGGTCATACCATTTGCGGTCTGCGGATGTATGATTCACCATTTGCTCAATGCCGTCCTCGCCGCCAAAGTCGAGGACGAAGCCCTTGACGCCTACGGGAGCGGTGTATTCCAGATACGCCTTGTTGGCACCAAGGGTGATGGTGGTGGAGTTTCCGTTGTAGAACTTGTAGAATCCGATCTTGTCGATGACGCCCAGCGAGTAGTAAGGCGAGCTCTGGGAGAGGTCAAGCTCCATCGGTGTCAGTGTTCCCTTCAGCAGGTTCTCATTCTCTTCGACTACTTTGGCATAGCCGTTGCTGACAGAGAAGCCGGTGCTAAAGTCTACTTCGGTGTCGCCAGACTCGTTGACCAGTACCACGGCCGTGTAAGCCGGAATCTCCTGGTTCGTCAACTCCGTCATCTTGGCATAGCCTCCAGCCACCTCCGTGATGTAGTAGGCCTTTGTGTTCGCATCGGTCTGTGCATCGTAGTCGAGGTAGAGCGTAGCATAGGATTTCCCGCCTACCTTGTTGAGCGCCATCTGCTTCGTGGCATTGGGCTTAGCAGCAACGGCGGCACTCAACTGTGTGCTGATCTCGCTGGTTGCTGTGCCTTGCTTGCTGATGGTGAACTGGGCACCAGCATCGTTGTAGTTGATGATGGGACCCGTGTAGCTGTTACTCACGGAGATGTAAATGTTACCGGAAACCGTATTCATCTTATACGTGCCATCGCTCTGGAGGAAGAACTGTACGGGCACGGCATCGGATGAGAACATCCAAGAATAGCCGCCGTAACTACCGCTCTTGGTCGGGACGATGAACTTCTGCTTGCCTACATTATAGATGTAGTACTGTCCATCGGTTCCAGTGTGAACAATCATCCACTGACAGTTGGTGTCGGTGGTACTGAAGGTCTGGCCATTCTTGCCGCTGCTCCACAACCACTTTTCACTCTGCGAGGGTGCAGACATCAAGGCTCCACGAGAGGAGTTCGTGTTGTTGATCGTGAAGATATCCGTCTCTGATGTAAAGATAGATTCAACAAACTCGATAGGATAGAATGCCCAGTCATTGTTGCTTCCTGTAGAGGTAGGCACGGTAGTACCCCAGCTGACGACACCTGCGTCATTCGAAACAGCCGCGCTGCAGTCGAGAATCACATTGTTAGCTCCTTGCACGTAGAAATGTCCGTCTGTACTGTTAATCTTGGCAATCGTGAAAGTTTCTTTTGTTGTTCCCGTCGTTGCAACTGTTCCATTGCTAGTTGAAAGCGCTTGCACATAGTTGCCGCGCCCCGTTTCGATGTAGTACTTGCCACTGCCTGCATCAGAGAGACGGACGAGGAAACGTTTCGCATCAGAGCGGACAAGCCCAGGATGACCATCAGAGGTTGTGTTGTAGAGTTGGTTGGATTCATTCTCGTAGAGATAATTGCGATAGCTTCCACGATTATACATCACATACCATCTGCCCGTTTCAAGGTCATTCGCAGGTGATGCTGCCATCTTGATCACGCCTTCCAGAATAGAGGATTCTAGAGCGATGGAGACCACGAAGTTGGCAAGTGCCAACCACCTGCTGGCGTCCGTAGTGTTGACTTTGATGGTGGTGCTTGCAGCAGACAGGCCCGAAGCAGAAAGCGTAGTGTATGTGCTACCAAGATTAGCTGGTGTGATAGCCGTTCCGCCAGATGGGGTCACCGTGTAACAATTTTCTTGATATACACCCGACTCCGCAGAGTAACCTGTAATGACATATCCATCAGGTGCTGTCAGCGTCAAGGTCGCATCGGTGTTGGCAGATTCGGGATGGTAAGCCAAGTTGTAACGGTTGTTCAATGAAGAGAACTTATCATGGCTACCGTCTGAAAGTGTCAAGGTCACGCCTGCCATTCCTGATTCAGCGTTGGAAGTCCATGTGTTGTCAGACCAAGAGCCGTATGTGGTTTCACCATTTGTACCATAAACAATCTTCACATCTGCTTCTTCTATAAATTCCACAGGGTAGAAATGCCAGCAGTTGTTGCCGCCTGTAGCGGTGGGGACAGTGGTGCCGTAACCTACAATGGTACTGCCGGGTTCATTGGAGTCGAGAACAACGTCGTTGGAGCATCCTTGTACGTAGAAATGACCTGCAGTTGAATTGACAGCTTCTATGGTAAAGGCTTCTTTGGCTGCACCTGTAGTCACGTCCTGACTCCGGCTCAACGCCTGAATGTAATTGCCGTTACCTGTCTCGATGTAGAACTTGCCATTGTCTGCATTGGAAAGGCAAACAAGGTAACGATAAGAATCACCGCTGCCGGAGCCTGGCTTATTGCTGGTGTTATTAAGGATATTTGAATTGCTCTCATAGAGATAGCCTCCACGACCGTGGTTGCTCATCACATACCAGGTGCCCGTACTGAGGTCCGTGGCAGGTGAGGCTGCCACCTTCAGGTCGACATTGTCGAAGTTGGAGGCAGGGAAGTCAAGTGCGAAGACACCGTCGGAGTCTGTCCAAGCGTCGCCATCGGGACCGAAGTTGTTACGTGTTCCTGTCACCTTGTTACTTGTGGCATCAGTCACGTTGCCCGTGCTTTGGTTCATCTGCCAGTAGAGCTTCAGGCCACTCGTCGATGCACTTATGGGGGCTATACAGTAAGAACGGATATTCGCTTGCGTGAGTGCTTTGTTCCACACACGGAATTCGTCGATGCTGCCGTTCATCGGAGCAGCGCTGCCACCGAGCTTCAGGTTCTGGAAGTAGGATGAGAAGGTCGTCGTGGAGATGGATTTAGTACTAACGACGCTTCCATCTCTATAGAACGTCACAGTTCCGCTACTGAACGTGATGGCGTAGTGGTGCCATTCATTAGAAATATAGAACGCCTTGTCTGAAGTCACACTTTGTGAACCCACGGTGAGCGTAGCCACGCCACTGGCATCAGACGTGATGGTGAAACTATTGGAATTACTACCCGTGATACCTTGCGTAGTTGTGCCGAGACTCTTGGGGTTGAACCAGAAGTCAATCGTCCAGGCCGTAGTCAAGGCGGAGGACATCGAAGCTGTTACATTCTGGTCACCACCGGCAAAGGTCAGACCTGTGTAGGATGCGCTGTTGCAGACAATGAGGGCACGTTTTGCCTCCAGTTCGTCATAACCCAACGCATTCTCGGTGCGATATGTTAGTTTATAAACACCCGCCTTAGTCGGTGTGATGGTTCCATCCTGGGTGTTACAAGTGATGCGATTATAGTCGCTCTCGAAAAGCCAATTCCAAGATGTAGGAGCATAGAGGCTGTTATCGGTCAACGTGACCGGATTGTTCTTGACCACGACGGCAGGCGAGATGCTGTAGCGCGACTTGGGTGCTGAAGCATTTACCATAAACGTCTCGCTATGGCTAACGCTATTGTTGTTAGCATCTGTCACGGTGAGCGTTACGGTCTTCTGTCCAGTCGTTAAATAGGTGGCTGAAGCGTTGCGTGTAGTGGCGGTTGTTTCTTCAGCTCCTGGCATCGACCAACTGTAGGTGCAACCCGGTATCGTATTGGCGCTGAGGAAGCTTATGCGGTCACTACCTGTCGTGCTCTCACTACTCAAGGTGAAGTTCGCAGTGACAGCTGGAGCAGAGGAAACGGTAATGGCTTTTGAGGTGTTGGCACTATTGCCCTTGGAATCTGTAGCAGTGCAGCTGACCGTCTTTGAGCCTGTGCTGTTGAAAGTCACGAAGGGCGAGACACCCGTATAGTTCGTGCCGTCCACGGTCCATGTGGCGGAAGCGAGATCTGCAGCTCCCTCAAGTTGGAGCTGTACAGGTATGCCGGCATAGACATTTCCGGGATCTTTTATGGTCACACTAAGCGTGTTCACACTTGGAATAGAGACATTCACAGGTATGATCATCCACTTGGATGTATTATCCGTACCGCTGGACCAACCTACAGGGTTGCTGTCAGTACCGTTTAGATAGGTATTACTATAAAGAGTAAAGAGGTTGTCGCTTCCATCAACTTTTGAAACAGTATAAGCTCCCGCCGTATTACTGGGGGTAAGCGTTTGGTTATTGTTGCTGATAGCGGGAATTTCACCGTTTATTGAGGTAAACGTGTATTTGTTACTACTTTTGGTCACCTTGAAGACGTACTTGTAATAATCGGGGTCAATGACTTTCGGCTCCCCGCCGGTGAAAAGATAGATAGCACCGGCACCATTATCATACATATACTTGCCACGTCCGTAATTGTAGAGCATGACATACATGTTAGAGGTCAGTTCGGAAGTGGCGCTGATGGGGTCTTTTATGTATGAGATGAAGGAACTGCTTGACATGTTCCTTAATACATTGTTTGAAGCCGGACTCTCTGCAATCGCACCGTCAACCTCATAAAGACCTGCGGTAACATAAAAGACACCTGTTGCTGAGCCGATATTGTATGAGGTCGTGTTGGAAGAACCTATCCGTTCACCATCTTGATAGATGTAATACACCGAGGGGGTGTAACCCGAGCTCCGTGGTGCATCCCAACTGAGTGTATTGCTGCTCAGCGTCAGATTGTCAGGTCCGCTGACCTCCTCACCATAAACAACGGTACTAATGGTTGTAGTTCCGCCATTATTGCTGATGCTGACATTCTTGCTGGCAAATGGAGTTTCAATGCCATTGGGATTCAGCTCGTAGTCCATGATGCTGGCGTACTCAATCTTTCCACTGCCGGAGGCACCGCTCTTGGAGTTGATGATAAGGAAATACTTGAGGGGAACGTGGCGGTCGAACTCATCGGTGAAGTCCGTCAGGTCATAACCGAATTCCATAGCCTCGGTGTGCAACTTGCCATCTGTCCAGCGGCCAAGCATCGGCACCTCAGCGTCAGTGCCGTCACCGTCATAGTCTCCGTGGTAGCTGTGGTTTTTCAACACCATCGTCTTATCTGGTGATGAGGCATTGAGGTTCGTTGAGATACCAACGCAAATCTCTATCTCCGAACGTTTGCTGTAGGCAACAGCCGCTTTTAATGTGCGAATGGGAGTGTAGGCCTTACGAATCTTATAGATTTCACCATTCCAGCCGGAATTGTCACCAGCCTTATAGCCGCTGTAACTGCCACTGGTGACAGCAGTGGAGGTGGCGCTTGCCAAGGCATAGGGAACGTAAATGAAACCATTGTTGCCCCAGCCGCTACCCCAGGAGTTGGCCGCAATCCATGCACCAGTCTCGTTCTGGCCAAAAGCATTAGAGGTCTCGCCGTAAGTGCCGTTGCCGTCAAGGTCGAACTCGATGCGGTCATCGTAACCCACAATAGCCATGGCATGATCAACGCCAGTACCCCAGTGCTTG
>CACXXT010000063.1 GCA_902771725.1 uncultured Bacteroidales bacterium
ACTTCGGAACCAAGTGCATGAAGGAAATCAATGCCCACCTCCACGTGAACATGCCCATACTCGATGCCGTGTTCAACATCCTCTATGAGCACATTTCCCCCACCGTGGAAATCAAACTCCTCACCGATAGTTTCCGCTAATCGATAACAAAATCCTCCACAACCATGAGACGTTTTATTCTATCCTTCCTCTTTGCCGTCGCCATTATTCCGGCATCTGCAGCCGTGAATCCCCGTCCCTTCACCATCCCTGCCATCCACGAATGGAAAGGCGCCGAAGGCACCCTCCAGCTCACGTCCGGAAGCCGCATCCTTTGTGCCGACGCACGCCTGCGCCCTGCGGCAGAAGCGCTGGCTCGCGACATGAAAATACTTACAGGTCTCCAGCTCTCCGTCGCCGAGGGCAAGAAGGCAGCTGCTGCCGACGTACTCTTCACCTACAAACCACTGAAGAAACTCGGGGCCGAAGGCTACACCATGGACATCGCCCGAAGCGTGAGCATCGAAGCCACAGAGCAGGGAGCACTGCATGCCGTGCAGACACTGCTGCAGCTCCTACAATCCGGAGCACTCCCCTGCGGACGCATCGCCGACCGGCCTGACTACCCCATCCGAGGACTCATGATGGATTGCGGACGCAAGTACATTCCCCTGAGCTACCTGCGCCGACTCGTACGCACCATGGCGTACTACAAGATGAACACCCTCAACGTGCACCTCAACGACAACGGTATGCGCCAGTTCTTCCATGACTGGGACGATACCTACGCCGCCTTCCGCCTCGAGAGTGAGCGTTTCCCTGGCCTCACAGCCCAGGACGGCAGCTACTCCAAGGCAGAATTCCGGCAGTTCATCCTCGAGGCAGCCGCTCAGGGAGTGGAAGTGATTCCCGAAATCGACGTGCCCGCCCACAGCCTCTGCTTCTCCCACTACCGCCCGAGCCTCGGCTCCGAGGAGTTCGGCAAGGACCACCTTGAACTCACCAACCCCGAAGTGATTCCCTTCGTAGACAGCCTCTTCTCCGAGTATCTCGAAGGACCCGAACCCGTCTTCGCAGGACCACGAGTTCACGTGGGCACAGACGAGTACAGCAACAAGCGTCAGGACATCACAGAGCGCTTCCGTGCACTCGCCGACCACCTCATCCGCCACGTGGAATCCTACGGCAAGAAAGCTGCCTTCTGGGGCTCGCTCACACACGCACAAGGCACCACACCCGTGAAAGTAGATAACGTCCTCATGTACGCCTGGTACAATGGATATGCCGAGCCCGACTCGATGATGCGCCTCGGCTACGACCTTGTCAGCATCCCCGACCGTTTCCTCTACATCGTGCCACAGGCAGGATACTACTACGACTACCTCAATATACCTTATATATATAAGGAGTGGACACCCGCCCAGATCGGGCAGAAGCGCTTCGAGGAATTCCACCCGCAGATCAAGGGAGGAATGTTCGCCGTGTGGAACGACCACGTGGGCAACGGCATCTCCGTAGCAGACATCCATCACCGAGTGATGCCCGCCCTGCAGGCGCTGGCCGAGAAGACCTGGTGCACAGACACCCTGCGCTCTTGCGACGAATGGCAGCGTCTGGCCGAAGGCTTAGGTGAAGCTCCAGGCATCAACGACCTCGGTCGCTATCCCGCAGGCACCGTTCTCACCGAAGCTGCCGTAGCTCCCGCCTCCACGCGCACCATTCCCCACATCGGATGGCCTTACCGCGTAAGCTTCGACGTCGAAGCACAAGCCGAGCAGCGCGGCACGGCACTTTTCCGTAGCGAAGATGCCGAGTTCTACCTCGCCGACCCCGTCACGGGACGACTTGGATACATCCGCGACGGATACCTTTTCAGCTTCCGCCACGCACTGCGCCCCGGCACACGCGAGCACATTGCCATTGAAGGCGACAGCCGAGAGACACGACTCTACGTTGACAACCGCCTTGTGGAGCGTATGCCCATCGACGAACTCACATTCCCCAACGACAAGAAAATGAAGCTGGTACGCACTCTCCGGTTCCCACTCCGCCAGACCGACGCCACACTCCGCAGCCGCGTAACGAACCTCAAGGTAGAAAGCCTGCAGAAATAAATTGAAAATTGTCCAATTGTATAATTATATTATGTTAAAACTTGACATCACCAAAGTCGCTCCCTTCGTGAGCGCAGAAACCATTAAAGGCTACGCACCGCGCGTGGCAGAAGCACAGAAATCCCTCGAGGCAGGCACCTGCCCCGGAAATGACTTCCTTGGATGGCTGCACCTGCCCAGCAGCATCACACCCGAATTCCTGGATGACATCCAGCAGACGGCCGACATCCTCCGCAGCGAGTGCGACGCTGTCGTCGTAGCAGGTATCGGCGGAAGTTACCTCGGAGCAAAAGCCGTCATCGAAGCACTCAGCAACAGTTTCCAGTGGCTCGTAGGCAGCAACGGACCTGCCGTGCTCTTCGCAGGAAACAACATCGGTGAAGACTACCTCAGCGAGCTCACAGCCTACCTCAGCGACAAGCGTTTCGGAGTCATCAATATCTCCAAGTCCGGCACCACCACCGAGACGGCACTCGCCTTCCGGCTCCTCAAGAAACAGTGCGAGCAGCAGCGGGGTAAGGACGTAGCACGCCGAGTCATCGTGGCCATCACCGACGCCAAGCGCGGAGCAGCCCGCACCTGCGCTGACAAGGAAGGCTACAAGAGCTACATCATCCCCGACAACGTCGGCGGACGATTCAGCGTGCTCACACCCGTAGGACTTCTGCCCATCGCAGTAGCTGGATTCGACATCCGACAGCTCGTCAAGGGCGCACAGGACATGGAAGCCAACAACGCACTCGCCGGAGAGTACGCTGCCACACGCTACGCCCTCTACGCTGCAGGTAAGAAAATCGAAATCCTCGCTAACTACCAGCCCAAGCTGCACTTTGTAGCTGAATGGTGGAAGCAGCTCTACGGCGAGAGCGAAGGCAAGGATCAGAAAGGACTCTTCCCCGCAAGCGTGGATCTCACCACAGACCTCCACTCCATGGGACAGTGGATACAGGAAGGCGAGCGCACCATCTTCGAGACCGTCATCAGCGTGGAGAACCCCGAGCACAAGCTTCTCTTCCCCAGCGACGAAGAGAACCTCGACGGCCTCAACTTCCTCGCCGGACGCCGCGTGGACGAAGTCAACAAGATGGCTGAGCTCGGCACACAGCTCGCACATGTCGACGGCGGAGTGCCCAACATCCGCATCGCCATCGAGCGCCTCGATGCCTACCACCTCGGACAACTCATCTACTTCTTCGAGCTCGCCTGCGGCCTCTACTGCCAGCTCCTCGGTGTCAACGCCTTCAACCAACCCGGCGTGGAAGCCTACAAGAAAAACATGTTCGCCCTCCTCGGCAAACCAGGCTACGAGAAGGAGACCGAGGCAATTAAGGCAAGACTCGGATAATGGCGGACTCTCCCACCGCATTTCTCTTTGACATGGACGGCGTGCTGTTCGACAGCATGCCGGGCCATGCCTTTGCGTGGTTGCGCGCCATGCAGCACTACGGCCTCACGATGTCCCGTGAAGAAGTGTACATGAACGAGGGGCGGACGGGAGCTGGAACTATCAATGCCGTGGCGCAGCGTACCTGGGGACGCGATGCCACCGAAGAAGAGATACACGCCATCTACCGCACCAAGAGCGAGGAGTTTAATCGCTATTTCCAGAGCGAAGAATATATGCAGCGCTGTGCCGAAGCAGGTACTACTGCCGTCTTAGGCGAAGCTCCCGTCATGCCCGGAGCTGCCGCCGTCCTCGATAAGGTGCGCGAGCGAGGAATGCAGCGCATCCTCGTCACAGGTTCCGGACAAGCCTCGCTCCTCGACAACCTCAACCGCCACTTCCCCGGACATTTCACGCGTGACCACATGGTTACCGCCTACGACGTCCGCCGCGGCAAACCCGACCCCGAGCCCTACCTGATGGGACTCCAGAAGGCTGGCGTCAGCGCCGACCAGGCCATCGTCGTGGAGAACGCACCGCTCGGCATACGCGCCGCACAAGCAGCAGGCATACGCACCATTGCCGTCAACACAGGTCCCCTACCCGACTCCGTCCTCAGCGATGCCGGAGCCAACATCGTACTCCCCTCCATGCAAGCGCTGGCAGAGTATATCGACACCGAGTTCCCACTCTGAGCCCCCGTGCACGGCATACACACTCAACTCCCCACCAAGCCCGCAATGAGCTGGTGGGGAGATTATTATTATGCTTATTAGAAGGGTGCGGGTGCGGTGAAATGGAGTCTTTCGCCTGTGAGCGGGTGGGTGAACTCCAGGTATTCGGCGTGGAGGTAGAGGCGGTCGGAGAGGTGACCGTAGAGGCGGTCGCCGAGGATAGGGGTGCCAAGACCTTCGGGCGCGGCGGAATGGACGCGGAGCTGGTGGGTGCGACCCGTCTGAGGGCGGAAGCGTACGCGGGTGACTTTCATGCCGTTGCACTCCTCATGCCCGAGGACTTCGAACTCCGTTATAGCTTCCTTGCCATGCTCGAAGTCCACCCGCTGCTGCGGCAGGTTGTCGAGGTCGGGACCGAGCGGAATAGAAATAACCCCCGAAGAAGGCCACCGTGATTCCCCTCGTAAGGGGGAATTTTCCAAGGCCACCCCCGAAGAAGGCCACCGCAATTCACCCCGTAAAGGGGAATTATCCTCCCCTCCTTCCAGCAGCGCGACATAGCTCTTGCAGACCTCGCGCCGCTCGAACTGCTGGCTGAGGGCGTGGTGGATGCGGGCGTTCTTGGCGATTACCATCAGACCGCTGGTGTCCTGATCCAGGCGGTGGACAATGACGCTTCCGCTGATGCCCGGCCACAGGCGGTGTGCCTCGTCGAGGAGGTTAGGCTGATCGGACTTCCCCGGAATGCTGCACCAGCCTTCGGGTTTCAGGATAACGGCCAACGACTCGTCTTCCCACAGCACTCGCACGCGCGCGAGTACCTTATTATCATAGTACTCCGCAGGGTCGGATTCTACGGGGAGTCCCTTCAGCATATGCCCGAGAATGGGATAGCACTTGCGGCGACAGGCGGGGAAGAAGGCACCCGGCTGGCGGTAGTGCCCGGGCTTGGAAGGTCCCAGCCAGAACTCAGCCATCGCCACAGGTTGGAGCCCCAGCTGGAAGGCCGCCTGCAGCAACTTGGGCGCACAGCACTCGCCAGCACCGGAGGGAGGCACCACAGTGGAAGTGCAGCTCTCCTGCCCGCAGGATGAAACAGCAGAAGGCGCGAATATCTCCAGCAGGTTCTTGCACTCGCCCCTGGCATTGAGGAAGTTGAACTGGCGGAAGAGCCATTGCTGCAGGGCCTCGCTGCGCTGCTTGCGCTCGTCGCAGAGTGCGCGGTAGGTGGCGTTGTGCTCCGTCAAGAGCGCCTCCAGGGCGGCTATCTCCTCCTTGTGAAGTTGCTTGGCGCGCTGGATGTCGGCTTTCTGCTGCTGGCTTTCCTTGATGAGGTCGGCTGCAAACTTTTTCTCTTCTCTTTCCCCTTCTTCTCTTTTCCTTTTTTCTCTCTCTTCTTCTCTCCTCTCTTTCCCCTCAGCGTAAGCGCGCTTCGCCTCAGCCACAGCAGCCTCCCGCTCCGAACGCAGGAGTGCCACGCGTAGCTGCCACCGACGGCGCTCCTCGCTGCCGGACATCTCCTCCATGCGGCGACTGATAGCTACGATTTCCGCCTGCTCCCGCTGAAAATAGCTGTCGGGGTCGAGGTAATCCACCACGGGCGGCACGAACCAAGGATGATGGTAGCTGCCCAGGAGCTGACCCGAGTAGGCAGCAAGGAAAAGCAGGGAGCCGTCAAGTTCTCCCCGTGAGGTAAGGCTTTCGTCGCGGCTTGTCTTCACCACCAGCACTCCGAACATCTTCCCCTCACGGAACCCCATCCGCTGCACCTCATCGGCCACCAAGGCAGCAGCACGCTCACACAGCGGATGAGCCGTGTAGCGGAAGGGGTAGGTGAACAGCGCAGGCAGCGTCTCCTTCCCCAAGTCAAGCGGATGTACGTAGCTTTCCAATTCTCTTATTTCACTACTACCGCCAGCACCGGCGCGATGTCGCCACCCGGACGTGCTGCGGGGAGTGTCACATGAAGGCCGTCGGCATCCACGGTGTAGGGCACCTTGCCGAAGCCCAGCAACTTAACGCTGCGCACCCGCTTTCCCTGCATCGTCTGTGCCCCGACGGCGAAGCTGCGGATGGTGGCGGCGTTCGTCTCCGGCCAACCCATGAAGGTGGCATAGACGGTGTTCTTTTTAGCATTGAATCGGAGGTCCTGAGCGCTGTACTTGATGCCCTCGTTGAAGCCCTGATCCTTCAGAGGATTGCTGTTCTCTGCCAGCGGGCCTTCGCCGAAGGTCACCCAGGGGCGGGTGCCGAAGATGCTCTCGCCGTTGACGTCCATCCACGCCTTGAGGTCGTGCAGGATGGCCACTTCCTTATCGTCGATGGTGCCGTCGGCTCGCACGGGAATGCTCAGCAGCAGGCAGCCGTTCTTGCTCGCCACGTCCACCAGCATACGCACCACACGGGCAGCCGACTTGTAGTTGCCGCGGTTGTAGATGCCGCGGTCGTAGTGCCACGAGCCGATGCAGGTGCATGTCTGCCAGGGCAGCGGTTGTGCGCGGTCGGGCACTCCGCGCTCCACGTCCCAGAGCATCAGCTGCTTCTGCTCGTCGTTCAGTATCTTGCCCATGGCCACCACCTGCTGGCGTCCGTGATGGCGGTTGGCGCTATGGTTGTAGAAGTGTGCGAGGATGTTCTGCCCCACCTGGTCGTCGCAGCCGTAGAACGGCAGCACGGTGTCGTCGAAGTAGAGCATCTGCGGGTCATAGTCGTTGATGAGTTCCAGGACTCGGTTTTGCAGCTTGCGCTTGTAGGCTTCGGAGGGCAACGAGGCGCCGTTCTTCCATTCCCACTGGCTGTGGATGCTGCCGGCGTTCTCCCACCCGCGGCTGGGTTCGTGGCGCTGGGCGTAGAGTTCCTGCGGGTCAAGTCCCCGCCACCATTTCTCGGTGCCGTCGGGATTGGGCTTGTAGCCGTCCTCCTTCGTCAGGTTGCCGTCGAACTTCTGTGCCAGTTCGAACCACGTCCACGCATGGGCGCCATGGATGCTGACGCCCAGCGGCAGCTTGTATTTCTTGCATGCCCGCGCCCACTCGCCGACGATGTCGCGCCGGGGTCCCACACGCACAGAGTTCCATTCCTGATAGGGCGAATCCCAGAGGTCGAAGTTGTCATGATGCTGCCCCAGCGTAAAGAAGAACTGCGCCCCACACTCCTTGTAGAGCTTCACCAGCGACTCGGGATCCCATCGCTCGGCCTTCCAGGCATTGCAGAGATCCTTCATGCCGAAGTCAGCGGGCGAGCCATAGTGCTCCACATGATACTTGTACTGCCAGCCGCCTTCCTGGTACATGCCGCGGCCGTACCAGTCGCCCGACTCTGCCTGGCACTGAGGTCCCCAATGCGCCCAGATGCCGAACTTGGCATCGCGGAACCACTCGGGGCACTCCCACGCTTTCAGGCTCTGCCAATTGGCCGCGAATGGGCCGTTTTCCACGGGGACGTTGCCCTTCGTTTGCGCCTGCAGCGGCAGGGCGGCTGCGACGACCAGGGCCACGGCCGTAATTGCTCTCTTCATACGGTTTCTGCTGTTCGTTTTCATATCTTCAAGTTTAGTTTAGCGTTTCTTGGAAGTCGGTTTTTTCCGTTTTCTACAAATCCCTGTTCAGCACCTCGCTGACGTCGGCCGTCGCGGGTTGCGGCAGCCATCGGCTTATGAGTTCACAAACGACCGTGCCCTCGGCGTTGGTCAGCGTGTGGAGGTAGCTGCCGTCCTCGGTGCGCGCCATGCGGCAGGTGAGGGTGTCGTCCAGGTAGGTCTCGTGCTGCCAGTGGACGGTGATCGATGCCAGGGCCTGCTCGGCCAGCACCTCCTCGGGCATCGTCAGCAGGGCGATGCTGACGTAGCTGCGGTTGCTGACGTGGAAGTTGAAGTCCAGGTCCAGGCGCGTGGCGCGGTGCTCCATCTGCAGGTCATAGGCCTGCACCTTCGGGAAACACACCTTCTTGTGGCTGGCCGTCATCAGCTCCGGCACCACCGTCAGCCGATTCTTCAGGAAGTCCGTCACCTCCAGCCGCTTGGTGTCGAGGTTCAGGATGTTCCACTGGCTGGTGCCGGAGGCTATCAGCGCCTCGTTGTCGCGGCGGACGATGCGGAAGTCGCAGTAGATGCGCAGCGCCGACAGCTCGCTCACCCACAGCTCCACCGTGAAGTCCTCGGACCAGAAGGCCACGGTCGGCTGCACGTCGATCTGCACCTCCGTGATGACCCACATACGCCGCTGCTTGACGATGTCGAAGGCCGCCACGCCATTGATGGTCATCAGGCGCGCGAAACTGTCTTGGAAGTACATCAGCAACGCATTGGGCGTCAGCCGGTACAGCGGCGTGATGTCCGACGCCGTCGAAGTATAAGTATGTCTGTATTTTCCTGCTGTAATCATATCTTTCTTTCCTTTATAAGCACTGATTCTGCTGAATCACCGCGCAAAGGTAATCATTTTTGCCGAAAAGACAGACAGGAAAAATATTTTTTAACACAAAAAAGAGCGCACCTGTCACGGATTCGCATCGGGGCTACAACTGGCGCAGCAAGATTCAAGAAGAGCACCTCAAGAGCTCGGTTATAGGGCTCCTGAGGTGCTTGATACCAATAATAACAACTTACTTTACGACGAACTTGCGTCCACCTACTATGTAGATGCCCCGCGTCAGCTGTCTCAAGGTCTGAGGTGTGGCTCTACGCTGCAGCAGTTGGCCGCTCAGCGCATAGACTCCTGTGCCATTTGCCGCAGTGGACGGCACCACGTGTACTGAGGTATATTCGCCACTAACGGGGATGAGCAGGTCACCATCGGCCGGCTCTGCTATGTTGGATGCCGCAAGATAGGCTGTGTTGGCGCCGAGCCACACGCTGTTCAGTGTCGTGGTGAACTGCGGTCCCTCCGCAATGGCCATGCCCTGTTCAACCGTGGTTCCGAAGAACGTTCCCACGAGACCATTCTGGTGCTGCGGCTCTGCCACTGGCGTCACACCATGCTGGAAGAACGCCTCTGCGGGAGTCTGGTCTGCGCCATACTCTCCTTCTGCGATGAACACAGCAGGCAGACCGGCAGCTATTCTCTTCTCGGGCTGCAATACAGCACAGACCGGGGAGTCGGCGGTGGCGGCTGTTACACCCTTCATACTATAGAGCTGTCCCCCTTCGGTGACTTCGATGTCCACGGGATAGCAGAGGGTGTAGAGGTGCCCGGGTTCCACTATCATGGACGCTTCTGCGGCATCGTCGGCAGTGACGGCAGCGACCTCATGAATCATCATTGTGGAGTTGGAGCCTGGTGTCATGGCATCCCACGTAACCAGCTGGGCAGCATTGTGCTGTACATGTGCGTTGGTCTGACTGGCACCATCAAGGGTGCTGACGGAAATCAGGTTGGCGCCATATCCCAAAGGCTTGACGTTCACCAGCGAAGGATGCAAGTCCACACATGCGATGCCCTGTCCGGGATTCTGGAAGCGGACAAAGAGGCCTGTGGCCTTGTTCTGGAGCATAAAGGCACTGTCTCCTACAGCCACGAAACGGAACCACGAGAGTTCCTCGTCCTGCAGAGCCTGGGGATTGTTGAAATAAATGCCTGTTGCCAAATGTGCATCTTGTGCACTGATAGGTGTTACTTCCTGTGTTCCCGTCTCCTCGTCTATAGACAACACAGCAGGTGCGGCCACCAATCCATAGAGGCTGTCGGCGATCTTGTTGCCGTAGGAGTCGAAGGCTGCCGCAGCACCCGATTTGTCCCATTCGCGCTCGTCAAACATCTCTTCTGTGGGGAATTGAATCTGATACCACTTGTCGGTGCTGACTTGAATCACCTTCTTGTCGATTTCTGCAGTCAGCCCTTTCAGCTGCTGGATGTGTGCCTCCACCTCTTCCTTCTTTAGGCTGCCCGTTGCGAGGTATGCCTTAGCAACCTCGACAGCCTCCACGACCTGGGTGCTGCCAGTGCCTGCAGGCCAGAAGCCTGGATCCGTGCCCTCGGCGATGATGGCCACCTTGGCCTCTGCCAGCGTGATGCTGCTCATGAGTTCGGCCGGATTGACAAACTTGGTAAGGAAGAGGTCATAGGCCTCTTGCAGATCGGTGTAATCGTCGGGGGTGATCGTCTCACGGTCGATCTGCTTCTGCAGCAGAGCCTTCAGCTGGGTATAGACTTCGCCCA
Source organism: uncultured Bacteroidales bacterium (assembly GCA_902771725.1). Classification (GTDB taxonomy): domain Bacteria; phylum Bacteroidota; class Bacteroidia; order Bacteroidales; family Bacteroidaceae; genus Physcousia. The sequence goes on from CACXXT010000063.1 coordinate 10,307, forward strand.
TGTGTGCTGCCTGCGCATTGGGATTGTGCACCACCCGATGGAAGTTCAGTTCCGCAGCATGCCAGAAGCCGTTGGCCGAGTTGGTTTTCTCGGAGTAGAGACGCGCATACCGGTAGCTCCCTTCGAAGCTGACAGCTGCGGACATCACCTTGCCCGCGATGAGGTCTGGGAACTTCATGGTTGCCAGCAGCTTGCCCGTTTCCTTGCCTTCGGCATACAGGTCGGGTTCATGGTCATAGCCATAAAGGCTGAATTCCAAGGTCTGGTCGCTGTCAATGCTTCTTCTTACATAATCCATGGACAATCCGTTCTCGACGGGCTCGACGAAGTCAATCTGGATGAAGTGTGTTCCCCCCGGCTGCGGTCCGGCATCCCATCTGGAATGCCAAAATGTTGAATTATTGCCATCCAGGAGATTGGACAGCGGGTAGTTGTCATCGGTCATGGCAGAGGAGTATTGTTCTTCCGTCTTCACCAAACGATCGGATTCTACTCGGGCATCTTCTGCCAGCGCCACATCGCGCAGGACTTCCTGGCGAAGGCTGTCGTACTTAGCCAGTAAGCGGTCCTTGTTGCTCAGAATCGAATAATTATCGAGCATGGCCTGCGCTTCATCCTCGGGCACAGCTTCCACCGACCAGAGGCTCCACAGCCCGCTATAGTCCCATCCCACGATATTGCCAGCGCGCCCCGTTCCATTGCCGTGCTTGTTCTGGTGGAAGAAGCCGTAGGCATCAGTGTTGTCTGCCCTCGAAAGTGCCACATAGATGACGGAGGGGTCATTCTCGTCACGCGAGACATAGGAGACTTGAATCTCGGACTCCTCGGGTGTCAACGCGGGATTGAGCTGGAGATGATCAGCCCCGTTGAGGGAAGTAAAGCGGCCGCCATTGGTGACATTGTAAACTTGGTAGTTGCCTGTCTGCGCATCTCTGTCAAAGCGCCAAAGGAAAGTGCAGGCGCGGTAGGTGGTGCGATCCAGGTCGCTCCACCCGCACTCGCTGCCCTCGCCCCAGAGGCCCTTCTCGGGATAGACCACCTGGTCATCACGTTCTTCGTAGTAGAAGTTGCTGGCGGTTCGGATGCGGTAGTAGCCATTTTCCAAGACATATTCCACCCGCGATGCCACGACGTTTTCATAGGCTTGATTCAGTTGTTCGAGCATCTGGTCCAGTTGTGCCTGCGTCAGCTTTTGCATCGGTGTATCCAGAAGGACGCCGGCCTCGTTCATGGTCTTCAGGAAGGCCTCCACCTCTGTTGCTCCATAATAGCCGGGCTCTGTGCCAGGCTCGAAAGCGTCATAGTAGTTCTGCAGTTCGAAATATCGCCGCAGCACTCGTTCATACAGGATTTCCAAGTCAGTGACCTCGACCAGTTCTACAGGAAAGAACTGCCAATCATAGTTGGCATATAGGTCGCTGCCGGCGCCCGTGTCCCAATAAGAGATGGTGCTACCCGTGCCATTGTTGTCAATGCGGCATCCGAGAGGATCTGTTGTCATGCAGAAATGCCCCAGTGACTCGGCTATGAGCGTGATATTCCACGCATCGGCATTGTCGAGAGAGACTGTTGTGGAAAGCTCCGTACCATTGACTTGCCGGTCCGGCGCCTCTGCAGCCACGTAGTTGCCAGTACCGAACTGCAGGTGATAGGCAGGAACGTCTGAAGCTCCCTCGGTGGGGATGAATCTGACGAGGAAACCGGCCTTCTCTGTTGCCAGATCGCCATCAGTGACATTGTCAGTGGATGGTTTGAGCAGGAGGCTGCCCGCACCCATGTCACACATGTATCCGCCACTGCCACGTGCCTGAAAGAGCAGATACCAAGTGCCGGGCTCCATCTCGTCGGCTTGCTCCTGAATGACAATGCTTTTCTGCTTCAACTCGTCCAGCTGAGCGTAAAGAGGAATCGCCCATAGGAGAAGAAAGAAGGCTGTCAATAGTGATAGGTTTTTCTTCATAATTTGGAGGTTTTAGGGGTTAAACAATAGCTTTTCGGCGGCAAAAGTAGAGATAATCCACAAACCTTTGTATGTACTTTTTCATTTTCTTTATGGACAAACCAACCATCACACGGTCAGGGAGCGACATCGTTCCTTTTTGTATTAAGAAAAAAAGTACCTTTGCGGCATGGAAACGAAACATCGAATCATCACATCTGCCTGTTATGCCAGCCTGTTACTGTTGCTGGGCATAACCAATGCCTGTCAGGAAGACATCGACATGTCCAACCGCTATATTTTTGAAGAACAAACCGTGCTGAGCTTCTTGGAAGAAGAACCGTCGGGGCAGTTCTCGGAGTATGTGAGGCTGCTGAAAGAGGTTCCCATTAGCAGCCAGTCCAATTCCAGCGTAGCACAACTGCTGTCAGTGCGAGGACACTATACGTGTTTCGCACCAAACAACGAAGCCATCAGCGACTATCTGGATTCGCTGCATGCCGAGGGACTCATCACGGAGCCTTCCTGGAATGGTTTCAGGGAGGAGCGGGATTTGGATTCCATCCGAAAGGTGATAGTATACAATAGCATTATAGATGGTGGAAACACTCTGGTTTATTCCACGAGCGAATTTCCAGCGCATGACGGTGAAGAGCTGGAATTGCCCAATCTGAATGACCGACGGCTGAGCGTCGCACGAGGTGTGGTCAATTCCGACAGTATATTCATTAACGAGCAGGCACCTGTGGACCTGAAGATGCGTGACATTGAGGTTTCTAATGGCTATATCCACATGGTTCACGCTGTCATCTGTCCATCCAATGAGACTCTGGCAGATATGGTGGGACGTTGGTCCAGGGGAGGTAACAGCGGCTACACGGTGATGTCACGCCTATTGCTGGCCTGCGGACTGGCCGACACACTGTCGAAAGTGCGCGACGAGATGTGGGAGAGGCTTTATGCCACAGGGGTCGTAAAGAACTTGGGGCTTCACCCCACAGAGGGTGCCAGCGGTGCCGGTTTCCTGCCGCCTCACCGCAAGTTCGGGTTTACCATTTTCGCAGAGACAGATGACTGCTGGGAACGGTTGTTTGCGGAGGCGGGACAACCAATGCGGGCGGCAGACATTGGTGTTCAGGAAGTTAAGCAGTATCTGCTGACAATTGGTGCCTATCCCAACGCACAGCAGGACGATGACTTCGCCAGTGAAGACAATATCATCAACCAATTTGTGACCTATCACGTGCTGCCCGTAGCCCTCAGCCATGACAAACTGGTGCTGCACTGGAACGAGAGAGGATATAATTATAAGAACGCGTCGAGTTATACCATCCCGGTAATGGAGCACTACCAGACGCTGGGGCGTCACCGGCTGCTGAAAATCTTCCAGAGTGCCGAGAGCTGTCGCCAGAGCACGAGCAGCGATGGCATCTACCTGAATCGCTTTCCCATCTTGAGAAATGGCAGAGGGGAGTTCAGTCCCATAAATCAGAACATTAACGACTATCATGAAAGCGGACGGTTTTATCCCACCTCTGTGGGTGCCCTCAGCCCTGATGAGAACGAGGGCGTGGAGATTATGCGTTCACCCGCATATATTTCAGTCAATGGTTACGTTTATCCCTTGAACCGCCTGTTGGTATGCACGGAGAACGTTTGCATCCAGCAGCAGCGACAGCGCATCCGCTTTGATGCTGCTGCCATGTTCCCGGAGTTCATGAACAATAACCTTAGAGGGCTGAAGGAACGCTACACTGAACTGGGCAAGAACCGAGGATTCCCCACCAACTACAAATATATCGATGGCATAGATATCTATGAAGGAACTCAGTTTTACTATCTCCCCGGAAGAGGTGACGCCTGGCAGAGCTATCAGGGTGACGAGTTCAATATCATCGGCAATTATGAGTTCATCGTCAAGTTGCCAACAGTTCCGAGGGCTGGACACTATGAAATCAGATATGGATGGAATGCCAATCCTACTCGCTCTATGTGCCAGATCTATTGGGGTGAGGACAAGAATAACCTGATGGCGATGGGCATCCCTCATGACCTGCGCATGGGAGGGCTGTACCAATATTTCTCCGATAACAACCTGCCCTCAATCGTCGGATGGGAGAGCGATACAGAGGATCCTTCCTACAATGACGAGGTGGATAGAAAGATGAGAAATAATGGGTACATGAAGGCTCCGAACTCATACACTAGCGCTTATGGTACCATCATCACTTGCAGAAGTCAATCCGATGTGCTGCGAAAAATAATCGTCAGTGCCGACATGGTTCCGGAGAAGACCTATTACCTTAAGTTCAAGTCGGTGCTTGAAAACGAGAAGAAGCAATGCAACCTGGACTATTTGGAGTTCTGTGCTAAAGAGGTCTTTGACAACCCCGTGGAGGCTGAGGACATTTGGTGAGCATACGAATCGGGACGAGGCCTGCTGACACTGTGCAAGGTCGTCCTGTAGGCTGTGGGTGACATCCCCACGGTCTTTGTGAACAGGCGAGAGAAATAGCAGCTATCCTCGAAACCTAACTTATAGCAAATCTGATTAATGTGCAGATTCGTAGTCTGCAGAAGACGGCAGGAATATTCAATCTTCAGATGGTTGAAGAAGGCCATGATGCTCATACCCAGACGCTGGCGGAAAAGGGATGAGAGATAGGTCTGGGAGTAACCGACGTACGTTAGCACCTCTTGAAGGGTGATGCGCCGTTCCATGTTCTCTTTCATGAAATGAACAGCTGCATCCACGACGTCGAAGGTCCCGTTCGGTCGCGGCAGGCTCCTGCCTACGGTTTCTTCGAGTTTGGCAGAGGAACGGTATAGCGGAACATAGCGCATGGAAGCGAGGAAGTAGTGCAAGAGGGAGGAGGCATAACGCAGACTGTCAATGGTATCTGCATAGTGCAGTGTCTGGAGCAGTTCCTCAAAGATATCTATCCGGCTGCTGATGCGTGAGTCCTGTGCCACACGGATGGTTTGTGGCAGTTGGGCATCGGCGGCGTAGACAGAAGCGTGTTCTCCACTGAAATGAACCCAATAGATGGTCCACCCTTCACCGGCATCGCTCCCATAGACATGGGGCTGACCAGCGGGGAGGATGAAGAACTGGCCGCGGCTCACATGCTGTACATGTCCTACACCAATTCTGTACCATCCACTGCCATCCACGCAGTAGATGAGGATATACTGGTCTGCACCTTCCTGCCTCTCGCGATAATGATAACCAGCCTTGGGGTAATAGCCGATGTCAGTCACAAAAAGACTTTTTGCCAACGGGTCATTCTTCTCCAGGTCAACAATCATGCGAGGTAACAGGACTGTGCGCTCGCCTTTGAAACCATCTTTTCTCTTTATCATGTCTCAACGTTTTGCTTTTTATGACTCCACCATCTTTTTGAATATTAATCTTTTTTCAGCACTTTCCTGCCGCCAGCGATATAGATGCCACGTGGCAGGCCGTCGAGCGAGGTGGTTCCTCGACGTACGATGCGCCCTTGAAGATCATAGACATTGTTGCCGTTGGCCGCTTTCTGCGTGCCGGCCATGTCTGAAATACTTGTGGGCAGACTGTTATTGTTGGTCTCGCCGTAAACATTAGTCTGATAGAATTTCACTCGGTAGGGCCATTGTTCTTCGGTGTTGTCTATCCAGCCCGTGAAGTTATGAGTCCAATAAGTCGTTGGCGCAGCACTGACGACGAGCCAGACGTAGCTGCATCCGGCAGGGCAGTCGAAGGCAATGGTGCGAGAGGCATCGTTGTAGGTGGCGGAATTCATGTCGCCATAGACGCGCGTGCCGTCGCTCTTGAAGGCTACGAATCCGATGCGCCATCCAGCGCGCGTGATGTTTTTAGCGGTGTAGCCGTCGGCACCGGCCTTGCCCTCGAACTCCACGTAGAGCGTCTTGGCCTTGGAGGGAGCGTTGAGGCGGATG